>WHSZ01000079.1 GCA_009379845.1 Pseudonocardiaceae bacterium | reverse complement strand
CGACTGGTCACGGTCAGCCGAACGCACATTCACAGCCATACCTCATCATCACCCGACCAAACAAAAACACCCATCAGGCGCACCGCACAGCGCTCGATTCATGCGACAGCCTCTGTTATGCGGATTCCACCACCGACTACTCCACAACAGCCCCTGGCAAGTCCGCATGGCCACCGACGGGAGACCCGAATTCCTCCCCCCAACCGTCATCGACCCCGAACGAAAACCCAGACGCAACCCCATTCACACACCGGCGGCATGACCGAGGCCGGTGCTGGTTCCGAGGAGAGGCGTCAACGAAGCGACGGGGCGATCGCGACCGCCATGGCGTGGTAGCCCGCGTCGTTGGGATGCAACCGATCACCGCTGTCGTAGGCCGGGTTGAGCAGGTCCGGGTCGTCGGGCGCGGCCATGATCCGGTCGAGGTCAACCACCCGGTCGTACGCCCCCGACGTGCGGATCCACTCGTTGAGTTGATCGCGCACCGCTTCGCCGCGCTCCGAGTAGTACTGCGCTCCCTTGTATGGCAGCAGGGTGGCGCCGACGACCGTGGTTCCGCGCTTGTGGGCCTGCCGGATGAGCTCGCGATGCCCGGCGATGAGCTCGGCGGCGGTGACGTCAGGACCGCCACTAAAGCAGGGGTCCGGGCTGGGCTCCAACTCCCCGAAGCCGATGTCGTTGATGCCCTCGAGCACGACCGCCGTGCCGACCCTCGGCTCGTCCAGTACATCCCGCTTGAACCGGGCCGTCGCCCTCTCACCAAGGCACGGCGAGTCGGTGAGTACCCGGTTCCCGCCGATCCCGGCGTTCAGCACCCCACGCGGCTTTCCTTTGGACGCGAAGAGTTCGGCCAGCTCGTCCGGATAGCGGTTGTTCGCGTCTGCTGTGGATAGCGCGCCGTCGGTGATCGAGTCGCCGAAGGCCGCTACCGCGTCACGGCGCGGTGGAACACCGGTGACATCGACGCCAGCCAGGTAGTACCAGGATTGCGTGGTCTCGGTGAACGCATCCCCGCCTGGGTCGGCGCTGTGATCGCCGGATGCGCGGTAGCTCGTCGCGTTCGCGAAGGAGTGATTGGTGGCTGGTCCAGTGGCTCGCGGCAGATACAGCGTGACCGTCAACGAATCCAGCGGCGACACCCGCAGCGGCACCGGGTCGCTGGCCATCTCCCGGCCAGGCGGCAACACCACCGAGCGGGAGTGCCGGAAGGTCAGGTGCCGCAGCGATTCAGGCCGAACCGATGCGCCTTCGGCGGATCGCGCGACCGTCGCGCCGGTGATCTTCAGTGGCTTCGTCCCAAAGACATTGGACAACCGCACTCGTGCCGCCGCACCTCCGGCGCTGACTCGGACCACCTGGCGCACGGTGTGATTGGCGAAGCCCTCCTCCGACCAGTTCGGCTCGAACCCTGGACTGGGCCGCATCATGGACGACGCCCACGTTCCCGTCCAGCCTTTGCCGGCTCCGGCCGGTTGCGACGGCGTAGCACCGGCCGCCTGCCCGGCGAGCAACCCGGCCGCGGTCAGCAGGACGACCAATGCCGCGCGGATGCGACTTCGTGAACTCATCCGAGTACTCCCCCTCCGCTCAGGGCCCTGGCGCCAGATTGCCGGGCCTCCGTAGTGGTACTCGTTGGCGGCCTTCCGGTTCGTTACAACGAATACGGTCTCGCGGCGGTGGCGATCCAGCCCTCTCGGGCGCTCGGATAGTGCGGCGCCCAGCCGGTTGTGGTCCGGAATCGAGCATTGCCGACGCGTAGCGAGCGGGTCAGTGACGTGAGCCGGTCGCCGAAGACCAACGCGGCGCGGCCGGGCCCGCGCACCCATGGGGTTTTGCCGGCGGCGCGGACGAGCGCGTCGGCGTATCCGCGCTTGGTGAGTGGCTCGTCATCGACGATGTTGAATGTCCCCTCGGGGGCACGAAGTGCCGCGGCGACCGCCGCCGCCGCGTCCGCGACGTGGATCGATGAGACGTAACTATCCGGGGGTCCAAGCACAACGCCGATGCGGTGACGCGCCTGCGCGAACAGCAACTCGCTGTGTGCGGCACCAGGCCCATAGAACCACCCGAATCGCAACACGATTCCCGTCCCGCCAGCCTCCGAGAACTCGTGTGTGTTCGCCTCCGCGGCATGGTTTCCACGAGTCATCGGAAACCGATCGATGGGCGCGTCCTCGTCGATCCAGCTTGCCCCCTGGTCGCGGTAAAGCATGCTGACCGATTCCTGAATCACCCGACCAACGCCGGCCGCGCGTGCGGCGTCAACGACAGCCGCCGAGCCCTCGGTCCGGACCCGGTCGTTGTTCCGCCACGCCTTGGCGCTCATGAACCGCGCCACCGGCGGGAGCGCGGACGCCACGTTCACCACCGCGTCGTGCCCGGTGAACGCGGCCGTCAACGCCGCGCGGTCGAACAACGACACCGAGGCGGCGGTCGCGCCCTGAGCGGTGAGCGCGCTGGCCTTCTCCGGCGTCCTGGCGAGCGCGGTCACCTCATGACCTTCGCGAACCAGCGCGGGGATCACATAGCTACCAACCGCGCCGGTACCACCGGCAACGAACACCCTCATCGCCATGGTGAGAGAGTACTCTCTTTCAATGAAAGGTCCATCACTATTGCATCGCTACGCACACCCGCGACCCGAGTTCGCGCGTCTGAACCGGGCGGGCGCGCTCCTGGCGGACCTATGAGCGTGCTTCCGTCCCGCGAACACCAAGCTCATCCCCCGTCAGGCCCTTCAAGCCACTGCCGGTGCCCAGCACCGCCACCCGACGAGCTCCGTCCCGGCGCATCAGGTGGCGGGCAGCCGTCACCGCGACAACCGACGATGCCTCGAGGAAAAGGCCACTGATCATCGGCAGCCTGCGGTGCTCGGACATGTACTCATCGACCTGCACGGCGACCGCCTCGCCATCGGTGCTCCACAGGGCGTGCAGGCCCTGCCAGGTCGGTGCCGAGCTGCCGATCGAGAACGCCGGCGAAGGGCGCCACCGCACCGCGGCCCGTTCCTGCGCCGAGCGGTCGGGCAGGCGCAACGCCTCGGTGAACGACGCACCCGTGGCGGTCTCGGCGGCGACCAGTCTCGGCACCCGCCCGACAAGACCGGCTTCGGCCAGCTCCCGGTACCCGCGTTCGACGCCGGCAAGCACGTCCGCACCGCTGGTTGGCACCACAACAGCATCCACATCGGACCCGAGATCGCGAACCAGTTCGTAGGCGATGCTCTTGTAACCCTCGTTACCGTATGGATTGTCACCGGCACCCGGGAGCACATAATTGGTCAGCGGGTACCAGCCCCGTTCGGTGACCGCCTCCTCCATCGTCCGATTACGCGTCTCGCGGTCCCGGCAGGTCACCAGTTCCGCACCGAACGCCGAGATCTGGGCGGCCAGCACGGGAGGGATCGACGCCTGGGTGAGCACAACGCAGCGCAAGCCGACCCGGGCCGCGTAGGCGGCGGCCGCCGCGCCCGCATTGCCGGAAGACGCCGCCACGACCGTCGACGCACCGGAGGCGACGGCTGCCGCGACGCCCACCGTCATGGCCCGGTCCTTGTGTGTGCCGGTCGGGTTCCTGCTCTCGTCCTTCAACCACAGCACCTTGTCGCCGTCGGCAGTCAATACAACGTGCGCCGAGTTTCCTTCGCCCATACCGCTAAGGGGTGCAACCGGCATCGCGGCCGGCCAGCCCCAAGGACCGCCCCGGTACTCCTCAAGGGTCAGCCCCCTCAGGTCCGCACGCGGCGGTACGAGGTTCACCGGCACATCAGCACGCTTGCAGCGCGCGCAACCCGCGTATCCTTCGCCTGCCGAGCCACACCTCGGGCAGGCCAAGGGTGGAAGGTCAGTCGTAGACATCTGCTACACCTCCGCCGGCGCCTCGCCGGATTCTCGCTCGCCCTTCGCGACCTCGCCGTATTAGATACCCTTTAGGGGTACCTGGTATTTATACGGGCAGGGGGTATCGCTGGCAAGGGGTACCGAAAGACGACACAACTACTGGACGGCATTCAGTCCGGCGAGCCGGCAGAGCGCGACGAAGCCGTCGTCGCTACCGGGCCAGTGCTGGCGAACAGCGTCGATGCCCGCGCGTTTCACGACGGAGCGCAGCACGACGGTGACGACGATGGCGTCGTCGGCATAGCCGAGCACGGGTACGAAGTCGGGCACCAGGTCGATGGGCAACGCGAGGTAGGCCAGCAATGCCGTGAGCCGGAAACGCACTCCACGGGACAGGTCCGGGTCACCGGCCAACCGCCGCAGCAGGCGCAACATATCGGGCAGCAGCCGCAGCGCCTCCCGCAGCAGGCCCTTGCGGGGGCCGAGCACCAGCAGCACCACGATCAGCGCGAGCCAGACCAGCAGCAGACCGACGGCGACACCCAGGAGGACGTCTACCCAGATCGTGCCGGTCACGGTGACACCACTCGGGGCCAGCGCCCGACCCGGCCAGAGGACGTAGTCACGAACGTCACTCATCGAGTATAACAGCTGTTAGAAACAGCAGCTGAACGGCTACGGATTGGCTTCGGTCGCGTACACCTTCTCCGCGAAGCCGTCCAGCGCCTGGGCACATCCCTCTACGGCCTTGCTCGCCTCCTGAGCGCGGGAAGCACCGAGGGTGTCCCGCGCGCGGATCTTGTCGAGCCAGCCGCGCAGCTTGGTCAGATCTTCGTCGTTCTCCTCCAGCTCGGCGTACGTGAACTTCTCCGCCTTGGTCTCCTTGTCGATCTCGGCAAGGAAGTCCGCGCACCGCGACAGCACCTCGGCATACTCGGCGTCGCGTGCGGCGTTGAACGCCGCGACCACATCCCCGTGCCCGGACAGCGCCTCGGCCCGTAGCAACTGCCCGGACCCGCCCATCGCCTCGATCTCGGCCCGCAGCTTGCGCAGCACCCTCTCCGCGGCCGCGGATTCTGGCAACACCGCCACCGAGTTCGCCAAGTACACGGCCCCGGCGGCCTTCAACCGCCGCCACACCGTCGCCCGCAGCCGAGACGGCTCGCTCGGCACCCGGTACACCAACACCAACCAGGCAGGTTCCTCGCTCACACCGGCCAGTGTCCCCGCCACCGGACCGGGAGCGGAACTCGCCCACACGGCAGCGGGAAACATCGCTCACTGGTCAGAAGTTCAGCGGACGAATACGGTTCGGCTCGTGTCCAATCGTGTCAGCCGTGCCGTGCGCAGCCGGACGTCCGCCCTCAAGTGCTTCTCCCACAAGCCGGAGCGGCCCCATGTCGCCTGAGCCGCCCCATCCGCTTGGCGCGGTCATCTTCGACGTGGACGGCACGCTCGTGGACAGCGAGCGGGATGGCCACCGGGTCGCGTTCAACGCGGCCTTCGCGGCCGCCGGCCTGCCGTACCACTGGGACGTAACGGAATACGGGCGGCTGCTCGAGATCACCGGCGGCTACCACCGGCTGGCCGCGTTCCTCGCGGAAGCCGGCCACCACCCCAGCGAGGTGCCGGCCCTCGCGGAACGGCTGCATGCGGACAAAACCGCCCGGTTCCGGGATCTCGTCGCGCACGGCCACATCCCGGCGCGTCCGGGGGTGCCGGAGTTGGTCCGGGAGCTCGGCGCGGCAGGTGTCCCGCTCGCCGTGGCCACCACGGGCAGCCGGGAATGGGTGACGCCGTTGCTTCGCCGGCTGTTCGCGCGGGACACCTTCGCGGTCGTGCTGACGGGCACCGAGGTGCCGGCGCTCAAACCGGATCCCGCGGTGTACGACACGGTGCTCGCCCGGCTCGGTGTGCCGGCCGAGCGGGCGCTGGCCGTTGAGGACTCCGAGAACGGGCTGCGCGCGGCACTGGGGGCCGGGCTGGCCTGCGTGGTGGTCACCAACGACTACACGCGCCAGCAGGATTTCACCGGTTCGGCCGCGGTGTTCGATCAGTTCGACGGGGCGGGCACCGGGGCCGGGGTGTTCATTGCTGGGCTGGCACCCTAGCTTCGACGGTCGTGCCCTGACCGGGTCGTGCGCGTACCCGCAGCTGCCCTCCGACCAGCTCGGCGCGCTCGGTCATGCTGCCAAGGCCGTAGCCATCCGCCGAACCGCCCGGCACCCACGGGTCGGCGTCGAAACCGCGCCCGTCGTCACGCACCCTGAGCGTCACGGTGTCGCCGGAGCCCCGCAGGCTCAACCGGATGCTGCTCGCCCGCGCATGCTTGACGGCGTTTTGCAGGGCCTCCTGCGCGATCCGGTACATGGCGACCTCGACGTGCTCCGGAAGCGGGCATTCGTGCACGTCAACGAGCACGTCCACGTCGCCGATCGAGCGCGCGAGGCTGGCGAGGCTGTCCGCCAGCCCGAGATCGTCGAGTACCGGCGGGCGCAGCCCGTTGATCGCCGCGCGTGCCTCGTCGAAGGTGAGATCCGCCAGGTGGCAGGCGCGCACCAGCTGCTCGGTGGCGAACTCCGCCGACTTGGGTAGCGCGTCGGCCGCCGCGTCGAGGTGGAAACGCAGGCTGCACAGCCGCTGCGTGATGCCGTCGTGAATATCGGCTGCCAGCTTGCGCCGTTCCGCTTCCTGCGCGGAGATGGCCTGCTCGGCGAACTTCTCGTGGGCGCGTTCCCGGACGGCGAGCTGGCGATGCAGCCGGGCCTGGTGGATCCCGCCGGCGATCAGGCTGCCGATCGACGTGAGCAACCGGACGTCCCGCTCGGTGAAGTCCCTGCGCGCCCGCGTGTGCACGTTGAGCACGCCGACCAGCCCGCCGGGGCTGCTGGCCATCGTGACCGACACCATCGAGGTGTACTCCTCGCCGCGCAGCTGCGGGAAATACCGGTAGCGCGGGTCCTTCTCCTTGTCGTCGATCAGCACCACCGGTTTGTGATGGCTGGCCGCCCATCCGGTCACACCTTCGCCGAGCGGCAGGCGAACCTTGCCGACCTGCTCGTCGAAGGGCGGGGTGGCGCCGGCGAGGGTGAGCGATCGGTCGGTGTCGTCGAGCACGTGCACGAAGCACACATCGGTCGCGGTCGCGGCCACGATGAGATCCGCGACCTTGCTGGAGAGCACCTCGAGCTCCGGCCCTGCCGAGATCGCTTCGATGATGCGCAGCAGCAGCGCGTTCTCCCGCTCCGCGTCCGCCAGTCCGAGGCCGTGCCTGGTCATCGGAAGATCCCTTCTCGTAGTGCGAAAGCCACGGCGCTGGCGCGGTCCCCGACATCGAGCTTCCGGAAGATCGCGCGCACATGGCTTTTCACGGTCTCCTCGCCGAGCATCAGCCGGCCGGCGATGGCCCGGTTACTCAGGCCGGACACCAGGTACCCGAGCACCTCGCTCTCCCGCTGCGTCAAGCTCAGATGGGCACCCGGCCAGAACTCGCCTGCCTGCAACCTGGCCGCGGACACCGCGGCGCGGCCTGCCATGGTCGGATCGACCACGGTCTCGCCCTGCATGGCCGATTCGAGCTGGCCGACCAGCGTCGCACCCTCGATCCATTTCAGCAGGTAGCCGGCCGCGCCGGCGCGCAGCGCCTGATACAGGTACTGCTCGTCGTCGTATGCGGACAGCAGCACGACACGGCGGTCCGGCTTCGCCTCGACCAGCCGCCGGCACAGGTCCAGCCCGCTCACCGAGCCACGCAGCCGCACATCGGCCAGCACGACGTCCGGGTCGAGCGTGGCGACGAGCGGCTCGGCCAGATCCGCGCTGACCGCCTCGCCGACCACCCGCACCCGACCCCGGAACCGGGCAAGGACCGCCTTCAGCCCCTCGAGCACCATCTCGTGGTCATCGACCACGACCAGCCGGAGGGGTTGGGTCGCCATAGCGTGAGGGTACGCAGATCGGGCGGCCACGGGTGACCCGCGAATCAAGGCACTTCCAGCTGTCCAGCAGCGCGGGCGACGTCCAGCAGCGCAGGCAACCCGAATCCCCCATCCGTCCCCCCGCGCGGGGGACGAGATACGGCGCACGCCGCCTTACCGTCGGAACCTCCCGTGTAGCCGAGCCGAGGAGGCCGCATGCGCGCTCCGGGAAGCGAATTGCTCGCCGATTCCGGCGGTGCGATCGACCAGCAACCGTCCGACCAGATCGACGAACTCGCCGTCACCACCATCCGGATGCTCGCCGCGGACGCCGTACAGCAGGCGGCCAGCGGGCATCCCGGCCTGCCGATGGGGGCCGCCGCGCCTGCGTGGGCGCTGTGGTCCCGGTTCCTGCGGCACGATCCCGCCGACCCTCGGTGGCCGGACCGGGACCGGTTCGTGCTCTCCGCCGGCCACGGCTCGATGTTGCTGTACGCGCTGCTGCACCTGTTCGGCTACGACCTGCCGGCCGGCGAGCTGCGGCGGTTCCGCCAGTGGGACTCGATCACGCCAGGTCACCCGGAGTTCGGGCTCACCCCTGGCGTGGAGACCACCACCGGGCCGCTCGGCCAGGGACTCGGCAACGCGGTGGGCATGGCGCTGGCCGAGCGAATGCTGGCGGCGCGGGTGAACACCGCGGAGCACACCGTCGTCGACCATCGCACCTGGGTGCTTGCCAGCGACGGGGATCTGATGGAGGGCATCAGCCACGAGGCCGCCTCGCTCGCCGGGCATCTCGGGCTCGGCCGGCTGATCGTGCTCTACGACGACAACAACGTGACCATCGACGGCGCGGCCACCGCCAGCTGCACCGACCACGTGCTCGCCCGGTTCGCCGCGTACGGCTGGCACACCGAGCGAGTCGCCGACGGCAACGACATCGCCGAGGTCTCCGACGCGCTCGCCTGGGCAGCCGAGGACACCAGGCCGAGCATGATCGCGATGCACACCGTGATCGGGTACGGCGCGCCCACCGTCGCCGGCACCAGCGCGGCACACGGCGCCCCGCTCGGCGAGGAGGAACTCGCGGCCGTGCGCGCCGCGCTGAACTGGCCGGAGCAGCGGTTCCACGTGCCCGAGGCGGTGTCCCTGCGTTGCCGGGAACTCGCGGCACAGGCAGCCGAGCGTCACCAGACGTGGCGGCACGAGCGGGAGCGCTGGGCCCGCGCACACCCCGAACTGGCCGCCACCTGGGACCTTTCGGCGCCCGCACGGCCACCCGCGAACCTGGGCGCCCGGTTGCCGACGTTCGAACCGGGCACCGCGATGGCGACCAGGAAGGCCTCCGGTGCGGTGCTCGGCGAGCTCGGCGCGGCGTATCCGGCGTTGGTCGGGGGCTCGGCCGACCTCGCGTCTTCCACGAACACCACGATCCCGGGGTCTGGCGATGTCGGGCCCGGCCGGTATTCCGGGCGGACGCTGCACTTCGGCGTCCGGGAGCACGCGATGGGCGCCGCGCTGAACGGCATCGCGTTGCACGGCGGGCTGCGCCCGTACGGCGGCACCTTCCTGGTTTTCGCCGACTACCTGCGCCCGACGTTGCGGCTGGCCGCGCTGATGCGGCTGCCGGTGGTTTTCGTGTTCACGCACGACTCCATCGCGGTCGGTGAGGACGGGCCGACCCATCAGCCGATCGAGCAGTTGGAGTCGCTGCGGCTGATCCCGAACCTGCGGGTGCTGCGGCCTGCCGACGCGAACGAGACCGCGGCCTGCTGGCATGTGGCGCTGCACGAGGACGGCCCGAGCGCGCTGGTGCTTACCCGGCAGAACCTGCCGGTGCTCGAGCCTATTTCACCCGGCGTGATCGGGAGGTCGGGCGCCAGGGTGGTGCTGCACGGTTCCAGCGCGCCGGACGTGCTGCTGGTGGCCACCGGTTCCGAGGTGGATCTCGCGCTGCGTGCCGCGCAGGAGCTGACCGCGTGCGAGGTGGCCGCACAGGTGATGTCCGTGCCGTGGCGAGAACGTTTCGCCGAGGCGCTTGAGGCGGGCACGGTGTCGCTGCCGGACTGCCCAGCGGTGTGGGTGGAAGCCGGTGTGCCGCACGGCTGGCACGGGCTCGCGCGGCCGGGGGATGCGGTCCTCGGCCTGCGTCGCTTCGGCGCCAGCGCGCCGGGGCCGGTGGTGTACGCGGAACTCGGATTCACCGTGTCCGCGGTGGTGCGGGCCGCGCTGGCCCAGATCGACACCGCACACCGGAAGGAGGCAGCATGCCGGACAAGTTGATCCGGATCCAGCGGGTGGGCGAGGTACCCGTGCGGCGCCCTGTCATGATCGCCATCGCGGGAGACAGCGCGGCCGGCAAAACCACGCTGACCACCGGCCTGGCGCGCGCGCTCGGTCGGGAGCGGGTGACCGCGATATGCGTGGACGACTACCACCGCTACGACCGCCAGGAACGCAAGGAGCTGCCGTTCACGGCGCTGCACCCGGAGTGCAACTACGTGCGGATAATGGAGCAGCATCTGCAGTTGCTCGCCACCGGGCAGCCGATCCTGAAGCCGGTGTACGACCACTCCACCGGCTCGCTGGCCCGCCCCGAACTGGTGGAGCCCCGCGAGTTCGTCATCGTGGAGGGATTGCTGCCGCTGCACACCAAGCTGGCCCGCGCCTGCTTCGACATCAGCATCTATCTGGATCCTCCTGAGGAGATCCGCCAGCAGTGGAAGGTCAGCCGCGATACCGGCAAGCGCGGGTACCGCGCGGAGCAAGTGCTCGCGGAGCTGACGCGCCGGGAACCGGAATCCGCGGAGTTCATCCGGCCGCAGCGGGAATTCGCCGATCTGGTTGTGCGGTTCGCGCCCATCGCCAGCAGGGACGATCCGCCCGGCACCCCGCTTTCGGCCGAGCTGATGCTACGGCCAACCATCCGGCACCCGGACCTGACCAAGATTCTCGCGGACAGCGAGCGCCGCGCGATCCACCTGAAGCTGACAAGGGACGTGGACAGCCGCCCGGTGGACACCCTGCACATCCACGGGTACGCACCGCGGGAGGAAAGCACCGTTGTGCAGAAAGCGATCTGGTCACTGCTCGGCGTGGACGCGGGGGATCCGCCGGAGACGCTCGGCGAGCTGGGCGGTGGCGAGCGCAGCGAACCGCTGGCGATCACCCAGTTGCTGTTGCTGTACCACCTGCTTGACGCGGCGCGCTGAAACGGGTGCCCGGATCGGACTCCGCTTCAGGCTCCGGGTGGGTGTTCGTCGCCGGGCGGCTCCGGCTGAGCAGGGGCGTGGAAGTTGCCGGTGCCGAGGATGTGCGCGGTCAGCATCGCGGCGGTGGCTGGAAGGCGACCGGGATTGGCCACCAGGTGCCAGTCGCGGGCCAGTGGTGCACCGGGCACCGGCACTTCCACGAGTCGCCCGTCGGCCAGCTCGCGCGCCACCGCGTCCCGTGAGATGAGCGTGATTCCGAGGCCAGCCGCGACGGACTCGCGCATCGCGGTGTTCGAACCCATGGTGAGCGTGCGGGGGGCAGCCCCAAGGTCCAGCCCGGCCAGAAAGGTCTCGGTGACAGCGCGGGTGCCTGACTCCGGCTCGCGCAGCAGCCACGTCGCCCGCCTGAGCCAGGTGGGCGTGCCCTGTTCGGTTGGCGGAGCTTCCGGCGGTGCGACGACGATCAGCTCGTGTGGGCGAACCGCGAGGACGGTCACCTCGCGCTCGTAGTCGGGCCGCCCGCCGAGCACCAGATCGACCTCGTGGCGCTCGAGCAATCGCCGGACCCGATCCCGGTTCCCCACCTCCATGCTGATCCCCATACGAGGATGCTGGGCGCGGAAATCCGCGAGGATCCAGGGCAGGATCCGTTCGCCTGCCGTGGTGACCGCGGCGATACGCAACTCCCCGCGCTCCGGGTCGGATTCGGCGCTCGCCGCGTTGCGACCCTCGTCGAGGAGGCCGAGAACGCCGCGAACGTAGTGCGCGTAGACCTTTCCGGCATCCGTAAGGCGCACGCCGCGACCGTCCCGCTCGAGAAGGCGGAGCCCGAGGGACTTCTGTAGCGACGTCAGCGATGCGGAGACCGCCGACTGCGTGATGAAGAGCCGGTCGGCGGCGGCGTGCACGGATCCCGTCTCGGCTATGGCGAGGAACGTGCGCAGTTGGGTGAGGGTCATCGCCGCCCCTCCCGTGGTCCGCGAGCAATCTGAAGCTTTCACTTGATAATTGGCCGGTAATTCTTGATAGACAATTGCTTATTCCGGCCGGCATCGTCAATGCCAGCGATGATCGGAGGAGGCGCGATGACAGCGGAAACCGAACGGTGGGGCCCAGGGGTAATCCCCTATGCCGAGATGGGCTACTGGCAGCCGGACTACCAGCCGAAGCCGACCGACGTGCTCGCGGCGTTCCGCGTCACCCCTCAGGACGGCGTGCCGCCCGAGGAAGCCGGGGCGGCGGTGGCCGGCGAGTCGTCGACCGCCACCTGGACGGTGGTGTGGACCGACCGGCTGACCACCTACGAGCACTACCAGGGCAAGTGCTACCGGGTCGAACCGGTTCCAGGACAAGACGGTCAGTTCATCGCCTACATCGCCTACGACCTCGATCTGTTCGAGGAGGGCTCGATCGCCAACCTGACCTCGTCGATCATCGGCAACGTCTTCGGTTTCAAGGCGCTGCGGGCGCTGCGACTGGAGGACATGCGCATCCCGCCGCACTACACGAAGACGTTTCAGGGGCCGGCGCACGGCATCGTGATGGAGCGCGAGTACCTGAACAAGCACGGCCGGCCGCTGCTCGGCGCCACCGTGAAGCCGAAACTGGGGCTGTCCGCACGCAACTACGGCCGGGTGGTCTACGAAGCACTGCGCGGCGGGCTGGACTTCACCAAGGACGACGAGAACATCAACTCCCAGCCGTTCATGCGGTGGCGGGACCGTTACCTGCACTGCATGGAAGCCGTGAACCGCGCGCAGGCGGAGACGGGTGAGATCAAGGGCCACTACCTCAACCTCACCGCGGGGACGATGGAGGAGATCTACGAGCGGGCCGAGTTCGCCAAGGAGCTTGGCAGCATCATCGTGATGATCGACCTGACCATCGGCTACACCGCTATCCAGTCGATGGCGAAATGGGCGCGTGCCAACGGGATGCTGCTGCATCTGCACCGGGCAGGGCATTCCACGTACAGCCGGCAGAAGAACCACGGCGTGAACTTCCGCGTCATCGCGAAATGGATGCGGCTGGCCGGAGTCGATCACATCCACGCCGGCACCGTGGTCGGCAAGCTGGAGGGCGACCCCGGCTCGGTTGCCGGCTATTACGACGTCCTGCGGGTAAACCAGGCGCAGCCGGATCCCCTGAAGGGGCTCTACTTCGAGCAGGACTGGGCATCGATGCCTGGGGTGATGCCGGTCGCGTCGGGCGGAATTCACGCCGGGCAGATGCACCAGCTGCTGCATTACCTCGGTGAGGACGTGGTTTTGCAGTTCGGTGGCGGCACCATCGGCCACCCGATGGGGATCGCGGCCGGTGCCACCGCCAACCGGGTCGCGGTGGAAGCGATGATCAAGGCGCGTAACGAGGGCCGCAACTACCTCGCGGAGGGGCCGGACATTCTCCGGACCGCGGCCAAGCACAGCCGCGAGCTCGACATCGCCCTGACCACCTGGGGCGACGTCAGCTTCACCTACGAATCCACGGACACGCCGGACGTCGTCGAGACGCCGACGGTGGTCTAGGAGGTACCACGATGCGCATCACCCAGGGCACCTTCTCGTACCTGCCGGAACTGACCGACGACGAGATCCGGCTTCAGGTGCGGTACGCGTTGAACCACGGCTGGCCACTCTCGGTCGAGTTCACCGATGATCCGCACCCCCGCAACCACTACTGGGACATGTGGGGACTGCCGATGTTCGACCTCAAGGACGCGGCCGGTGTGCTGTACGAAGTCAACGAATGCCGGCACGCCTACCCGAACCACTACATCCGGGTGAACGCCTACGACGCGAGCCTTGGACGCCAGACGACCGCCCTCTCGTTCATCGTCAACCGGCCGGCGGAGGAACCGGGCTTCCGCCTCGACCGGCACGAAACCACGGACCGGCGGCTGCGGTACACCACGCACCCATACGCCATCGAGCGACCGAAAGGTGATCGGTACCGGGCATGAGCACGGCAATGCGGCGGCGCGGGGCCTTCGGCATGGCACAGCCGGATCGGGACCCGGAATGGTCCACAGAGGACGGTCAGGAGGAAGCGCTGCCGGCGGATGCGACCGTGGATCTGGCCGCGGAACGCAAGGCGGCCGGCATCGACGAGGTCCTTGCCAGCGTCGATCGAGAGCTCGTCGGGCTGGCCGCGGTCAAGACCCGCATCCGCGAGATCGCGGCACTCTTGCTGGTCGACCGGTTACGGGAACGGTTCGGCGTCAGCTCCTCGCGGCCCAACCTGCACATGTGCTTCACCGGCAATCCCGGCACCGGAAAGACCACGGTCGCGATGCGGATGGGCGAGCTGCTGCACCGGGTGGGTTACCTCGAGCAGGGTCACCTGGTGAGCGTGACCCGCGACGACCTTGTTGGCCAGTACGTGGGGCACACCGCCCCGAAAACCAAGGAAGTGCTCAAGCGCGCGATGGGCGGCGTGCTGTTCATCGACGAGGCGTACTACCTCTACCGTGCCGAGAACGAGCGGGACTACGGCCAGGAGGCCATCGAGATCCTGTTGCAGGTCATGGAGAACCAGCGCGACGACCTCGTCGTCATCCTCGCCGGCTACACCGACCGGATGGACGGTTTCTTCACGTCCAATCCGGGGATGAGCTCGCGCATCGCGCACCACATCGATTTCCCCGACTACCATCTCGACGAGCTCGTCAAGATCGCGCACCTGATGTTGCGGCAGGAGAGGTATCAACTCTCCTGCGATGCCGAGGAAACCTTCCGCGCCCACCTCCAGCATCGGATGCACCAGCCGCGCTTCGCGAACGCGCGCAGTGTCCGCAACGCGATGGAACGCGCCCGGCTCCGCCACGCCAGCCGCCTGCTGGACGAAACCAACCTGTGCGACCGGGAGGACCTCACCCGGCTTGAGCCCGCGGACTTCGGCGGGAACCTGACCGGAGCCCAGGAATGACGTACCGACCGGTGCGGTAGTGCGCCAGAACTCGCGGAAGGAACACGCCCGTGAACGATCAGGAACTGATGCGGACCGCTCGAGAGCTCGTGGCGCCTGGCAAGGGCATCCTCGCCGCCGACGAGAGCATCGGCACGATGAACAAGCGGCTAAAAGCCGAGGGAATCGCCGCGGACGGGGAACGGCGTCGCGCATTCCGGGAGCTCGTCGTCACAACACCGTCAATTGGCGAGTGGATCAGCGGCGTGATCCTGTACGACGAGACCTTCCGCCAGTCGACGGTCGCGGAGTTCCCATCCCGGAAGCGGCGACGGAATCGGGAGTCCTGCCTGGAATCAAGGTTGACACCGGCGCGAAAGCACTGGCCGGCGCCGAGGGAGAGACCGTGACCGAAGGTCTGGATGGCCTGCGTGAGTGCCTCGGCGAATACGCCTCGAAGGGCGCGCGATTCGCCAAGTGGCGCGCGGTCAGCACGATCGGCGACGGCATGCCGACCCGAGCGTGCCTGTCGGCCAACGCCCACGCGCTGGCTCGCTACGCGGCACTGTGCCAGGAAGCAGGCGTGGTGCCGATCGTCGAGCCGGAGGTCCTCATGGATGGCGAGCACAGCCTGGCGCGGTGCGAGACCGTCACGGACGTGGTGTTGCGCGGCGTGTTCGACGAGCTGGCTCGTCAGCAGGTCTTGCTCGAGGGCATCGTGCTCAAACCCAACATGGTGGTGCCAGGAACTCGGTGCCCCAACCGGTCCACTGTGGACGATGTCGCGGATGCCACGCTCCGGTGCCTGCGCAGGACGGTCCCCGCGGCTGTCCCCGGAGTCGCGTTCCTGTCCGGTGGTCAGAGCGACGAGGCCGCCACGTCGCATCTCGACGCGATCAACCGCAGGCCGGCGCAGCCGTGGCAGCTGACGTTCTCGTACGGTCGCGCGTTGCTCGCTCCCACCCTGTCCGAGTGGGGTGGCGAGAACTGGAACGTCGTGGCCGCGCAGGAAGTTCTGGCGCATCGAGCCCGCTGCAACGCGGCCGCACGGGACGGGAGGTACTCCCCGGACATGGAGCTGGAACGCCTGGCGGCTGGAACGTGAAGCCCGCCCAGACCAGCGGCATCGACCTTGAGCAGGCCAGACGATCTCGTTAGGCTGTGAGAGATGTCACGGTGCGTTTAAGCGGCTTGCGCTCCGTCGTCAGCGACAACGAAGTCGGGTGCAGGGAGGGAGCCACCGTTGACGATAAGCACGAGTGCGGCGAGCGGGCGCAGTGCTTCGCTGGCGGCTACCGAGCACGCCGTCGCCCGCGCGTGGGAGAGCTTCGCGACCGGCGAGGGCATCATTCACGGGGTGCGTCCGGAGATCCTGGCTTCGTGGTGCCGCTGCCGGGACCTGTACGAGGTCGACCCGTGCTTGAGATCAGCACCTGGCGCGGCCGAACACAACGATCATCGGTTCGATCAGGACGTGATCTTGACGAAGCTCGGCGGCCTTGCCGCCCTGGCCGGCCGTGAGATGGAGCAGGACGGTGGGATCGTCGCGGTGTCCGACGGCAGTGGGCGGGTCTTGGCGTCCTACGGTGCCCCGGACGCACGCAGGCGGGCCGAGGAAAGCAACCTCGCCCCGCTGTCGGCGTGGTCAGAGCGGACGACCGGGACCAACGGGATGGGGACCGCGCTCGAGGTTTCCGGCGCGGTGACCGTCACCGGACCGGAGCATTGGTGCGCGGGCTTCCACGAATGGGCTTGTGCGGGAATCGCGATTCGCGATGTCGTCACCGGCACGCCACTCGCGGCGATCGACGTCTCGCGGTGGGGCGAGCATCTGTCCGAGCGGGTACCAGGTTGGCTGGAGAAAGCAGCGGCGAGCGTTGAATCGGAGATGCACTGGCGGGCCGTTGCGGACGGCCAGAGTGTGATAGCCAGGTTCGCCGAGGAGTCGTCGAAGGTGGGCAGCCCGCTGATGTGCCTCGACCTCGGTGGCAGGGCGATCATCGGAAACGACGCGGCGATTTCGCTGCTCGGGATGCCGGGTGACGATCCCATGGTCGCGCCGTCCGAGCGATGGCTGCCAGATGTTCCGGAACTGTCCACTGTGGTGCGATGGGCGACAAGGCAATCACTCGTTCATCGGCGATGGCGTGGGTTTGCCCGGCTGGCGGTGACGCCGAACGACAGCGCGATACCGGTGAGCATGCGCCCCCTGTTCGCGGAGAACCGCCTGGTCGGGATGTTCTGCGAATTCGGGCAGCAGGAGGGCGAAGCATACGAGGATCCCGCTGCGGGCGGATCGCCGCCGCCCGGTTCGGAGCGGATCATCGGTATCCGGGATGATCGCCTGATCTTGCTGACGCCATCGGAGATCCGCTATGCGGAGGCCGACCGGAACACGGTCTGGTTGAGCACCGACCGAGGAAGGATCCAGGCGGCGATCCGGGGATTGGACAACGTCGATCAGGCGCTCAGCCCTCACGGGTTTTGCCGGGTACACCGTCGTTTCCTCGTCAATCTCCGCCGGGTCGCGGAGCTCGAGCGGGGTGTCAAGGGCGAACTGTTGCTCATTACCGATCCCCGCGCGCCGGAGTTCGTTCCGGTTTCCCGCCGGCACGCACCCGAAGTCCGACGGCTTCTCGGCCTGTAGACACGCCGACCATTCGTTTGCCGCGAGCATCCGCTCGTGGCAAACGAAGCACCGTTAGTTCGAGAGTTGTTGCTTGCGCGGCTTCGATCACGTCATCGTACCCGCGACGATATCCGCGCCGGGTCGCTTCAACCGGACGGGTCTACAGGGAGGCTCGGCTATGACATCGGTGTTCATCTTTATCTCTGGGGCCGCGCTGTTGATATACAGCGCCGAAAAGCTGATTGGCTACCTCGTTGGGGTCGCGAGCGGTCTCAAGGTTTCGGTATTTCTGCTTGCCATTGTCTTCACGGGCATCGAGTTCGACGACATTTTTCTCGGTGTCGCGCTTAACCTCGAAGACCTCGACGGGGCCGCGCTCGGCATCGTGTTCGGAACCGCGCTCTCGCTGCCAGGGGTCGTGCTCGCCCTTGCCGCGATCCTCACGCCAACCGACATCAGTGTTCCGCGCAATTATGTAGTCATCTTCGCTGCCGCGCCGCTCGTGATGATCGTGTTCACGCTGACCGCGCCACTTACCGTTACGCACGGCATAATTCTCCTCGGGCTGTTCGTGCTGTTCATTACCTACGTCGCCGTCCGGGAATCCAGAGGCGAGACACCGGTTTTTCGTGACGCGGAAATGTACGAAGCCTATGCCGTCGTCCGAGGGACGCGAGGAGAAACGCCACCCCTCAGGGATGCGCCGGCCTACCGGGGAAGTGCCGCATCCGGCGGCGGGTTGGAACCACCGAGCGCAGCGCCGGGGCGGGGCTTCGCCGCGGACATGCCTTTCTCGGAAGCACGCAAACATTCCGGCTGGGCGGGGCTCGGGTTGGCGATTCTCGCCATCGGCGGTCTCATTGTCGGTGCCGCGACCACGGGCATCGGAACCGAAGGCATCCTGGAAACCTACGGACTCGAAGGCACTCTTTTCGGCGCGACCATCGCGACGATCGTGTTGACCATCGAGGACATCTTCTTGACGGTGGAACCAGTGCGCAAGGGCGCACCGGAGATCGGCGTTGGAAACGTCATTGGGAGCGTCGTATTCTCGGTCACCGGAAAACTGGGCATCATTCTCCTCGCTGGTGGCATCATCATCGGCCCCCACGTGCTGTCCTGGCACCTGCCCGCACTGATCGTTCTGACTGGCCTCGCGGCGTACTTCCTTTCCACCGGCCGGCTGAGGAGATGGCACGGCTTCACGTTGCTCGGTCTCTACGCCGTCTACTGGATCGTCAGTTTCGTCGTGCTCGGGACCACTCCGGTCGAAGTGGACTGACGGCGATATCCGGCCGAGCGCCGGGGCCGAGCGCCCGCGTTAGGCGGAGCGGCGCGGATGCGGCCGGGGAACGAGTACGGCTTCACCTGAGTGAGCCGGCTCGTTGGCTGCCCGCACCGCCTCGGTCACGATCCCGTGATCCGGCGATAGATGGCAGACCGGGTCCGTACGGGCGGCATCGCCGGTGAGCTGGAAGGCCTGGCAGCGGCACCCGCCGAAGTCGAGCTCGCGGCGCTCGCAGCTTCGGCACGGATCGGGCATCCAAGCTGTTCCGCGGAACCGCTGGAAGAGAGCGGAGTCCTCCCAAATCCGCGCCAGGGAATCCTCGTGCACGCTCGCCCGAGGCAGCGGCAGGGCTTGCGCGGCTGGACAGGGGAGGACGTCGCCGTTGGGCGCCACGGTGAGCTGTCGCTGCCCCCAGCCATCCATGCAGGGTTTGGGGTACTGGCTGTAGTAGTCGGGAATGACGTAGATGATTTCCAGCTGCCCGGCCAGTCGCTCACGTGCGGCCCGCACGGCAACCTCGGCCCGCTCGAGTTGCGACCTGCTCGGCAGCAGCGCTGCGCGGTTGCGCAACGCCCAGCCGTAGTACTGGGTGTTGGCCAACTCGAGGCGGTCGGCGTGCAGCTGCTCGGCCATCCGAAGGATGCCGTCGATCCTGTTGATGTTCTGCCGGGTGAGGACGACGTTCAAGGTGAGCGGCCAATCCAGCTCCCTCACCAGACGAGCTGCCGTGATCTTGCGCTCGAAGGAGGGAGTGCCGGCGATCCGGTCTGATTCGGCCTGCTCGTCGGCCTGGATGCTGATCTGTACGTGATCCAGGCCCGCCGCTTTGAGCTGTTCCGCACGACGCGATGAGAGGCCGAGCGCGCTCGTGATGAGATTCGTGTACAGGCCAAGCTCGTTGGCACTGCTCACGATCTCCACCACGTCGCGGCGCTGCAGCGGTTCACCGCCGGAAAGGTGAAGCTGCAGGACACCGAGATCACGAGCCTCGGTCAGCACCCGCTGCCACTGCGTGGTGGTCAGCTCGTCGCGGTAGTCGGCGAGGTTGAGCGGGTTCGAGCAGTAGGCGCAGTGCAGCGGGCACGCGTAGGTGAGCTCCGCCAACAATCCGAACGGCCTAGTCATCGCCGAGCTCCACGCACCGCTTGGCGACCAGTCGAGCAAGGAAATTCCGCACCTCGTCGCCGACCACATGATCGTATTCCTCGCGCAGCTCCCCCACGATCTCCGCCACCGTCCGCTGCCCGTCGCACAGGTCGAGAATGGCCGCACCCGTCGGGTTCAGCACCGATACCGACTCCGGTCCCAGCAGCACGTGTCGCTCCCGCACTCGATCGAACGTCAATCGAACGTGCGGTGAAAGCCGGGGATGGCTTGATGATCGCACCGCATCGCTCATCGCTGTCTCGGTTCGCTCAGTCCGCATAGGCTCGGTCGATGGCATCCAGCATGCTCCAGAGAACGTCGCACTTGAACGACAGCGCCGCCACAGCGCGCTCCTGTTCCTCGGCTGATCGGCAGTGTTCGGTCACCACTTCCAAGGCGTGTTCGGAGTCGCGGGGAGCCTGGTCGAGCCGGGCCCGGAAGTAGGCGAGGCCATCCCGGTCGACCCACGGGTAGCTGCGCTCGAACGCGGCGAGGCGTTCACTCATCAGGTCCGGCGCGAAGAGTTCGGTCAACGACGACGCCACCGCCTCGACCCACGGCCGGGTACGGGCGAACGTGACGTACGCGTCGACGGCGAATCGCACTCCTGGCACCAGATGACGTTCGTCGAGCACCTCTTCGCGCGTCAGCCCCACCGCTTCGCTCAGGGCCAACCATGCCTCGATGCCGCCCTCCCCGTTCACCGTGCCATCGTGGTCGAGGATGCGGCGAATCCACCGCCTGCGCACCTCGACGTCGGGGCAGTTGGCAAGGATGGCGGCATCTTTACGGGGGATGTTCTCCTGGTAGTAGAAGCGGTTCGCCACCCAGCCTTGTATCTGCCGGCGGCTCAGCCGACCTTCGTTCATCTTGACGTGGAAGGGGTGCTGGTCGTGATATCGCTGCGACTGGGAACGCAGCGCTTCGACGAGAGTGTCGGTATCCGTTGTTGTCATCGCGGCCCTAGACCCACACCTCTAGCCCGTCCATGGCTACTTCCATTCCACGCTCCTCGACGATACGCCGCTCCGGCGCGTCTTCCAGCAGGATCGGATTGGTGTTGTTGATATGTATGTAGATCTTGCGCTCGATGGGTAGCGGCGACAAGAGTTCGAGACTGCCATCGGGACCGCCGACCGGCAAGTGCCCCATCTCGCGTGCCGTCTTACCCGCCAGGCCGAGTTGGATCAACTCGTCGTCCTGCCAGCAAGTTCCGTCGACGAGCAGGCATGCGCAATCGTCCAGCTGCTCGCGCACCGCGGGCGTGAGCTCCTGCACGCCCGGCAGGTACACAGCTGCCTGGCCGCTGCGCTCGTCGGTCAGGCGGTAGCCGACCACCCGTCCGTGCTCCTTCCCTGGCCCGAAGCGCGTCCGCTTTGTGGTGGGAACGTCAAAGGCGCGGTAGGAGACTCCGTTTCCCAGGGACACGTCGGCTTCCGGAACGACCGGTCGCCACTCGACCGGGCAGTAGCGTCCGAGAGTGCGGAGCAACGATGTTCCTTCGCACAACGTTTCGTGCACGGTGTCGGTGGCGTGCAGTTCGACGCCCCGCCCCTCGCGCAACAGCAACAGACCGAGCGTGTGGTCGAGCTCGGCGTCGGTGAGCAACACCGCATCCAGCGGCGTCGCCCTGTCGTCGTGCGGATGCAGGGCCGGGAACGATTCGATCTGAGCACGAATATCCGGTGAGGCATTGAGCAGGAACCATCGCCGGTAATCGCCGCTCACCACGATCGACGACTGCGTGCGGGGCTGGCAGGGTCGGGAGCCGTCGCGTACCGCACGACATGCCGGGCAGCCACAGTTCCACTGCGGAAACCCGCCGCCGGCCGCTGATCCCAGCACCCGCAGCCACATGTGCTAGTCGTCCAACCGAGCGACGTACATGGTCACCTCGGGCGCGCCCCCGATTTCCTCGAACTCGGGGGCCTCCCATTCAGCGGGATGAGACCGAGCGGCAACAGGTTCCATGGCTGTCACTTCCTCCCTTCCGATCGTGGCCGGCCGATCGTGTAATTTTGTTAGTGAAGGATCCTTTTCTGGCAGCCCGTCAAGGTCTCATCGATGTTTCGATAAAGCCTTCTTACTACCTTCCGGTATGGAAGGTACGCCGTTGCAACGGTTGAATTCGGACCGTAAGCGGTTCATCTTTTGGCAGCAAGGAAGTTGTGCGGAACGGAGGCACGCGCGCGACGAGCGGCGGTTAGCAGGCAACCACCGGTCAGCGGTACGCGCGGCGCCCGTCCGAGATGCGCGGGTCAGGCGCGGTGCAGTACCGTGATCACGGTCGGCGTTGTCCAGGGCGAGTACGTGAGGTGCTCACCCTGGAAGATCAGGAAAATGCCTCTTTCATTCCCCGCCCGCCGGTCCACCTTGATCGGTGAGACGTGGGTGGCCGATCCGACCAGGGCAATTCATCGAATTCTGCTACGCAGCCGCAATTGTTCCAGGGCTTGACTGTTCGTCTCTGCGCCGTTGTGAACAGAATGCAGGATTCCGTTGTAGACCAGATCCCACAACTCGCGATTTTGTTGAATATCGGGCAGATTTGTGGACGTCTTGCTCCCCTCCCTGTCGACCAGGTCCAGCGAGGCGTGTACGAATGCCCTGGTGATCTTTACCGAAGCAAGCTCGTATGTCTTGACGAACGCTCCCTTGTGATTGAACCAGTCCGCTCCAGCGGACATGCGGTCATTCTTCGGAAGGAGGTAGCTCAGTACTGTTATCGCAATAAGTATCAGCCACAGATACCATTGACCAACCCAGCTAAAACCACTGGACTTCCACGTGTAAATCCCCGCTCCCGCAAGGGCCATGAAAGCTGCATAGAAGATTCGCTCACCGTGGGAAGCGTTACGCCACTCCAGGACTGGCCCCTCCCCCGGAGGTGGTTGCAGGACTCTCGACAGGTTCTTGCGATCGCCGTAGTCCGGCTTCCAGTCGGATTCCAACGGGGCGCGCGGCGGCCGAGGCTCGCCGGTGTGTTTATCGGGCATCGGCGGAAGTTCCGTGGGCTTCATAGCAACGCCTACCCGATTACTCTCGGAGCGAATCCGGGCGCGGTCGCCGGCGCCTCGTCCGAATCCACGGTTCCTTCGTACACAGTGGATGCCTCGGCTTGGGCCTGGCCAACCGCGCCAGCGAAATCACCACGTTTTTCGGTCTGGTGCTGATCCAGTTCGGCGGCTGCCCGTGCCGCGTCTGCGCGATTCTCCGTCTGATTCCTTTCGGCTTCCGCGATCGCGAGCGAGGTATCGGCTTGGGTTTCGAGGTACTCCTGGTTGTCGACGCGTTCCCACCACCGATCGATAAACTGCCCGGTCCCGTACGAGGCGCCGGCGCCGAGCGCGGCCGCCCAACCGACCGGTGTCCCTAGGGCCGTCGCGCCAACGGCATAACCGGTTCCGGCGGCGAACGCGCCGACACCGGAAGCAACAGCCTTCACCGGATTCGTTCCGGCGCTGATGTCCGCTGCGATACCGGCGGCAGTTAGTAGAGTGCCCGAGTTGGTTACGTGTTTCAGTGGTGGGACCGCGCGCCCTAATACGGGGCTACCTTCTGGTATGTACCGAGTAACGTTTCCTAAAATATGCTTCTTGGCCCAACGGGGGAGCCTGTCCACGGCGCGTTTGAGCCTGCTATCGGCAGCCCGTTGCTCGGCGGCGTTTGCTGCTGTGGTGAAAAGGCTGTATTGCAGCGCAACGTGGCGTATCCCGGCGGCATCGGCCGGTATCACCGAGCCGAGTTTCCGTACGAATGTTGCGGCTGTCTCGCGGAAAGTCGATGCCGCCGCGCGATGCGTGCTCGATTGCGCTGCGGTTGCTCCTGCCAAACTGGTCACAAAGCTCGAGATGCTGAAGGGAGCAGCCTTTACCAAACCGTCGATGAATCTGTTGAGCTCATCTTGCGACTTCGTTTCGATCTGCCGCGCTTCGCTGATGACTTTGTTGGCTTCGTGGTAAGCCTTGACCTTCTTGATGTATGCCTGCTGCGCGTCCACGGCGTCGGTATGGGCCCGCGCGTCGGCCTCCGTGCACGGCCGGTCAGCCGGAAGCGGCTTCGGGCTTGGAGGCGCCGGGCCGGGCTCGAAGATGGTCGTGTCGCTGACTTCCAGGCCACCTTCGCTCGCGATCCCGCGGGCCTGCTTCATCCGCGCCTTGACCGTGTCGATGTCGTCCGCGTGCCTGTCTAGCGCCTCGCGCAGTCCACGAGCGTTATTCGCGACTTTGTCGATGCCGTCGCCGGTATCGCGCATGGCACTACGAAACCCGTCAGATGCGGGACCGCGCCAGCCGCCCGACTCGGCCAACCCGCTCGCCGCCCGCACGTCCGTGCCGCTGCCATGGGTGGCGGCGGATAACTGGCGCAACGATGCCGCCGTCGCCCGGATGTCGTTCGGCTTGGCTTCGACCTTGATATCGAGTGGCACGTCAGATCCCCCGGTTAGTTCGGCCCATGCGGGCTCAGGTCGTCGGCGGCCCGCTGTTCGGCGCTCATGTAGGACTCGTTGCTGTCGACGACCGCCGTCGCGGCCACCTGTAGCCCCTCGGAAATCCCGGCGGCTGACTCCGCAAGGAAGCTCAAAGCCGCAGCGACAGCACCAGTGCAGGCCCCAGCGTCGGGCGCACTCCGTGGTAACGCCACACCTTCCACCTCATCAGCACCAGACCGCAGCTTGCCGGCTATGCCCTCCAGCGCCGCCGAGCCAGCCTCGTACCCACTCATCGCATACCCCCTTAATCCTTGCGCTGATCAGCCGGCAACGTGACATCCCACAACAGCACATCCGCCCCGCATTCCTGCTGCAACTCGTCCAGATCGGCGGCCGAGTAGAGCACCCACGACTGATTCTCGCCACACCCTTCCACCAGCGTTTCCAACGACGAAAAGGCCAACAACGCCACCTGGCCGTTTGCGATACGCCGAAGCTCCACCGTGTGCTCGGTGTCGCCGGCAAGGACGCGCTCGGATGGCACATACCCGTACTGCGGCTCCTCGCCAGCCTCCTGACCGGCGCGCTCCGGCCCAAGCACCGGCGGAGCCACCGTACGTTCGCCCGATTCCCCTGTCTCGCGAACCAACTACCCTCCCCGTCGTACCGCTAGCACCCCGGTGGTTGAGAGTAACAAGACGGTCGCTCATGGTGCTCGCGTTTCATCGTCCTGTTCGGTCACAGGCGCCCCAGCATTCTGCGACGTCAGGTTTCAGCTGGACAGCCGTATGGATCGGACAAACCCCGCGCGGCCCTACGCGGCTGGTCGGGGTCGAGGACGGGAGGCCACGGACGTTCTAATCCTCGCCAGCGCTACCTCTTTGGGGACGACCTGATTGACGCGCTCGCGTGGTACGCCGGCGAGCACGCGTACCGTCGCTCGGGACGGCGTTGCCGCCATCCCCTTGGCGCTGCTCGGGCCGTAGCCAGCAGCCGGCTGCTCAGGCGTGGACCGGCTCCAGGTCAGCATCGTCAAAGGGTGGATAGCTCTCGCCGCGCACCCGCTCGGCCGCATCGATGTAATCGGCAAGAGCGTCACGGGATCGAGCGAGCCTGTCCATCTGCTCGTCCAGGCGCTGCAGCCGTGACCGCATCGCGGTCAGCAACTCGGGACACCCAACGAGCTCTGGGACCTCGCCGGCCGCACAAGGAAGCAGATACGCGATGTCATCGGAAGACAAGCCGGCGCCAAGCAGATGCCGGATCTGCTTCACCCTCAGGACGGCGTTCTCGTCATAGTCGCGGTAACCGTTCGCGCCGCGGTCTGCCTCCAGCAGGCCGTGGGCCTCGTAGTAGCGCAACTGATGGGCGTTGACGCCCGTCCGACGACTCAGCTCCCCGATCCGCATCGAACCTCGCTTGACCTTCACACCGGTATCAACGTTGACGATGTTGCTATGACCAACAATACCGACACACCCGTGACAGTCATCGGACTCGGACTGATGGGCCAGGCCCTCGCCCGAGCGTTCCTGAAGGCCGGGCATCCCACAACCGTGTGGAACCGTACGACCTCCAAGGCCGACCAGCTGGCGGCCGAGGGTGCCCGGCTTGCGCCAACGGTTGGCGACGCACTCAAAGCAGGTTCCTTGACGATCATCTGCGTTACCGACTACCAGGCCGTGCACGAGGTGCTCGACGCGACCGAAGTCTCGCTGGAGGGCACGACGTTGATCAACCTGACCTCGAGCGACTCGGCCCACGCCAGGGAAGCCGCCCAATGGGCCGAGCAGCACGGCGCCCAGTACCTGGACGGAGCCATCATGGCCATCCCGTCGACGATCGGGACCGCCGAGGCGGTGATTCTGCACAGCGGGCCGCAGCCGCACTTCGAGGCACACAAGTCGACACTCGACGCGCTCGGCACCGTCGCCTACCTCGGCGCGGACTATGGGCTGGCGTCCCTGTACGACGTGGCCGGCCTAGCCATGATGTGGAGCGTCCTGAACGCCTGGCTCCAGGGCACTGCCCTGCTCAGGACGGCCGGTGTCGACGCCGCGACCTATGCGTCGTTCGCGCAGCAGATGGCCGCCGGTGTGGCCGAATGGCTACCTGGGTATGCGGAGCAGATCGACGCCGGCTCCTTCCCGGCCGAGGTATCTGCCTTGGAGACCGACGCCCGGGCGATGGCACACCTGATCGAGGAGAGCAACGCGGCTGGCGTCAACACCGAACTGCCGAAGTTGATCAACGTAATGGCCGACCGCTCGATCGCCGCCGGACATGGTGGCGAGCAGTACCCCGTACTGATCGAAGAGTTCGGCAAACCCAGCAACGCCTGACCGATCCCCGACTTGTGGGGTTTGGCCCCACAAGACATGACGATGATCCCGGCAAGGGAAGGCGTGCCCGCCGAACAGGCGGGCTCCAAGATCGAGTGG
>WHSZ01000096.1 GCA_009379845.1 Pseudonocardiaceae bacterium | reverse complement strand
GATGATCGCGCGGCTGGTGTTCGCGCTCGGCGGGCGCAGCGCCGAAGAGCTGGTGTTCCACGAGCCGACCACCGGTGCGTCCTCGGACATCGAGCAGGCCACCAAGATCGCCAAGGCGATGGTCACCGAGTACGGCATGAGCGCGCGGCTCGGCGCGGTCAAGTACGGCCATGAGCAGGGCGATCCGTTCCTCGGGCGCTCAGCTGGCCGGCAGCCGGACTACTCGCTCGAGGTGGCGCACGAGATCGACGAGGAAGTGCGCAAGCTGATCGAGGCGGCGCACACCGAGGCGTGGGACGTGCTGAACACCTATCGCGATGTGCTGGACAACCTGGTGGTTCAGCTGTTGCAGAAGGAGACTCTGCAGCGCGCCGACCTCGAGCAGATCTTCTCGCATGTGGAGAAGCGCCCTCGGATCACCACGTTCAACGAGTTCGGCGAGCGCAAGCCATCGGACAAGCCGCCGGTGAAGACGCCTGGCGAGCTGGCCAAGGAGCGCGGCGAGCCGTGGCCTCCTCCTCGGGAGGAGCCCGCGACTCCGGTCGCCGCCTTCCCCGGCGGGCCGCCCGCCGAGCAGCCGCCCGGCGCGGGGGGCAACGGCGCCGGTCCGAACGGCCAGCCGCCCGGCCGCAACGGTGGTTACCCCGGCCAGCAAGCCGATGACCAGCACGGTGGCGCCTACCAGCATCCGGAAGGTCAGCAGCCCGAGCAGCCGGTGCACCCGCAGACGCGCACGTTCGCGCCCCAGGGGCAGGCGCCGGGACAGGCGCCGGGTCCGGACGGCCCCTATGCCCCGCAAGGGCAACCTCCTGGCCAGCAGGGCTACCCGCCGCCCGGTTACCCGCAGGGCGGGTACGGACAGGGCGGCTACCCGCCGCCGGGCGGCTACGGCCAGGGCGGCGCGAACCGCGCCGGCCCGCCGAACTATGGCGCACCGCCAGGGTGGACGCCGGCCACGTCTCCCAGTGGCCGGCCAAACCAGCCGTGGCGCCCTTCCTGGGAGCGCTCGCCTGGTCAGGACGGGCCGTACAGCCAGCCGGATGGGCCGTACAGCCAGCCGGAACCGCCGTACGGGCAGCCGGAGGCGCCGTACGGGCAGGCCGACCGGCCGTACGGCAACGGTCCGTACGCCGGCGAACCCGGCAGTCGTGAGCAGTCCGACGGTCCGCACGGCTCGGCGGAGCAACACACCACCCAGTACCGTGCTGGGGAACTTGACACCGACCAGGCCGAGGCCGACCAGGGCGAACGGCCGCCGGACACCGACAGGGACCGTCGCTGAGCCCCTGGTCACCGCCGTGCCCTTGACGAGGGATCAGGGCACGGCTTTCCGGAGGAGGACGCCGTGATCCCCGAGGTACGTCGTGCCGGCCCGCTCGGGCGCGTCCAACGCGCCGAACGGGTCGACCGCTGCGCGACCAGGGTCGGCGCCGAGCGCCGCATGGAGGCGGCCCTATGACGGATGCCGTCGGTTTCACAGGGATCCCGGAGGACAACGGGGAGATGCCCGCGCCGTCCTCGCTCGCCGGCAGCTTCGACAGGGAGCGCGCCGAACGCGCGGTCCGGGAACTGCTGCTGGCCTGTGGCGAGGACCCGGAGCGGGACGGGTTGCGGGAAACCCCGGCCAGGGTGGCGCGCGCGTACCGGGAGATGTTCGCCGGGCTGTACGCCAACCCGGACACCGTGCTCGACCGCACCTTCGCGGAGGGGCACGAGGAGCTCGTGCTGGTCACCGACATCCCGCTGTACAGCACCTGCGAGCACCACCTGGTGCCGTTTCACGGCGTCGCGCACGTCGGCTACATCCCGAACGCGCAGGGCCGGGTCACCGGGTTGTCCAAGCTGGCACGTCTGGTCGACCTGTACGCCAAACGTCCCCAGGTGCAGGAACGGCTGACCTCGCAGATCGTTGACGCGCTGGTGCGCAAGCTGCGGCCACGCGGCGCGATCGTGGTGGTGGAGGCCGAGCACCTGTGCATGGCGATGCGCGGTATCCGCAAGCCCGGCACCATGACCACCACCTCGGCGGTGCGGGGGCTACTGCAGACCTCGGCGTCCTCGCGGGCCGAGGCAATCGAGTTGATCAAGGGGCGGCGTTGAGCGGTTTGCCGAACCCGGGGCGGTGCGTCGTGATGGGTGTACTGAACGTCACCCCGGACTCGTTCTCGGATGGCGGCCGGTTCCTGGACGCCGAGGACGCGATCGGGCACGCGGAACGGATGTGGACCCGCGGCGTGGACATCATCGACGTCGGTGGCGAGTCCACCAGGCCGGGCGCCGAGCGGGTGGACGCCGAAACCGAGACGGCCAGGGTTGTGCCGGTGATCAAACGGCTGGCCGGCGCCGGCGTGGCCACCAGCGTGGACACCACGCGCGCCTCGGTCGCGGAGGCCGCGGTGCACGCGGGGGCGAGCGTGGTGAACGACGTGTCGGGCGGGCTGGCCGACCCGGACATGGCGAAGGTCCTCGCCGAGGCGAAGGTGCCGTGGGTGCTGATGCACTGGCGTGGGCACTCCAAACGGATGCAGGCGCTGGCTGAGTACCACGACGTGGTCGCGGATGTCCGGGCCGAGCTGTCCGCGCGGGTGGACGCGGCGCTGGCGGCCGGGGTGTCCGACGACGCACTGGTGCTCGACCCCGGGCTGGGGTTCGCGAAGCGCGCGGAGCACAACTGGGCGCTGCTGAACCAGCTGGATTCGTTGCTGTCGCTGGGTTTTCCGGTGCTCGTCGGAGCGTCGAGGAAGCGGTTCCTCGGCTCGCTGCTCGCCGAGCAGGACGGCACCCCTCGGTCACCGGACGGGCGGGAAGACGCCACTGCGGCGGTGTCCGCGCTGGCCGCGGCTGCCGGGGCGTGGGGCGTGCGGGTGCACGAGGTCGGCCCGACGCTGGACGCGATCGCGGTGGCGGAAGCGTGGCGGCGTGGCTGATCGGATCGCGCTCACCGGGCTGCGGGTGTACGGCCGGCACGGCGTGTTCGACCACGAGAAGGCGGACGGCCAGGAGTTCGTGGTGGACATCGCGGTGTCGATCGATCTTGCCGAGGCGGCGGGTAGCGACGAGCTGACCGCCACCGTGGACTACGGCGCGCTCGCGCAGCGGGCGGCCGCGATCGTGGGCGGCGAACCACGTAACCTGATCGAGTGCGTGGCCGGGCGGATCGCCGACGAGGTTATGCGGGACGAGCGGGTGCAGGACGCCGAAGTCACGGTGCACAAGCCGGCCGCTCCGATCCCGCTGACCTTCGACGATGTCGCCGTGACCATCCGGCGTTCCCGGCGTCGCCACGACAACATGTCGACATAATGCGAAATCCCCAACGTGGTTCTGGAGTGCGGGCATGACGAGGGCGGTGCTCTCCATAGGGTCGAATCTCGGTGATCGGCTCGACTATCTGCGGCTGGCCGTTGACGAGTTCGGCGCGAGCGTGGAAGCCGTCTCCCCGGTATACGAGACCGCGCCGTGGGGCGTGACCGATCAGCCGGAGTTCCTGAACGCGGTGCTGATCGTGAACCATCCCGAGGTGGACGCCTGGGGCTGGCTTCGCGCGGGGCAACGCCGCGAGCAGACCGCGCAGCGGGTGCGCGAGCAGCACTGGGGTCCACGCTCCCTTGACGTGGACGTGATCACCGTCGACGGCGCAACCAGCGAGGACGACGAGTTGCGCCTGCCACATCCGCACGCCCACCGGCGCGCGTTCGTGCTGGCGCCCTGGCTGGACCTGGACACCGACGCGGAGCTGCCCGGCCACGGGAAGGTGGCCGAGCTGCTCGACGCCCTGCCGGCCGACGAGCGCTCCGGTGTCCGCCGCCGCGACGACCTCTCCCTCCCCTGACGCGTTGGTCGACGTCTACCCTGATGGCGTGCATTTCACACGGCCTCGCGAGCTGGTCGGCGCCGGCCTGGTCGGACTGGTCGTGGTGTTCGTGTTGCTGCAGCTCGCCTACCAGAGCATCCCCCGGTTTCCCACGTTCGCGGGCGTGACCCTGCTGGTGCTCGCGCTGATCGAGGTCCCGCTGGCGTTTTCCATGCGATCCAGGGTCAGGGAGGGCCGGTTCGTGCAGCCGGTCACCGCCGCCAGAACCGTGGCGCTGGCCAAGGCGTCCTCGTTGCTCGGCGCGATCATGCTGGGTGGCTGGTTCGGCGTACTCGGCTACGTGCTGCCGAAAAGCGGCCAGCTGCTCGCCGCCGAACAGGACACCTCGGGCGCGCTCGTCGGAGTGTTCTGCGCCGCCGCGTTGATCGCCGCGGCTCTCTGGCTCGAGTACTGCTGCCGAACCCCGGATGACCAGCGCGACGATCGGCGGGACCGGTTGGGAGCGGACGACTAGGTCTCAAACTGATAACCGGGGAGGTACGGTAGGGCGCATGAGCAGCGCCACCGACGAACCCGGCAGCCGAGGGCTGGCGCGCCCGCTGCTCGGTTTCGCGCTGTTACTCGCGCTGGGTGCGACCGCCGCGCTGGCCCTTACCGACGAGACCAGGTGGTTACGGCTCGGCATCATCGCGGCGCTGTGGGCGGCGCTTGGCGGGGCGTTCCTCGCGGCGAAGTACCGCAAGCAGATGGCGCACACCGAGGAGACCGCGGTGGAGGCGCAGGAGGTTTACGAGCTCGAGCTGGAGCGGGAAGTCGCTGCGCGGCGCGAATTCGAGCTCGAGATGGAGGCCGAGAATCGGTCCGTCGAGGCGGAGGTCCGCGCCGAGGTGGAGGCCGAATCACGCGAGCAACTGCAGGCCCTGCGAGCCGAGGTGCAGGCGTTGCGTCAGAGCCTCGAGTCGCTTGTCGGTGGTGAGGTGCTCTTCGAGCGAGTGGCGCTGACCGCGCAGTCCACCCGGATGCGTTCCTTCCACGACGACAATCAGGTGATCACGCCCAGCCTGTACGAGCAGCCACAGCTGAGCGCGGGGCGCGATGCTGAGCCGGAGCCGGAGAAGCCGACCCAGCTGATCGAGCGGATGGGCGACTCGGAGCGCGAAGCCAGGCGTGCCGAGCAGCCGTCGATCCGCCGCAGGGAGTCGGTGATCACGGAGTACGAGATCACCATGCCGCAGCCCGCCGTGCGGGCGGAGTCCTCAGCGCCCCGTCGAGATCGCCAGTCCGCGGAGCGATCCGAACGGTCCGAACCGGCACGGTCGCAACGTCCACCGAACCGCGAGCAGGCGCCGTCGCGGCGCCGAGCCGTCGAAGCCCCGGCAGCCAGCAGGCGCGAACCCCAGCAGGCGGAAGCCAGCCGGCCGGCCGCCGCCCAGCAGCAAGCAGCCCAGCAACCGGCCGCCCAGCAACCGGCCGCCCAGCAACCGGCGCAGCGCCAGACGGCGCAGTCCGCGCAGGCCGCGCGATCCGCACTGGACGGGCGTACGGCAACCGCGCAATCCCAGTCGCCCGAACGGGGGGTATCCCAGCCCCCCACGCCGCAGCGCCAAGCGACGGAATATACCGTGCCAGAGCACCCTGTGGCGGACCGTTCGCAGGGTGAGCGCTTGGCGCGTTCGGCGTCGGAGCAAGGAGGGCGTTCTGGGCGACGACCTTCCGTCGGGGAGCCTGCCACCCACGACCAGCAGCCGACCCAGCACCAGCAGCTACCCCAGCGTGCGCCCAGACCGGCCGAGCGCGAGCAGCAGCCAGCGGCGCAGTCCTCGGCAGAGGAGCTGCGTGCCGACCGCGCGGAGGAGTTCACGTTGGATTGGACGCCATCCTGGGAGACAGGCGAGCAACGAAGAACGTCGCGGAACCTGAGCGCGGCGTTCCCATCCGCGGCGCGTGAGCGACGGGCCGAGATCGACGAGTACCCGACGTGGTCGAACGCCTTCGAGCGTCCGGAGAGCACGGGGGGAGCAGCGGATCAGGCCAGCCCGATCCCCTGGTCGTTCGAGGCGTCCGAGCCGTCCGAGTCGTACGAGCGGCCAACGCCGCCACCGGAACCCGTGCGGCCACAGCCGGAACCCGCGCAGGCGTTCGACTGGACGCCTGCCGACTCTTCGCTCTCCGAGTCGCTGTTCTCGCGCGACGATTCGCCCGCCGAGCAGTCGCAGTCCGGGTGGCACTCGGCGCAGGGACCCGAATCCCGGCACGGCGGTCGCCGGCGCAGGGAGTCGACCGGTACGGACCTGACCGAGCTGGCCGCTGAGATGCACCGCTCCGGCCGCTCGGGTGGCAGGCGCCGCCGCGCCGACCCTGAGGACGAGCTCGAGCAGCCGCTGCGCACGGACAACGGCTACTCGACGAGCGGCTTCTCCGCTGGCCCGCCCGGTGGCATGCACGCCGGCGAGCCGGGTGACTTCGGCGCGGGTGGGCGAGCAAGCAGCGACATGAACGGGCACGCGGCGTACCCGCCGAACGGGTACGCGGCGCCGAGCGCGGCGGAATCCGAGCCGAGCACACCCAGCGGCGGTGGTGGGCGACGCCGCCGTCCGGACGGCGTGCCGCCGTGGGAGGGGCTGCGCAACTGGACCCCGGAGGCCGGCGACGGCCCGTCCACGAGCAACGGAAGCCATGCCCGCCCGGCCGAGCCGGAACCCGAACCGGAGCCGGAGGAGCCGAGCGGCTCGCACGCGGCCGGCCGGTCGGTCTCCGAGCTGCTGGCCGCACACGGCAGTGGCCAGGACGCACCCCGCAGGCGGCGCCGCCGCGAGGACTGAGCACATTCCACCCGTGAGCCGTCATCGCTGAAAGGACGCGCACGGGTGGCTTAGGGGACGGGCGATGAGAACGTCGGCTGCGGCAGCCGTGCGGCCCTTGCGCCGGTACGCGACACGGCGCGTCACCGTGTTGCTTCCCGTGCTCGGGCTGATCGTGCTCGCCCTCTGCGGCCTGTTCCTGCTCGCGTTCGGCACCGTCCGGTTCGGGGGCGTCGCGCTCGCGGTCGGCGTGGTACTCGCACTGCTGCCCGTCGTGCTCGTGGTGGCCGCGTTCCTCTGGGTGGATCGCTGGGAGCCGGAGCCGGCCAAGCTGCTGCTGGTCGCGTTCGGCTGGGGTGCCTGCGGTGCCGCCGTCACCGCACTGCTGATCAACAACACCGCCGAGGCGGTCGGCGATCTGTTGCTCGGTAGGGGCAGCGGCAACCAGATCACCGCGGTGCTCTCCGCCCCGATCGCCGAAGAGGCCCTGAAGGGAGCGTTCGTACTCGGCCTGTTGCTGTGGCGGCGCAGGGAGTTCGACGGCGTGGTGGACGGCATCGTCTACGCCGGTTTCACCGCGGCCGGTTTCGCGTTCACCGAGAACATCTACTACTTCGGCCGGATTTTCGCCGAACACGGCATAGGTAGCACCGGGAACGGGGTACTGGCGGCGTTCCTGCTGCGCGCCGTGCTCGCCCCTTTCACCCACCCGGTGTTCACCGCGCTGATCGGGATAGGGCTTGGCGTCGCGGCGCGCACCAGAAGTGCCCCAGTGCGATTGTTCGCCCCGCTCGCCGGCTATTTCGGCGCCGTCGGGCTGCATGCGACGTGGAACGGTGCGGCCACTCTCGGTGGTGCACGGGTCTTCCTGAACGTCTACTTTCTCGTGATGGTCCCGATTTTCCTCGGCCTCGCGATGCTGATCAACTGGCATCGGCGGCGGGAGCAACGGATCGTGGCTGAAGCGTTGCCGTCGCTTGTCGATGCACGTCTGGTGGTGCCCTCCGAGGTCGAGTTGCTTTCCAGCCTCTCCGGCCGTCGCCGCTGGCGGAGGCAGGTCAGGGCCGAGGCGGGGCGCCGTGCCGAACGTGCGGTCGGCGCGTACCAGACCGCGGTGACCGAATTGGCGTTCCTGCGGCACAACGAGGCGATGGGCATCGCGGGCTCGGACGCCGCGCGGCAGCGGGACAGCGTCATCGAGGCGCTGCGTGCGGCACGGGACGAAGCGGTTCGCGGTGCGGCTGACCGGCGGGCGGCAAGCGCCGCGCGGCCGGGCTGAGTGCCTCTCCCCGATCCGGGTGAGGCTGCTCACCTGGTGCGGCAGCGGCGCCCGGCAACGGCTACTCTCGCGCCGTCGTCTGGTACCCGCGAACAGGCAGGCGGGACTGGAACGCTGTGAGGAGTGCGCTATGGGAGCCACTGGTTTGGGTCTCGTGAGTTCCGGCGCCGGTCGGCGCTCGCGATCTCGGGGGAGGATGCGGTGAGCCGTCCGGCTCGACTCGCCGTCGGCGTGGTTTCCGCCGGGCGAGCGGGCAGCGTGTTGGGCGCCGCACTGGCCCGTGCGGGTCACGTTGTCGTTGCCGCATCAGGGATCTCCGCCGCCTCGGTGCGGCGCGCCGAAGAGCTGTTGCCCGGTGTGCCGCTGGTCGGTCCTGACGAGGTGGTGCGGCGCTCGGATCTGGTCCTGCTCGCCCTGCCGGACGACGCGCTGCCCGGCATGGTCTCCGGCCTCGTCGCGACCGACTCGGTGCGAGCGGGGCAGATCGTGGTGCACACGTCGGGAGCGAGCGGCGTTGAGGTGTTGCGGCCCGTCGCCGAACTCGGTGCGTTACCGCTCGCGCTGCATCCGGTGATGACCTTCACGGGTCGCGGTGAGGACCTGGAGCGGCTCGCGGCATGCTCGGTCGGGATCACCGCACCGGACGACGACGAGGCCGCCTGGAGTGTCGGTGAGGCGCTCGCGGTGGAGATGGGCGCGGAGCCGGTGCGAGTGCCGGAAGCGGCCCGCTCGCTGTATCACGCCGCGCTCGCGCACGGCGCAAACCACCTGATCACGCTGATCTCGGATTGCGCGGATTTGTTGCGTGGCACCGGAATCGAGAACGCCGAGCGGCTACTCGGACCGCTGCTTTCCGCCGCGCTCGACAACGTGCTCCGGCACGGCGATCGCGCGATGACCGGGCCGGTCGCCCGCGGCGACGTGGGCACCGTCCGGCGGCATCTCGACGTGATCGCGGAAACCGCGCCGGAGATACTGTCCAGCTACGCGGAGCTCGGCAAGCGAACCGCGGCGCGGGCGTCCGCGGCCGGTTTGCTGCCGAGCGCGGCTGCCGAAGAAGTGACCAGCGTTCTTGGAGAACGGCGATGACCGCGCCGCAGTTCACCCGTGGCCGGTTGAACGTCTACAGTGGACCGTCCGATGTCACGAGGGTGGCAAGGGCGCTGCACGGGGTCGGCAGGAAGATCGCACTGATTCCCACGATGGGCGCGCTGCACGAGGGGCATCTGGAGCTGATCCGCAGGGCACGACGAATCCCGAACACCGTGCTGGCGGTTTCGATCTTCGTGAATCCGTTGCAGTTCGGGCCGAACGAGGATTTCGAGCGCTACCCCCGCGCGCTGGAAGGCGACCTGCGAGCCTGCGAGGCGGAGGGTGTCGAGGTGGTGTTCAACCCGAGCGTGCCGGACGTCTACCCGCCCGGCTCGGCCGTGACCGTCCATCCCGGACCGCTGGGTGACGAGCTGGAGGGTGCGATCCGGCCGGGGCATTTCGCCGGCGTGCTGACCGTGGTGGCCAAGCTGTTGAACATCGTGGATCCGGATTACGCGCTCTTCGGCGAGAAGGACTATCAGCAGCTGGTGCTGATCAAGCGCATGGTCGCGGATTTGAACCTGGCTGCGAACATCGTTGGCGTGCCAACGGTACGAGAATCGGATGGGCTCGCGCTTTCCTCGCGGAATGTCTACTTGTCCGAAGAGGACAGAAAGCGTGCGGTCGTGCTGTCCGCGGCGCTCACGGCCGGGGTGCATGCTGGCCGGTTCGGCGCGGACGCGGTGCTCGAGGCGGTCCGCAACAGCGTCGCGGCGGTGCCCGAATTCCACGTGGACTATCTGGAATTGCGGGCGGGCGACCTTTCGCCGGCGCCAGACGAAGGCCCGGCGAGGCTGTTGATCGCCGGCCGGCTCGGTGCGGTCCGATTGATTGACAACGCGGCGGTCCAGCTCGGCGGCGAGGCGACCGCCGAGCAGGCTGAAGCAGGGGAATAGCAAGGAAGGGCTGCGATGTTTCGCACCATGCTGAAATCCAAGATCCACAGAGCGACCGTGACCCAGGCGGATCTGCACTACGTCGGGTCGGTCACGGTCGACAAGACGTTGATGGAAGCGGCCGATCTGCTTCCCGGTGAGCAGGTCACGATCGTGGACATCACCAACGGGGCGCGGCTGGAGACCTACGTGATCACCGGGGAGCGGGACAGCGGGGTGATCGGGATCAACGGTGCGGCCGCACATCTGATCGAACCGGGAGACCTGGTCATCCTCATCAGCTACGGCATGATGGCCTCCGCCGAGGCGCACTCGTTCCAGGCGAAGATCGTGTTCGTCGACGAGCAGAACCGCATTCTCGATCAGGGCAGCGATCCCGGTTACGTACCAACGGATTCCGGGTTGGTCAGCGGGGCCGACGTGCCCGCGCCGCAGAGCGCCCCCGCGGAAACCGTGGACGCCGCGCGGCTGGACGCGCTACTGCAGGCAGAAGGCTGAGCGCCGCGCCGTGCTGCTCGCCATCGACGTCGGTAACACGAACATCGTGTTCGGCCTGTACACCGGGCGCGGTGCGGACGCCGAGCTCGTCCGGGACTGGCGGATGCGTACCGACGCGCGCATCACAGCCGACGAGCTCGCGTTGACCATGCGTGGGTTGCTCGGCGAGTACGCCGACTCGATCACCGGGATCAGCGCGCTGTCCACGGTGCCCGCAGTGCTGCGCGAGCTCAGGGTGATGCTCGGCCGCTACTACCCACGGGTGCCGAAGGTCGTGGTGGAACCCGGGGTGCGCACCGGCGTCCCGCTGCTGGTGGACAACCCGAAGGAGGTCGGGGCGGACCGGCTGGTGAACACCCTCGCAGCGCACCACCGGCACAACACCGCCTGCGTTGTGGTGGACTTCGGTACCTCGACCAACGTCGACGCGATCTCGGCGAGCGGCGAGTTCCTCGGCGGCGCGTTCGCGCCGGGCGTTGAGATCTCGGTCGACGCGCTGGCCGCGCGGGCCGCGGCGTTGCGCAAGGTGGAACTGGTCCGGCCGCGTTCGGTGATCGGCAAGAATACCGTGGAATGCCTGCAGTCCGGCATTCTGTACGGATTCGCCGGGCAGGTCGACGGGCTGGTGTGGCGAATCGTCCATGAGCTAGAGCAGGACGCGCCCGATTCGGTCGCGGTGATCGCTACCGGCGGGCTGGCACCGCTGGTGATCGGCGAATCCACCACGATTACCGAGCACTCACCGGACCTCACATTGCTCGGTCTACGGTTGGTCTTCGAACGCAACCACTAAACCCGACCGCAATATGGATGCATATTGAGGTTCGGGAGTCGTACCCCGCCGGGGCGGAATCGGTAACCGGATCGCGTTCGGCGATAACGAGTCCGTACCCTTTGTGCCGTGACCGAAGAGCAGAACTCTCCGACTCCCGCGGACGACTTGCCCGAACAGATGCGCGTCCGGCGCGAGAAGCGTGATCGGCTGCTCGAACAAGGTACTGAACCGTACCCGGTCGAAGTTCCTCGAACACATTCTCTCGCCGATATTCGGCAACGGCATTCCGGCTTGGCGCCCGACACCAGCACCGGCGAGTTCGTTGGCGTAACGGGTCGAGTCATATTTATGCGCAATACGGGCAAGCTTTGCTTTGCCACGCTGCGTGAAGGTGACGGCGCTGAACTCCAAGTGATGATCAGCCTCGCGAGCGTTGGTCAGGAGTCGCTTTCCGCGTGGAAGTCGGACGTGGATCTCGGTGACCATGTATTCGTTCGTGGCGAGGTAATCACTTCTCGGCGGGGTGAGCTTTCGGTGATGGCCGAGGGGTGGCGAATCACCTCGAAAGCGTTGCGCCCGCTGCCCGTCGCGCACAAGCAGCTCGCCGAGGAAACGCGTATTCGGCAGCGTTACGTGGATCTATTGCTGCGTGAGCAGGCCCGAGACACCGTGCGAACCCGTGCCGGCGTTCTGCGGGCGCTGCGCGACTCGTTCCATCATCGAGGCTATGTCGAGGTGGAAACGCCGATGCTGCAGACATTGCACGGAGGTGCGGCGGCCCGCCCGTTCGTAACGCACTCGAATGCATTCGACCTCGATCTCTATCTCCGGATCGCCCCCGAGCTGTACTTGAAGCGTTGCGTTGTGGGTGGCATCGAGAAGGTCTTCGAGATCAATCGGAACTTCCGCAACGAAGGTAGCGACTCCTCACATTCACCGGAGTTCGCGATGCTGGAGTATTATGAGGCGTACGCCACATATGACTCGATCGCAGAACTGACTCAACAGATCGTACAGGAGGCGGCCGAGGCGGTTTTCGGTACGCAGATCGTCACGCTGGCCGATGGCACGGAATACGATCTGTCCGGGCAGTGGGCGACAATTACGATGTACGGGTCGCTGTCCGAGGCGCTCGGTGTAGAGGTCACTCCGGAAACTTCCCTAGAAAAGCTGCATGAGCAGGCCAAACATCACGGCGTCGAGGTGGATCCCGCTATCGGGCGCGGCAAGCTGGTCGAAGAGTTGTGGGAGCATTTGGTTGGCGATCACATCCACGCACCCACATTCGTTCGCGATTTTCCTGTCGAGACGTCCCCGCTGACCAGGCAACACCGCGATAAGCCTGGGGTAGCCGAGAAGTGGGATCTTTACGTTCGCGGATTCGAGCTCGCCACCGGCTACTCGGAACTTGTCGATCCCGTTGTCGAACGGCAAAGACTGAACGAACAAGCGCAACTCGGCGCCCGAGGTGATGCCGAAGCGATGCACCTCGATGAGGACTTTCTGCGGGCACTGGAGTATGGAATGCCCCCCAGCGGGGGTGCCGGAATGGGTATCGATCGGCTGCTGATGGCGCTTACCGGTCTCGGTATCCGGGAGACGATCCTGTTCCCTCTGGTTCGCCCGGAATAACTCGCGATACCGCACGTGAACGCCGGTTGGAGCGCTCGCGGCTACTGCCAACCTCGCCAGTTTTGTGTAGGTTTCTACTACGAATGGGTCACAATGGTGCGGGCTTAGTACGGACTAAGTGTTCGCTTGGCGGTAGAAAAAGGAGCTTTTGAGCGCACTTGGTAGTACTTGCGGACACGCCAAGCAGTAGCGCGTCGTTGCGATATTAGCGCGCGCCGCGATTCACAAGTCTTCATGATTTGCGCTAACCTGTCTTTGGGAGTAATTATGTAGTTGTCGAGGCGGTTGAATCGATCGCCAAGGATGCCCAGTTAATACGCCTGGCTTAGCCCTGGCAGGGTAATAGGAGGACAGGTAATGGCTCAGAAGGTCACCGTCAGTTTGGTCGACGACCTCGACGGTTCTGAGGCTGAGGAGACAGTCGAGTTTGGCCTGGATGGTGCGACCTACCAGATCGATCTGTCTTCCGATAATGCAGACCAGCTTCGTGAGACGCTGGCTGAATACATCGAACACGCGCGCCGTTCTGGTGGCCGCAAGCGGCCCGCGGGTCGTCCGGCTGGTAAGGGCGGTGGAGGTCGAGGGGCCGCCGTGGATCGGGAGCAGAACCAAGCCATTCGGGAATGGGCCCGCAAGCAGGGCATGAACGTCTCGGACCGGGGTCGCATTCCCGCCGAGGTTCTGGACGCTTACCACCAGAAGAACTGACGCCGTCTTCGACTATCGGGGCCGCAGGGTGAATGATCCCAGCGGCCCCGATGTCACTAAAGCGGCACCTGCCGCCGCCCGCCGCGCAATTCTCGAGTACCGACCGGTAACCGGACGAGGACTCGCCGCGGGGTGCAATCCGCATGCGGTGCGCCAATCGGCATATCCCGGTTCCGGGCAGTAGATCCGCCACGATCGCCTTCAACTGAATGTCGTGCGCGACAAAAGCCGCGACAACTGAACGCGTCGCTTACTCATAATCGGGATTCCGGGAAGAAGGAACCTGTTGCCACGCACGACGGTCGGCTAACCGCGTGCCGGGTCCACACCGAAATGCTTGGCCAGATCGTCAAGCATGCCGTGCGCGCCTTGCAGGCTCACCGAGGTGCCCCACGAGACATCGCTGACCGTGAGCTTCTCGCCCTTCAGCTTGCCCCACAGCGGATTCTTCTCGAAGTCGTTGCGTACCTGCTGCGACTGGTTTTCCGGATCCGCGAATGTGGACACGAAAATCGCGTCCGCGTCCAGCTTCAGAATGTTCTCCTGGCTGATCTCGGCCGCGATGTCGTCTGAAGGGTTGGGCTGGCCCTTCGGCCGCGCCAGACCGGTGTCGTCCAGCACGATTCCGGGGTACGACGCCGATGAGTACAGCCGAACCGTGGACTCGCCACCCACGAAACGCACCAGCGACACCGTGGGGTTGTGCCCGACCTTCGTCCGGATCGCTGCACCGACCTTGCGGGCGCGTTCCTCGTAGTTCTTGATGCGTGCCTCGGCGAGCTGCTCCTTGCCGAGCGCGTTCCCGAGCAACCGCAGGTTGTCCTTCCAGGTCGCGCCGGTGGTCTCACTGAAAACCGTTGGCGCGACACCGGAGAGCTGGTCGTGGATCTTCTCGTGCCGGATCTTCGCCGAGACGATCAGATCCGGCTGTATCTGGTGCAGCTTATCCAGATCCGGGGTGTCCAGTTCGCCAACCGGTTGCGCGTCGCCGGCGAGGCGCTTCGAGTCCGAACCGAGATACTTCGGCAGTTCGTTGCCGCAGCCGGGAAATCGGGTGTACGCGATCACCTTCGCGCCCAGTGCGAGTGCCGCGTCCACATAGCTGGAGTCCAGCGCGGCAACCGTCTGCGGCCGATTCTTGATCGACGTCTTGCGCATCGCGGAGTTCACCTCGCGCGGGAACTTGCCGACCGTCTGAATATTCATCGTGTCGGGCAACGGGATCTCCGCTTTCGGACCGCACGGCGTGAAGCTCCCGAGCTGCTTGGCCTTGGCCGGTTGGGCACCACCTGTCGAGGGGTCAGTGCTCTGTCCACAAGCGGCCAGCCCGAACGACGCCACCAATGCAACCGCGACGGCCGCGCCCCGATGTCCCGGCGGTCGCAACGAGCTGCGCATATCCATGCTCCATTCACTTTGGTTAGGCTTACCTGGCGGCGAATAGTATGTGGTGCAGGGCGTCACGTCACTAGGAGTGGAAGATGCGGTTCGCGGAGCAGAATAGCGCGTGAGTGTCCGGGTGAATATCGTGAATACACCGGTCACGCGGGCCGATTCCGCTCGGTCGCGATCCGCCGAGCGGGCCGCGGGGCTGGGGCCGCTCGCCCGTCGCCGCCGCAGGCGGGTGCTCGGCCTGGTGGCGCTGGCCGCCGCGGTGCTACTCGCCACGCTCGTGAGTATCGCGTTCGGCGACCGGGCGATCCCACTGCCGGCCATCTGGCACGCGATATTCACGCCGAGCGACACCGAGTCCGACATCATCATCGGTGCGTTACGGATGCCGCGCACGCTGCTCGGTCTCGGCGTCGGCGTCGCGCTCGGCGTCGCGGGAGCGCTGCTGCAGGGCCACACCCGCAACCCGCTCGCGGATCCGGGCCTGCTCGGCGTGACGCAGGGCGCGGCGTTCGCCGTGGTGCTGTCCATCACCGTGTTCGGGGTCAGCTACGTGTCCGGGCACGTGGCGTTCGCGTTCGCCGGTGCGCTCATCGCCAGCGCGATCGTGTTCGCGCTCGGCTCGATCGGCTCCGGCGGTGCCACCCCCGTCACGCTCGCGTTGGCCGGCGCGACGATCAGCTGGCTGCTGCTCGGGCTGACCTCCGCGATGGTGCTGCTGGACCAGCGCGGCATGGAGGTGTACCGGTTCTGGCGGATCGGCTCGCTTGCGCGTGACGAGTACTTCTCCGCCGCCACCGTGCTGCCGTTCCTGATCATCGGGCTGCTGCTCGCGCTCGCCAACACGCCAGGCCTGAACACCCTCGCGCTCGGCGAGGACGTCGCGAAGGGGCTCGGCCAGCGGGTGCGGCTGACCCGTTTCGCCGGGGTCGGCGCCGTCGCGCTGCTCACCGGCTCGGCGGTCGCGGTGTGCGGGCCGATCGCGTTCATCGGGCTGGTGGTGCCGCATATCGCACGGGCGATCACCGGCGCGGACTACCGGTGGCTGGTGCCGTACGCGGGGTTGCTCGGCGCGGTGCTGTTGCTGGTCGCCGACGTGCTCGGTCGGGTGATCTCCGCGGACACCTTCGAGGTGGGCATCATGCTCACGGTGCTCGGCGCACCGGTGTTCATCTACCTGGTGCGCTCGACGAGGCTGGTGCGGCTATGACCGAACGCGAGAAGCCGACCGCCGTGGGTTCAAGCGAGCACACGCCGACCGAGGGGGCCATTCGGGGCGTTAGTTGCCCGGAAGGTGGCCTTCACGGCACGACGGTGGGGGTTGGCGTTGGGGTGGTTGGGGTTCGGCTGCGCTGGCGGGCGCTGGTGGTGGTCGGGGCCAGCGCGGCGGTGCTGGTGCTCGCGGTCGCGGCGCACGTCGGGCTGGGCAGCTACCACATCTCGATGCTGGACGTGCTGCGGGTGCTGTCCGGCGGCGGCGAGGAATCGCAGCGCGGAGCCGTGCTGGACGTGCGGCTGCCCCGCGCGTTGGTTGGCGCGCTGGTCGGTGCCGCGCTCGGGCTCGCGGGCGCGGTGTTCCAGTCCATCTCGCGCAACCCGCTCGCCAGCCCGGACGTGCTCGGCATCACCTGGGGCGCCGGGGTCGGGGCGGTCACGGTGATCGTGCTCGCCGGAACGTCCGGGCAGATCAGCGGCATCGCGGGCGCGCTCGGCCTGCCGCTTGCCAGCCTGCTCGGTGGGATCGCGGCCGGGCTCGCGCTGTACGGGTTCTCCTGGCGGCGTGGCCTGGATGGCTACCGGATGGTGCTGATCGGGATCGGCATCGCCGCGGTGTGTGCGAACCTGGTGTTCTGGCTGCTGACCGTCGGCGATGTGACGGTGGCCGCGCGGGCGATGACCTGGCTGACCGGCAGCCTCGCGGCGGCGGGCTGGTCGGAGGTGCCGGCCGTCGCCATCGCGCTACTGGTGCTGGCGCCGGCCACCCTGCTCGGCGCTCGGGTGCTCGGCGTGCTGCGGTTCGGCGACGACACCGCGCGCGGGCTGGGCGTGCGGGTGGACCGGGCGCGCGGGCTGCTGGTGTTGCTGGCCGTGCTGCTCGCATCGGTCGCGACGGCTGCTGCCGGGCCGATCGCGTTCGTGGCGCTGGCGGCGCCGCAGATCGCGCTGCGGCTGTGCGGGGTGGCAGGGCCGCCGGTGGTCGCGTCCACGGTGCTCGGCGGGGTGTTGACGGTGCTGGCCGACCTCGTCGCGCGGATCGCGCCCGGCGGGGTCGAGCTGCCGGTCGGGGTGCTCACCGCGGTGCTCGGTGCGCCGTATCTGATGTATTTGCTTGTTCGCAGTCGACGGGAGGCTCGGGTATGACTTCTAGTGCATCGCAGCAGCGGTTGCGGGCGCGGCAGCTGCGGCTGTCCTACGGCGGGCCACCGGTCGTCGACGGGTTGGACCTCGACGTGCTGAACGGCACGGTTACCGCCGTGATCGGTCCGAACGGCTGCGGCAAATCCACGCTGCTTCGGGCGCTCGGCCGGCTGCTCGCCCCGAAGGCGGGCAGTGTGCTGCTCGACGGTGCGCGGATCGACAAGATGCGCACCCGCGAGGTGGCGCGGGTGCTGGGGCTGCTGCCGCAGAGCCCGCAGGCGCCCGAAGGGCTGACCGTGGCCGACCTGGTTGCGCGCGGGCGGCACCCACACCAGACGTGGTACCGCCAGTGGTCGTCGAGCGACGACGAAGCGATCAGCACGGCGCTCGTGCAGACCGGTATGGGGGACTACGCGGAGCGGGCCATTGATCAACTCTCCGGCGGGCAGCGGCAGCGGGCGTGGATTTCCATGGCGCTCGCGCAGGGCACCGAGCTGCTGCTGCTGGACGAGCCGATCACCTATCTTGACCTCGCGCACCAGGTGGAGATCCTGGATCTGGTGCGGCGGCTGAACAGCGAGCGCGGCGTGACCATCGTCATGGTTCTGCACGACCTGAACCTGGCCGCGCGGTACGCCGACCGGCTGGTCGCGATGCGGGACGGGCAGGTGCTCGCCGATGGTGAGCCCGGCGAGGTGCTCACCGAGCGGCTACTGGACGAGGTGTTCGGGCTGAAGGCGATGGTTGTGCCGGACCCGGTTGCCGGCACCCCGATGGTGGTGCCGATCAGCGCGCACAGCGCGAACCACGCGGACGGGGAGCCCGTGGCGGAGGTCGCCGAGCGTTCCGCCTAGCGGCGGCGCCGACCCCATGGGTTCAGTCCTTGGGCAGGAACCGCGGGCAGCTGGCGCACTCGCCCTTCCCGCGCTCCAGCAGATAGTGGAAGCAGCAGCCCTCCCGGCGCCGGCTCCACCGCTCGTGCTCCCCTTCGGCCACCCGCCGCATGGTGGACGCCGAGGTGAACGGCGCTTGCTTCTTGGCGAGCACCAGCGCGGCGTCGGCCACCCCCGCGCCCTCGTCCCCGCCGGCCAGCCCGACTTGCCACAGCGCGGTGTCCAACGCGTCGGTGGCCGCGGCCCACAGCGTGTGCCGGCCGAATCGCACCGTCGGCCCGAATGCCGCGACGAACCGAGCGAGGTGCGCGGCGTACCGGGCGCGCAGCACGCCCGCAAGCGCTTGCTCGGAGCGCAGCACGGTGGCTTCCGGCGTGCCCGCGGCCGGGTCGTCCGGCAGGCAGGCGAACTCGTGCGCGGTGAGCGCGATGCCGTCCGGATGCGGGCGGCCCTCGCTCAACCGGAACGCGAGATCGGCTGGGCGCAGCGAAGGCACCCGGCGTTCGTGGTGAAACAACAGCGCACCGAGGTACCCGGGCACCTGCGCGTACCAGGCCATCACGTAGGCAGCGGTGGTCCGCTCCGGCGCCTCGCCGTACTGCTCGTGCAGCCATCCGGCGAGACGTTTGCGCCAGCGATCGAAGAACGCGGGGTCGGCAAGCGCTTGCGCGCAGCCGGTCCAGTCCTGCTGCCCGCCGGAAACCGGCGGCACGGCCGCGTGGATGGTCATCCGCTGCTGGCGCGCCCGCACGCGGACCAGCGAGGGTGGGAGGCCCACGCCCGAAGGCGTGCGCGCCGCTGCATCCACCATCGGCAACTGTGTTCTTCCTTACGGCGGGTCACGTCACGTCCGAATGGCCTCATGGGTGAGGCTTGCCTTACCTTAAATGTAGGCTGTCCGGCGATGCCACCCTGATTGCCTAATCGGGGCGCCGAAGGGCGGCTATCGAGTGACAAGCGGTAAACGGCCATCACTCGATCGTTGGAGTAGATGCGGGAAGGGCCTTGATGTGCTGCGGTGATTCCCGTCAGGAGGCGGTGTTCGCCCGGAGCGGACAAGGCGCATCGACACCGCCCGTGCGGAATCCACCTGGAGGCTGGCACGTTAAGTAGTCATGTCGGGGGTATCCGCTAGAGGCGGTATGCCTAGTCCGGCGACTAGAGTGGCTCGTACGGTGCTGAACCCGCCCCGGTTCGCCGAGGTGGTACTAGGGCCGCCGGCGCAGCAGTCAGGGAGTGCGAATGTTCGAGAGGTTCACCGACCGCGCGAGGCGGGTGGTCGTCCTGGCTCAAGAAGAGGCCAGGATGCTCAACCACAACTACATCGGCACCGAGCACATCCTCCTGGGATTGATCCACGAGGGTGAGGGTGTCGCCGCCAAGGCGCTCGAGTCGTTGGGAATCGCGCTGGAGGGCGTCCGCCAGCAGGTCGAGGAGATCATCGGCCAGGGGCAGCAGGCTCCGAGCGGGCACATCCCCTTCACGCCGCGAGCCAAGAAGGTGCTTGAGCTCAGCCTGCGAGAGGCACTGCAGCTCGGGCACAACTACATCGGTACCGAGCACATCTTGCTCGGGCTGATCCGCGAGGGTGAAGGCGTAGCGGCCCAGGTGCTCGTCAAGCTCG
>WHSZ01000126.1 GCA_009379845.1 Pseudonocardiaceae bacterium | reverse complement strand
ATGACGATGACCGATCCGATCGCAGACTTCTTGACACGTCTGCGAAACGCCAATTCGGCGTACCACGACGAGGTCGTGCTGCCGCACTCGAAGTTGAAGGCCAACATCGCCGAGATCCTCAAGCGAGAGGGCTACATCTCCGGCTACCGCAGCGAGGACGGCGAGAAGAGCATGAACCTCGTGGTCGAGCTGAAGTACGGCCCGAACCGCGAGCGCAGCATCGCCGGTCTGCGCCGGGTGTCCAAGCCCGGCCTGCGGGTGTACGCGAAGTCGACCACCCTGCCCAAGGTGCTCGGCGGCCTTGGCGTCGCGATCATCTCGACGTCCTCCGGGCTGCAGACCGACCGGCAGGCCATGCGAAACAGGGTAGGCGGGGAAGTTCTCGCCTACGTCTGGTGAGGAAGGGGGAGCAGGCATGTCGCGCATCGGAAAGCTGCCGGTCACCGTCCCTTCCGGCGTGGAGGTGACCATCGATGGCCAGCACGTGAGCGTGAAGGGTCCGAAGGGCACGTTGGAGCACACCGTCCCCTTGCCGATCGCCGTTGAGCGGGACGAGGACGGTTCGATCCTTGTCAAGCGCCCGGACGACGAGCGGGAGAGCCGGTCGCTGCACGGGTTGAGCCGGACCCTGGTGAACAACCTGGTCGTCGGGGTCACCGAGGGTTACACGAAGCGGATGGAGATCCAGGGCGTCGGCTACCGGGTGCAGCTCAAGGGAGCGGACCTGGAGTTCTCGCTCGGCTACAGCCACCCCGTGAAGGTGCCCGCGCCGGACGGCATCCAGTTCGCGGTGGAAAGCCCGACCAAGTTCTCGGTCAGTGGCATCCACAAGCAGCTGGTCGGTGAGACCGCCGCGAACATCCGCAAGCTGCGCCGGCCGGACCCGTACAAGGGCAAGGGCGTTCGCTACGAGGGCGAGCAGATCCGCCGCAAGGTCGGGAAGACGGGTAAGTGATCATGAGCGAAACCACAGCGACGAAACGGAAGCCCGTCGGCAAGGACATCTCCACCCGGCGGCGGGTGGCGCGCTCGCGCCGGCATTTCCGGATCCGCAAGAAGATCAGCGGGACTCCGGAGCGGCCAAGGGTGGTCGTCACCCGGTCCTCGCGACACATCGTCGTGCAGGTCGTCGACGACCTCGTCGGCCACACGCTGGCTTCGGCGTCCAGCATGGAGGCGGACATCCGGGCGATGGACGGCGACAAGAAGGCCCGCGCGACCAAGGTCGGCGAGCTGGTCGCTGCCAGGGCGAAAGACGCGGGGATCACGAAGGTCGTGTTCGACCGTGGTGGCTACGACTACCACGGCCGGGTCGCGGCACTGGCGGACGCGGCTCGCGAAGGCGGGCTGGAGTTCTGATGATGCAACACGAAAACGGAAGGGAAGCCTGATGCCGGGACGTGCACGGCAGACCGGCGGCGGCCAGGGTGGCCCGGGCGGCGAGCGCTCCGAGCGCGGCGGCGGCCGGGACCGCAGGGACCGTCGGGATAGCGGCCGTGGCGGGGCGGCCCAGGAAAAGACCCCGCACCTCGAGCGCGTGGTAGCGATCAACCGGGTGGCCAAGGTCGTGCAGGGTGGTCGCCGGTTCAGCTTCACCGCGCTGGTGGTCGTCGGGGACGGCGACGGGCAGGTCGGCGTCGGCTACGGCAAGGCCAAGGAGGTGCCCGCGGCGATCGCCAAGGGCGTCGAGGAGGCGAAGAAGAACTTCTTCCGCGTTCCTCGGATCGGCGGCACCATCCCGCATCCGGTGCAGGGTGAGGAAGCCGCGGGCGTGGTGCTGCTGCGTCCGGCCAGTGCCGGTACCGGGGTGATCGCGGGAGGCGCGGTGCGTGCCGTGCTGGAATGCGCTGGCGTGCATGACGTGCTGTCCAAGTCGCTCGGCAGCGACAACGCGATCAACATCGTGCATGCCACGGTGCGCGCGCTGAAGGACCTGCAGCGTCCGGAGTCGGTGGCCGCGCGTCGTGGCTTGCCGCTCGAGGACGTGGCGCCGGCCGCCATGCTGCGGGCTCGCGCTGGGCAGGAGGGCTGACATGACGCAACTCAAGGTGACCCAGCTGCGCAGCCGGATCGGCTGCAAGCAGAACCAGCGTGAGTCGCTGCGTACGCTCGGGCTGCGCAAGATCCGCCAGTCGGTGGTTCGGGAGGACACCCCCGAGGTGCGCGGCTTGATCCACACCGTGCGGCACCTCGTTGCCGTCGAGGAGGTCAAGTCATGACCATCAAGATTCACCACCTCCGGCCGGCGCCCGGCTCGAAGCGGGAGAAGATCCGGGTCGGCCGCGGCGAGGGCTCGAAGGGCAAGACCGCGGGTCGCGGCACCAAGGGCACCAAGGCGCGGAAGAACGTGCCGGCCGGCTTCGAGGGTGGCCAGATGCCCATCCAGATGCGGCTGCCGAAGCTGCGTGGGTTCAAGAACCGGTTCCGGGTGGAGTACCAGCCGGTCAACGTCGGCGACATCGCGCGGGTGTTCCCGGACGGCGGCACGATCGGCGTCGACGACCTCGTGGCCGGTGGCCTGGTGCGCAAGAACGAGCCCGTCAAGGTGCTCGGCGACGGCGAGCTGGGTGGCGTGAAGCTGGACATAACGGCGAACAAGTTCTCGGCCAGTGCCGAGCAGAAGATCACCGCGGCGGGTGGTCGCGTCACCAAGTTGTGAGCGCGGCGCCCCGCGCGTGCGGGGTGACTCGAGCGGCCGGCGAGAGCAATTCTCGCCGGCCGCTTCCTTCGCGCCCCACAACCCCCGGATACACCACAAGCCCCACCCGCCCCTCGTATTACCGCGTTTAGCCCGCTAAACGCGGTAATTAGCGCACACAAGTACCGCGGTTAGCTCGCTAAACGCGGAAACCCGGGTCCAGGGGTGCGCGAGAGGCGAGGAGGCGAGGAACGGAAATTCGGTGGCCGGTGCCGGTCCGGCGAGGGTAGCGTGCGGGCTATGTACACCGCGCCATTCGATTGACCTACGAACGCCCCCACACCCATCGACTCGCGCTCGTCGGCCCGATTTCTGTGGTCGTTATTGCGTGCCCGGTGGGGTTTGGCTACGTGCTCGGCGCTTGCCGGCGCGCTGTGGTTGTTGTGCCCTGCGGTAATACCGCTGGCGATCGGTGGCGCGATCGACGACGGTGTGGCCACCCGCGATGCCGGCGCACTGCTTGGCTGGGTCGCCATCATCCTGACGCTCGGCGTGCTGCAGGCGGCCGCCGGCGCCGCGCAGAGCTGGACCGCGCACACCCTGTGGGTGCACGGCGCTTACGCGACCCAGGACGCGGTGATCCGGCACGCGGCCGACCTTGGCTCCACCCTTCCGAAACGCCTTCGCGCCGGCGAGGTCGTCGCGATGAGCACGGACGACATCGACTCGGTCGGCAACCTTTTCGAGGTGTTCGGCCGGATGATCGGCGCGGTGATGTCGTTCGCCGTGCTCGCCGTGGCCCTGCTGCACCAGTCGATATTGCTCGGCACGGTCGCGCTGGTCGGTGTCCCCATCGCGGTGCTAGGAATCGGTCCGATCCTGCGCCCGCTGCAACGACGCAAGGAAACGCAGCGGGATCGGCTGTCCGAAGTCAACTCGATGGGCTCGGATATCGTCGGTGGGCTACGGGTGCTGCGCGGCATCGGCGGCGAGCAGTCCTTCCTCGCCCGGTTCCGCGGCGCGAGCAGGCAGGTCGCCGACGCCGGCATCAACGTCGGCAGGGCCGAATCGTGGCTCGCGGCGGCCGAAGTGGCGCTGCCCGGCCTCGTCACGCTGATCGTCACGGTGCTCGGCGCGAAGCTGGCCATCGACGGCACGATCTCCGTTGGTGTGCTGGTGGCCTTCTACGGCGCATCGGCGTTCCTCGTCATCCCCGTGCAAACCGCGACCGAAGCGGCGGAGGCGTACAGCGCCGCCATGGTCGCCGCCGGACGAGCCAGCAAGCTGCTGCGGATGCGGTCGGAGTTTCCCCAGCCGGCCGCGCCGGAGCCGCTGCCGGAGGGCGCGCTGTCGCTGGCCGACGGCACCCTGCGCATCCCGGCCGGCAAGCTCACCGTGCTGCCACCCGATCGGGCTCGCGCGGAACGCCTGACCGGCTTCGCGCACGGCGAGGTCACCGTCGCGGGCATACCCATTGATCACATTGATCGTGACGAGCTGCGTCGTCGAGTGGTGCTGGTGCTCAGCGACGCGCTGTGGTTCTCGGGGCCGGTTGGTGACGAGCTCGCCCTTGGCTCCGCGCTCCCGGTGGAGTGGGCGGTGCACGCGGCATGCGCTGAGGACGTGATCGCGGGATTCCCGGACGGTTTGCGCGAGGTGATCAGCGAACGCGGCCGGTCGGTGTCCGGCGGGCAGCGTCAGCGGCTGCTGCTGGCTAGGGCACTCACCCTCGATCCCGACGTGCTGGTGCTCGACGAGCCGACCGCGTCCGTGGACGCGCACACCGAGCAGCGCATCGCCGAGCGGGTGGCCGAACTGCGCGCCGGGCGCACCACCGTGGTGTTCACCTCAAGCCCGCTCTGGCGGGTCGTAGCGGAACACGTGCCGGAACACGAGAACGGAGACGCGCGATGAGCGCACTGCCCTTGGCAGAACACGCCGCCGTGCGCGCGTGGATCTGGCGGGTTGCCAGGCAGCACGCGAAGCGGGTGGTCGCGATGCTGATGCTGTTCGCGACGGCCACGGTTCTTGGGCTGGTTGGCCCCCAGTTGCTCGGGATTCTGGTCGACGCGGTAAGCGCCGGCCGGCCGGTGCCGATCGAGCTGCTCGCCGGGGTATTCGTCGTGGTGCTCGCCGGCCGCGCGGTGTTGCTACGGCAGAGTCACCTGCGGGCCAGGGTGCTCGGCGAATGGCTGCTGGCCACCGCGCGTGAGGAGTTCATGGAGCGGGTGCTGCGCATGTCGGTGGCCGACGTCGAGGCCGCCGGCGCCGGTGAGCTGCTCAGCCGCACCACGTCCGACGTCGACCGTATCGAGTACGCGGTACGCAACGCCGCACCCGAGATCCTCACCTCGCTGATCACGCTGCTGCTGACCGCGGTAGCGATGCTGCTGTCCTCGCCGCTGCTGGCCGCCGGCATGCTCGTCGCCATCCCGGTGATCGTGCTCAGCACCCGCTGGTACCGGCCGAGGGCGGCCACCGTGCTGGAACGCATGCTCGCCGCCTGGGGCGAGGTGCAGGGCAGCACCAACGAGACGGTGACCGGGGCGCACACCATCGAGGCGCTGCGGCTGCATCGGCGACGCGTCGCGCACCACGACCGCGTGCTCGGCGCGGCGCGGGATCACGAGCACGCCCATCGTGGTCTGGTGGCTCGTTGGCTGCCCTGCCTCGAGCTGTCCTATGTGCTGCCGCTGGCCGCGATTCTGTTGCTCGGCGGTTGGGCGTACGCGCAGGGCATCGTCAGCCTTGGCGAGGTCACCGTCGTGATGCTGTATGCCCAGGCGATCGCGACACCGCTGAACGAGTTGCTGGTGTGGATCGAGGAACTGCAGGTCGGGAACGTCGGGATGCGGCGGATTCTCGGCGTGCAGCGGATTCCCGTTGACGACGAGCACGGCTCGCCTGGGAACCTCGAAGATCACGACGTGGAGTTCCGCGGGGTGCGGTTCGGCTACTTGCCGGGCCGGGAGGTGTTGCACGGCATCGATCTGCGCATCCCAGAGGGCCAACATCTGGCTATCGTCGGTCCGTCCGGGTCGGGTAAATCGACGTTGGCGAGGCTGCTGGCCGGAATGAACCGGCCGGACGCCGGATCGATCACCCTCGGCGGGTTGGACGTGACGAGCTGGTCGACCGAACGGCTGCGCGCGGAAGTGCTGCTGCTGACCCAGGAGCACTACGTGTTCGCCACGAGCGTCCGGGAAAACCTCGCGCTGGCGGCGCATCCCGGCGACGGTCCATGGCGCGACGATCGGCTGTACGCGGCGCTGGACGTGGTGGACGCGGGCGACTGGGTTCGCGCGTTGCCGGAAGGGCTCGACACCCGGCTCGGATCCGGAGCCCATCCGGTGCCGCCGTCGGTGGCGCAACGGCTCGCGCTGGCCAGGGTGGTGCTCGCCGACCCGCCGGTGGTGGTGCTCGACGAGGCGACGTCGTTGATAGGGGCGGGTCGCCGCCGAGACCTAGAGCATTCGCTGGGACGGGTGCTGGCCGATCGCACGGTGGTGTCCATCGCCCACCGGCTGGAGGTCGCGCGGGAGGCCGACCGGATCGCGGTGCTCGAGGACGGCCGGATCCGGGAGCTCGGCACGCACGCGGAGCTGCTCGCCGCCGGCGGTTCCTACGCCCGCCTGGTGCACACCGCCGCCTCCCACGCGCGCATCCCGTGAGGCACCGACATGCCAGACAAGCCCCATTGGCCGCACCAGCCCCACCATTACCGCGTTTAGCCCGCTAAACGCGGTAATGAGCATTCGCAAGTAGCGCGGTTCGCCCGCTAAACGCGGTAATGCGGGCGAGATTGTCGGACGAGCGTGCTGTACTACGTGCGTGTGGCTGGTGGTGTTCTTCGGCGCGGCGTTGCTGATCGCACTCACTCCCGGCGCGAACAATCTCGTCGGGCTGCACCACGCTATGCGTCAGAGCGCGGGCAAGGCGCTCGCCGGGCTCGGTGCCCGGCTGACCGCGTTCGTGCTGATGATCGCCGCGGTCGCCGCTGGGCTCGGCCCGTTGCTGGCTTCCTCCGGGTTTGCGTTGACGGTGATTAAAGTGGCCGGTGTGGCCTACCTGGTTTGGCTGGGTGGCGGCATCCTGGTGCGTGCGGTCCGCACCGGGACCGTGCCGTGTCATGTCTCAGGACCTCACGGACAGATCTGTCTCAGGACGTCGCGGACAGTTTCTGGTTGGTCAGTGGTTGGTAGCGTACTGATCTGTCGAGGGTGAGTTGGCGGGCGGTCGTGTTGTTGATCATGATGGTGACGCGGT
>WHSZ01000054.1 GCA_009379845.1 Pseudonocardiaceae bacterium | reverse complement strand
AGGCTCGGGAGTCCACGGACGACCCCGCCACCGGCGGGGTCGCCGCGCAGCAACGCCGACAGGCGCCCTGGACACCCGAGAAGCGACACCATTACCCTCCGCGCACCCCACACCCCCACGCACGGCCGTGAGCCCCACACCGCACGCACGGCCGCTTCCGGAAACCCACGCCGTTTCCGGAAGCGAAAACTTCGCTGAACATTCGGGATTGCCATCCCCAAACGGTCGGGTGGTGGTGAACAGTAGTGCCCCGTGAATCTGTGGAGCCGACGTGATTTGCTGCGAGCCAGTGGGGTATTCGCGACCGCCGCCGGGCTGACCGGCGTCACCGTCCCTACCGCCTCGAGCGAGCCGAGCACACCATTCGCGCACGGCGTGGCGTCCGGCGACCCGATGCCGGACGTTGTGCTGCTGTGGACCCGGGTGACACCGCAGCCGGACGCCGTACCCGGTCCGGGATCGGTCCGGATGTTCAGGTGCGTTGGGAAGTCGCCGCGGACGAGGAGTTCCGCGATGTGGTGGCCGCTGGCGCCACGGCGACCGGCGCGTGGCGGGATCACACGGTCAAGGTCGACGCCACCGGGCTCGCCGCCGATTCGTGGTACTGGTACCGCTTCCGGCTCGGCGATGCGATCTCCCCGGTCGGACGCACCCGGACCACCGCGTCACCGGGCAGCACGGTCGATCGGCTCCGGATGGGTGTGGTGTCCTGCTCGAACTGGCAGGCAGGACACTTCACGGCCTACCGGCACCTGGCAGCAACGGACGACCTGGATCTCGTGGTGCACCTCGGGGACTACCTCTACGAGTACGCGCCAGGTGAGTTCCAGGCCCGCGACGTGGTCATCCGGCCGCACGATCCGCCGGTGGAGATGACAACACTCGAGCATTACCGGCGCCGGCACGCCCAGTACAAGTCAGATCCGGACCTACGGGCACTTCACGCCCTGGTGCCGTTCGTCATCACCTGGGACGATCACGAATCCGCCAACGACGCCTGGTCCGGCGGCGCGGAAAACCACACCGAGCCGGATGAGGGAGTGTGGTCCGAGCGTCGTGCCGCATCCCAGCAGGCCTACGCGGAGTGGATGCCGGTCCGCTACGAACCGGGCGGGCGACTGTACCGCCGGTTCACCTTCGGTTCGCTCGCCGAACTGTCCATGCTCGACCTCCGCACCTACCGCAGCCAGCAGGCGGCGCATCCGCTCGATCCGGCGATTTCCGACCCGGCGCGCACCATCACCGGCGCGGAGCAACTGCGCTGGCTGCGCTCCGGTCTGCTGACCGCGAACGCGCAGTGGAAGCTGATTGGCAACCCGGTGATGATCGCGCCGGTTCGCTTCCCCGCAACCCTGTCCACCGCGGAACTGCACGCGCTCTCGCAGCTCACCGGGCCGCTGGAAGGTGTGCCGTACAACGTCGACCAGTGGGATGGTTACACCGCCGACCGCGCCGAGCTGTTCGGCGCGCTGCGGGACAACGGCGTGACGGACACCGTGTTCCTGACCGGCGACATCCATTCCGCGTGGGCGGCCGACCTGCCAGCCGATCCGTTGGGCTACCCGTTGAACGGGAACTCGGTTGGCGCCGAACTGGTGTGCGCCTCGGTAACAAGCGACAATCTCGACGATCTTCTTCGGGTGCCACCACGTACCGCGTCGCTGGCCGCGGAAACCGCCATCCGGGTGGCGAACCCGCACATCAAGCACGTTGAGCTGGACTCGCACGGCTTCTCGGTGCTCGAGGTGTCGCCGCGGCAGGTGCGGATGGACTGGTTCCAGCTTGCCGACCGGACCGATCCGGAAAGTGCCGCGCGGCTCGCTGTCTCGTTCGCGGTTCTCGCCGGCACCCAGCGGGTGCGCCGGGTTTCCGGGACGCCGCTGCCCTAGTCACGGTGCGTTCGGATCGCGAATGCGCGACACTTGCTCGCCAGAGTCGGGCCATCAAGTACCACGCGAGGCTAGGTACTCAGGGCCGATGGCGAGGAAGGCGGGATTATGACGGGCGATACCGGAAACGGCGGCGAGGCGCACGCGAGCTCAGCCGAGGGATTCATCCGGGTACTCGGCCGTGCGGACGTGCTGGTGATCGCGTTCGGCGCGATGATCGGGTTCGGCTGGATCGTGCTGACCGGCGAATTCCTTGGCGACGCGGGAAGCCTTGGCTCGGTGCTCGCCTTCGCGTTCGGCGGCATCGTGGTCGGATTGGTCGGCCTGACGTATGCGGAACTGGTGTCCGCGATGCCGGCCGCCGGAGGGGAACACAACTACGTGCTGCGCGGGCTGGGCGCCCGGCCGGCCTTTGCCACGTCGTGGGCGCTCGTCCTCGGCTATGTATCGGTCGTCGCTTTCGAAGCCGTCGCGCTGCCGCAGACCGTGCTGTATCTCGCCCCGGAACTGCCGGCGGGACGGATGTGGTCGATCGCCGGCTACGAGGTGTACGCCACCTGGGTCGCGGTTGGTGTCGTCGGTGCGATCGCCATGACGGTGCTGAATTACGTCGGGGTGCGCCCGGCCGCGGTGTTCCAGACCATCGCCGTGCTGTTCCTGGCGGCGGTTGGCGTGCTGCTGACGGTCGGCGCGTTCACCGGAGGCGAGTCCGGACACCTCGAGCCACTGATCACCGATGGCCTCGGCGGCGTACTGACCGTTCTGGTCGCGACGCCCTTCCTGTTCGTGGGCTTCGACGTCATCCCGCAGTCCGCGGGAGAGATCAAGCTGGCTCCCCGGAAGATCGGTAGGCTGCTGGTTATCTCGGTGCTGCTCGCCACCGTCTGGTACATCATGATCATGCTGACGGTGTCATCCGGACTGCCCCGCGGCGAGGTCACGAACTCCGAACTGTCCACAGCGGACGCTATGGCGGCACTGTGGAACAGCCCGACGATGGGCACGATCCTGGTTGTCGGTGGTATCGCTGGAATCCTCACCAGCTGGAACGGCTTCATGATCGGCGCGAGCCGGCTGATCTTCGCGATGGCTTCGTCCGGGATGCTGCCGCGCTGGTTCGCCCGCGTGCACCCGCGATTCGGCACGCCGAGCAACGCCGTGCTGTTCATCGGTGTGCTGTCCGTCTGCGCCCCGCTGTTCGGCCGCGAGATGCTGGTGTGGCTTGTCGATGCCGGCAGCCTGAGCATTGTCGTCGCGTACCTGATGGTGGCGCTGACGTTCCTGGTGCTGCGACGTCGCGCTCCCGAGATGCCGCGACCGTTCCGGGTCGGGCCTGGCAGGACGGTGGGCGTCCTTGCCCTGGTACTGAGCCTTGGCATGGCTGTGCTGTTCCTGCCGGGCCTGCCGGCCGAACTCGTGTGGCCGTACGAATGGATCATCGTCGGGCTCTGGTTGATCGCCGGGCTGGTGCTTGTCTTCCGGCTGCCACGGGTACCGGGTGGCCCGGATGCCGAGGAGCAACTGGTGTCGGCGACGCGCGGTAAACGCTAGGCCGGCTACGGCGGCGAACCGTCTGTCCACTGTGGCGCCGCCAGCCCGTGGTTTCCAAGGTAGGCGGCGGGTTGCGGCGGGCGCCAACCTTCGAGCACGGCCGGATCCGGGCGGTAGACCTGGACACCGAGCGGCCGGCACACTTCCAGCGGATCGCGCGCGTCCGGGCCCCACAGCGGGATGGACAGATCACCCGCCGGGCAGGTGGAAAGCGCGCACAACAGGTCGGTTTCCGCGAAGAACTCGAAGAAGTCGCCAGGTTGGGCGGGCGATGCCTTCATGAAGTAGCGATCCTGGTCGTTCAGGCCGGTGCACTGGAAGACGTTCAGCACGTCGTGCACGTCGAACTCGGTGAGCCCGAACGGAAGTACCGCGCGAACCAGGTTGGAATGGCAGTGGAAGTCGAAATCCTCGCCGGTGAGCAACCGGTTCACGTACGGATCGCAGCGGGTACCGAGCAGGTCGTGTACCCGGCCGCCCTCTTCGTCCACGCCGTAGTCGGCGAGCGTGTCGTTGGTGATGGTGACGAGCGGGCGTAGATACGGCAGGTTCGACCACAGCCTGTCGAAAGTACTGACGTGCGCGCCGTGTAACTGCCGGGTTCGAGATGCCCAGAGCCGTTCCCGTGGATTGTGCCGATGCCAGACGTTCAGGTCGCCGACCTGGGGGCCGTCGACCGTGCCGATGCGGCACAGGTGACCTGCCGGGATTTCCCACGCGCGGCCGGAGCGGATCGGGATCACGAAATCGTCCACGAGCGTGCGGGATCCGGTGTGTTCGGCGAGTTTGCCGTACAGCTCGCGGTCCAAGTCGAGCGCGCCGCCAGCAGTGGCTTGGTAGGCCGCGGGTGGCGACCCGTGACTAGGTTCGGTCGACATAGCGGCCCAACGTACTCACAAGCTGTACTGCTTGAGCTTGCGGTACAACGTGGCTCGCGCGATGCCCAACGACTTGGCCGCCTGCAGGCGGTTGCCGTTGTGCCGGCGCAACGCCTCGCGAATCGTCGCGTACTCGGCGCTTTCCATCGCGGACAGCGTGCGCCCCCGTGCGCACTGGCTGATCTCGTCGGGTAGCTGGCCGAGTTCGATCGGGCGCTCGGTCGGCTGCTGCGCGACCAGACGGCTGGTCACCTGCCGCAACTCGGTGAGGTTGCCGGGCCAGCGGTAGTGTTGCAGCGCCTGCTGCGCCTGCAGCGTCAGCCCCGGTGCGGCCCCGTCCGGTGCGAATTCCCGCATCAGTCCGGGGATCTCGGCGGCGCGATCGCGCAACGGTGGCAGCCAGACACGCCCTGTCGCGCAGTAGTCGAGCAACGCCCCGAGCGCCAGGCCTGGTTGCCGGCGGGCGGTGTACGTCGCGACGAACCGGCTCCCGCTCAGCAACGCCAGCACGGCATCGGCCGACGTTTCGGGCAGCGCCTCCACATGCGACAACACCACGACCGAGCCGGGATCGCCGATCGCCTCGCGCAGCCTGGCGAGCCACGCCTGCTCGCCGTCGGCCGCGACCAGCCGGGCGTCCAGCACGTGCCCGCCGCCCGCGCCGGCCAGCGCCGTCCCGAGTGTGGTCTTCCCCGTTCCCGGCTCGCCGACCAGCAGCACCGGAATCCCGTCCCGCGTGAGCCGGTGCGCCGAACTCGCCGCCTCCCGCCACGCGGACGAGGCGTCCCGCGCCCTGGTAGGTGCCCGATGTGCCCGCTCAGGGGAAGCACCGGTTTCCTGCCGCACGGCGGCGGAAACCCCGCACATCTCCCCGGACTGCCAGATGGGGCGCAGGTAGGCGTGCACCCCGTCGCGGAGCGCCAGCTCGCGGGCCCGTGGGCAGGATTGCCTGGTGGCCTCCGCGGCTGCCGCCTGCAGCAGGTTGATGTCCTGCTCGGTCAACACGCTGGCCGCCGCCGGGCTGGTGATCCGGGTATGCCCGTCAAGCACGACTATCGCCTCGCCGCTCGCGGCGTTCTCGGTATACGCGTCGGCAAGCACCCGTTCCCGTGGCGCGGCGGCGCGCAGCAGCTCGGTTTCGATCGCGGTGGCCGTCGAGTCGGTCAGTGCGGTGAGCAGATGCCGCGGCGAATCGAGATCGCAGACCAGCGAGATGGCGCCGGCGATCTGCCCGGTCACCGGGTTCCGCAGCTGCGCGCCGGTGCACACGGTTTGCTGGTACAGCCCCAAGATGTGTTGCGGGCCTTCGATAAGCCCGCGCCGTTTGTTTCCCAGCACTTCGTTGATGCCGTTGTTTCCCGCAGTGCCCTCGGACAGATCGGCACCTGGCCGCGTCTGGATGCGCTCCAGGTGCGCGTTGATCCGCCAGCCCGCCGACCAGCACCGCAGGATGCGCGCCTGCGCGTCGCTCAGCACGGCGCTGACCTCGGTCTCGGCGAGCTGATCCATCAGCCGGGCCAGCACCGGGGACGCCGCGGCGACGAGCGGGGAATCGGGTCGTACCTCGACGACGGGCAGGCTGTCCCTGTCCGGGCGGGCGCCGAGGAACAACGCACGACGCCACGCGGCGGAAAGCTGGTCGGGCAGTTCGGTTCCCGGCTCGTCGCCCGCGAGGAAGCTCTCCCGGTACCGCCGGATGCGGGCCAGCTCGTCGTCGGCGGAACGAAGGCATTCGACCATTGCACACCTCGTCGTGTACGCGATGCGAACGACTGGACGATTAGCGTACATTGCGTCCGTGAAACGGGTCCAGTCGGTGAAGGTCCCGGTAACCACATCGAAGCAGGTGGTAGCCACCGTTCGGGTGTCTCGTAGTGAGACACCAAGATCATGTGGCCAGCAGGCAGCATCGCCACAGTGCCGGAGGCGAACCGAAGGAGCTCGACGTGGATCTGGTGCGGACCGACGTCCTGATCGTGGGAAGCGGCCCGGCCGGTGCGGCAGCCGCGCTGGCGCTCGCCACCTACGGCGTTTCCAACATGGTGGTGACGAAGTACTCCCGGCTCGCGGACACCCCGCGAGCGCACATCACCAACCAGCGAACCATGGAGGTACTGCGCGACCTCGGGGTGGAGGACGAGGTGGTCGCCAAGGCCACCCCGCAGGAGTTGATGGGCAACACGGTGTTCTGCACAAGCATCGCCGGTGAGGAGCTCGGCCGGCTGCGGTCCTGGGGCAACGATCCGGTTCGCCAGGCCGAGCACGAGCTGGCCAGCCCGAGCCGGATGTGCGACATGCCGCAGCACCTGATGGAGCCGGTCCTGATCAACAACGCGATGGATCGCGGGTCGGTCGTCCGGTTCGACACCGAGTACCTGTCCATGAGCCAGGACGACTCCGGAGTCACCGTCACGGTTCGGGATCGCGTTCGCGGCGATGAGTACCAGATCCGGGCGCGCTACCTGATCGGCGCGGACGGCGGCCGCAGCATCGTCGCGGAACATGCCGGGCTGCCGATGGTCGGTGAGATGGGTGTGGCCGGCAGCATCAACATCGTGTTCCACGCGGACCTCAGCGAGTACGTCGCGCACTGGCCGAGCGTGCTGTACTGGGTGCTGCAGCCGGGCGCCGAGGTGGGCGGCATCGGCATGGGGCTGGTGCGGATGGTGCGGCCGTGGAACGAATGGCTGATCGTCTGGGGTTACGACATCAACCAGCCGCCTCCGCCCCTTTCCGATGAGTACGCGCTTTCCGTGGTGCGCACGCTCATCGGCGACGACGACATCCCGGTGCGCATCCAGTCCAGCTCGGCGTGGACGGTGAACCACATGTACGCGCGGCAGCTGTCCAGCGGGCGGGTGTTCTGTGCGGGGGATGCTGTGCACCGGCACCCGCCGAGCAACGGGCTCGGATCCAACACCTCGATCCAGGATTCCTACAACCTGGCGTGGAAACTCAAGCTCGTGCTGGACGGTAAGGCCGGCCCGGAGCTGTTGGACAGCTACTCGGCGGAACGCGCACCGGTAGCGGAGCAAGTGGTGGAACGCGCCAACCGCAGCATCGGGGAAACCAGCCGGATCTTCCAAGCACTCGGCCTACTGTCCACAGAGGACACAGAACAGATGCGCCGGAACATGGCCGCACGCAAGGATCCGAGTGCGGACGCCGAGAAGCAACGCGCCGCGCTGCGGGAGGCCATCGAGTACAAGGTATATGAATTCAACGCGCACGGCGTGGAGATGAACCAGCGCTACGACTCCGCCGCGATCATCCAGGACGGCACGACGGATCCCGGATTCGATCGGGACCCGGAACTGCATCACCGGCCGAGCAGCAGGCCGGGAGCCAAACTGCCACATGCCTGGCTGAGCATCGGAAGGCGGAACGTGTCCACTTTGGATGTCGCGGCGCAGGGCCGGTTCACGTTGCTCACCGGCATCGGTGGCGAACCGTGGGTGGACGCCGCGCACGAGGTGTCCGGACGGCTTGGCGTCGACGTCGTCGGTGTGCGCATCGGCCCAGGGTGCGACTACCAGGACCCGTACGGCGATTGGGCGCGGGTACGCGAGGTCAGCGATGCCGGTTGTGTGCTGGTCCGCCCGGACGGCTACGTGTGCTACCGGATGCCGGCCGGTGCCGACGATCCGGCCTCGGCGGTTGAACGGGCGTTGCGTTCCGTGCTGGCATTACCGGTGATGCACGAGTCGGAGAGGTAGGCAGCCATGGCAACCGATTTCACCGAACAGAACGCGGCCGACGCGGTGGCTGAGAGCTTCGCGGAAACCCCGGACCCCAGGCTGAAGGAAATCCTGACCAGCATGGTTCGGCATCTACACGGTTTCGTCCGCGAGGTCGAGCCGACGCTCGCCGAATGGCAGTACGCGATCGACTACCTCACCGCCGTCGGGCAGAAATGCGACGACAAGCGCCAGGAGTTCATCCTGCTTTCCGACGTGCTCGGAGTATCGATGCTGGTGGAAACCATCAACGCACGCCGCTCGGCCGCCGCGACGGATTCCACCGTGCTCGGCCCGTTCCACGTGGTCGAATCCCCTGCCAGGGAACTCGGTGAGTCCATTGACCAGATCGGCGGGGGACCGCCGTGCGTCGTGACCGGCCGGGTTCTCTCGGTCGACGGTACCCCGCTACCCGGCGCGCGGCTCGACGTGTGGCAGGCCAACGATCAGGGTTTCTACGACGTGCAGCAGCCGGATGTGCAGCCGATCGGCAACGGGCGAGGGTTGTTCACCGCGGCGGCCGAAGGACGATTCTGGTTTCGCACCGTGCTGCCAAGTTACTACCCGATCCCGACGGACGGACCGGTCGGCACGCTGCTGAACAGCACCCGGCGGCATCCGTACCGCCCCGCGCACATCCACTTCATCGTCGGCGCGGATGGCTACACGCCGGTAACCACGCACATTTTCGTCTCGGACAGCCCGTATATCGAAACGGACGCGGTATTCGCCGTGAAGAAGAGCCTGATCGAAGAGTTCCGGGAGATCGACGATCCGGACGAAGCGGCGAAGTACGGTGTCACGAGCCCGTTCCGGTTGGCCAATTTCGATATCACGCTGGAACCGGCGTCGTCGGAGGAATGAGAATGGCCGAGGCCTTGAACTTCACCTACCAGGCTCTACCGATGCGGGTGGTGTTCGGCGCGGGTAGCGTGGCGTCGCTTCCGGACGAGGTAAGCCGGCTGGGGTTACGCCGGGTGCTGGTGCTTTCCACCCCGGAGCAGGAAGACACCGCGAGCCGGGTGGCCGCGGCGCTCGGCGATCACGTTGCCGGGGTGCACGCCAAGGCGCGCATGCACGTGCCGGTCGAGGTGGCGGCCGAGGCACGGCAGGTCGCCACCGATCTGGGCGCCGACGGGTGCGTCGCGGTGGGCGGTGGTTCCACGATCGGCCTCGGTAAGGCCATCGCGCTTGAGTACGGGTTGCCGATCGTCGCCGTACCAACCACCTACGCGGGCTCCGAGATGACCCCGGTGTGGGGGCTCACGGAGGGCGGGCAGAAGCGGACCGGCCGGGATTCCCGGGTGCTGCCGCATGCCGTGGTGTACGACCCGGAGTTGACCGTGTCGTTGCCGACCGGGCTGTCCGCGACCAGCGGGATCAACGCGATCGCGCATGCCGTGGAAGCGCTGTACGCTCCCGATGCGTCACCGATCATCTCGCTGATGGCCGAAGAGGGAGCTCGGGCGCTGGCAAGCGCGTTGCCCTCGGTTGTGGCCGCCCCGGAGGACATCGAAGCCCGCGGCGAGGCGTTATACGGTTCCTGGCTGTGCGGCTCGTGCCTCGGTGCGACCACGATGTCGTTGCACCACAAGCTGTGTCACGCGCTCGGTGGCAGCTTCGACCTGCCACACGCGGAAACCCACACCGTCGTGTTGCCCTACGCGCTGGCGTACAACGCTCCCGCCGCGTTGCCCGCGGTCGCCGCACTGAACCGTGCGCTGGGCAGCGGGGACCCCGCGCGCGCCCTCTTCGAGCTCACCGGGCGGCTGGGTGCGCCTCGATCGTTGCGCGCCTTGGGTTTCCCGGCTGACGGGATCGAGCGGGTGGTGGAACAGGTCACCGCGACCCCGTACGCGAATCCCCGCGCGGTCACCCCGGACGGTGTCCGGGAACTACTGCGGTCCGCGCTGGACGGCACCCCACCGGTCGGCTGATGTGTCACTGCGCGGTGTAGCCGCCGTCTATCACCAGCTCGGCACCCGTCATGAAGCTCGACTCGTCGCTGGCAAGGAACAGCACGCCGTTCGCGATTTCGCGTGGTTGACCCATCCTGCCCATCGGAGTGCTGGCGACGACGGCCTTGTTGACCTCCTCGTCCTGCCGGTCGACCAGCGGTGTGTGGATGATTCCGGGATGGACCGAATTCACCCGGATGTTCTCGGTCGCGTAGGTCATCGCCGCGTTCTTGGACAGGTTGCGCACCGCGCCCTTCGTCGCGTGATAGGCGGCCGCGCCTGCCACCGCGACATTTCCCCAGATCGAGGAGAAATTGATGACCGAGCCGCCACCCGCCTTGCGCATGGCGGGCACCACGGACCGGATACCAAGGAACACGCCGGTCTGATTGACCCCGATGACCTTCGCCCAGCCGTCCATGTCCAGCTCGTCGATCGGTTCGTAGGCGATGATGCCCGCGTTGTTGACCAGTACGTCGACCTTGCCGTGCCGGGACTCGGTTTCGCCGACCACGCGCAGCCAGTCCTGCTCGCTTGTCACGTCCAGGTCGACGAATTCCACGTTGTCCGGCAGCGCCGGATCCGGCTTGACAATATCTCCCGCCACCACGTTCGCACCGTGCTCGGCGAACAGTTCGGCGGTGGCCCGTCCCATCCCGTTCGCCGCGCCGGTGACGATCGCGACCTTTCCGGCCAGTCGCATTCTCCGGCTCCTTCCTCGATGTCAGCTGGTGAGCCACGGGTAGCGTTCGGTGTCCTTGCCCGCGTAGTCCGGGTCGAGGTAGATGAAGCAGCGCTGGATTTTCCAGTCCCGGACCTCGAACACGTCGCACCAGCGGCCCGCTGCCCATTCCGGTACGCCGGCCCGCCACGGGCCGTCCTGGTGCTCGCCGTGGCTGGTGCCCTCCGCGACCAGCATGTCGCCGTCGGAGAAGATCCAGTTGAACGCCGAGTAGTGGTGCGTGATGCTCCGGATCGTGCCGCCCACATCGCCGAACAGCTTGCCGATCTCGTCCTTCCCGTTGGCAAGGCCCCATTTAGGGAAGTACACCTGCGCATCGTCGGCGAACAGATCCAGGATGCTGCCCCCGGTGCTGGTGACGCCACCGTTGTCGAACGCCTTCAGGTACTCGATGGCGACGGATTTGCGTTGCTCGTCGGTCATCGTCTGGGTCGCGAGTGCCATGATTGCTCCCTGGTGTTTCGTGCTCACAAGGATTTCGCCGGTGCGGCGTGTGCCGCCTTAGCGGTGCGGTAGGCGAAAGCCATGATCGGGCCGAGGGTTGCTCCGCCGGCCCAGTACGCGCCGGCGGACGCCGAAGCCACGCAGTTGCCTAGACCGTAGAGTCCGGGAACGGGAAGATCCATGTCGTCCACAACCTCCCCGTCCGGCGTGGTTTTCGGGCCACCCTTGGTGTCCAGGGTGCCCCCGGTGACAAGTGCGGCGTAGTAAGGACCGGAATCGCTGATCGGCCACATGGTCGGATTGCGCCGGTCCGGCTCGTCCTTTACCAGCCCGTTGAACAGCGGTTCGATGGCTTTCTCGCCCCGATGGAAGTCCTCGTCCACGCCACGTTCGGCGAATTCGTTGAACCGCTTGATGGTTTCGCGCAAGTTCGGCAGGAAGTCCTCGGCCAGTTGGAACCCACCGGTCAGCTTCGCGGTGCGGGTGAGCCGATCGGCGACCGCGTCCGCGAGCTCATCGACGGTCTCGCCGGTGATCACGTGGGAGTCGTCCGCTCCCTCCGGCGCTATCAACCGGCCGTATTCGGTGCTCGCGCTGTGGTCCTGGCTGCGCTGGTCCCAGATCTGCACGAGCACCAGGTTCGGGTACTCACACCCGATCGGGTCCCAGCGGAAGAAGGTCTGGGCGAGCTCGTTGTACGGCTGCTTCTCGTTGGCCACCCGGTGCCCGTGCTTGTCAACGAACATCATGGAGTCGCCGGCGACGGAGAACATGCCAACCAGGTCCGCCCTGCCGGACTTCTCGAGCGGCACCGGGCACATCCACGCGTAGTTCATGTTGCGTAGCTGGGCGCCGACCCCGGTGGCGATGCGCACGAAGTCGCCCTCGTTGGTGGCCGCGGCACAGCCGGGGTAGGCAGGCGTGTGCAAGGAGTTCTGTCGCAGCTCCGCGTTGTGTGTGAAGCCACCGCTCGCGAAGATGACACCCTTGCGGGCACCGATCCGGTGCACTGTCCCGTCCGGAATGGACGCCTCCACCCCGACGACGGCGTCAGCCTCGACGATCAACCGCTGCACCCGGTGCCGGGTTCGGATGTCGATGTTCTCCTCCCGCTCGGCCGCCGCGCTCATCGTGGCGATCGCGACCTCGCCGCCGTTGGCCATCGACTCGGAGGCGTCCCGAGGGCAGAGCACCCGGCCACGCGGCGCCTTGTCCTCGGCCACTTCCGCCCAGTAGTCCGGCACATCCGGGCAGTGCCGGTACGGCAGGGCGCCCTTGTCGTTCAGCAGTTCGACCGCGTCCGATGCGCTCTCGTAGATCGCGGTGCACATGCTGAACTCCCAGTCGGTGAGTCCGTAAGTGGGGCTGTCCGGGTCGAAGCGGGTCGGCCGGGACAGCCGCGCCACATAGCGGAGGTAGTCCTCCTTGCGGTCCTCGATGCCCTGCGCGCGCATGTTCACGTTGTTCGGAACCCAGTACCAGAAGGCGGCCTTCTTCGCCGTGCCACCGAGTTCGGGCGCTTTCTCAAGCAGGATCACGTCGTTGCCGAGCCAGCTGGAAAACAGCGCGGTTGGCAGGCCGCCACCGCCGCCGCCCACCACCACGACGTCGGCAAGCGCATCGAACGAGCTGACCGAAGCGGGTTTCGCGGTTTCCCTGCTCGCGGTCTCGATACCGGCGGTCATGGCGATCTCCCTTGCTCTGCTGGTCGCGACGGCGTCCGTGACGCCACACCTCGACCACAGGGATACCGCCGAGAAGCCCATCGATGTTGTCTCAGAATGAGACGCTCGGGCGCTCGGGAAGGGGTGGCTTCAGCCGGCGTGCTTCGCCAGGAAGGCTTTGGTGCGCTCCGGGCTGGCCAGGATGTCCCACTGCCGTTCCGGGTAGCTGAAGTTGTTCGTGAACTCGTCGCACATCGCCCGGTTCTGCGACATGGCGCCGAGCAGTTCTAGCAGGTGCGCGGGCGGCGGGCCCTGGATCATCAGGTTCGTCCAGTCGGATATCGCGTGCACCCGCTCGGCCCTGCGGGCGGCGACCTTCTGGCAGAACCGTTCGTCGAAGCCGAGATCCTCGATGATCGTCTCACCGGTGACCCATGCCGAGTACGAAGCCGAATTCGCGCCCTGGCCGATGATCGGGTCGACGACGGTGTGCACGTCGCCGACCGCGAGCGCGTACTTCCCGTTCGGCAACCGCAGATAGTCCTCGCGCACGGTGGGTACCAGCGCGCCCTGCAGGAGATCCCGCGGGCTGGTGAGCCGGAAGGCCGCCGGGTCGATCCGTTCGAACGTGGTCGGGTGGTGTTGCTTCGCCTTCTCCAGGGTGAGCTTCTGGAAGGCGGCCGGATCGTCGTCGTGGTCGGCGTTCGCCAGTTCCTCCAGCTCGCCGCCGGGAACGTTCTCGAAAAGCAGCGCGGTCACGTGCCCCTCGAACGAGTAGATCGGAATCTCGAGCAGCTCACCGTGTCCCGGCGAGATGCTCATGGTGACCCCACGCGGCTCGGAGTGGCGCACCCCGTGCCACAGCCCGACGCACAGTTTGCGCTGCGGAGCGGTGTACGGGGATTTGTCCGCCCTGCGGGGGAACATCCCGCTCATCGCGCCCCGCCCCGAACTGATCACCATGATGTCGTGACGCTCCGAAAGCGTGACCACGTCCTCGGCCCGCACCGGCCGGACCTGGAACTCGCCACCCCGCTCCTGGAAATCCTCGACGAGCCGGGGAAGGTAGATCCGGTAGTCGAGCGCACGGGACGGCGCGGCGAAATCCCCTTGGAAGACCAGCGACTCGGGGCCACCGATGTAGTGGTGGTGGCAGAAGTAGCCGTACTCGTTGATGTCCCAGTGGTCGATGCCGAGCGCCTGCTCTCGCTGCACGGTGATGTGGTGGTGCGCCACGCTGTTCGGTAGCCGGCCACTAGCGAGCTCCTCGACGGCGCGGTCGTTGTAGATGGTGACCGGAACGTCGTGCTGGCGTAGGAACAGGCCGAGATGCAACCCGGCTATACCGGAGCCCACGATTCCGATATTCGGCATGGCGTCCTAAGTTAGCAAAGAAACTCTGAGTAGAGCAACGGATCGCGCTCGACTGGCGGCATACCGTGATCGTCAGTCGAGTTCCGCGGCGACGGCCTTCGTCGCCTGGTTCAGCCGGGCGGAGATCTGCTCGGCGTCCTCGTCGGTGTCCACGTAGACAACGGCGATCGCGCATGGCGCCTCACCCTGACCTGGCACCGGAACCGCGATCGACGTCAGGCCACGGATCACCTCGCTGTGGCTCTTCGCGTACCCGCGCTCCCGGCACTGGCCAACCTCATCGCGCTCGCTTGCCTTCGCGGGCAGCGCCGCGAGCAGGGCGAGACCTGGCGCGCCCTGCTCGATCGGGTGTCGAGAACCGGGCCGCTGCGCCACCGCGACGGCGTGCCGGGGTTCGACACTGACCAGCGTGATGCACTCGTCGCGGTCCGGCACCACCAGGAAGCACGTCATGCCGAGGTCGTTGGCCGCGGCGGTCAGCTCGGGCAGCGCCGCGGTGCGCAGATCCCGTGACACGCCCCGGGCCAGGGTCGCCAATCCCGGCGCCAGTTCGCAGGCGCCGTCGCCGCGGCGGCTCACCAGACGGTGGCTCTCAAGCGTTCGGAGGATCCGGTAGACGATCGAGCGGTGCACGTCCAGCTCGCCGGCCAGCTGCGCGATGGACAGCGGACCGTCCGCGTCGCCGAGCACTTCGAGTACTCGGATACCGCGATCAAGGGTTTGCGAATGCGGCACGGCCTTCGCATTGGTTCCCGCTGTGTCCACTGTGTTCCGCTCTCCTCGTCCGTCGCGCTCGATACCAAGCATGCCTCTTGTGAGAACTCTTGTGAGAAGCCGGACCGCGCAGTAGCGTGTTCCATATAAGAAGCTGCTATTCGATTATAGAACACGCTGGGCTAACTCGCACTCCAATATGGATGCATATTGCGGTGCGCGGGATGGCCGATCCGCGACATCGTGGAGGGGAACCGATGAACGCTTTCCCGGATGGGGATGCCATCACGAAGGCCGGGCTGCGTAGCTGCCTCGGCCGGTTCGCCACCGGGGTGGCGGTGGTGACCTTCGACGGACCCGCTCGCCGTTACGGCTTGACGGTCAACGCGTTCACCTCCGTTTCGCTGAATCCGCCACTTGTGCAGGTGGCCATCGCGAAGCATGCGCGCTCGCATGATGCGTTGCGGAACAACGCCTTCTGCGTCAACGTGCTCGGCGCCGAGCAGCAGGCGCTTGCCAGGCATTTCGCCGGCGGCGATTCCGAACAGCCGCACTGGATCGATGGCCATCGCGCTCCCCGGTTACCCGGAACGTTGGCATACCTGGAATGCGAGCCATGGCGGGAGTACGAAGGGGGCGACCACACCTTGTTCCTCGGCGAGGTCGTCGATTTCGACTACCGGGCAGGGGACGCGCTCGGCTACGTGAACAGCCGTTTCACCACGATCGCCGAACAGGATCTCGGCATCGAATACCTGATCTAGGAGGTAACCATGGGTGCTCGCACCGGCAAGGAGTATCTGGAACGGTTGGCGGCCTCGAAGCCGACCGTGCGGATACAGGGAGAAAGCCTGAACGAGGCGATTCCTTCCCATCCGGCTTTCCGGAACGTCACGCAGACCTACGCCAAACTTTATGATCTGCAGCACGAATCCCAGCTGCGCGACGTGATGACCTACGAGTCGCCGACAAGTGGGGAGCGGGTCGGCACGTCGTTCATGGTGCCCCGAACTCACGAGGACCTCGCGAAGCGCAGGAACATGATGCGCACCTGGGCCAACCATAGCAACGGCATGCTCGGGCGCACCGGGGATTACCTGAACAGTGCCCTGATGGCGCTGTCCGAGGCGCGGGACTGGTTCGCACAGGCCGATCCGGCATACGCGGACAACATGCGGCGCTACTACGAGATGGTGCGCGAGCAGGACCTGCTCACCACGCACACCCTTATCCCGCCACAGGTCAATCGTTCGGTGAGCGGATCGCAGCAGGCGCAAGGTTCGGTGAGCGCGCGGATCGTGCGCGAGGACGACAACGGCGTAGTGATCAACGGCGCGCGGATGCTAGCCACCATCGGTCCGATCGCCGACGAGCTGCTGGTGTTCCCCTCCACCGTGCTGCGCGGGACACCGGACGACGCGCCGTACTCGTACGCGTTCGCGATTCCCTGCGACGCACCGGGCTTGCGCTTCCTGTGCAGGCAGTCTCTCGACCACGGGCGCAGCCACTTCGACGAACCGCTGAGTTCCCGGTTCGAAGAAATGGACGCCGTGGTCATCTTCGACGACGTGCACGTCCCGTATGAGCGCTGCTTCATGCTCGGAAATCCGGAGCTGTGCAACAGTTTCTACGCGGACACCAGCGCCGTGGTGCACATGACACACCAAGTCGCCACCCGCACGACCGCGAAGACCGAGTTCATGCTCGGGCTGATCTCGTTGCTGACCGACGCGATCGGGATCGAGCAGTTCCAGCACGTTCAGGAGAACATCGCCGAAGTGATCATCGCGCTGGAGACCGCGCGGGCGATGATGCGGGCAGCCGAGGCGGATGCGAGCCCCAACCAGTTCGGCGTGATGACCCCGAAATGGGAACCGCTGAACGCCTGCCGAAACTGGTATCCCAAGCTGTACCAACGGTTTCCGGCCATCCTGCGCAAGCTGGGTGCCAGCGGCCTGATGGCGTTGCCAACCGAAGCCGACCTGACCGGTCCCTCGGCCGGCGACATCGAAACCTACCTGCAGGCCAAGAACCTGGACGGCCCAGAGCGGCTGAAGCTTTTCCGGTTGGCATGGGACACCGCCCTCTCGGACTTCGCGGGGCGGCAGGAACTCTACGAGTACTACTTCTTCGGTGACCCTGTTCGGATGGCAGGCGCATTGGTCGGCAGCTACGACCGGGAGCCGTACCGGGAGCGGGTCCGCCAGTTCCTCGACCGCCGCGACTGACTAACCGGTCGCGAGCTCGGCCGTCGCCGGTGCGGTGGCCGGCTTGGCACGGTGAATCTTCCAGCCGGTCACCGCGTACAGCATGGACACCGCGATGGACAGGTACGCGAAATACAGGAAAGGCAGGTACGACAGGGTCGAAACGCCGAGTACCCCGGCGACGAAGATCCCGCCACTGCTCCACGGAAACACCGGGTCGGTCACGGTCCCCGAGTCCTCGATGATTCGGGAGAGGTTCTTCGGATCGAGGCCGAACCGTTGATACAGCGGAAGCAGCAGCGAGCCGGCCATCACCGCGGCGAAACTGAACGAGCCGCCGAGCGCGACCAGCGCGGGCACCAACAGGACGCTGACCACCAACAGCCGGCGCTGCGTGCTGATCCAGCCGAGTGTCGGCCGGATGAGGCTGACAAGCATCCCTGATCCGCTCAGCAGGCCAGCCATACCGATGGCGAAGATGAACAGTGCCACGACGCTGAGCATCGACTCGATGCCACCACCGCTCACCAACTCGTCTACCACCTGCGTTCCGGTGTCCACGGTGAAACCGGCGTAGAGCACGGAAAGCGTGTTGGCGACGGACTCTCCCTGGTACACGATCGCGACGACGGCACCGGCGGCGGCACCAAGGAAGATCGACGGGAAGGCGGGCTTTCGCAGCGCAAGCAAGACCAGCACCACGATGATAGGGAGGAAGGCGGGCAGCCCGAGATGGAAGTTGTCCGCCAGTGTCGAGCTGATGAGCTGCGCCCGGTCATTGGTCAGGTCGGCCGCGTGTGGGGCGGCGAAGCCGAGCACCGTGAAGATCGCGCCGGTGAGCACGATAGCCGGCACGGTCGTCCACGTCAGGTGCCGGATGTGGGTCATCAGTTTGGTGCCGACGAGCGCAGGAGCCAGGTTGGTGCTGTCTGAGAACGGCGAGAGTTTGTCACCGAAATAGGCGCCGCAGATGATGGCTCCCGCGGTCATCGCGGCCGGATATCCCAAGCCGTCGCCGACGCCGATCATCGCGATACCGATGGTGCCGATGGTGCCCCACGAGGTACCGGTGGCGAGCGAGGCGAGCATGCACAGCAGCAAGGTCGCCGGCAGAAAGATGTTGGGAGAAATCAGTTTCAGTCCGGCATTGACGAGTGCCGGTATCGTGCCGGACGCCGCCCAGGAGCCAATCAGCGTGCCTACCGCGATCAGAATCATGATCAGGCCGAACGCGCTGCGAATCGAATTGAATGCGAAGAGTTGGGTGCTTTCGAAGTCGTATCCGAGCCGCATCACAAAGGGAATGAGCGTGATCATGCTGATAAACAGAAGCAGCTGGATGTCGGCTTGGAATGCCAGCATGCCGATCAGCAGGATGGCGATTACCAGCAGCAGCGCCGTCGCCGAGTAGACGAAACCTGGTTCGCGGGCGTTCTTGTTTTCGTCGGTGCGCGACGTAACCGCTATCGATTTGTCTTGCACGGGAGAACACCACCTTGTTCCATGGCGTGGCGCGACCGGTGAGGCATCGCCAGGCGGTTTACCGTGGACCGATTCTGGAAAACGGAAATCGGGAGTATCGCGGGGCCGCTGCAACGTCGATTCGGATCCGATTGATTCAGCAGTATGCGGCGGCGCCGGAGGCTGGGTCTACGCGGGTTTGCCGAAGCCGGTCAGAGGCTATGCCTATGGCTGTCCGGACGGGACTATGTTGACCCGCCCACGTTCGTCAGCCTGGTTAACGCAGCGCCGCACCACCGGCGATGAGCAGCGTTTCGCCAGTGACGTAGCTCGTTTCGGCCGAGACCAGTTTCCACACCCAGTCGGCGATCTCCTCGGCCGCCGCCGCTCGACCGAGCGGGATTCCGGGTAACGCCGCCGCCATGCGGTCGTTGCCACGGGTTCCCGGAGTGTCCACCCAGCCGGGAGCCACCGCGTTGACGGTGATTCCGGATGGGGCGAGCTCGATCGCCAGTGACTTCGTCAGTGACACGACGGCGGCCTTTGAGGCGCTGTAGAGGAGCTGTCCAGGTGAGACACTGAAGGCATCCGCGGATGCGAAGTTGACGATGGTTCCGCCCAGCCCGTGCGCCCGCATCGGTTTCACCGTGGACGAGGTGACGTTGACCGTGCCGAGGACGTTGGCGTCGAAGATCGCCCGATACTGGTGTTCGGTGTAGTCGTCCAGATTTGAGGGGGGATAGACCCCTGCTGCGTTCACGACGGCGCGTAGTGGTGGCAGGGTGGCGGCGTGTTCGTTGATCAGCGACTCAACGGCGATTCGGTCGGCCACGTCAGCCTGGCAGGTTCGGTGGCGGGCGGCCGGTAGCCGGTCCTTGATGGGCCCTTCGACGTTGATGTCGACCGCCAGCACGGTCCAGCCCTCGTCGAGTAGCCGCATCGCGACGGCGCGGCCCATACCACTGGTGGCACCGGTGACCACTGCGGTGGCCTCAGCGGGATTGATCGCGGCAGGTGCACTCGGCACGGTGTCGATCCTTTCTGCTCGTGTTCGGCGGGTAACCGGAAATCAGCGCTCGGCCGGCACCGGAGTGGGCAACCGGGATCGAGCCGGAATGTGGCGCGTCATCGAGCGTTCCAGCCGGTCGGCGAATTTGTGGGCCAGCTTCATCTGGCGCTGCCAGGTGGCGCGGACTATGTCGATGTGCTCGTCGATGGGGAGTTCCCGAGCCGCCGCCGCGGCGAGTGCCAGCCGGCCGTCCGGTGCCTTCTCGTGCATCCGGATGAACCGGCATATCAACGCGGCTTGCGCCGCGTAGACCGGTAGTTGTGGTCCCCGGGGTGCGCACAGTCCGACGAAGTAGAGGCGGTCCGCCCCGGTGGGAAGGGTTGCCCCGGCGGTGCGCAACGGAGCTTCGGTGCCGCTCGGAGCCAGCTCGGGCCGAAGGAAGGGCAGGCTCACACGGAAACCGGTCGCCCACAGGATGGTGTCGAACTCCCGGCTGGCGCCATCGGTGAAGTGAACCCGCTTGCCGTCCAGTCGCTCGATGCCCGGTACGACGCGTACCCGACCATGCTGGATCCAGTACAACAACTGGCTGTTGACGACGGGGCGATTGCGATTGAGGCTGCGTTCCCTGGGAGCGGGCAGGCCGGGGTAGAGCTCCGGACGACCGAGCGCCACGTTGATCAGCGCGCGCGACGCCCAATCCTGGAGTGTCGGCGGCAGCTTGCGAAGCATCGGGAGCTCCGATCGTGGCCGGCCGAACAGTGTCTTGGGTTGAAAGGTCTGTCCACTGCGGACGCAGATCGAGGTGTCCAGCCCGGCCTGCGCCGTGTCAACGGCGAGATCACAGCCCGAGTTTCCGGAGCCGACGACAAGTACCCGTTCGCCCGCGATATCTCCTACGTCGGAATATCGCGCGGAATGCAAGGCCCGTCCGGTGAACGAGCCAGGAATCGCGGGAACGAAGGGATCCCACAGATGTCCATTCGCGACGAGCACGCCGTCGAACCGTCCCTCGTCGCCGCGTGTGGTGCGCACGGTCCAGCCGGCCCCGCCGCTGTCGTCAAGCGGTTCCGCGGCGAGAACTTCGGCGTTGAACGCGATGTGGCTGATCAGCTGATGGTGCCGCGCGTAGTCGATGAGGTAGTCCCGCATGTGGTCCCGATGCGGAAACAGGGGATAGTCATCCGGCATCGGGCGTTCCGGGTACCCGGAGGAATCGCGCGGCGTGATCAGGTACAGCGCCTGGTAATCGGTGTGCCAGTGGCCACCGACGTGCGAGCTTTTCTCGAAGCAGACCACCTCGTAGCCTTGGTCTCGCAGTTCCTTGATGGCGGCCAGGCCTGCTGCGCCAGCCCCGATCACGCAATACCGACGTGCAGTCAAGATCGCTCCTCACCATCCGTGCCGATGTGCGCACTATGCACGGGCGCGAGTGGGCGGATGAAGAGCGAGTCGGCGTGAAGGGGCCAAGGTGAAACCTATGGCCGGCCCTCGTCGGCTTCCGGACGCAGACCCGCGAGGTGCGCACCGATCAGTTCGATAAACGCCTCGGTCGCCGCGGACAGCCGCACGTCCTTGCGTGTGATGAAGGCATAGGTCTCGAACAGTGCTGGTTCGAATGCCGTCCAGTGCAACCGATCGGCGTAACCCTGCCGGCGAGCCGCTGGCAACGACACCACGGTATCGGCCACCCCGCGGGCAGCGAGTTCAAGCGCGGCGGACTGGAACTCCACCTCGATATGCGCCTCGATACGGAGGCCGGCGTGCTGTGCGCGCTCGCGCAGCAGTCTCCGGACGGGGTCCCCGGTGCTCCACCGCGATTCGGAAAGCACGAGATGCGATTCGGCCAGCCGCTCGATGGTCATCGGCTGTGCTGCCCGTTCGGCGTCGGTGCTGAGGTAGACCACCTCGTGCCGCATGACCGGTGTCCCAACGTGCAGCTCCCGATCGTCAACGGGCAACTGGATGAGTCCGGCTTCCAGGTCCCCCGCGCGCACGGAGTCCGCGACATCTTGGGAATTCAGACCGACCACGTTGAGCCGTACCCGCGGGTGACGCGCGTGGAAATCCTCGATCACGTCGGCGAGAAAGAACTGGAAAGCCGTGCTGAACGTGCCGAAAGAAGCGGTGCCGGCCTCCAGTTCGTGGATCTCCTTCACCGCCCGGCGCGCCTCGTCGACCAACGCGACGGCGCGTTCAGCGTACGGCAGTAGCGCATGGCCGGATTCGGTGAGCCGAAGCTGGCGGTTGGTGCGGATGAAAACGACCGAACCCAGGTCGCGTTCGAGGCGGCGGATCTGTTCCGACAGGCTCGGCTGCGACATGTACAACGCTTCGGCAGCGGCCGAAAGCGAGCCGTAACGAACCGCCGCAAGGAAATACGTGAGCTGCTGGAGCGTCATCGACCCAGCTTATTGCCGCGCACACGGTGCGGCCGAGGTGCGTGCTGAAGGACGCCTCCCGTTCACTCAAAGCAAACAGGGACGGCTTCGGTCCGCTCAACGTACTGAATGCGCCCGTCAGCACGTAACCGGCTCAGCCCCAGATTTCCTCGGCGACCTCCGCGATCAGCGCCAGCTTGGCCCACTGCTGATCCTGGGAGAGGTCATTGCCCTCGTACGTCGAGGAGAACCCGCACTGCGGGGAAATGCAGAGCTGGTCGATCGACACGAACTTGCTCGCCTCCTCGATGCGACGCTTGAGGTTGTCCTTGCTCTCCAGCTCGCCGTGCTTGGTGGTGACCAGCCCAAGCACCACCTGCTTGCCAGGCGGAACGAACCGCAGCGGCTCGAAACTGCCGGACCGGGCGTCGTCGAACTCCATGAAGAACCCGTCCACCGCGAGCTCGTTGAAGAGTGCCTCGGCGACGAAGTCGTAGCCACCTTCGGCGACCCAGGACGACCGGAAGTTGCCCCGGCACATGTGGGTGGTGACGTGCAGGCCTTCTGGCTTGTTCGCCAGTGCCGCGTTGATCTGCCTGATGTAGCGCTCGTGCTGGTGCTCGGCGTCGTCACCCCGGCTGGCCACCATCTCCCGCTGTTTCGGGTCGTTCAGGTAGGCGAGGCTGGTGTCGTCGAGCTGCAGGTACCGGCAACCGAGCTCGGCGATCTGGTTGATTTCCTTCGCGTAGGCGGCGGAGAGATCGGACCAGAATTCGTCGTCGTCCGGGTACACGCCTGGATCGATCTGTGCCCGGCCGCCGCGGTAGTGCACCATGCTCGGCGACGGGATGGTGAGCTTCGGGGTCAACGCAGGCGCCTCGGACGCCACGGTGTCCTTCAAGAACTCGAAATCGTCCCCGAAGATCGTCTTGTCAAGGGTGATCTTCTTGTGGATCCGCAACGCGGCGGGCGAGAACTCGATTTTCCCGTCCTCGTTGTAGAACTCCACATGCATGTGCTCACCGGACTCGGTGATCCCACCCAGCTGGTAGATGAAGTCCATGTGCCACGAGCCACGCCTGGCCTCCCCGTCGGTGGCCGAGCGCAACCCGGCTTCGGCCTGCTTGCGCACCGATTCGCGGATGGCGTCGTCCTCCATCGCATGCAGCTCGTCGGCACCGAGTTCACCGTTCTTGTGCTGTTGGCGGGCCTTCAGCAGTTCGGGCGGCCGGAGCAAACTACCGACGTGGTCGGCGCGAAATGGCGGAGTAGTACGGACATTGGACATTCCTCGTTCACCTCAATCGTGCGAAGCACCATCGGTATCAGCTGCGGGCGACCGTCTGACTGTATGCGGCGCCGACTATATGTGATACGGCTCGGCCGGGACAGCTTCAGGCCTGGTGGCCCAGTTTGAAACCTTTTTCGTCGGCCCCTTCCAGCGCGGTCCCGAAACCGTCCGCGCCGACCGAAACCAGTGACTCCCGCCTCTCCGGAGAGCTGATTGGTACCGGGTTGCCGTCCAGATCGAGCACAGTGGACGCTTCGGCGTACCAGGACGGCACCACTTCGTGACCCCAGAAGGACCGGCGGCGGTTGTCGTGCACGTCCCAACGGATCGTCGGGTTGTCCGGATCACCGGTGTAGTAATCGGTTGTGTAGATCTCGATCCGGTGCCCGTCCGGGTCGCGCAGGTACAGGTAAAACGCGTTGGACACGCCGTGCCGCCCTGGTCCGCGCTCGATGTGGTTCTCGGCGCGCAGCGCTCCGAGCATGTCACAGGTGTGCAGTACCTGGGTGCGCTCATGGCTCGAGAAGGCGATGTGATGCAACCGCGGCCCGTCCCCGCCGGTAAGCGCGATGTCGTGCACCGTCGATTTGCGATACAGCCATGCGGCGTACAGGTTGTCCTCGTCGTCCTCGATGGTTTCCGACGCACCGAAGCCGAGGTTGGTGTAGTACGTGTACGCGCTACGCACATCGGGAACCGTCACGTTGAAGTGATCCAGCCTGGAGATCGCGTTCGCCGGCTGCAGGTGGTAGTGCTGGGTGAACCGCTCGGTATGGGTGGCGTCGTAGAAGAATTCGATCGGAAAGCCGATCGGGTCCTGGATGCGCACCGCCGCACCGATGCCGAGCGTCGCCCCAGGATCGGCGCGCCGGACCGGCACGCCCAGTTCGGTGTAGTACTTCTCCGCGACGTCCAGCTCTCTCGGGTCGCGGACCCGGTAGCCGAGCCGCGCCAAGGCCGGGGTCTTTCCCTTACGCAGCACCAAGCTGTGGTGCAGGTACTCTTCGAACGCGCGCAGATACAGTGCGTCGGTTTCTTCCGCGGTCACCACCAAACCGAGCACGTCGACGTAGAACCACCGTGCCGCGGCGAGATCGGTGACGATCAGTTCGGCGTATGCCGCTCGAATGACGTCCGGTGGATTTGTCATGGCTGGAAGCCCTTTCGTCTTGCCGGCGGCTCAGCTGCTGGCGCCGAAGCGCGGCGTGTGCACCTCGTCGAGCGCGACATGAATGATGTGCTCGTTCGTGTAGAAGTCGACGCTGCGGTGGCCACCCTCGTGGCCGATGCCGCTGTGTTTGATGCCGCCGAACGGCGTGCGCAGATCGCGGATGTTGTGCGAGTTCAGCCAGACCATGCCGGCCTCGATGGCCGCACCAACCCGGTGTCCTCGTTTCAGATCGTTGGTCCACACGTAGCCGGCAAGGCCGTAACGCACGTCGTTCGCGAGTTCGATCGCCTCTTCTTCGGTGTCGAACGGGGTCAGTGCCACCACCGGCCCGAAGATCTCCTCCTGGAAGATTCGGGATTCCGGTTTGACGTCGGCGAACACCGTCGGTTCCAGATAGTTGCCCTCCGGCAGGTGCTCCGGCCTGCCGCCGCCGGCGAGCAGGCGCGCATCCTGCTTACCGGCTTCCACGTAGTCGCGAACCCGTTGGTAATGCTCGGGATGCACCAGGGCACCGATCTCCGTCGCCGGATCGTCCGGGGGGCCCACCACCACGTTTTCCGCGCGTTCCGCGTAGCGCCAGGCGAATTCCTCGTATACCGATCGTTCAACCAGGATGCGCGAGCCGGCCGTGCAGCGCTCGCCGTTCAGCGAGAATACGCCGAACAGTGCGGAATCCAGCGCGGCATCCAGATCCGCGTCGGCGAACACCACGACCGGCGACTTGCCACCGAGTTCCATGGAGAGACCCTTGAGGTTCTCCGCGGCGTTCCGCATGATTGTCTTGCCGGTTGCCGTCTCGCCGGTGAACGAGATCAGCGGTACGTCCGGATGCGCGACAAGCGCCTCGCCGGCCTCCTCGCCGATCCCGTTGACCAGATTGAAAACGCCGTCCGGCAGCCCGGCTTCGGTGAAGATGCGTGCCCACAGGCTGGCGGAAAGCGGGGTGAACTCGGCCGGTTTGAGCACCACGGTGCAACCGGAAGCCAGCGCGGGCGCGAGTTTCCAGCTCTCCAACATGAACGGGGTGTTCCACGGGGTGATCAGCCCCGCGACTCCGATCGGCTTGCGTACCACGTAGTTCAACTGCGAGCCGGGTACCCGGTAGGCGTCCTCGTTCATCGCGACGATCATGTCGGCGAAGAACCGGAAGTTCTCGGCTGCGCGGTGCGCTTGGCCCTTTGCCTGCTTGATTGGCAGTCCGGTGTCGAAGGTCTCGAGTTCGGCGAGGGACTCGTTCTCCGCCTCCACCGCGTCCGCGATCCGGTTCAGTACGCGGGCGCGTTCCCGTGCCTTGAGATGCGGCCACGGGCCCTCGGTGAACGCCTTGCGCGCGGCACGCACCGCGCGATCGATGTCTTCGGCCCTCCCGGCGGCCGCGGTGGTGTAGGGCTTGTTGGTCACCGGTTCGAGCACTTCGAAGGTCGCCCCGGACAGGCTGTCTACCTCTTGGCCTTCGATGAAGTGCTTGATCCGCTCCGGCAGGTTCGCCGGCGTATGCGGAGCTTGGGTCATCGTTGATCTCCCGATGGTGGCGTGGTGTGTTACGGCTCGACGGGGGAGAGCAGTTGCTCGCCGTCGGCAAGCAACTGCTTGATCTTCTCGATGCCTGGCTCGGTCGGTGTGATCAGTGGCGGACGCACGTGCGCGGACGAGATGAGACCGCGCTGCGCGAGCACCCACTTGGCCGGTGCCGGATTGGTTTCCACGAACAGCAAGTCAACCAACGGATGCAGCCGGTAGTGCAGGTCGCGCGCGCGTTCGAGGTCACCGTCCACCCAAGCCTCGTACAGCTGCGCGACGGCGGCCGGCGCGAGGTTGGCCACGGCACTGACGAAGCCGACGCCACCGAGGCTCAGCAGCGGCAGGCAGAGCAACTCGATGCCGGACCAGACAAGCAGTTCCGGGCCCGCCGCGTGCAGCACGCGAGAGAAGTGCTCGAAATCCTTGGTGGTTTCCTTGATCCCCACCACGTTGTCGAAATCGCGGAACAACCGCGCCACCGTGTCGGGCGCGATGTCCACCGAAGTGCGGGTCGGAACGTTGTAGATAACCAGCGGCAGGTCGGGATACTCGCGGGCGACGGTGGCGTACCACTCGTACAGTGCCTGCTGTGTCGGGCGCGCGTAGTACGGCGTGATGATCAGGCAGGCGTCCGCCCCGGCTTCCCTTGCGATCCCGGTCAGCTCAAGCGTTTCGTCCAACTTTGCCGACCCGGTGCCTGGCAGGAACGGGACGGCGTCGCCGATCTCGGCGGATGCCTCGTTGATCGCCGCCGCTCGCTCCGCGGTGGTCTGCGCGCTCGGCTCGCCGGTGGATCCACCGAGCGAGATGCCGTGCGAGCCATTCGCGAGCTGCCAGCGGACGAGCCGTCGCAGGCTCTCCGAGTCGAGCGTACCCGATTCGTGGAAAGGTGTGATCACCGGAGCGATCGACCCCTTGATCTGCCACGGGTCACCGCGGAACCTCATCGCCGTTACCTCTCAGACGTGACCATCCTCTTTGGACAGAAAAGCTTGCATGGTCGTAGTGCGGTGGGCGCGTGCGTACTGCTCGATGACTTCCGGATCGGCTCCGGAGCCAAGCAATTCGAGCAACTTGTCGTGCTCTTCGACCGACGAGCTGGCCCGCCCAGGCACGAAGATGAAGGTCGACTCGCGGATCGACGCGAGTCTGGCCCAGCCACGGCGCACCAGATCGACAAGGTGCGGGTTCGGGCATTGCTCGTAAAGCGCCTCGTGGAACCGTTGGTTGAGCCGGGTAAACGCGATCGGATCGAACTCCCGCAAAGACGTGCGCATCCGCTCGTTGAGCTCCGCCGCGCGGTCAAGCGCATCGGCTGACATGTCCTCGCCGGCCAGCCCGATGGCAGCACCCTCCACAATGGCCAGTGTTTGCATGGTGTGCAGGTACTCGGTCGGATTGATCGCGGCTACCTGGGCACCGACGTTGCGTTCGAACTCGACGAAACCCTCGGCCTCCAGTAATCGGATCGCTTCCCTGATCGGTACCGCGCTGACGGACAGCTCCTTGGCCAGCTGGCCGAGCACGAGCCGGTAGCCGGGGCTGTAGCTGCCATCGGTGATCCTCGATTTGATCACCTGGTATGCCCGCTGCGACTTGCTCAGGCCAGGGTTATCGCTGCTCGTAGCCGGCATGATTACCCGTCCTGAAGCCATTTCCGGTATTCGGCCTGCCACTTCTCGCCAAGCGGGTACAGCCCTTCGATCTTGTGTCCACTGTGGACCTTCTCGGTTATGAACGCCTCCTGCCGCTCCTGTTCGATGGCGTCGTCTACGACCTCGTCGAGGTGCTCGGGTGGGATCACCAGTACGCCGTCGTCGTCGCCAACCACGATGTCGCCGGGCTGCACGATCGTGCCGCCGCAACCGATGGCGACGTCGGTTTCCCACGGCACGTGCCGGCGGCCTAGCACCGCCGGATGCGCGCCGGCGTGGAAGATGGGCATGTCGAGCTCCGCGACGACGGCCGAATCCCGCAGCCCGCCGTCGCTGACGATGGCCGCGGCACCTCGGGTTTGCGCCCGTAGCGCGAGGATGTCGCCGATCGTTCCCGAGGTGTTGTCCCCTCGCGCTTCCATGACAAGGACTTCGCCGGGCCGTACCGACTCGATGGCGCGCTTCTGGGCGTTGAGGCCGGCGCCGTGCTTGGTGAACAGATCCTCGCGGCCCGGCAGGTAGCGCAGCGTGCGGGCACGCCCTGCGAACTTCGATCCCGGCCTGGCGGCGTGCACCCCGTCGATGTGCACGTTGTTCAACCCGCGCTTGCGTAGCTGCGCGGACAACGTCGCGACCGCTACGCTGGCGAGCTTCTTTGCCAGCTCGGGGTCCAGTTCCGTGGTGGCAGCGGGTTCTTCGGTGCCGTACGCGGTGGCCCGCAACGCGTCGTCGACCTTCGGCTGTGCGCCGTGCGCTGGCAGTGCGGGGCCCTCCACAACCTCGGTGCGCAGCCGTCCGGTAGTCGCAGGGCGTTCGGTTTCCACGCTGTCCACTTCGACCTCGACCACGTCGCCGGGCCGCAGTACCGATGCGCCCGCCGGCGTTCCGGTGAGGATGACGTCCCCGGGCTCCAAAGTGGACGTCCGGGACAGATCCGCGACGAGGTCGGCGAACGGGAAGATCAGGTCGTCGGTGCATTCCGACTGGGCGAGCTCGCCGTTGACCCAGGTACGGATGCGCAGCTGGGCGGGATCGAGTTCGGCGGCCGGCAGGAAACGCGGACCGATCGGCGTGAACCCGTCCCCGCTTTTCGCGCGCAGGTTGGCGCCGCGGTCAGCGTAACGTAGATCGTGCAACCCGAGGTCGTTGGACGCGGTGACCCAGCCGACATGTGCCCAGCCTTCGTCAGGGGAGATCCGGTGTGCGCGGGTGCCGATGACCAGAGCGATCTCACCCTCGAACCCGAGCAGTTCGATGCCGGCCGGCCTGGCGACAGGCGCACCGTCCGGGCTCAGCGAGGACGTCGCTTTGAGAAAGTATGAGCCGTACTCAGGGCTGCGTCCTCGCTGGGCTGCGCGGCTGCGGTAATTCACGTGAACAGCGATGACCTTGCCGGGGGTGACACCCAGTTCCGCGGTAACCGGATCCTGCATGGGCACCCTCCCTTGGCTGACCGCCGATGATTTCATCGACGAAACCATATACGATCCGGAAGCGCAACAGGCCGGGCATCGAGTGCGGGTGGGCGTACCCGAGGGCGGGGACGCGAGTGCGAGGCGCCCCCGCCAGGTATGTGATCTAGATACGCTCGGCGTGCAGCTGCCACACCGGGCCCAGTATCCGGCCCTGGTCGTCGGTATCGAGATTGTCGATATCGAAGGCGAGGCCGGCCTGCTCCATGGCCTCGACGTTCACCTGCTCCCGGAACGACTCGCGGGTGAACGCCGTGACGTAGTTGGTCAGCTGGATGCTGGTGATGTTCCAGTGCTGGCCCAGGTTGGCGTAAAGGTCATCCTGGCTGACCGCCGTCACGCCGCCGAATTGCACCGGCGCGGCGTCCGCGAAACAGAACAGGTGCAGCTGTGCACCCGGCATCGTCACGCGGTGCAGCGCCGCGGCGTACTCGGCCCGTTGCCCCTCGCCAAGGCAGTGATAGAGCGCGCTGTCCAGCACTGTGTTGAACCGCTGCTCGATGCCATCCAGCCGTGTCACGTCCGCTTGCCGGAATTCCACGTCCACGCCACGGTCCCGTGCCCGCTGCTCGGCGCGCTCGATGGCACCCGAGGCGCCATCGATCCCGGTCACCTGGTAGCCGCGGGCGGCGAGGAACACGCTGTTGTCCCCGAGACCGCAGCCCGAGTCGAGCACCGCCCCGCGAATCTGCCCGGTCTCCTCGAGGTGCACCAACGCCGGCTGCGGCTCGCCGATGTCCCACGGAATCTGCCCGAACGAGATGTTCGTCCCCTCGATCGGCTCCTCGCCGCGGTAGAACGCCTCGAAGTCCACGTTCTCCGGGGCGATCGTCTGGCCTTGAGATCCCTCGTCCGTCACCTGTCCACTCCTCTCGAACTCGAAATTCAACCCGTGATGGAATAATGCGTGACGACGGGAGATCGTGTCAATCGATGCCGCGACGACTACCGGTCGTGAGTCTTTTCGGCGTTATAGCACCTAAAAAGACTCACGAGGCAGCACCACTCGAAACGTGGCCCCCTCCCCGGGAGTGCTCTCCACCTCGACGGTGCCGCCGTGCGCGGTGATCAGTGAACGCACGATGGAAAGGCCGAGGCCGGCTCCGGAGATCCGTCCGGTGTCCTGCTGCCGGCTGCGTGAGCTGTCCGCCCGGTAGAACCGCTCGAAAACCAGCCGCGCTTGGTCTTCGGTCAGGCCCGGCCCGCCGTCGCTGACCTCGAGTATGGCGTGCTCGCCGGTGGTACCGATGCCGATGCGGATCGGCGAGCCGGCTGGAGTGTGTTCGACGGCATTGCCGACCAGATTGCTGACCACCTGCCGCAGCCGTGCTTCGTCACCGGAAACCGGTGCCGCGCCGGGGGATCCGCCGCCGGGCCCGGTCAACTCCACGGGCCGGTCGGGATCCAGGGCGCGCAAGTCGTGCAACGCATCGGCGGCCAGGCTGCGCAGGTCCATCGGGGTTCGGCGGAGCTCAAGCGCACCGCCGTGCTCATCGGTTTTGGTGAGCAGCAACAGGTCATCGACCAACCGGCCCAGCCGCGCGGATTCACGCTCGATGCGGTCCATGGTGCGGTGTACCTCGTCCGGATCGGTGAGCGCGCCCATCCGGTACAGCTCGGCGAACCCCCCGATCCCGGCCAGCGGGGTGCGCAGCTCGTGGCTGGCGTCCGCGACGAACCGGCGCATCCGTTCCTCACTGGCGGTGCGGGCCGCGACAGCCGTTTCGATCTGCGTGAGCATGCCGTTCAACGCCGTGGACAACCGGCCGATCTCGGTGCCGGGCGGAGCCAGCTCCGGCACTCGCTCGCTGAGATCGCCGCCGGCGATGGCCGCCGTGGTGTGCTCGACGCGACGCAACGGTCGCAGGCCGGCGCGTACCCAGAACCAGCCGGCGACGGCGAGCAACGCCAGCACACCACTGCCGACCAGCAGGCAGATGTTGCGGACACCGGCCACGGTGGCGTCCACCTGCTCCAGCGACGCGGCCACCACCACGCTGCCGCCGTTCTGCCGGGGAAGTGCGATTACCCGCCACGGCGCGGAATCCCGCCGGCCCGGCACTTCGAACGGACGGCTTCCGTGTGCGCGCGCCGCCGCGGCGTCCAGCCGGGGCAACTCGGGGCCGGGGGTGTCCGGCGCGGCCCTCACCCGCCCAGGCCCGACCGTGACGGCGCCGCCACGGTCGAGGTAGCCGATGTAGAGGTCGTCGATCAGATCGGAGGCGTCCCGGACCGGGAGTTCCGGCTCGGTGGCCGGCGTCTTGGTCAACGTTTCCAGCAGCGTCTGCGGTATCCGGGCGAGCACGCCACCCGCCAGTCCCAGCTGGTTGTCCACCTGCCGCTCCAGCGGCCCCCGCAGCGAGGTGAGCACCACCACGGTGGTCACCATCAGCCCTACGGCCAGCAGCGTCACCGTGATCAGCACCAACCTGGCGCGCAACGACAGCCGCTTCACGAACGCGGCCTGCGCAGTACATAACCGAGCCCGCGCACGGTGTGAATCAGCCGCGGCTCCCGAGTGTCCACCTTGCGCCGCAGGTAGCTGATGTACGACTCCACGATGCTCGCGTCACCGCCGAAGTCGTAGCGCCACACGTGCTCGAGTATTTGCGGTTTTGACAGCACCTGGTCGGCGTGTTCCATGAGATAGCGCAGCAGGGTGAACTCGGTAGGGGACAGCGAGATCGGCTCACTCGCCCGCAGCACCAGCCGGCCGGTCGGGTCGAGTTCCAGATCCGCGACGGACAGCCGGTTCGGTGGTTCCGACCCACCGGTCCGCCGCAGGATCGCCCTGATCCGCGCGATCAGCTCGTCCAGCTTGAACGGCTTGGTGACGTAGTCGTCCCCGCCGATCGTCAGTCCGTCCACTTTGTCCTGTGGAGCGTCCCGCGCGGTCAGGAACAGCACCGGCAGGTGCCCGCCGGGCGGGGCGTGCGCGCGCAGCTGGTGCACGACCTCGAAGCCATCTACGTCCGGCAGCATCACGTCAAGCACCACGAGGTCCGGCCGCTCGCGCGCGGCAAGCTCGATGGCGGCGCCACCGGTCGCCACCGAGGACACCGCGAACCCCGCGAATCGTAGGCTGGCGGACAGCAACTCGCGCAGCGTCGGCTCGTCCTCGACAACGAGCAGGTTCGCCTCGAGGGCTGACGTCATGATCGGTGTCCTTGGGCCGCCACGGATTCCAAGTGTCGACAATGCCAGCTTCGGGCGGCGCCGGTGAGCAGACTCGCCACAAATCCACCGACCGCGCCGTACGCCGCGGCCAGCAGCGCGTTGCCGCTTATACCCAGCCGCAGCCCGAACAGGTCGAATCCGGCCACCCCCGCGCTCAGGTGTACCGATATCCCGGCCAGTTCGGTAATCCCGGCGAAGGTCACCGCCAGCGCGCCGGCCAGCCACGCGGCCCGCGCTACTGGTCGCCCACCCTCTCGCGGCATGCGCCACGCGCACAGCACGAGCAGCACACCCGCGACGAGGGCCAGCGGCCACAGCCGGGCCTCCAGCGGTCGCAGCGCCCCCGGGTCGACGTTCGCCCCGGCACTGAACAGATCCGGCATCCGCCCCGGCGGCAGCTTCTCCAGTAGCCCGGAGGTCTCGGTATGCGCGGACCACGGCACGCCAAGGCCTCGGGTGAGCGCGATGACCACCAGGTTCGGTGCTCCCAGCAGCATGGTGCCGAGCACCCGCGCCCCGCCGAACGTCCCGGCGATCACCCCGACCAGCATGCCGAGGCAGACCGTGATCAGCAGTACGCCGACGACGGCACGGCTGGCGTCCCGCGCCGGGGCCAGCCGAGCCGGCACCGGTACCCGGTGGGACAGTGCGCACAGTCCGAGCACTATCAGGGTCCACACCGACCCCCCGAGCACGGTCCGCGGGATATCGACGGCCACGCTCAGCGTTCCGCCCACCGGCCGCCAGACCAGAAACGCCACCAGCAGGCACACGTGGAAGGTCACCAGCGCGGTCGCCGCGCGAGCGGCCAGGCTCGGCGGCGCCGGGCGAGCGCGCAGCGGTATCAGCAGCGCGCCGGCGAACACCACCGCACCGCATACCGACACGCCCAGCGGCATGACCCCGAGATCGCCGCCGATCTGGACGGGCAGGCCGTCGCCACCTCGCGTTGCCGGCCCGGCCGCGCCGTCCAGGCTCACCGAACCCCCGACCGCCAGCGCGAGCGCCGCGGCTGCCGAGTAGCCGAGCGGAATGTTCGCGTCCAGGCCGATCAGGTGCACGCCCAGCACGGCGAGCCCGGCCATCGTGAGCACCGCTAGGGCGGCGGCCAGCGCACCCTCGGCAAGATCACTTGCCCGCGTGTCCATCAGGCGTCCCTGCCGCGCAGCACGGCATAGCCCGCGACAGCGACCGCGAGCACGAAACCGCAGAGCAGCCCGAAACCGGTCCACGGTGCCAGCGCGCCTGGCTGGGGGATCACCCTGGTGATCTGCTCGCCGGCGCTGGTCGGCCAGTACTTGTTGATCCAGATCTGCCAGTCTTGTGGAAAGGCCAGACTCACTGCCCGCACCAGCAGGATGATCGTCACCAGCAGACCGATGGCGCCGGCGGTGCTTCGTAGCATGGTGCCAAGGCCGAGCCCGAGCAATCCGATCGTGGCGAGGTACAGCCCGGCGCCGACGACCGCGCGCAACACGTCCGGCTGATCCAACCCGGCGTGCGGAACGCCAAGCGCGGCCAGCATCGACTGTCCAATGAGGAACGACGTGAAACCGATCAGCTGACCGAGTACGAACGCCGCGCCGGCGAATACCACGCATTTCGCCACCAGCAGCCGTGCCCGCCGGGGTACAGCCGCCAGACTCGGGCGGATCATCCCGGTGGCGTACTCGGAGGTTATTGCGAGCACGCCGAGCACACCGATCGCCAGCTGGCCGACAAAGATGCCTCCGTAGCTGACCGCGGTGGGATCGAAGGACGCCGGATCCTCCACCTTGCCGGCGAGGTAGGCGCCGCCCTGGGCTCTCGCGGTAAGGGAGCCGATGCCCGGGCCGATCAGCACCGTGGCCAGCGCGGTGAACCAGAGGGAGCGCAGGCTGGACAGCTTCGTCCATTCGGAACGCAGCGCGTCTGGGAAAGTGGCCCGATAGTTCCGCGTGACGTAGCTCATGACGTCACCCCGTATTCGACCGCGTGCCGGGTCACTTCCATGAACGCGTCCTCGAGCGAGCCGCGCTCCGGGATGAGTTCGAAGAGCGCGATTCCGTTAGTCGCGGCGATCTTGCCGATCTCATTGTTGCTCAGCCCCGTCACTCGCAACTGACCGTCCACCTCGGACTCGAGACGCGCGCCGGCCGCGAGCAGCGCGCGGGACAGCTCGGCTGGCCGGTCGGTGCCGGCTCGCACGATGCCGCCGGAGCTGGCAGCCATGAACTCGTCGGTCCGGGTATCCGCGATCAGCCGTCCCCTGCCGATGACGATCAGGTGCTCCGCGGTCAACGCCATCTCGCTCATCAGATGGCTGGAGACCAGCACCGTGCGCCCTTCCCCTGCCATGCGGTGCATCAGCGTGCGGATCCACCGGATCCCTTCCGGATCGAGGCCGTTGACCGGCTCGTCGAAGATCAGCACGGCTGGGTCGCCTAGCAGCGCCGCGGCGACCCCGAGTCGTTGGCTCATGCCGAGCGAGAACGTGCCGGCCCGCTTGCCGGCGACCTCGGCCAGGCCGACCAGTTCCAGTACGGAGTCCACCCGGCGCGGCCCGATTCCGTTGGTTCGCGCGAGACACCGCAGGTGGTTGCGCGCGGTGCGGTTGGGGTGCACGGCGCGCGCGTCGAGCAGGGCGCCGACGGCGTGCATCGGTGCGGGAAGGTCGGTGTAGCGCCGCCCGCCGACGGTGATAGTGCCAGCGCTCGGTGCCGCCAGCCCGAGGATCATCCGCATCGTGGTGGTCTTGCCGGCGCCGTTCGGCCCGAGGAAACCGGTGACCACGCCCGGCTCCACGGTGAACGTCAGGTCATCCACGGCGGGCTTGCCGCGGTATCTCTTGCTGAGGCCGCTCGCCTCGATCGTTGTTGCCATGTCTCGCAGCGTTTCTCCCGCGGGTGACGTGGCGCTGGGAACAACCTGGGCGAACGCTGGGTGCCCGCCCGCCGCCGGCCGACCCGTCCGCTGGTTGTGCTGAAGGACGCCTTCCGTGCGTTGCGGGGACTGAACGCGTCCTTCGCCGTACTGAGTGCACCCGTAACGCCCTTCCGGGCATACCTGCGCCTCCCAGGGAATTCGCGGGGAACTCGCGGGTGATGCTCGGTGAGCAGCCGACAAGGGCACTCGGTACGTGTTCCCTCTCGCACGCAGCGTTACCCTTGTGACAAGGTTAGGCTTACCTGCTTTTCGATATGAGAGGTGCTCGTGACAGTTGCCGCCGACCCCGCCGACCGCGTCCAGCCAGCTGATCCCCCCGAGACGGTGCACGAATCGGTACTCGGGTGTGTCGGGAACACCCCCGTTGTCGCGCTTCGCCGGCTGTTCGCGGAGACTGGTACCGAGGTGCTCGCCAAGCTCGAACTGATGAATCCCGGTGGCAGCATGAAGGATCGCCCGGCGCGATACATCGTCCAGGCCGGCCTCGCGGACGGTTCCATCCAGCCAGGCAGTCAGCTCATCGAAAGCAGCTCCGGCAACTTCGGCATCGCACTCGCGATGGCCGCGCGCGTCTACGGCATGCGATTCACCTGTGTCGTGGACCCGAAAACGACCAAGGCGAACCTGGCGATCCTGCGGCGGCTCGACGCCAGGGTGGAAACCGTTTCCGAGCCTGACGAATCGGGTGGCTATCTGCACAGCAGGATCCAGCGGGTGCGGGAGTTGCTGGCCGAAGCGCCGGACGCGGTATGGATCAACCAGTACGCGAACGACCGCAACTGGCAGGCGTACTACCACGGGACGGGCGCCGAACTCAGCGAGCAGCTGGTGCGGCCACCCGACCACCTGTTCGCGGCTGTCAGCACTACCGGCAGCATTCTCGGTTGCGCGCGCCGGCTGCGGGAACGTTTTCCGAGCATGCGGGTGATCGCCGTGGACGCGGTCGGCTCCGTGGTTGTCGGTGGCGACCCGGGACCGCGCGAGCTGCCCGGCATCGGCTCCAGCCGCGGTTCCGAGCTGTGCCAACGTTCCGAGGTCGACAACGTGGTCTACGTGGACGACCTGGAGGCCGCGGCCGGCTGCCGGGAACTGCTCGCTACCGAGGGAATCTTCGGCGGCGGCTCGACCGGCTCGGTGGTCGCCGCGATCGGCAAGACGCTGCCCACGCTGCCGGCGCGGGGACGGGTGGTGGCGATCTTCCCGGATCGCGGGGATCGCTACCTCGATCTGGTGTACGACGACGAGTGGCTGGCCGCACGGAGGGCGGCTGAGTCGACACCCGCCAACCTGCCATGACCGGTCCCACTGATGCGCACGCAGCCGAGCTCGTGTTGCGGGATCTGGTGGACACGCTGATCCAGGAGAACCTGAGTGGCTTCGCCGACCGGCTACGTCAAGGCGCTGCCGTGGAACCGGGCGCCGAGCGGTGGTGTTACGTGCAGCTCGATCGCGGTGCGCTGGTCTTTCGCGGGCGTCACGGCGGCGCATTGCAGGAATGGCGGCTCTCCCTCGGGCCGGTGTGGTCCACTGTGGATGGTTCCGTGCCGCGCGTCGTGGACGCCGCGGAGCTCGTCCGGCTGGTGATCGGCGACGAGACCGATGCCGCCCATGCCGCCGGCGTGGCCGAGGAACTGCGGTGTGCGGCGGAGCACGCATCGACAACCTCGCGCGGTCGTGCGGAGCTGGACGTGACGCCGAGGCCGGGTTCGTTGCTGGCGGGGGAGCGAATCGCCGCCACCCGCGGTCGGCCGTTCCACCCGACGGCGCGTGCGGCGACGGGGTGGAACTCGGCGGAGCTCGCGGGTTTCGGTCCGATGCGTCCGACGCCGTTCGGGCTTGATTGGGTTGCGGTGCGCCGAGATCGGCTGCGGCACGGTGGCGGCGCGCGCTCCGACCGGCTGCACGAATCGCTGCTCTCCGATGATGAGCGGCTGCGGTTGGAAGGCGCGATGGCCCTGGCGGGGGTGCGGCTCGACGAGTACCAGCCACTTCCGGTGCATCCGTGGCAGTTCGAGCGTGTCCTTCCGGACGAGTACGCGGAGGAGTTCGCGGCGCGCGAGGTGGTGCCGGTAACCCGGGATCTGGGTGCGTTCCGGGCGACGGCGTCACTGCGCACGCTGCTGGTCGAGCCGGAAAGCCCGTCGCACGTCAAGCTTCCGCTCGGTATTAGCACCCTCGGCGCCACCCGGTTGCTGCCGCCGCGCTACCTGGACAACGGTGAGCGGGCCCAGCGGACCGTCGCCACGCTGCTCGAGCGTGACGAGGCGCTCGCCGAGCGGGTGGCGCAGTGCGACGAACGCGACTGGTGCGGCTGGCGTGGTCCGTCCGATGTGGATGAATTCGATGACCGCCCCGGTCAGCTCGCCGCGCAGCTACGCGGTTATCCGGCGGGCGTGCTCGACGGCGACGCGCTCGCGATGCCGATGGCCGCGCTCGCCGCGCACGAGTGGGACACGCTCGGGCGGCATATCGGCGATCCAGTCGCGTTCTTCCGGGAACTGGCGGAATCGTTCTGTGACATCGGATTCGGTTTCCTCCGCTATGGCGTCCTGCCCGAGCTGCACGGCCAGAACGTGGTGGCGATCATCCGGTCCGGCACGGTCCAGCGGTTCGTGTTGCGCGACCACGACACGGTGCGGCTGTATCCGAAGTGGATGGCCGAAGCCGGCGTACCCGACCCCGGATACCGCATCAAACCGGGCGCCGCACAGTCGTTGCGGTTGGATAGCGGCCGGGAACTGCTCGGCTACCTGCAAACTCTCGGGTTTCAGGTGAACCTGTACGGCATCGCCGACGCGCTTTCCCGCCGATACGCTATCGACGAGCGGGTGTTCTGGACCGAGCTGCGTGCCGCGATTTCCGTTGCGCGGCTGGATGGTGAGGTGGCCGATGTGGTGCGGCGAGAGCTGCTGGACGTGGATCGCTGGCCGAGCCGGCAGGTGCTCGGTCCGCTACTGCGCGCCGGCCGATCGACCGGGGTGAGCATGCCGGCAGCGACCGGGCAGGTACCGAACCCGCTACGCGCGCCGGCACGGGTGAGCGCCGAACGTGCAGCCCGAACCAGGCTGTTGAACGCGTACCTGCGGGAGACCGGCCAGCCGCGGCTGTCCGGAGCGCGGCTCGAATTGCCGATGCCAGCGGCGGGATCGGTGCTCTCCGGCGACATCCGGTACCGCTCGGTGTCGGGGCATCACGAGTACGGCGACGAGTTCCGGCTCGGCGGGCGCGTCGTCGGGCATGCCGAGCTGGTCGATCTGCTGCTCTCCGAGCTGGCTGCCGCCTCGGGCCAGATGCCGGGATCGGCGGCCGAGCAGATCGAGCACAGCGTCACCCGAACCGCGCGTTACCTTGCCGATCATCCACCGAACGACGTGTACGGGCCCACCAGGCACGCGGAGCAGTCCGTGTTGCTCGGCCATCCGATGCACCCGATACCAAAGGGAGCGCACGGGTTCACCGACGACGACCTCGCCGCTTACGCGCCCGAGCTGGGTGCGGCATTCCGGTTGAGCTGGTACGCGGTCGCTCCGGAACTGGTTGCCGAAGAACAGATCACCGGCGGTGCGTGGCAACCGCCCGGTCTCGTCGACACCGCCTGGCCGCTGCTGCCAGTCCATCCGTGGCAGGCAAGGTACCTGGAGGCCCGGACGGCCGTGCGCAAGCGGATGACCGACGGGTCGCTGGTTCCGCTCGGTCCGCTCGGACCCGAGGTGTACCCGACGTCCTCGGTACGCACGGTGGCCGATCCGTCCTTTCAGACGTGCTGGAAGCTGCCGCTGCACGTGCGGATCACCAACTTCGTGCGCACCAACCCCGAGGAGCACGTTCGGCGCGCGATGGACGCGAGCACGTTGATCGCTACGGCACGCGAGCGGTGGCGGCATCCGGGATTCCGGGTATTGCTGGAAACCGGCTACCGGAGTGTGCGTGACGACGAGCTCGCCAGCGAGCTTTCCGTGCTTTACAGGGAAAATCTGTTCGCGAACCGCGGGGATACGCCACGGGTTCTGGCCAGCCTGCTTGAGGACCGGATGAACGGGGCGGAGCCGGGCGTGCTGGCCCAGGTGCGGGAAGCGGTCGGATGCCCGGAAGGGCCGATTCCGATCGACCGGATTGCCGAATGGCTGCGAAGCTACCTGGCCATCTCGCTGGTGCCGCTGCTGTCAGTGTTCGCGTCGGACGGCGTGAGCCTGGAGGCACACACCCAGAATTCCCTGCTACACACGGAAGGCGGCTGGCCGGTTCGGTACTACGTGCGGGACATGGAGGGCGCCAGCGTGAGCCGGGCGCGGTGCACAGCCGTACCGCCGGGCAGCCCGCTGCTTTACGACGACAGCGAGGCGTGGCTGCGACTACGGTACAACGTGATCACCAATCACCTCGGCCAGCTGGTGCACGTGCTGGGACGGGCCGGCACCGCGGAGCCCCAGCTGTGGCGCGTGGTGCGCGAATCGCTGCGTGCGGAGGCGCCACCCGAGCTCGCCGACGAGTTGCTCGCGGCGCCCACCCTGCCCGCGAAGGCCAACCTGTTCGGCTGGTTCACCGGCCGCCAGGAACGCCCGCACTACGTGCCGATCCCGAACCCGCTGTGCGGCGGTGACCGATGAGTACTTTCTGGTGCTATAACGCCCAAAAGTATGCACGAATCGCGGGCGAGGTGCGACGGCGGGTGTTCCGGCAGCTGCTGGAATCGTTGCTGTACGAGGGGGCGTTGCGGGCTGAGGAGATCGGCGAAGGGCGGTACGCGATCGACGGCGTGGACGCGGCCGGTGCGCCGGTGCGCTACGAGTTCAGCGCGCACCTCCGGTACGGCTTCGACCGGATCAGCGTGGGTTCCGAGCCGATTCGCCGGGTCGCACGGGACAGCGACACGGAAGCCGACTCCACCACGCGATTTCTCAGCGAGGTACGCGATGGGCTCAGCCACGACGCCGTTCTGCTGCCGGACTTCGCGCGCGAGCTGGAGGCCACTCTGGTGAACGACGCACTCGCGCAATATGTCCGAACGCGGCGCGGTGATGTGCTGGCCGGTGCCGACTACGACACCCTCGAAGCCACCGTCACCGACGGGCACCGCTATCACCCGGCGTACAAGTCGCGGATGGGTTTCGATCTGGATGACAACGCCGCGTTCGGACCGGAATTCGCCGAACCGGTGTATCCGGTGTGGCTGGCTGCTCGACTTTCCATCACGCACGCGACCGTCTCGGATTCCGTTCTGGAGAGAGACTTTCTTGCTGAGCAGCTCGGCACCCGCACTATCGAGGAGTTCCACGAGAGAATCCGGGCGGCCGGTGGTGAACCTTCCGACTACGTGCTGCTTCCGGTGCACCCATGGCAATGGCGAGAGCGGATCACCCACGCGTTCGCGCCACGGTTGTGGGCGGCAGAGCTGATCGTGCTCGGGGAAGATCCGCACGCCCACCGCGCCCAGCAGTCGATTCGGACCCTGGCGTGCCGGGACACACCGCGCAGGGCCTACCTGAAACTGTCACTGTCCATTGTGAACACGTCGACGAGTAGGGCGCTCGCCCCGCACACGGTGCGCAACGCACCGCCGATCTCCGACTGGCTGCACCGGATCGTGGCACGCGACGAGTACCTGCGCGACGAGCTGCGCACCGTGCTGCTCGGTGAGGTCATGGGGGTTGCGGTGGATCCGCCGCCGGTCGCCGACCTGGTGCGTGCGGACAGCTACGGCGCGCTGGCCGGCATCTGGCGGGAAAGCCTGCACACCTACCTCGATCCGGACGAGCGGGCCGTGCCGTTCAACGGGATCACCGCGCGGGAACGGGACGGCACACCGCTGATCGACGGATGGGTGCGCGAGTTCGGAGTGCGGAGCTGGGTCTCCAGGCTTCTCGAGGTGTCCGTGCTGCCGGTGATGCGTTTCCTGCTGCGGCACGGAATCGCGCTGGAAGCGCATGCGCAGAACATGGTCCTGCTGCATCGGTCCGGCTGGCCGCAACGGGTGGCACTGCGGGACTTCCACGACGGGGTGCGGTTTTCCCGCGCGGCACTGGCCGAACCGGCGCTGTGTCCGGAACTCGCCGGAACCCCGGAACATCACGTGAACCGGAACTCGTTCGTGCAGACCGATGATCTCGATCTCGTGTCGGACTTCGTGCTCGACGCGTTCTTCTTCATCAACCTTGGCGAGCTTGGCATGTTCCTGGAGGACGCGTACGCCCTGCCGGAGCCGGAATTCTGGACGCTGGTTCGCGGCACGATCGAGTACTATATCCAACGCTTCGGTGGAGGTATCGACAAATTCGACGTATTCAAGCCGACGATCGAGGTCGAGCAGCTGACCACCCGCAGGTTGCTGCCGGACACCGAACTGCGGCTGCACCGGGTTTCGAATCCACTGAGCCGCGGTGGGAAAGGCTAGTCGCACAACGCGCCAAGGGCGCTGAGCCGGTATGTCTGTTCGGCTACGACCTGGACGTCTTGACCGAACACGTGCGCGGCGTGGTGGACCGGCTGCCGCGACGCTGCCGGATGTTCTACGCGATGAAGGCGAACAGCGCGAATCCGTTGCTGCGCGCGCTCGCGCCGGTGGTCGCCGGGTTCGAAGTCTCCTCCGGCGGTGAGCTGGCGAAGGCGCGTGCCGTCGGCGCCGAGCTCGCGGTGATCTTCGGCGGGCCGGCCAAGACCGGCGCCGAACTCGCGGAGGCGATCACCATGCGGGTGCGGCGGTTCCACGTGGAAAGCGCGCTGGAACTGCATCGGCTCTCGGCGGCCGCGCAGGCTGCCGGCGAGGTCGTCGACGTGCTGCTTCGGGTGAACCTTTCCGGGCCGTTTCCCCCGAGCACGCTGGCGATGGCTGGCCAACCGACGCAGTTCGGAATCGATGAGCACAGCCTGCCAGCTGCGGTTGGCCATGCTCGGCGGCTGCCGGGCCTGCGGTTGGCGGGGTTCCACCTGCACTCGCTTTCCAACAACCTGTCGGCGCGAGCGCATCTGGACCTGCTCGAGCTGTACCGGGACAAGGTGCTCGGCTGGGAGCGGGAATTCGGGATCCGCTGCGAGGTGCTGAACGTCGGTGGCGGCATCGGCGTGAACTACGCGGAGCCGGCCGCGCCGTTCGACTTCTCGGCGTTCGCCCTCTGCCTCGCGCCGCTGGTCGACACGTTTCCCGCGCACTGGCGGGAGGTCGACTTCGAGTGCGGACGATTCCTGGTGGCGGAGTGCGGCCGGTACGCCGTGCGGGTGCTGGACGTGAAGCGCAACCACGGCGCCGACTACGTGCTGGTGCGCGGCGGCACGCACCATTTTCGGCTGCCGGTGTCCTGGCAGCACAGCCATCCGTTCACCGTGTTGCCGGTGGACGAGTGGCCCGCGGAGCTACCCCGGCCGGAGGTGCGCGACACACGGGTGAGCGTGGTCGGCGAGTTGTGTACCCCGAAGGATGTGTTGGCCAGCGGCGTGCCGGTGGACCGGGTGCGGGCCGGTGACGTGCTGATGTTCAGCCACGCGGGCGCGTACGGCTGGGAGATCTCGCATCACGACTTTCTCAGCCACCCGCATCCCGAGCACTGGTTTCTCCGGAACGGCGCCTGGCGCCGCGACGACCCGTGAGTACCGACCCGTGAGTACCGACCCGTGAGTACCGACCCGTGAGT
>WHSZ01000020.1 GCA_009379845.1 Pseudonocardiaceae bacterium | reverse complement strand
TCGAGCGCCGGTTCAACCTGCTCAAGCAATGGCGCGGTCTAGCCACTCGCTACGACAAACTCGCCATCGTCTACCGATCTGCGGTCGTCCTCCACGCCGCGATCACCTGGACCACAGCATTATCAGACACGCCCTAGCCCCCGCCGTCCGGCGTGGGCGCCGGATCGGTCGCCTCGGGCGGCGTGCCCGGTGCCGCCTCGGCGCCGCCGACGGTCTCCGGCACGGGTTTCTTACCGGTGCTGACGTACAGCGTGATCTGCCCGCCCGGTGACCGCACGCCGCGCGGCGTCTGGCCAACCACGGTGCCAGCCTTGGCTGTCGAGTCCCAGTCCTCGACCTTCACCTGGTAGCCGGCCCGGCCGAGGATGCCCTTCGCGTCGTCCACCGACCTGCGCACCACGTTCGGCACGGTCACCTTCGGCCCGCCGTGCTCGTATCGCGGATCGGCCGCCGGCAGCGGCCGCACCGGCTTGCCCGCGTGGATCTTCGACATCGCGTCGAACCAGGTCGCCGCTGGTGTCTTACCACCGAAGATGTCACCGCCGTTCACGCCGCACAGCTGCGGCGGCGTGCCGCACAGCCCCTGCGGCGACGAGCCATCGGGGAACGTCATGGTGGCGGCGGCCAGCTGCGGGGTGGCCCCCACGAAGCCGGCCGACTTGTTGTCCTGCGTGGTGCCGGTCTTGCCGATCATCGGACGTCGCCAGCCGACGTTGCTGGCCGCGGCAGCCGAGGTGCCGGCCCCCGTGTCGTCCTTGCTCATCCCGACGGCCAGGCTGTTCGCGAGCGGTTCGGCGACGGCCTGTTCGCACGGCTGGTCCTTGATCTTCACCGGCTCACCGTTGCGGTCCTTGATCTCCTCGACCGGCGTCGGCGGGCACCACTTGCCGCCGCTCATGATGGTGGCGGCGACGTTGGCCAGCTCGAGCCCGCTGACCGCGCCGGGGCCGAGGGTGAACGATGCGTTCCCCGGGCTGTTCTTGGTCGGCCCGAAGTACGCCTGCTGGCTCAGCCGGTTCTCCGCCCGCCCTGCCGACGGGTCCGGCTCGTCGCCGGCGATCGTGGAGGCCATGGTGGTGCGCAGCCCGAGCCGGCTGGCCATCTGCGTCACGGGGCCCATGCCGACCTTCTCCTCCAGGATCACGAACGCGGTGTTCGGTGATTGCGCGAGGGCGTCCTGCAGGGTCATCGATCCGGCGTAGTCCCCCGCGTTGCGCACGCAGTACTGGTGCGAGTAGCCGGACGGCGGGCAGCTTGGCGCGCCACCGAGGAAGACGTTCGACGCGTAGCTGCCAGGCACCTGCACGATGTTCTGGATGCCCATGCCGCTTTCCAGTGAGGCGGCGGCCGTGAAGATCTTGAAGATGGATCCGGCGCCGAACATGTTCGCCACCCGGTTGGGCAGCCCGTAGGTCGTCTGCCCCGCCGCGGCGTTCACCCCGTAGTCCCGGTTGGCGACCAGGGCGGACACCCGGTGCTTGTCCTTGCCGGGCTTGACGACCGACATCGTGTTCGCGACGCCCTCCTGCGTCTTCGGTACCCCTCGCTCGGCTGCGGCCTTGGCCTCGTTGGTGACCTTGGGGTCGAGGGTGGTGCGGATCGTGTACCCACCGGAGTACAGCGTCTCCTTGTCGAAGCCGGCGTTGCTCAAGTACTCCTCGACGTACTGGCAGAAGAAGCCGTACTTCGGATCCGCGGACAGGCAGCTGCGCGCCGGTTTGTTCGGTTCCGGCAGGATGCCGAGCTCGGACTTCTTGGCCGCTTCGCCATCCGCGGGCGCCAGCTTCTTGTTGTCCACCATCCGGTCGATCACGGTGTTCCGGCGCTGGAGTGCCCGCTGCGGGTTGTTCCACGGATCGTTCACCACCGGGTTGTTCACCAGGCCGGCCAGCAGCGCGGACTGCGGCACGTTCAGCTGGTCCGGGGTGGTGCCGAAGTAGGCGTGCGCGGCGGCACCGACGCCGTAGATCTGCTGGGAGAACTCCACCACGTTGAGGTAGCCGGCGAGGATGTCCTCCTTCTTCATCTTCTGCTCGAGCTGCAGCGCGATCCGTGCCTCCCGGACCTTCCTGGCGATGGTCTGCTCCTGCGCCCGCTGCTGCTCGCCCTCGTCCTTCCGGTACGACACGTTGATCAGGTAGTTCTTCACGTACTGCTGGGTCAACGTGGACGCGCCCTGCACGTCGCCGGATGCCTGGTTGGTGATCGCCGCGCGGATCGTGCCCTTCCAGTCAACGCCCTGGTGGTCGTAGAACCGCCGGTCCTCGACGGAGATCAACGCGTCCTTCATGGTGCGGGAGATCTGGTCCGGCCCGGCCGGCACGCGGTACTGCTCGTAGAGGTGCGCGATCGGCTTGTTGTTCACGTCCGTGAGCGTGGTGATCAGCGGCGGCTGGCTGGTGAGCACGTCAGCGGACAGGTTGTCGATCGTGTCGCTCGCCTTGTTCGACATCATGCCCATCGAACCGGCTACCGGGAACAGCAGTCCGGCGACGAGTACTCCGGCTAGCAGGCAGAGCCCCAGAAGTTTGAGCAGACTTTCGCGTGCATGCACGAGGCCAGGGTACGCGTTCCCGGAAAATCGCCACGCCGTCCAGGGCACCGACCGGACATGAACAGCCGAATAACCGGCGCCAATCGTGTTGTCCGTGGAACCAGATACCCTTATCGTCCGTCAACGACTCACGACAGGTGCTTGATGGGCGGTGCCGTGCAGGCGGCGCGGTCGATCGGCCCGGCACCGGGGAGGTGCCGGTCAGGAGGGTCGTGAGCGGCGTAAGGAAGCTGGGGGCGTTATGTACCTGGGTTCGGGGCATCCAAACGGTCAGGCAAACGAGGCCACGGGGCCGAGCCAATCCGACTGGCGGGTGCGGGCCGCCTGCCGCGACGAGGATCCCGAGGAGCTGTTCGTTCGCGGCGCTGAGCAGCGCAAGGCGAAGGTCGTTTGCGTATCCTGCCCGGTTCGTACCGAGTGCCTCGCCGAGGCACTGGACAACCGGATCGAGTTCGGCGTCTGGGGTGGGATGACCGAGCGCGAGCGGCGCGCCGTGTTGCGGCGCCGGCCGGATGTGACTTCCTGGTACGAGCTACTCACCGAGGCCCGCCGCGAGCACACCGAGGAAGACGTGCGCGTCGGCTGATCCCTCACGGGTGGCAGAGGTGCTCGCCGACTTCGCGGAGACCGTCGAGGTCGTGCACGTCGCGAGCCAGCGCGGGCACCTCGGCGATCGCGACAACCGGATGTGCGCGGGTGAACCGGGCGAGCAGCCGCTGCTCACGTGCGGACTGCTCGACCCGGTCCGCGTGCAGCCGCAGTACCGCGCCGGCAACTGACGCGTCGCCGTCTCGCTGCGGGTTCTGGATGTTCTCCGCGACGGCGAGCGCCCTGCTCGCGGTGAGTTTCCTGGCGAGCACCGGATGTGTCCGGTTCACCACCAGACCGGCGAGCGGCATGCGCTCGCCGTCCAGCCGGTCCACGAAGTAGCCGGCCTCGCGCAGCGCGTCCGGCTCGGGGGAGGCGACGACCAGGAACCTGGTGCCCGGCGAGCGCAGCAGCTCGGCGGTCTTGGTGGCGCGCTCCCGGAAACCGCCGAACATGCTGTCGAAGGCCTGCATGAACACCGAGGCGTCGGCGAGTAGCTGGCCACCGAGGATGGTCGAGATCGCCTTGGCGAACAGGTTGAAGCCGGTGCCGACGAGCTTGCGGATACCGCGTCCGCTCGCCCGCGCCGGTGCGGAGAGCATCCGCAGCAACCGGCTGTCCAGCGCGGCGGACAACCGCTGCGGGGCGTCCAGGAAGTCCAGGGCGGAGCGGCTCGGCGGGGTGTCCACGATGATCAGATCCCACTCGCCGGTGGCCACGAGCTGCCCGAGCTTCTCCATCGCCATGTACTCCTGGGTGCCGGAGAACGACGTGGAAATGGTCTGGTAGAAGGGGTTCGCGAGTAGTTGCTCGGCGCGCTCCGGCCCGGCGTGCGCCTGCACCATGTCGTCGAAGGTGCGCCGCATGTCCAGCATCATCGCCCACAGCTCGCCCTTCGGCTCCCAGCCGGCGATGCGGACCCGCTTCGGGTGGTTGCCCAGCTCCCGGAGCCCGAGCGCCTGGGCGAGCCGGCGCGCCGGGTCGATGGTCAGCACCACCGTCTGCCGCCCGCGCTCCGCGGCCCGCAGCGCGAGCGCCGCGGCGCTGGTGGTCTTGCCGACGCCGCCCGAACCGCAGCACACGACGACCCCGGTGTCCTGATCATCCAGCAGGTCGTCGACGTGCAGCCGTTCCGGCCCGCTCACCGTGCCCCCTGTTCGGTCAGTAGATCGGCGAGTTCGTAGAGCGCTCCGGTGTCCACGCCTCCGGTCAGTTCCGGCAACTCGAGTGCCGGCAGATCCGCCTCGGCAAGCTGCTCACGGGCGGTGTGTTCGGCCTGCATCCGCACGGCGTGTTCCATGGTTTCGGTGACCAGCCCGTCCAGTGTCATCTCGTCCAGCTCGAGGCCGGCCGCGGTGAGCTCGTCACGCATCCGCGCGGCATCCACCTGGCCGCTCGCCGCCGTGGCGATGGCGGGCGCGGGCAGCCGCGGCGGGCGTACCCGGTTCACGATCACCGCGCCAGGGCGTAGATCGGCGCCGTCCAGCTCGGCCACCGCGTCCAGCGTCTCCCGCACCGGCATCTCCTCGAGGAGTGTCACCAGGTGCACCACGGTGTCCTGGGAGTGCACCAGCTTGACCACCTTGTCCGCGTGCCCCCTGATCGGCCCGGTCTTGGCGAGGTCGGACAGTGCCTTGGTGACGTCGAGGAACTTGACCACCCGCCCGGTGGGTGGGGCGTCCAGCACCACGGCGTCGAAGGCGGGCCGGCCGTGCGAGTCCACCCGCCGCACACATTCCATCAGCTTCCCGGTGAACAGCACGTCCCGCAGGCCGGGTGCCAGCGTGGTGGCGAACTCGATGGCACCCATCCGGCGCAGCGTGCGGCCGGCGAACCCGAGGTTGTAGAACATGTCGAGGAAGTCGAGCAGCGCCGCCTCGGCGTCCACGTGTACCGCGTGCAGCTCGCCACCGTCCGGGGCGGAGGCGATGCGTTTCTCGGCGTACGGCAGCGGTTCGGTGTCGAAGATCTGGGCGATCCCTTGCCGGCCCTCGACCTCGGCGAGAAGCACCCGGCGCCCGCCACGGGCGAGGGCCAGGCCGAGGGCGGCGGCGACGGTGGTCTTGCCGGTACCGCCCTTGCCGGAGACCACGTGCAGCCGAGCTCGGCCGATCTCCTCGGTCCAGCCGACACTCGATCCGGGGACGGGCGTAGTCACCCGACCAGCCTAACTGTGGCGGCCGATCCGGTGAGCGTGACTCCGGCCTCGGCGGTGCTTGATCGATCGGCGTCAGTCGTTCTCAATCGATCAGCACCAGCAGCCCGGCGATCGCGCCGACGACGGCAACCGTTGTCCACGCGACGGCTGCCGGCAGCACGGTCGCGACCAGCAGACCGATCACCACGAGCAGGGTGAACGCCACCGCGCCCGAGATCGCCACCTGCGCGGTGCTGCTGTTCCTACGCTCGCGCACCTGCGCCATCGTGACCAGTACCAGCACGATGCCGCCGGTGCCAAGAAGCGCGGTCGCGAAGATGCGCCAGGTCTCCACGGCGGTCCACCGTAACCGTGGCCGTGCGCGGCGTGTCAGGCGCCGGCGATCGGGACTCCCGGTCGGCAGTGCACCGGCTCGGCGTTCGCCGGATCCAGTGCGTTCAGCACGTGGCCGGTGGTCATCGGGTCGACCGCGAGGGCGGCATGCTCGGATAGATTCTGCGGGCAACCGTTCTGCAGCACGATGTTCGTGACGTTCGGCCCGTATCCGAGCCCGCTGGTGTACGGGATGACCACCTCGTCGTACCGGGTCACGATGTTGGTGTAGGTGACCTCGGGCGCGAACACCCCGGCCGCGTGCAGCTTGGCCAGGTAGTCCGAGCCTTGCAGGAACTGCGGGCAGGATCCGCAGAACCGGGCGAGCACCTCGTCCACCACGCCGGAGAGGCCGAGGTGCTTGCCGAACTGGTACAGCGCCGGCAGCCCGGCCAGCGTGGTGCCTTCCCACAGCGGGGTCAGCGACACGTACTTGTCTACTTTGGATGCCCCGTTGAGGAAGCGCACGTAGTAGCTCGGCATCAGGGTGCCCTCGGAGTGCCCCACGATGTCCACTTTGGTGGCTCCGGTGCTGGCCAGCACCTTGTCCACAAAGGAGGACAGCTCCGTTGCGCTTTCCTCCATCCGGCGCAGGCCGCCGAGGCGGTCGAGCGGTGGCGGTGCTTTCGGCGCGCGGCCGTAGGTCAGCGCGAACACGCAGTAGCCCTCGCCGGCGAGGATCGGCGCCATTCGTTGCCAGTTCATCGCGGCGTTCGCGCCGAGCCCGTGGGTGAGCACGATCGGATTCGGATGCCGCGCGCTCGGCTGGCAGGACCAGTCGTTCGCCCCCGGCGGCCCGGCACCCGGCTGGGCCGTGCCCGGCTGGGCCGCCGCCGCGCTGGGGGCGGTGAGCAGTGCGGCCGTGCAGAGCGCTCCCAGCAGCACGGCGAGCATCCGGATCAGCATGCTTGCCTAACGATCAGCACCGGCCCGGGTGACGGGGGACGTGCCGGGTGGCCAGATACCCTCCTGGGCATGACGAAGTGGGAGTACTCGACGGTGCCATTGCTGATCCACGCCACCAAACAGATCCTCGACCAGTGGGGTGAGGACGGCTGGGAACTGGTGACCGTGCTGCCCAACCCGAGTGGTGAGCAGCACGTGGCCTACCTGAAGCGGCCGAAGGAGTAGCGGGATGGCCTGGAGCGACCAACTCGCCAAGCTCGGCATCGAACTGCCACCGGTCGCCGCGCCGGTCGCGTCCTACGTGCCGGCGATCCGCAGCAGCTCGCTGGTGTTCACCGCGGGGCAGCTGCCCCTTGTGGACGGCGCGCTGCCGGCGACCGGGAAAGTGGGCGCCGAGATCGGTCCCGATGAGGCGCAGCGGTACGCGCGGACCTGCGCGCTGAACGCGCTTGCCGCGGTGCACGGGCTGGTCGGCATCGATTCGGTGCTGCGCGTGGTCAAGGCCGTGGTGTTCGTGGCATCCGCGGAGGGATTCACCGGCCAGCCCGCCGTTGCGAACGGCGCGTCGGAGCTGTTCAGGGAGATCTTCGAGGACTCCGGGCAGCACGCGCGCTCCGCGGTCGGGGTCGCCGAGTTGCCGCTCGGTTCGCCCGTCGAGGTCGAGCTGGTGGTCGAGGTGTCGTGAGTCAGGGTGTCGTGAGTCAGCGAGATCTGCTCGTCAGGATCGAGCCATCGGACACAGCTTCGGGGTTATAGCACCTAAAAAGACTCACGAGCTCGATGCCGACAGGCATCGAGCATCCGCTGCAGGTGCAGCCCGCGCCGCGTATCGCAGGGATGCGATGTGTTGCCGCTGGCCACCATGGCCACGAAGTCGTCAAGGAAGGCGGCGTAGCACTCCTCGTTCGGAGTGTCCTTTCCGGACAGCGCGCGGTAGCCGTTCTCGCCGTATACCGCGAACTCGACCACGCTCGGCTTCAGCGGCAGCCGCAGCGAGAGCGCACAGGTGCTGTACGCGCCGCCGCGGTGCGCCAGCGTCACCTGCCACAGGTCGTCGGCTGTCCTGCTGGCGGCCACCACCTCGGTGATCTCGCCGAGCGCGGCGTCCAGCAGATCGAAGGCGTGCGGGCCGACGTCGGCCAGCGCCCCTTCGGACTGCCGCCATGCCGAGTCCACGTAGTCCCCGGCCAGCAGCGCGCCGGACAGCCATTTCCCTTCCCCGCCCGACCAACCGCCGAGCCGGCGCAACTCGGCCAGCCACTCGGTGGTCTCCGGGGCGAACCGTCTGGTCAGCACCAGCATGCCAACCACGCCAGCCTCGGTGACCGCCTCGGCTATCCGCGACGCGGCCGGCACGTCCGGACCAAGCGGCTTCTCGAGGATCAGGTGCTTACCGGCGGCGGCCGCCGCCGGCGCCAGCTCGGCCTGCACGGTGGGCGGCACCGCGAAAGCCACCGCGTCCACCTCGGCGAGCAACGCCGCCCAGTCGTCCGCGACGGACGCGCCGTGCCGCCCGGCGAGCTCGAGGGCGGCTTCGGGACGGCGGGTCCACACCGAAGCCAGCTTCGTTCCAGGGTGGTCGGCCAATCCGGGCGCGGATACCGAGCTTGCCCACGGGCCGGCGCCGACAAGCCCCACGCGTAGCTGTTCGTTCACGCCGCCCATCCTGCAACCACCGGAGGCTCAGCCGGAAATCGCGCCGTGCATGTCCCTGAGCCGCTGGGCGATGTCCCGCCGGGTCCCAGGGCTGATCACCAGCATGGTGCGGGTCTGACCTGGCAGCGTGATGTTCAGCCAGCGCCCCTCGGTGGTGTCCGCGTACCGCAGCGGGTGCTCGGTGTGCGTTCGCCGGCCAACGCTGTCCCGCACGGCGGCGTAGAGTTCCCCGCCGCCGTCGGTTGGCAGCGCGCTGATGCTCTGCACCTGGCGCACCGCGTGGCTGGCCGTGCGAGTGATCACGCCGGTCGGTTGCCGCGCTCGTTCCACCTCGGCGAGCACCTCGTCCTGCGCGACGTTGATCGGCCGCCCCTTGGCGGGCGCGAACTCGGGGATCTGCGAGACCAGCGCCTCGGGCAGCTTGTCCGGCTGGACCTGGTTGAGGAAGACGGTGTCGTTCTCCCGGACGGCGAGCACGGCTTCCCTGCCGATGGCCCCTGCGAGCACCGCGAGCGTGGTCTTGCCCTCGTTGATCCAGCCGTAGTACTCGGTGGTCGGCCGGCAGAGCACGGCGAGCGACGCGGCGAACTCGACGTCCAACCCGCGCTGGTCGGTGACCTCGAGGCCGTCGATCTCCTCGCCTGTCCGTTTGTCCTCTTCGCGACGCTCGTCGGAATCCAGCCACATCGCGGTCGGGCTCACCGTGATGTGCGGTTCGCCGATGCGTTCCCTGCGCAGCAACGCGGCCAGCGACGTGGCTGAGATCGTGACCGGATTTGAAAGCAACGCTGGCGCTCCCGAAGGGTTTCTTACTCGCCGATGACCGGCGGGGCGGTGGATTCGTCGGTTCCGAACACCTCGCCGGCATCGTCATCGACGAGGAACGAGGACCACCGTTGTTCGTTGTCCCCGCCGTGGGTTCCTCCGACGGGACTCCCGGCCAGTCCTGAGCTTCCGCGATTGTCATCCGAAGGTGTCCCGCCGCCACCCGATCCAGTGCCGTCGTGCCCGTCCGGCCCGGTGCCCGCGTCCGCGAGCCCGGCACCGGCGTGCTCATCATCGATGGGTAGCACCCCGGAAAATGACCCGGATGGCGTAGCCGGGCTGGTCAGGCCGGGCACCTGCGCGCCGGCCAGGCCGACGCCGGCGACGACCGCGCCGCTTGATCCGGTCCCGCCCGGTAGGCCACTCGTGTTGTACTCGGTGGCCAGTGCGTAGTTGTTCATCACGTCGACGTTGTGCTGCGCGGCGCTGTTGTGCGCCGCCTGCCTCGCCTCAAAGGTATCTCCGCCGAGGCTGAGCAGGTTCTCCCAGAATCCGGGCTTGTTCGGCGCGGGCGGTACCGGTTGCACCGAACTCTTCGCGCTGTCGAACGAGCTGACCTGCCGTTGTACCAGGTCCTGAACTGTGTGCATGTCCGGCGCGGTGCTGGCGAACGACTCCGCGATCGGCGCCGCGTCGCGCCCCGCTGCGCCGCCGGCGATGCCCGACCACACCGAGCCGAGCGACCCGGTGAGCTTGGTGAGGTTGCCGGCGCGGTTCCGGTAGTTGTCCGCGAGATTGCGCACGATCCCGGCAGCCTCGCCCAGCCCGGCGCCACCCCTGCCGTTGTGGAAGTTCTGGTAGATCTCCTCCCCGGACAGCGGCATATCAGTCCCCCTCCGCGCAGGCGGTGCACCCGCGCTGCCGCTCAGCCCGGTGGATCGTCACGGTGCCTCTCAGCTGTCTGGCGATGGGTCGCCACCGACGGGATATCACTGCGTGGGTAGTCACTGGTGGTCGGCGATTAATCGCGTTACGCACCTTATCGGACGTCGCCCGCGGCTTACCTTCGTGTGCCGAGGATAAGGTCATCCTCGTGCACGAGCTGCCCGAGGAATTCGCCCTGCCCGAAGGGATGGTTCCACCGGTTCCGCCCGATCCGCCGGTTACCCCGCGGGATGCCGCGACAGTGGTGCTGCTGCGGGACTCCCACCGAGGTCCGGAGGTGTTCCTGTTACGCAGGGCGGCCGCGATGGCGTTCGCCGCGGGAATGACCGTGTTCCCCGGCGGCGGGGTGGACCGCGCCGACGCCGACGCCGACGTGGCGTGGACCGGGAACGGCCCGGAGTGGTGGGCCGAGGTGTTCAACTGTGACACCGGGCTGGCCAGGGCTCTGGTGTGCGCCGCCGTCCGGGAGACGTTCGAGGAGTCCGGGGTGTTGCTCGCCGGCCCGGACCCGCGGACCGTGGTGCGGGATCCCACGCCGTACGCCGGGGCCCGCGCGGCGCTGGTGAACCGGGAGCTTTCCCTCGGGCGTTTCCTCGCCGAAGCCGGCCTGGTGCTGCGTGCCGACCTGTTGCGGCCGTGGGCCAACTGGCTCACGCCCGAGGTCGAGCACCGCCGCTACGACACGCGATTCATGATCGCCGCCCTCCCGGACGGGCAAAGCGCCGACGGGGCTACCAGTGAGGCCGAGTCCGCCGGCTGGTTTCGCCCCCAGGACGCGCTGGACGACTGGAAGGCCGGGCGCACCGGGCTGCTACCGCCCACCTGGCGGACCCTGTCGGAGCTCACCGAATTCGATACCGTGGTCGAGGCGATGACCGCCGGCCGCACCCTGAAGAAGATCATTCCGAAGGTGCTGCGGGAAGGCAGAAAGTTGCGGGTGGTGCTTCCCGGCGACTCGCGTTACGACAGCGCGCCGACGCACCTGGATGCCCGGCAGGACGACGAGGTGGAGTAGCCATGCTCGAGCATCCCGCGTACGGCTCGCTGCGACCGGTCACGCCGTTCGCCTCCGTGCTGCTTGAGAACAACCCGAGCGCGATGACGTTGGACGGCACCAACACCTGGGTGTTGCGCGCGCCGGACTCGGAAAGCTGTGTGATCGTCGATCCGGGGCACCACGAGATCGAGCATCTGGAGCGAGTCGCCGGGTGCGGGCCGGCCGAGGTCGTGTTGCTCACCCATCATCACCCGGACCACGTGGAGGGCGCGCCGTGGCTTGCCGGCCGGCTCGGCGTGTCGGTGCGCGCGTTCGACCCCGTGCTGTGCCTGGACGCGGTATCCCTCGAGGACGGCGAGCTGCTGCAGCTCGGTGGGCTGCGGCTGCGGGTGCGGCATACGCCTGGGCACACCGGCGACTCGGTGTGCCTGGAAACCGAGCACGATGGGGTGCGCGCCGTGCTGACCGGGGACACCGTGCTCGGTCGTGGCACGACGGTGATCGCGCATCCGGATGGGGCGCTCGGCGACTACCTGCGGTCGCTGCGCCTGCTGGTTGAGGTGCCCGCGGGGACGGTCGGCCTGCCAGGGCACGGGCCGGAGCTCGCGGATCTGGCGGAAACCGCGCGGTACTACCTCGAGCATCGCGAGCAGCGGTTGGATCAGGTGCGGGCGGCGTTGCGGGAGCTCGGCGACGAAGCGACCCCCCGGCAAGTCGTTGAGCACGTCTACGCCGACGTGGATCCGTCGCTGTGGGGGCCGGCCGAGTGGTCCGTTCGTGCCCAGCTGGACTACCTGCGGCAATCCTGAGCGGGAGGGAACGGGGTCCGACAGTCCCGTCCAGTGCGAGGTAACCGCGGGCGGCTCAGTGCGCGGCGACCACGTCGCCTCGCACCGGACCGATGGACGCGGCGACGGTACGCCGCATGGCCCACACCAGGCCGGCGAGCAGCAGCCCGGCCACCGCCGCGGCCAGGAACGACAGGCCGGGCCCACCGTGCTCGACCAGGATGCCGGACACCGACTGCCCAGCCGAGAGCCCGAGCGTGACGGCGGTGATCACCCAGCCGAACGCCTCGGTCATCGCGCCGGGCGACGAGACGATCTCGATCGACGCGGAATGCGCCGTGGACTGCGGCGTGATCAACGTGCCGGCGAGCAGCATCAGGGCGGCCAGCCCCCACAGCGTGCCCGGCAGCGCGAGCAACGCGACGAGCGCGGCGAACCCGGCGAGCAGCACGGGCAGCCGCAGGTGCATCGGCCGCGGCCAGGGACGCAGGCTGTAGGCCACCCCGAAGATCACCGAGCTCAACGACCACAGGCTGAGCATCAGCCCGCCAAGGGCCGGCTCGCCCGCGCGGGTCGCGGCCGCCGGCACGGCCACCTCGACGAACCCGATCACCACGCCGAACCCGAGCGCGGCAACCGCCACGGTGCGCATCCCCGGGCTGGCCAGCGCGCCGAGCAGGCGCGAACCGCTGACGGAGCCCGGCGCCGCCCGCCACGCCCGCACCGCGGGACTGAGCGCGAAGCCGAGTGCGCCGATGAGCATGCACGCACCGCCGGCCACCAGGCCGGTGCCCGCCCACGGTGCCGCGATCAGCACGCCCGCGATACCAGGGCCGAGGATGAAGAACACCTCCATGCTGATCGCCTCGTAGGAGAACGCCGCGGTACGAGCCGGCCCGGCCGGCAGCAGCCGGGTCCAGATCGCCCGGGAGGAGGAGGCCACCATTGGTTGGGTCAGCCCGACTACGACCGCCAGTGTCACCAGCGTCGCGTCCGGGGCGCGCGTCTCGATCGCCATGGTCAATCCGACCAGCGCCACCGTGAAGGCACCGGCCATGGCCAGCAGCGGGCGGGTCGGACCCAGCCGGTCCATCACCCTGCCCTGGATCACCGAGCCGAGCGCGACCCCGATCAACGTGCCAGCCGAGACCAGCCCGGCCGTGGCGAACGACCCGGTCTGGCGTTGGGTGTACAGCAGCGCGGAAATCCCGATCATCGCGATCGGCAACCGGCCGAGCAGCGAGGTGAGCACCGGCCAGCGGGCACCCGGCGCGGTCAGCGCCGTTCGGTAATCGGCCAGTGATACGCGGCTCGTCGAGGATTCCTGGGACACGCCTACCAGTGTGCCTAAAACTGTACGATCGTACCAGTTATTTCCCGGTGTGCTCGGTCACCGGCGCCGCGATGGTCTCGGTTCCATAACGTTGCACCCATTTCGCGGTGAAGTCGAGCAACGAATTCGTCTCTCAAGGGTCTTAAAGGGTGACAGGCCTTGAGTAGGTGGGGAGGGGCCGTGCAATGGTGGTAACGGAGAGCCGCCGCCCTTCCCAGCATCGACGGTGATCACGAAGCGTTGACTCCGCAAACTCAACACGCACCACGAGTTCCCTCCGAGCCAAGGGTCGGGGCCTATGTGCCGGAGGGCGGGGAGCGCGGAACGTCGGGGGACGAACCGCGCATAAACGAGAGGGGCCGGTGCGCCACGTCGGGGGTGGCGCCCGGCCCCTCTCGCTATGTCGAACTGGCTGGTCGAATACCGTCAGCGGGCACGGCGCGCCAGCCGCTCCGGATCCAGGATCAACACGCTCTTGCCCTCCAGACGCAGCCAGCCGCGGTGCGCGAAGTCGGCGAGTGCCTTGTTCACGGTCTCCCGTGACGCCCCGACGTACTGGGCGATCTCCTCCTGGGTCAGGTCGTGCGTGACCCGGAGCAGCCCGGCCTCCTGCGAGCCGAACCGCTGGGCCAGTTGCAACAGGGCCTTGGCGACCCGGCCGGGGACATCCGTGAAGATCAGGTCCGCGACCATGCTGTTCGTCCTGCGCAGCCGGCGAGCCAGCACACGCAGCAGCTGCTCGGCGATCTCTGGGCGATTGCTGATCCACTGCCGCAACGCCTGCCGATCCATGGTCAGCGCGCGAACCTCGGTCACCGTCGTCGCGGTGGACGTCCGCGGACCGGGATCGAAGATCGACAGTTCGCCGAACATGTCCGACGGGCCCATGATCTGCAGCAGGTTCTCCCGGCCGTCCGGGGACTTGCGGCCGACCTTGACCTTGCCGGACTGCAAGATATAGAGGCGGTCACCCGGCTCGCCCTCGTTGAAGATCACGTGTCCGCGCGGGAACTCGGTCGCTTCGAGCGTCTGAGCAAGTGCTTCTGCCGCCGCCGGCTCCACACCCTGAAAGATGCCCGCACGGGCCAGGGTTTCGTCCACCTCGTGCCTCCTGTTGGGACGCGACACGGGCCAGGGCAGGCCACTATGTCGCCGATCACTACGTGCAGTGTAGGGCGTTGGCCGAGATTCGCCCGCTGGCTCGCCGAGCCCTGGATGAACGCCTCACGAGCGTCTCGCCAGACTTCAAGCTACCCGGCGAACGGATCGGCTGCTCTCGCCAGTCGGCTGACCCTACCCCCGGGCCCGCCTGGCACGCAGCTTGCCTGCCCTGCCACCGAGCCTACGCAGCCGAAACAGTTCGAGCGCGCGCCCGATACCGTGCCCATACAGCGCCCGGACCTCGTTGGGCCTTGCCTGCTCGAGGAATTCCTCGACCTCTTCCTCCTGCACCGCGACGTGCCGCAGGCGTGTCTCCACGCGCTCCATGAACAGTGCGAAGAACATGATTACGAACGGCACCGCGATCGCCAGCCACACAGTCATCCGAAGGACCTGCCCGTCACGGTCGAGTCGTCACGCATGGTGTTCATCCTCGCTCACCGTGGATCTTGGGACGCGTACCGTGTACCCGGCGTGTCCCGGGTACACACCAAGACCCCATACACCGCCCGTAGGCTAGCGGGGTGTCTTCGACGGCTCGCAGCGACCCCCGAAAGAGTGAGGAAAGCCAGTCATGAGTGGCTCTAGCTCTGGATCACGGGTGACGGAAAGTCACCTCGCGCTGGTCCGTCGTGTCCGCCGGATGGTCCGCGCGCTGGCCGACGGTTACCCCGACGCGCACTGCGAGCTGGACTTCCGTAACCCGCTCGAACTCGTCGTCGCCACGATCTTGTCCGCGCAATGTACCGATCAGCGGGTCAACGAGGTCACCCCGAAACTGTTCGCGCGCTACTCGACCGCCGCCGAATACGCCGGCGCGGATCGCACCGAGCTGGAAGAACTGATCCGCCCGACGGGGTTCTACCGGAACAAGGCGAACTCGCTGATGAAGATCGGCGGCACGCTGGTTGAGCGGTTCGACGGCGAGGTGCCCGGCAGGCTGGAGGATCTCGTCAGGCTGCCCGGCATCGGCCGCAAGACGGCGAACGTGGTGCTCGGCAACGCCTTCGAGGTGCCAGGCATCACGGTGGACACGCACTTCGGTCGGCTGGTGCGCCGCTGGGGCTGGACCGCCGAGGAGGACCCGGTGAAGGTGGAGCACGAGATCGGCGAGCTAGTCCCTCGGAAGGACTGGACGATGCTGTCCCACCGGGTGATCTTCCACGGCCGGCGGGTTTGCCATTCCCGCCGCCCCGCGTGCGGGGCGTGCTTCCTCGCCGCCGAGTGCCCGTCGTTCGGCACCGGTCCCGAAGACCCCGTGGCGGCCGCGAAGCTGGTGCGCGGCCCGGAGACCGACCACCTGCTCGCGCTGGCCGAGCAGGTCGACCAGCCAGGGCGTCGAAGGCCCCGCGGGGCGGTGCGCGAGTGAGCGACGAGGACGGCCCCCGCGGGTTGACGGTGCCGGCGCGCTGGGCACTCGGCGTGGCGGTGCTGCTGCTCGCCGTGGTGGTCGCGCTGTGGCCGAGGGGGCCGTCCGACGAGCAGCGAGCCAGCGGCCCGGATCTCGATGCCGCGAGGCAGAACGCCGCGCTGCGGGCATGTCCCGCCTCCGGCGCCGGCCAGGTCCCCGAGCTGCGCGGGGTCAACGCACGCTGCCTCGCGGACGGAAGTCAGCGCGACCTTGGCGAGGCGCTCGGCGGTCGCACCACCCTGGTGAACGTGTGGGCAACCTGGTGCCAGCCGTGTCGCGAGGAGCTACCGGTGCTGCAGTCGTACGCGCGGGAGCGCGGTGCCGCGCGCGTCGTCGGGCTGCAGGTGCAGAGCGAGGAGGCGGACGGTCTGAGTATGCTCGCCGAGCTCGGCGTACGGCTGCCGATGTTCCACGACACGGACGAGGCGGCGCGACGGGCGCTGAAGGTGCCGGCCGGCCTGCCAGCCTCCTATGTGATCACCCCGGACGGCGAGACGCGGTTCGTCCGGCAGCCGCGGGTGTTCACCGACGCCGCGCAGGTCCGCGACACCCTCGCCCGGTACGCCTCCCCCGCGCGGGAGGGTCGATGAGCACGCACGGTCCGCTGGTGGATCCCGCGACGGTGCCCGGCTGGATGCGACGCCTGGTGCGTGCCACCGAGCACGCGCGGGGTGATCAGATCAGCCGCAGGTTGCCGCCGGACGACGGTGATCCGCGGGACGCCTCGGTACTGGTGCTGTTCGCGAACGGCGCGAACCCGGCGGGCGCGGCGAATACCGCGGGTGCCGGCGCCCTGCCCGATGTGCTGCTGCTGCGCAGGGCGGACGGTGGTGACGCGCATGCCGGGCAGGTCGCGTTCCCCGGCGGCGCGGCCGAGGCCGAGGACGGCGGCCCGGTGGACACCGCATTGCGGGAAGCGGCCGAGGAGACCGGTGTGCGGCCGGACGGGGTGCGCCCGGTGGCGTTGCTACCGAAGCTGTACGTTCCGGTCTCGAACTTCCGGGTGACGCCGGTTCTCGCGCACTGGCACCGGCCGAGCCCGGTCAGCGTGGTCGACCCTGGCGAGGTCGCCGCGGTCGCCAGGGTGCCGGTGGCCGAGCTGGTGGACCCACGCAACCGCTTCCTGGTACAGGTTCGATCCCAGTACCGCAGCCCGGCCTTCGGGCTGCCCGGCATGCTGGTGTGGGGGTTCACAGCGGGCCTGCTGACCTGGTTGCTCGACATCGCCGGCTGGGCGCGGCCGTGGGATGACGGCGATGTTCGCGAGCTTGACGTAGCCTTGGCCGCTGCCGCGCGGTCCGAAGCATCCAGGACTGCTGCCGGATCCGGTGTCGGCGAAACGGATACTGCGGAGGCCACCGAGTGAACTGGGTCGACATCCTGGTCGTGCTGCTAGCCGTGCTCGCGGCGATTTCCGGCGCACGTCAAGGTTTCGTGATCGCGTTGCCGGCGTTCGTCGGTGTGCTGCTCGGCGCGATCGGCGGGATCCGGCTTGCCCCCCTGCTGATCGAGTACTTCGATCATCCCGCGGCCAAGGTCGCGTTCGCGGTGGCTTGCGTGGTGTTGCTGGTCGCGCTCGGCGAGACGATCGGCGTTTACGTCGGCCGCAAGCTGAAGCGCAAGATCACCTCGCGGCGGATCGACGGGGTTGACAGCGTGTTCGGCGCGCTGGTTCAGGGCTTCGTGGTGTTCCTGGTCGCCTGGCTGATCGCGCTGCCGTTGACGTCGGCGACCGGACTGCCGGGGTTGGTTTCGGCTGTCAAGGGATCCACGGTGCTCGGTGGGGTGGACCGGGTGATGCCGCCGTCCGCGCAGCAGTTGCCGGGCGAGCTTGGTGCGCTGCTGGACGCCTCCGGGTTCCCCGCCGCGATCGATCCGTTCTCCCGCACGCCGATCACCCAGGTCCAGCCGCCCGACCCGGCGTTGCAGAACAGCGCGACGGTGCAGCGCGTCCGCTCGAGCGTGCTCAAGGTGCACGGCAGGGCGCCGGCGTGTTCGCGTTCGCTGGAAGGCTCCAGCGTGGTGGTCTCGCCGCAGCGGGTAATGACCAACGCGCACGTGGTCGCCGGCACTACCGACGTGACCGTGGAGGTGAACGGCAGCGACCTGAGCGCGCATGTGGTGCACTTCGACCCGGACGCGGACATCGCGGTGCTCGCGGTCCCTGGGCTGACCGCCTCGCCGTTGCCGCTGGCCGGCCGGGAGGCCGTCGCGGGGGACGACGCGATCGTGCTCGGCTACCCGTTGGACGGGCCGTACACCGCCTCGCCGGCGCGTGTGCGGCAGCGGATCCGCTTGCAGGGCCCGAACATCTACGGGTCCGGCAGCGTGCCGCGCGACGTGTACACCGTGCGGGCCCTGGTGCGCAGCGGGAACTCCGGCGGGCCGATGGTGGATCCGGACGGCGACGTCACCGGCCTGGTGTTCGGTGCGGCGACCGATGACCCGGAGACCGGGTTCGTGCTGACCACCCGCGAGATCGGGGACGAGGTGCGTGCCGCGCCACGGATGGCCACCGAGGTCAACACCGGCCCGTGCACGACCGAGTAGCTCGTGAGTCTTTTTGTGGGTTATAGCACCTAAAAAGACTCAACAGTTCCGCAGGAACTCGACGAGCAGCTCGTTCGTCACCTCGGGCGCTTCCTGGTGCGGGAAGTGCCCGACGTGCGGGAGTTCGTGGTAGCGCGAGTGCGGGCCGAGCCACGGCCTTGACGCCTGCGCGGTTCCGGGCAGCATCGAACGATCCTGCGCGCCGTGCAGCTGGAGTACCGGTACCGGGCTGCGCCGGTCGACCGCCGCGGCGAACCTCCTGCCGTCCCCACGCAACTGCGAGCGGAACGCCCAGCGGTAGTACTCGAGCGCGCTGTGCGCCACCCCGGGAACCAGCATCGCGTGCCGGAACCGCTCGGCTGCCCTGGTGAAATCCACCGAACTCGCCCACGGCGTGCCGGCCCAGCCGCGCAGCAGCCGTTCGGTGTTCGCCGCGCCGTCCCTGGTAAGCCAGCGCTCCGGGTGCATTGGGCACTGGAAGTGCAGCAGCCGCCCGCTTGCCCGCAGCTGGTTCGCGGCTCGCCGGCGAACCGCGGTCCGCGCGATCTGCCCGCGAAAAGCCAGCGGGTGCGCGGCGCCGAGCGAGCTGACCGAGGACAGCACCCTCGGGTGCAGCACGGCGACCGTCCAGGCAAGCAAACCGCCCCAGCCGTGCCCGACGAAGTGCGCCCGGCGCGCGCCAAGCGCCTTGACCAACCCCGCGAGATCCCCGGACAGCGTCCACCCGTCGTAACCGCGCGGTGGCTTGTCGGAATCACCGTAGCCGCGCAGATCGACCGCGACGGCGCGAAACCCGCTCGCCGCGAGCGCGGTCAGCTGATGCCGCCACGCCCACCAGAACTCGCCGAAGCCGTGCAGCAGCAGCACCAGCGGTCCGGAACCGGCCGACGCGACGTGCAGCCGGATGCCGTTCGCGTACACGTCGCGGTGCGTCCACGGGCCGTCGATCAGCACCGTGGACGGATCGGGACGCGTACGCACGGCCACGGCCGCGCTAGTCGCGGGCGTGCTTGCCGGTGCCGGCGAGCCGATCGAGCTCGGCCTGTTGCGGGAGACCGGGGTGCTCCTCCGTGTACCCGCGTGGTTTGAATGCGGCCGCGGTGTCCCGGACCGAGCTGATCGTCCGTTCCGGTGCGCGGATCTTGCGCACCTTGCGCCAGCCGACCAAGGCGGACAGGCCGGCGACGAGCAGCATCGCGAGGAACACGATGCCGAATGCCGCCGAGCGGTACAGGCCGAGATCCGCGAGTAGCTCGGCGAGTGCGAAGAACAGGAAGAACAGGCTGAACAGCAGCACGGTCAGGGCGACGATGAAATAGATGCTGCCCTTGACGCCCTTCTTGACCTCGCCCGTGATCTCGGCCCGAGCCAGCTCGATCTCGGCCCTGACCAAAGTGGACACATGCGCGGACGCGTCCCTGACCAGGTTGCCGATCGACTGGCCCTCCGCCGAGCCATTGCCGATTCGGTCTTCGGACAGCGGGATGGACGAAACGGCGTGCGCTCCGCTCCCGTCGCCGTACTTGCGGTGGGGTTCGCTGGTCACAGGGGCCATCGTGCCATGTACGACTTCGCGGTGCGCGATGACCGCTCAGTGACCGCTCCGGTCAACGGAGTCCGAGGCGGTGGAGCCCGGTTTGTCCTGCGAATCCGGCGCGCCATCCCGGGTACCTTGATCGTCCGGGCGCTCCGGCGTGTCGCCGGCCGAGTTCGCGGCCGAGTCGGGTTCCTCGCCCGACTCCGGCGGCCCGTCGTCGACCGGATCGTCGTCACCGTGCGCCCTGCTTCGCTTGATCATCATCAGCGCGGCGACCAGGGCGGCGAATGCCGAGGCGATCAGCACCGCGGCCTTCGCCTCCTGCGCCGCCTGCCCTTCAAGGGCGAGTTCGGCGATCAGCAGGCTGACCGTGAACCCGACCGCGCCGAGCATGGACACCGCGACCATGTCGCGCCAGGCGAGGTTTCTCGGTCTGACCGCCCATTTGAGCTTCACGGCCAGCGCCGAGGTGCCGAAGATGCCGATCAGCTTGCCGGCGATCAGGCCGAACATGATCGCGTGCGGGATCGGGTTGCTGAACACATCGCGCAACGCCTCACCGTGCACCGGAACACCGGCGGCGAACAGCGCGAACAACGGCACCGCGAGCCCGGCCGACCACGGCTGCAGCCGGTGTTCAAGGCGCACCGAGGGTGACTCGTGCTCGCCAGGGTCGTTGCGTACCCGGGTGAGCAGGCCAAGCGCGACACCGGCGATGGTCGCGTGGATGCCGGCGGAGTGCACCGCGACCCAGACGATCACCGCGAGTGGCACGTACAGCCAGGACGTTCGCACCCGCTTGTGCTGCAGGAACGCGTACAGCCCCATTGCGGCTATCGCCACCGCGCCGGCGATCAGGTCGAAGCTCGAGGTGAACACGAGCGCGATCACCAGGATCGCCCCGAGGTCGTCGACCACGGCGAGGCTGAGCAGGAAGACCCGTGCGCTGCTCGGCATCCCCGAGCCGGTCAGCGCGAGCACACCGAGCGCGAACGCGATGTCGGTGGCGACCGGGATCGCCCACGCCTTCTCGATGCCGGGTTCGCCCCAGCCGATCGCGACTGCGATGAGCGCGGGCGCGACCATTCCGCCGAGCGCCGCGATGATCGGTAGCGCCGCCGCCTTGAGCGACGACAGCTCGCCGACCACGAGCTCGCGTTTGAGCTCGAGGCCAACCACGAAGAAGAACAGCGCGAGCAGGCCGTCTTTCGCCCAGTCCCCGACGGACAGGTTCAGGTGCAGCAGCTCGGGTCCAATGTGGAATTCACGGACGGTTTCGTAGAACTCCGTGAGTGGTGAGTTCGCCATGATCAGTGCCACGGCGGCGGCACCAAGCAGCAGCATCCCGCCGACGGTTTCGGTGCGGAGATATCGCGCGAACTCGCTGACGGGCCGGCTCGGTGATGTCAATGCTTCCCCTCCATCCTGGACGGCACAGTTCACTCGCCGACCAGACTTCCCGGCACACCAAGATCCCATCCTAACGGCATCTACCATGTGCCCGAATATGTCTAGACCAGTCTGGGAGTTGGTATGAGCACGGAAGCCGCCGCGTCGGGATCATCCGGTTCGTCCGATACGCAGGTCGATCGCCGATTCTTTGGTCATCCGAAGGGGCTGGCGAACCTCTTCGGCGTGGAGATGTGGGAACGCTTCTCGTTCTATGGGATGCAGGCGATCCTGCTGTACTACCTGTACTTCTCGGTCGCCGATGGTGGGCTGGCGATCAGCAAGCCGGTGGCGGCCGGCATCGTCGGTGCGTACGGCGGCACCGTGTATCTCGCCACCATCGCGGGCTCGTGGGTGTGCGACCGGTTACTCGGCCCGGAACGCACGCTCTTCTATAGCGGTGTGCTGATCTTGTTCGGGCACATCGCCCTCGCCGTCGTTCCCGGTGTGCTGGGTGTCGGCGCCGGACTGGTGCTGGTAGCCATCGGCAGTGGCGGGTTGAAGGCGACCGCGACCGCACTGGTCGGGTACCTGTACGCGGAGGGCGATGAGCGCCGGGACGCCGGGTTCTCGATCTTCTACATGGGCGTCAACATCGGCGCGCTGGTCGGGCCGCTCATCACCGGGTTCCTGCAGTCGCACGTCGGCTTCCACTTCGGATTCGGGGCCGCCGCGGTCGGCATGGCCGCCGGGCTGGCGCAGTACGCGGTGTCCCGCAAGAACCTGCCGGACAAGGGGCGCGAGGTACCGAACCCGCTGCCGCCGCATGGCCACGTGCTGGCCACCGGCCTCGCGCTCGCCGGGGCGACGGTCATCGTGCTGCTGGTGCTCGGTGGGTGGATCACCGCGGAGAATCTGGCCGACGTGGCCACCTGGGTGATCGTGGCCGCCGCGGTCGTGTTGTTCCTGGCGATGGTGACCAACCGGAAGATCACCGCGGTGGAGCGCAAGCGGGTGTACGCGATGATCCCGCTGTGCCTGGTGAGCTTCGGGTTCTGGGCACTGTTCCAGCAGCAGTTCACCGTGCTGGCGATCTACGCGGAGACCAGGGTGAACCTGAACGTGTTCGGCTGGGAGATCCCGCCGGCGTGGTTCGAGTCGGTGGAACCGCTGTTCGTCGTGCTGCTCGCCCCGGCGTTCGCGGCGCTGTGGACCAAGCTCGCCACGCGCCAGCCCTCAACACCGATCAAGTTCTCACTCGGCGTCGGCTTCATGGGCGGCGCCTTCTTGATCATGGCGTTGCTCGGCGAGATCCGCGGCGAGGACGTGGTCAACCCGCTGCTGCTGGTGCTGGTGCTGGTGGTCTTCGTGGTCGGCGAGCTGTGCCTGTCACCGGTGGGCCTTTCGGTGTCCACCAAGCTCGCGCCCGCGCGGTATCGGGCGCAGATGGTTGCGCTGTTCTTCCTGTCCGTGGCCGCCGGCACCGCGGTGGCCGGCAAGCTGGCGGGGCACTACGAGGAGTTCACCGCGTCCGGCGATGAGCCGCTGTACTTCGGCATTCTCGGCGGCATCGCGGTCGGCCTCGGCGTGCTCTCCGCGCTGATCAGCCCGTTCATCCGGCGGCTGATGTCCGGCGTCCGCTAGTGAGCCTTGGTCGCTAGGCAGTGCCAGCACCTGTGGGTACTTTGCCGGCCACGGCACCGCAAAGTACCCACAGGCCCGCCGAAGGCCCGGTTACTCCTGGAGTTCGGCCAGCGCCTGCTGTGCCTTCTCCAGCTCGGCCTGCAACTCCTCCACCCGGGACCGGTGCTGCTCGCGGGCCGCGTCAAGCACCTGTTCGATGGCGCCCGAGATGTCGTCGTGCAGCTCCTTGGCCGCGCGGGAGACCGCGGCTGCCGGGATGGTCAGGCCGCGCACCACACGCTTGGTGCCGTGCATCAGGTCGGCCTGCCACTCCCCGTCCGCGGTTCCGGTCACCGTGAGCGTCAGCTCAACGGAACGGGTCTTACGTGCGGTGCTCTGTTTCCGGGGCTTGCGCTTCGGCTTCTCGGCTTCCGCGCTCTCCGTGGCACCGCTGTCGGTCTGCTCGGCTTCCGCCGGTTCCGGCGCCGGGTCGGCGTCGGCTGTCTCGCCGTTGGACGTGTGCTGTTCCGTTGCCGCATCCACGGTCATGATCGCGTTTTCTCCCTGTCTGTCGGGTCAAAGCGGTCAGATCTTAGAACAACTGTTCGACATACGCATGCGTGGGCCCCTTCCGATGGGAAGAACCCACGTGGAAGGGGCCCCACGCCGAATCGGGACTACTCGTCGTCTGAGCCGCTCTTCAACCCGGACGAGATCAAATCCATCACGCTGGAGTCGGCCAGCGTGGTGACGTCGCCGACCTCGCGGTTCTCCGCGACGTCCCGCAGCAGCCGGCGCATGATCTTGCCGGAGCGGGTCTTCGGCAGCTCCGGCACCACCATGATCTGCCGTGGCTTGGCGATCGGTCCGATCTCCGAGGCCACGTGGTTGCGCAGCGCGGCGATCGCCTCGGAGCCCTTGGCCTCGTCCTCGGCCACCCCGCCGCGCAGGATCACGAAGGCCACGATGCCCTGACCGGTTGTGGGGTCGGTCGCGCCGACCACGGCCGCCTCGGCGACCGTCGGGTGGGACACCAGCGCGGATTCCACCTCGGTGGTGGAGATCCGGTGCCCGGAGACGTTCATGACGTCGTCCACCCTGCCGAGCAGCCAGACATCGCCGTCCTCGTCGTACTTCGCCCCGTCACCGGCGAAGTAGAAGCCCTGGCTCGCGAACCGCGACCAGTAGGTCTCCTTGTACCGCTCGGGATCTCCCCAGATGCCGCGCAGCATCGCCGGCCATGGCTTGTCCAGCACCAGGTAGCCACCGCCGCCGCGGCCGACCTCGTTGCCGGTGTCGTCCACCACCTTCGCGGAGATCCCCGGCAGCGGCGTTTGTGCGGAGCCCGGCTTGGTCGCGGTCACCCCGGGCAGCGGGGAGATCATGATCGCACCGGTCTCGGTCTGCCACCAGGTGTCCACGATCGGCGCCCGGCCGCCGCCGATCTGCTCGCGGAACCACATCCATGCCTCCGGGTTGATCGGCTCGCCAACCGACCCGAGCACCCGAAGCGAGGACAGGTCGTAGCCGGCCGGGATGTGGTCGCCCCACTTCATGAACGTGCGGATCAACGTCGGCGCGGTGTAGTAGATCGTCACGCCGTACTTCTGCACGATCTCCCAGTGCCGGCCCTCGTGCGGCGAGTTCGGGGTTCCCTCGTAGACCACCTGGGTGGCGCCGTTGGCCAGCGGGCCGTACACGATGTAGCTGTGCCCGGTGACCCAGCCGATGTCCGCGGTGCACCAGTACACATCGGACTCCGGCTTGAGATCGAACACGTTCCGGTGCGTGTAGGCGGCCTGGGTGAGGTAGCCACCCGCGGTGTGCAGGATGCCCTTCGGCTTCCCCGTGGTCCCCGAGGTGTACAGGATGTACAGCGGGTGCTCCGCGTCGTGGGCTTCCGGGGTGTGCTGGTCGGACTGGCCCTCGACCAGGTCGTGCCACCACTTGTCCCGGTCGTCGGTCCACTCCACGTCGTTCTCGCCGCGCTTGACCACGACGACGTGCTCGACGCTCGGCGTCTGCGCGACCGCCTCGTCCACAGCGGACTTCAGCGGGGCCACCTTGCCACGCCGGTACTGCCCGTCCACCGTGATCACGGCCTTGGCCTGCGCGTCGTCGATCCTGGTGCGCAGCGCCTCCGAGGAGAAGCCCGCGAAGACCACGGAGTGCGTCACCCCGAGCCGGGCACACGCCAGCATCGTGAAGATGGTCTCCGGGATCATCTGCATGTAGATCGCGACCCTGTCACCCTTTCGCAGCCCGAGGGACGACAGCGCGTTCGCGGTCTTGCACACCTCGCGCCGCAGATCGGCGTAGGTGATGGTGCGTGAATCGCCCGGCTCGCCCTCCCAATGGATCGCGACCCGGTCGCCGTTGCCGGCGTCCACGTGCCGGTCGGCGCAGTTGTACGCGACGTTCAGCTTGCCGCCGACGAACCACTTGGCGAACGGCGCACCCGACCAGTCCAGCACCTGGCTCCACTTGGTGTCCCAGTGCAGCTGGTCGGCTTGCGCGGCCCAGAACGCCTCCTGGTCGGCCTCCGCCTCGGCGTACATTTCCGCCCCGGCATTGGCCTGACCGGCGAATTCCTCACTCGGCGGGAATGTCCTGCTCTCGCTGAGCAAGTTGTCCAGAGCCGGGCTCTGCCCGGACTGCTCGGTCATGGTGCGAGACCTCCTTGGCTTAAGCGACCTGCGGACACCGGTCAACGCGACGCGGTACGTGGGGCGCACCGGCGCGCACCGGCGGCGAAAACACTGTCCCGCGTTGCCCGGTGTCTGTCGACCTCTTCTGTGCGGCACGCTACCTCGGCTCTTGTTCAGCCGGGCACTAGCGAAATGGACGGTACGCCCCGCGCGACGAGCGGTATACGAGCGGTACGGTCGCGCGGTGACCGACCCGCTGAGTCCGTTACTCGAACTTCCCGGTGTCCCCGACGCCGTGCGGGCCGCCAGGGAGGCGGTGGACGACGTGCACCAGCATCCCGGCAACCGGCGTGGCTGGCCGACCACGGCGGCGGAAGCCTCGGTCCGGGCTGCCAGGGCCTCGGCCGCGCTGGACGGTGGCGCACCGGACATCCCGGAGGGTGGCGAGGTGGCCGATCCGGTGCTCGCCGGGTCGTTGCGGGTGGCCGATGCCCTCGGCCCGCAGCTTTCCACCTGGCAACGTGCGCCATTGCAGGTGCTCGCCCGGCTCCACGTGCTGGCCGCGTCCGACCTGATCGAGGACCCGGACGAGCTCGGCAGGCCGCGCGAGAAGGTCGCTCGGTCCCGCCGGCTGGATCTGCTCGCCAGGCTGGTCGTGGGGGAGACCGCGGCGCCGGGGCCGGTGTTGACCGCGGTGGTGCACGGTGAGTTGCTGTCGCTGCGGCCGTTCAGCACCGCGAACGGGGTGGTGGCACGCGCAGCCGCCCGGATGACCATGATCGCGACCGGGCTGGACGCCAAGGGGCTGTCCGTTCCAGAGGTCGCGTTCTTCCGGCAGCAGCAGCGTTACGCGGAGGCCCTCGCGGGGTTCTCGAGCGGCGAGCAGGACGGCGTGCGCGACTGGCTGCTGCTGTGTTGCGAGGCCGTCCAAGCCGGTGCGCGGGAGGCCGGTGGCATCGCGGACGCCGCCGGCCAGTGACCGCAATATGCATCCATATTGCGGTCACTAAGCGCTAGCTGACCGGGGTGCTGAGCCGGTCAAGCGCGTTTCGCACGTGCCCGCCGGTCTCGTGCAGCGCCACGTCGGCGCGGTTGACGTCGACTCCGGACAGCAGGTACACCAAGGCGAGCTTCAGGTCGCCGCCGGCCTCGTCAAGCGCATCCGTGCACTCCTTTGTGGACAAACCGGTGGCCTCGCGCAGGATTCGCTGGGTACGGCCACGGAGTTTCGCGTTCGTCGCCCGCACGCTGACCATCAGGTTCGAGTAGGTGTGGCCGAGTTTCACCATCACCGCGGTGGAGAACGACGTGAGGACCAGCTTCTGCGCCGTTCCGGCCTTCATCCGGGTGGAGCCAGCTATCGCCTCGGGACCGGTGTCCGGAGCGATCAGCACGTCGACGTCCACGTTGTGCCCGACGTGCGGGTTGCCGGAAACCAACCCGACCGCCGCGCCCCGCTCACGGGCGGCTCGCAGCGCGCCGAGCACAAAAGGGGTGCGTCCAGAAGCGGTCAGTCCCAACACGAAATCGCCGGTCTCAACGGTCGCGTTGATGGACTCCGCGCCGGCTTCGGCGTCGTCCTCGACGTCCTCGGTGGCAGCGCTGAGCGCCCGTTGCCCGCCCGCATGGTGTGCGACGAACCAGTGCGAGGGAATATTGAAGGTGGGTACCAGTTCGGCAGCGTCCAAATTGGCCAGTCGACCGGACGTGCCGGCGCCGACGTAGTGTACTCGTCCGCCCGTGCGCAGGGCGTCCGCAGCGAGATCGACCGCGATCGACAGCTCATCCAGCACGTCCGCGACGGCACCTGGCACCAAGCTGTCCTCGGCGCTGATCTTCCGCAACACGTCCACAGTGGACAGCTGGTCGATGTCGGAGGTCCGGGGATTACGGAACTCCGTCGGCGAGTCGACGTACACCGCCTGGCGCGGCACCGTCATTTGTCGTTCTCCCTTGTCCGGCGCCTACCGTCGGCGCGTACGCCGAGGCGGTGCGAACCCACCGCCTCCCTTGTCTCGTCCAGAGCACGCATCGAGGCGGCCATATGCTGCTGGGCTACCCCGATGAAAAGACAATCAATCACGGTCAGCTGGGCGATCCTGCTGGCCATCGCGCCGGAGCGGAACGTGGTCTCCCGCGCTGCCGTGGTGAGCACCAGATCGGCGACCTCACTGATCGGCGATCGCGGGAAATTAGTCAGCGCAACGGTTGTCGCGCCGTGTTCCCGTGCTACGCGCAGGGTTTCTACGGTGTCCAACGTGGCGCCGGTGTGCGAGATGCCGAACGCGACATCGCCGGCCTTCAGCACCGCCGCCGAGGTGAGCATGATGTGCGTGTCGCTCCACGAGAAGCTGATCCGGCCGATGCGGTGCAGCTTCTGCTGTAGATCCGCGGCGACGAACGCGCTCGCGCCGACGCCGTACACATCCACCCGGTCCGCGGCGGCCACCAGGTTCACCACCCGCTGGAGGGTCGCCACGTCCAGTTGCTGCGCGGTTTCCTCCACCGCGTGCACGTCGGCGAAGCTGACTTTGCCGACGATCTGCCGGAGGTCGTCGTCCGGGCCGATATCGCCGCCGAGGTCGCGGTCCGAACGCGCCTCGGACCGCGCGGTGTCCGCGGCGAGCGCGATACGCAGTTCGGGGTAGCCGCCCACCCCGATGGCTTTGCAGAACCGGGTAACCGTGGTCTCACTCGTGCCGGCGGCTTCGGCTACTTCGGTGATGCTGTTCCGGGACACGGCCCCCGGGTTGTCCAGCACGACCTTGGCCACTCGCTGCTCGGCCCTTGCCAGGCCGGGAAGCAACGAGCGGATCCGCACCAGCGGGCTGCTGGGTTCCTGATGCTCGGGCTGCGCCGCTGCGGCCGCCCCTGTTGGTTGCTCTTCTGTCAACACCGGTTCACCGTTCACGTGGGAAACTTACTAACCGTCAAGGCCAAGAGACAAGCCGAGGGATCCCCCTTTCGGTCTAATGCAATCGAACCGTGTCCAAGCGCGACTCTCCGCTAGTTGCTGGAGACATCGCGTATTCCGATGCACCTGTTAGCTCAGCCGAGCGAACTCGTAAATCCGTCGATATGCTGAGAGTACTACCGGTGAGCGAGGTGCCAGCCGTCCGGTGTGAACGCCTCCGGACGCCGTTCACCGTCCAGTAAAACGCCGGATGAATCCCTGACCTGCAGGTCATCCAGGTAGATACCGCGTCCCGTGTAGCTTTCGTCGGTGGTGAATCGCCAACGCAGTGCAACCGGTCGATCGCCGAGCGAAGCGGTAACCCGCCACCACGCCCGGTGCCCGGCGCCGGACAGCGACTTCACTTCGCCGCGCGGCGCACCCTCGCCTTCCGCCCGCAGCGGTACGGCGCGCCAGTTCTTGCCGTCCGCGCTGGCTTCCAACGTCAGCTTGTCGGTGTCTTCGCTGTCCACGAAGGCGTCGAAGCCGGCGGTCGCGGCACCGGATGGTCGCAGCGTCTGGGTGCGCAGCGTCGCGCTGGCCGCGTCGCCGATCGCGGTGTGCCAGGCGTCCCGGCCGCGGGCCGGACGGACCGCCATCGCCTTGGCCAGCCCGGTGGCCAGCGTCTCCCTCGCGGGGTTGATCGAGCCCCAGTCACGGGACGGGTGCACCCGGTTGGTGAGCAGGATGTTCACCGAGCGCGATGCCGGATCCAGCACCAGGCTGGTGCCGGTGAAGCCGGTGTGCCCCGCGCTCCGCGGCGCGGACAGCCCGCCCATGTACCAGCGCTGGTTCAGCTCGAAGCCCAGCCCGTGCGAGTCATCAGGGAACGCGGTGTTGTAGTTCGTGAGCATCTGCTCGACGGTGCTCTCGCGCAGGATCCGGGTGCCGGCGTAACCGCCGCCGTTCAGTACCGCCTGGCCGAGCGTGGCGAGGTCACGCGCCGTGGAGAACACTCCGGCGTGCCCGGCGACACCACCGAGCGACCACGCGTTCTCGTCGTGCACCGAACCGCGGACCATGCCGCGCGGCGGGTCCTCGCTGTACTCGGTCGCCGCGATTCTGTCCAGTTTGGACTTCGGCGGGTTGTAGCCGGTGTCGGTCATGCCGAGCGGTTCGGTGATGCCCTGCCGTACCGCGTTGTCAAGCGTGGTCCCGGTGAGACGCTCGACGAGCACCCCGAGGGTGATCAGGTTCAGGTCGGAGTAGATGTACTCGGTGCCGGGTTGGCTTTGTGGTGCGACATCCATCACCGCCTTGATCCGGGACGGCTTGTCCGGGTAGTCGCGCCACAGCGGCAGGTCCGGCTCCAGCCCCGAGGTGTGCGTGAGCAGCTGCTTGATGGTGATGGACTTCTTGCCGTTCACCCCGAACTCGGGCAGGTGGTCCGCGACCGGCTGGTGCACGTCGAGCTTGCCGGCCTCGGCGAGTTGCAGCACCGCGATCGAGGTGAACAGCTTCGAGATCGAGGCCACGTCGAAGATCGTGTCCTCGCGCATTGGTACCCGCTGTCGCGGTGGTAGCTCGGTGCCCTCGCCGTCCGCGTAGCGCACCGCGTAGCCGCTGGTGCGCCGGTCGACCACCACGCCGTTGTGTGCCTGCAGCGTGACAGCGCCCGCGTACAGCGGATGCCCGGTACCCGGGTCGGGGTGGGTCCAGGCCTCGATGCGCCGCGCGGCGGCGTCCAGCGCGCCGCGGTCCAGGTTCACTTCCTCAGGGGTGCCGGCCCGCAGCATGGTGCTTTCCGGGGCGTAGCCGTCCTGCGGCCGGTCGAACCGGCCGACCCAGTCGTTCGCGGTTGGCGCCGCGCTCGCGGTCATCGGCATGCTGGCGGCCAGCACCAGCGAGATCGCGAGTACTCGACGAAACATGGGCACCTCACCGGTAGATCAAGTACTGCTCTCGCTGGCGGCGGAACGCGGTCAGCTCGTCCTGCCAGGCGCCGACGATCTCCGCGACGTCCGCGCCGGCGTCGACCATGGTGCGCAGCCTGTCGGAGCCGGACAGCTTGTCGATGAAGTGGTCGTCCCGCCAGGCGAAGATGCGGGGGTGCAGCCGTTTCGCCGTGACGATCATCGCGATCGCGGTGCGGATGGCTTCGAACCGTTCCGGATCGGTGATGTGCAGTTGCACCCCGCCACAGGTCTCGTCCACGAACTTGCCGAACGTGGGCACGAAAGACGCTTCCCTGAACTCCACGCCGGGCAGTCCCCGCTCGTTCAGCTTCCCGGCGAGGCGCCAGTCGATGCCCGGCGCGCCGATGATCTCGAACGGCCGGGTGGTTCCCCTGCCCTCGGAGAGCACGGTGCCCTCGAACAGGCAGGTGCCGGGGTAGGCCAGCGCGGTCTCCGGGGTCGGCATGTTCGGACTCGGTGGTATCCAACCGAGGCCGGTCTCCGGGAAAAGCTGGTCACGGCGCCAGTTCCGCACCTCGACGATGTCCAAACTGGATAGTTCCGGGGCGCCGGGTTCGCGTGGCAGGAACTCGCCCGCGAACAACTTCGCCAGCTCGCCGGAGGTCATGCCGGGCTGCTGCACGACGGGTTTGAGCCCGACCCCGCTGGCGTAAGCCGGGTCGAGCTGCGGTCCGAAGGCTTGCCCGCCAATGGGATTCGGCCGATCGAGCACGATGAACCGGGCACCGGTGCTGGCAGCCGCGTGCATCGCGAGGTACATGGTCCAGGTGTAGGTGTAGAACCGCGCGCCGACGCCCGCGATGTCGAAGACGATGGTGTCGAGGCCGGCCTTGCGGTACATCCGCACCAGATCGTCCGCCGTCACCTGGTACGCGTCGTACACCGGAATGCCGGTGCGCGGATCCACGTAGTCGCCCTCCGAGCCGCCCGCCTGGCCGGTGCCCCGGAATCCGTGCTCCGGCCCGAACGCGGCCGCCGGGCGTACGTCGGCTGCCACCAGGTCGTCAACGATGTGCTGGAAGCCGCGCAGCACTCCGGTCGGGTTGGAGAACACGCCGAGTTTCGCGCCGGCGAGCGATTGCCAGCGCTGCGCGGCGAGCACGTCCGCACCCGGGATCGCGTTGCCCGCTCGTGCGAACTCCGTTTCGGACCGTGCCGACGGCTCCGCGACGGCGGAACCCGCGAGCAGTGGGGTGGCTCCGGCCGCGGCCAGTGTCCCGGCGAGGAAGTGTCGGCGGCTGGGGGTGTGCATGGCGGCTCGCTACCAGCTCAGGCCGTGGCCGAACGGGAAGCGGACCTGGTCCGGGTTGTTCCCGTCCGGCACCTCGACCGGCAGTTTGCCCTGCGGGGAGGCTTCACCGAAGATCACCTTGGTGGCCGCTTCCAGGGTCGGCGCGTTGTACCCGTAGCTGGCCAGCATGGTCTTCGCCGAGTTCAGGTAGCCCGCGTCGTAGGGCACCTCGGCGACCACGGTGATCACCCGCTTGCCGGTCGCCTGCAACCGGTCGATGAGCTTGTGCTGCGCCGGGTCGTCGGCCGACTGGCCGACCACGGCCACCACGGTGTCCACGCCCTTGGCCGCGGATACCGCCTGGTTGATCCGCTCATCGGAGGGTTCCGCCCCGGTTGTCAACGCCTTCGTGTTCGGTACCCGGTCGCCGATGTGCTTGGCGAGGTTCTCCGGCACCGGAACGCCTCGGCTGGTGTCCTCCCAGCCGGTGACCAGTACCGAGCCCGGCTTCTCCTCTAGCGGCAGCGCGTTCTCGTCGTTGCGCAACACCGTTGTGGTGCGGTCGGCGATGCGCTGCGCGTCGGCCAGGTTCTGCTCGTTGCCGACTTTCTCGTCCACCGCGTCCACGTCGGCGAACGGCTTGGCCACGACGCCGCGCTTGGCCTTCAGCTTGAGCAGCCGCAGCACGCTCTTGTCGATGCGCTGCTCGGTCAGCTCGCCGCTGCGCACCGCTTTCAGCACGCTGTTTTTCGCCACGTCCAGGTTCACCGGCATCACCAGCTGGTCGACGCCTGCCTTCAACGCGAGCACCGGGATCTCCGCGTCCGGGTGCATCTCGCGAACGCCTTCCATGCTAAGCGAGTCGGTGGAGACCACGCCGTTGTAGCCGAGTTCCTCGCGCAGCAGGCCGGTGAGGATCGGCCGGGACAGCGTGGCCGGTTCGCCGGATGGATCAAGCTTGGGGAACTTGATGTGCGCGGACATGATGTTCTCGACTCCCGCGTCCACCGCCGCTTGGAACGGCGGTTTGTCGAGCTGGCGCCACTGCTCGGCGGTGCGGTCGATCTGCGGGAGCCCGGTGTGGCTGTCCGTGTCGGCGTCGCCGTGCCCTGGGAAGTGCTTCGCAGCCGCCGAGGTGGTCTCGGTCGGCTCGGCGGAGTCTTGGTAGCCACGCACCTGCGCGTCGACCATCTGGCCGGCGAGCTGGGGGTCGCTCGAAAACGAGCGCACGCCGATGATCGGATTCAGCGGGTTGGAGTTGACGTCCGCGTCCGGGGCGAAGTTCTGGTTGATACCCATCGCACGTAGCTCGTGCCCGCTGATCCTGGCGGACTGGTTCGCTTGCGCGGCGCCGCGCCCCGCGCCGAGCGCCATCGCGCCCGGCAACTCGGTCGCCGGCGCTTCGATCCGGGTGATGGTGCCGCCTTCCTGGTCGGTGGCCACCGTGAGGGGTACCCGGGCTCCGGCGCCGGTGGCGGCCTTCTGTAGCCCGTTGGACAGTTCGGCGATCTGTTTCGGCGAGTCGATGTTGTCCCTGGACTCATTGTTGAAGTAGATGACGCCGCCGAGGTGGTATTTCCGGACGACCTGGGCGGGGGTGTCCACGCCGAAGTCCTCCTTGTTCTTCGGGTGCGCCTCGTCCGCGCGTTGCCCGTTGACCCAGGTGACGAACAGCTGCCCGACCTTCTGCTCGAGGGTCATGCCGCGCAGCTTTTCTTCCGCCCAGTCGTTCGTGCGCCGTTCCGCACCGGTGTTCATGCGCCGTTCCCCGCTGGCTGGTTGGGTGGCCTTCCCGGCGACCGTCACCGGCGTCGCCGGGTGGCTGCCGGACGGCTCGGCCGGGATCGCGTTTGCCGGTGCGGCGCCGGCGACGCCGGTGACGGCCAGCGCGGCGAGCATGTTCAGCGCGGGGAGTTTGGCCTGCCGGAAGCGACGGCCGTATCGAGGAATCACCACAACCTCCCTGTGTGGCCCGGTGTCCCGTCGGGATCTTCTAACCTCGGCAGGCGGACATCGGTAAGTTACTGACATGTCCGTGCCCGGTCAACACGCTAACAGTCGGGTTCCGTTCAGCCGTGCCGCCGAGCGCGTCAGCGTTCTTCGTTCACGTTCGCTGCCCACGCTCTGCCCACGCTCTGCCCACAAGGAAGTGATCGGCACGGGAGACGAAGCGCTGTAGTCCGCGCTGGCTGGAAACCGCCCCCAAAACGCTGGCGGCGCCCGTCGGCCGAAGCCAGCGGGCGCCGCCTGCTCGCGCGGACGTCTCGGGTTACCAAGCGTGCAACTCGTGTCGTACCTATCTGGACTCGGCGCCCGGCGTCCCGGTACGCAATCCCTTGACGACAAGCCTCCCGCGGCGTGCTGCGCGTGGGTGCCCGGAGTCCGCGCACGGAGTCCTTATCGGGGTGGACGAAGCTTCTCTTCGCTACGTCCCTGGCCAACAAGAAGTCCGCACCCTCTTTCTACTCAGTGACGGCCATCACTTCAAGAGCTCGGACGGGTGCACCGGTAAAGAACTTTCCGACCACCCGCTTTACTCGCTGTGCCACGGAAAACGAGTGGGTGATTCCGGTACCGCCGGGCGAGTGCTATCCGCGACGCCGGCGGAACAGGCCATACCAGGTGGCGCCGGCCGCGACCGCCCCGAGCCCGACCGCGGTCATCGCCAGCGTCGCCCCTGAGGAGGAGAACATCCTGCTCCGCAACGAAACCGGGTTGGAGAACGTGAGCACCGGCCAGTCCCGTTCGGCCGCCGCCTTGCGGAGTGCCCGGTCCGGATTCACCGCGCACGGGTGGCCGACGGCCTCCAGCATCGGCAGGTCGGTGCTGGAATCGGTGTAGCCGTGGCAGGCGGCGAGGTCGTAGCCGTGTTGGTTGGCCAGCTCGGCGACCGCCACCGCTTTGTTGGCGCCATAGCAGTAGAACTCGATCTCGCCGGTGTAGCGGCCGTCGGCGACCACCATCCGGGTGCCGACCGCGGTGGTGGCGCCGAGCATGGTGGCGATCGGCGCGCTGATCTCCTCGCCGGTCGCGGAGATCACCACGACGTCGTGCCCCGCGGCTTTGTGTTCGGCGATCAGCTCGGCCGCTTCCGCGTAGACGAGCGGATCCACTATGTCGTGCAGGGTCTCGTCGACGATTGCACGGACCTGCTCGACGTCCCAGCCCGCGCAGAGCTGGGTGATGTAGTCGCGCATTCGTTCGGTCTGGTCGGCGTCCGCGCCGGAGAGCATGAACACGAACTGTGCGTAGGCGCTCTTGAGTACCGCCCGCCGGTTGATGAGCCCTTCTTTGAACAGCGGGCGGCTGAAGGCGAGCGTGCTCGATTTCGCGATGATCGTTTTGTCCAGGTCGAAGAACGCGGCGACGCGGGTCGATGCGGGGGCGGGTTCGATGTGCGGGCGCGGCCGGGCGTTGTTCGCCCGCTGCCCGTTGCTCGCCCGCTGCCTGTCGGCGGCCACGCGCTCGCGCTGCTCCTCGGGTCCCCCTTGCTCGACCCGTTTGTCCCGCGCGGCGCCCACGGAGGGTGCTGATCGGCTGCTGAACTCGCCCACGTGGTCCAGCATATGCGTGCCCTCGACACGATCTTGGAAGCTCCGGGCGTCGCCGGATTGGGCTGCTCAGGTCGTAAACGATTTCCTTCGTCGCGGTGTCAAAAGTGGGCAGCGCCATTTTGGCGAAGCTGGCGACTAGGCGGCATTCAAGGGTTAGAGTGGGATATACCCGGCCTTGCGCCGGGCCGGTTCAGTCCGACCCCCCGGGACTGAACCCCAGGCGACCCCCGTCCCTCCCCCCTGGCGGGGGTCGCCCCCTTTCTAGTCCTTTCGAGCCTGGCCGGCATTTCCGTCTGGTTACGTTTCTACCTGTGGTTGCGCCACCGGCGCATCTTCGCAGGACAGCGCGTTCATCGCGGCCTCATGAACTACTATCTAGCCTAGTTTTAGCGCTATGTGGCGGTTTCCGGTCTGGTGCCGCCGGGCCGTGCCGCCGGACGTTAGTTGGTCGACGGTCTCCTTCGGTTCGTTTGAACGGCCGGACGATGTTCTGCGGGTCGTCTCGTGCCGTCGAGATATTGCGGCGCGTGGCCGGTTAGGGCGGACAGATTCGTTGGCGTGCCGGCGTTCTCGGCGCATCGATGGTGGGCACGTACTGTGATCCCGTCCGTTTCGGACTGTCGTGCGGATTGGTCCGAGAAACCGCACGCCGCACGCCCGTGCGTGCGCGGGCGTGTCCTGCTCGGTAATCGGCGGTTGCGTGGCGGTTCCCGCTAGTCGGCCGGTGGTTGCGCGAAGCGGCTTCCCGCTCGTCAGCTGGCGGTTGTGCGTAGCGAGTCCCGCTCGTTCTTGAGGTGGCGCCCGTGCCGTGCTCGGCTGCCTGGCGACGGTAACGGTTGCCGGGCTGCTTGCGCGCCCGTTCGTGCGCCGCCCTAGCCAGGCCGGGTACCCGTTCCGCCTCCTGCCCATCTAGCGTCTACGCCCGTTTCGCGCCTCAGCGCCCGTTTTTCGTGCCAGCGCTCTGCATACACACGCCCCTACCCCCGTACGCCCTACCCCGGCACGCCCTACTCCCTCGCGCTCGTACGACCATCCGCGCCCGCGCGCGAAGGGGGTTCCCCCACCACACGATCTTTCCGTGGGGGACCGACATTCTCCCGCGCATGGGCACTCGGCGATCCCGAGTTATCCACACCAGGGGGAGTTGTCCACAAGTTGATCACCCGGCGTTGTCAGGGGGGGTAGCTGCCGGCAGCGTGGCGATGTGACCGGCGTCCGCCGCGGGTCACCACCGACCGGACCTTGGGGGCAAAACGGATGGAACAGATCACTGGGCCACGACCGCTCGTGCTTGTCGACGACGAGAGCCTGCTCGACGACATTCTGCGTCTCGCCGCCGCGGCCGGCTGCGAACCGGAACGTATATCGGACGCCACGGCGGCGAGGGCGCGCTGGATGGGCGCGCCGCTGGTGGTGCTCGATGACGAGCACGCGCGGGAGTGTCGTCGAGCCGGGCTGCCTCGGCGGGACGGCGTCGTGCTGGTATGTGCGAGTAAACCGGAGAAACCGCCGCCCGAGGTTTGGCAACGAGCCGTCGCGGTCGGTGCCCGAGACGTGGTGTGCCTGCCGGACGACGAGCCGGAATTGGTCACCGCCTTTGCTGACGCGTTGGAAAAGCCGGGCTCGGCACCTGGATCCGTGATCGCCGTCGTCGGCGGGCGTGGCGGCGCCGGAGCGTCGGTGTTCGTTGCCGCGCTCGGCCTGACCGTGTTGCGGGCCGGCGGCAGCGCGCTGGTGGTGGATTGCGACCCAGCCGCGGGCGGGCTCGATCTGGTGCTCGGCGCGGAAGCCGAAGTGGGGCTGCGGTGGCCGGAACTGAGAGTTACCGCGGGACGGGTATCCGGCGAATCCCTGCGTTCCGCGCTGCCGAAGCGACAGGACGGTGCCGGCCGGCTTGCCTTGCTCTCCTGCGATCGGGATGAGCCAGGGCCGACGCCGGAGTCGGTGGTGGCCGTCATCGAGGCCGGCCGCCGTTGCGGCGAGACAGTGATCTGCGATCTGGCCAGGGACCTGGACGCCGGCCAAGGCGTCGGTTGGGCGGTTGCCGATAGAGCCGATCTGACGGTGGTGATCGTGCCCGCCGAGGTGCGAGCGTCCGTTTCGGCAAGGCGGCTGGCCGGCAAGCTACGGGAGCGCGGTGTCCGAGCGGGCATGCTCGTCCGCGGTCCGGCACCAGGCGGATTGCGGGTCAGGGAGATCACAGAGGCCGTTGGGGCGCCGCTGATCGCCACGATGCGCCCAGAGATCGGTCTGGCGCGAAACTTGGAGCATGGTCAGCTGCGGCCACGCGGTGGAGGGCCGCTGGAGCGGGCGGCGACGGCCGTGCTCGCCGAGGTTCCGGTCGAACGCACCAAGCCTGTTGATGCCGAGAACCGGGCGAGGGCAGCGTAATGGGCGGGCAGCTGATGGACCGCGTTCGCGAGCGGCTGGCAAGCGGCGGGATGGAGGTCACTGCGACCAGCGTCGCCGACGCGGTGCGCGCCGAGGCCGGGGGTGTGGTCGGCCATACCGATCTTCTCGAGGCGATGCGGGTACTCCGGCAGGAATTCGTCGGCGCCGGCCCGCTCGAACCGCTGCTGCGTGAGCCGGAGACAACCGACGTGCTGGTGACCGCGCCGAGCGAGGTCTGGGTGGATGGTGCGAACGGTTTGCGCCGCACCGATATCGAGTTCCCGGACGACGGCGCGGTGCGGCGGCTCGCCACCCGGCTGGCGCTGGCCGCCGGCCGGCGCCTCGATGACGCGCAGCCCTACGTGGACGGGTGGCTGCCCGGTTCGGGAGCGACCGGCCGGATCCGGCTGCACGCGGTACTGCCGCCGCTCGCCGCGGACGGCACATGCCTGTCGCTGCGGGTGCTCCGGCCGGCGGCGCATGATCTTCGCGCGTTACGTGAACTGGGCACCTTCGACGAGCCGATGGCCGAGCTGCTGAGCGCGATAGTCGCGGCACGCCTGGCGTTCCTGGTGGTCGGTGGTACCGGCAGCGGCAAGAGCACGTTGCTTGCCGCGTTGCTCGGCAGAGTTCCCGCCACCGAACGGATCGTGTGCGTGGAGGACGCCGGCGAGCTGCAGCCGGCACATCCTCAGTTCGTCCGGCTGATCGCTCGCCAGGCCAATGTCGAGGGGGCGGGTGAGATAACCGTGCGCTGCCTGGTTCGGCAGGCGCTGCGGATGCGCCCGGATCGGCTCGTGGTCGGCGAGGTGCGCGGTTCAGAAGTATGTGAACTGCTGAACGCGCTCAACACTGGACACGAAGGAGGAGCCGGCACGCTGCACGCGAACTCCCCAATCGAAGTCCCCGCCCGGCTGGAGGCACTCGCCGCGCTTGGCGGTCTCGACCGGGAAGCGCTGCACAGCCAACTCGCCGCTGCCGTTCAGGTCGTGCTGCACATGCGGCGCACCACCGCCGGCGGGCGCCGGCTCGCCGAGATCGGCGTGCTGCAACGTGACCGCGCCGAGGTTCGGGTCTTGCCTGTCTGGCGGGACGGCGAGTCCGGCTGGACGGACCGGCGCGCGTTGCTCGACGAGCTTTTGCAGGCCAGAGGGGTATCGAAGCAATGCTGATGTGGGCTGTGACGTGCGCGGGGGTGGCGCTGCTCGGCTGGCCGCGGCCACCCAGCAGCGGGCGGATCCGGAAACTCGTCGTGACGGCCATTCCGGTAACAGGTCCTGCGTTACTCCGCCGCCCCGATGCGCTGCTGCTGGCGCTCGCCGCCGTCGCCGGCTGGTTGTTACTCGGCCCTGGTGGCGCCGTTGCGGCCGGTCTCGCCGCCGGCACGGGTTGGTGGCGATGGCGGGCGCGGCGTGCGTTGCATAGCAAGCTCGCCGCCTACGACGGGCTGGCCGATGCGCTCCGCGCACTTGTCCTCGAACTGCGGGCCGGCGCACATCCAGCGGACGCGGCCGAATCCGTCGCGGTCGACGCGCACCCGCAAGCGGCCCTACCGATGCGGGCCATCGCCGGAACCGCGCGGCTCGGTGGTGACGTGGGGCGGGCGCTCGCCGGTAGCGCCGTCACCGTTCCCTCGTTGTCCCGGGCACTGGGCCAATTGGTCCGCACCTGGCTGCTGGTACAGCGGCATGGGTTGCCGCTGGCCGACGTGCTCGACGCGGTGCGGCGGGAGCTCGATGAGCGAGTCAGGTTCGCCAACCAGGTGCGGGCACGGATGGCGGGGCCACGGGCGAGCGCCCTGGTTTTGGCGCTGCTTCCGGCGGTGGGTGTGTTGCTGGGCGAGGCGATGGGCGCCGGCCCGCTGCGGGTACTGGCTGCCACGCCGTCCGGTCAGGTGCTTCTCGCCGTTGGCGTGGCGTTGATCTGCGCAGGCGTCGCGTGGAGCGCGCGGTTGACCGAACAAGCGGTGCTGTCGTGAACGCCGGCGCGCGGACCGCGGTAAGGGGGGAGTCGTGATCGGAGATGGTGCCTCAGCGTTGGCTCTGACGGCGCTGGCGACCGCGTTGCTCGTCTACCCGGCCCGCCGCGGCGCACGAACCAGGATGTTCGCGGTGGCCGATCGACGCGTCCGGCGTACCGCGGATTCCGGCGGCCTCCGGCTATTGCCCATCGTGTTCGCCATCGGCGTCGGCTCATTGCCGGTCGCGCTCGGCGGCTGGCCACATGGCGCGGCGCTGAGCGCGCCGGTTGCCCTGTCGTGCTGGTGGGTCGCGAAGCGGCGGTTGGGCGGGCGGAGCGCCGCAACCGACCAACCACTCGATCGGTTACGGCTTGCCGCGGGCTGGGATCTGCTCGCAGCGTGCCTGCGCGCCGGGTTGCCGGTGCCAGCGGCGATTCGAGCGATCGCCGGCGAAATGCCCGGCGACGCGGCCGGTGGACTGCGCGCGAGCGCCGAGTTGCTCGCTTTGGGCGCCGAACCCGAACGTGCCTGGCAACCGGCACTGGCGCATCCCGCGACCGCCCAGCTGGCCCGAAGTGCTCGACGCACCGCTCGGTCCGGTACCGCCCTCGCGGATGTTTCCACGGCGCTGGCAGAACGGGTACGCGCCGAGATCAACGACGCCGCCGAGGCAAAGGCACAGCGGGCGGGTGTGCTGATCACCGGCCCGCTGGGGCTGTGCTTCTTGCCGGCCTTTCTCTGCCTCGGCGTGATCCCGGTGATCGTCGGGATGACTGGCCGGCTCGCGGTGCCGCTCTGATGGGGAACAGAAGAGTAGCGAAACAAATTGTCCACGGTGGACTAGAGCAGTGCCGGCAGGCACGGAGGAGGAGATGGCGATGTTCCTGCCCTATTACGGAAACTTCCCGCTGCGGCCGTGCCGCACGGTGGCTCCCACGACCCGGTCTCCTCGGCGGCGCCGGCACGAGAACGATGACGGGATGAGCACGGCCGAGTACGCCATCGGCACGATCGCGGCCGCCGCCTTCGCCGCGGTTCTCTACGCGGTGGTCACCGGCGACTCGATCGTTTCCGGGCTCACCTCGCTCGTGGAGCGGGCGTTGTCGGTGAGCTTCTGATGATCAGCCGGTGCCGGCCACGGGTGGCGCGCCATGACCGCCGCGATCGGTGAAGCCCCGGATCGCGACGGTGGCGCGGTGACCGTCGAGGCCGCGATCGCGGTAGGCGCACTTGTCGCGGTGCTGAGCCTGGTGCTGGCCGGTGTCGGCGCGATCAGTGGCCAGCTTCGCTGCACCGATGCGGCCAGGGAAGCCGCCCGCCTGGTGGCACGTGGCGAGCCAGAACGGGCGCGGCATGCGGTAGCCCGGATCGCGCCGAACGGTGCTCGGCTCCAGGTGACGACCGAAGGCGACGAGATTTCCGTGCGGGTACTCGCCGACCCGGTCGGTGGGCTGCTCCCCGGTGTGCGACTGCGGGCGGACGCGTTCGCCATCGCCGAGCCGGGCAGCGCATCGGCCGGAGCTCCGGCAGGCAGCGGCGAGAGCGGAGGGCACGATGGCGGGTAGCCACGCGAGCCGGTGGTCCGACCGTGATCACGGGTTCGCGACGGTATGGGCCGCAGGCGCCAGCGCCGCGCTGATCATGGTTGGCGTGCTGGTGATGTGGCTCGGGACGGCAGTCGTTACTCGGCACCGCGCGACCGGTGCCGCCGATCTCGGCGCGCTTGCCGCTGCCGGCTACGCGGCGAGCGGCGAACGGTACGCCTGCGGTCGCGCTCGATGGGTGGTCGAACGGATGCGGACGCGGCTGGTGTCCTGCCGCCTCGACGGGTGGGACGCGCGCGTGAAAGTGACCTCGGAACCGCCGAGCGCGCTGGCCGGCTTCGGTTCGGCGAACGCCAGGGCACGGGCGGGTCCCGCTGCCGCTGACCAGCCAAGCAGTACGAGCAACGGTCGTCAGCACACGACGAGCGGCATACCGCGCACTCCTGGGAGGTGACGAATGGCACCTTGATGACCGGTCGGCGTTCAGTCCTTCCTCATCAGCACCGCGCGCTCGGCGTACGGCAACTACCAGTTGTCGACGAGGGGGTACCGATGACTTTCCAGATGGCGTTCAGTTCTAAGCAGTGAGGCGAACGACACACCTCAAACGACTACCGGCCACGAAAAGCTTCGCGAGCCAGACTTAAGGAGGCAGTACCAGCAATGTTGGACACGGATTGGTCGGATAGCTGGCGCGGCGCGTTCCGCATCGAGCTTCGCGCCGAAGCCATCGGATTCGCTTGGCGAGGCTGGCCGGTACTGCCGGGCACCTATCCAACGAACTCCATTCCGGCCAACTCCTCCGAGGCGGCTCAGTCGAATGAGCCGCAGTGCGGCGACCACCGGTGGGCGGGCCGCGCGGGCCACGAGGAGCACGGCCCGGTTCCGATTCGTCAGGACTGGACCGAGCACCTCGGGGCGACACCCGATCAGATCGCCGAGTGGTGGTCCGGTCACCCGTACAGCCTGCTCGTCGCGACCGGTTCGGCCGTCGACGCCATCGAGGTTGATGACCAACTCGGTAGGCGCGCGGCTCGGGCGTTGCGAGTGACCGGTCAGCCCGTGCCGATCGTGGCCACCCCGAACGGTCGCTGGCTGTTTCTCACCGCGCCAGGGACATCCCCCGAGCCGGCCCTGCACAAGCAGGCCGGTGTCACCTGGCACGGCATGGGTAGCTGGGTTCCGTTGCCGCCCACACCCTTCGAGCACGGTGTCGTGCACTGGCGGGTCAAGCCCGATGTTTGGGGCTGGCAGCTACCCACCGCGCACGTCGTACACGCCGCGCTCCTCGGTGCGATCAGTAGCCAGAAAGCGGCCGTAGCAAGCGCTCAGCGCTTGGTGGCGGCAGAGGCCTGATCGTGCAACCGGTCGTGTTGGGCCCCGACACCGTGCTCGCGCAGTTCGCGCAGCACGGTGTCCAGCACGGCCACCGCCCCCGCCTTGTCCAGCGGTTCATTGCCGTTCCCGCACTTGGGCGATTGAACGCAGGACGGGCACCCAGCCGGGCATTCGCAGGAGACGATCGCCTCCCGCGTCGCGGCCAGCCATGGGACGAGCGCGGCAAAGCCGCGGTCGGCAAAACCCGCTCCTCCGGGATGACCATCGTGCACGAACACCGTTGCCTCCCCGGTGTCAGCATGAAGCGCGGTGGAAACCCCGCCGATGTCCCAACGGTCACAGGTCGCGAACAGCGGTAGCAGACCGATCGCCGCGTGCTCGGCGGCGTGTAGCGCACCGGGGATGCGCGCCGGCTCTAACCCGGCGCCCCCCGGTGCGCTGCCGCACAACAATTCCTCACTGACCGTGTACCACACGGCTCTGGTGGTCAGCCGTCGTTCCGGCAGGTCAAGCGGAATCTGGTCGAGCACCTCTCCTGATGGCAGCCGGCGCAGGTAGCCAACGACCTGCGAGCTAACCGCGACCTCGCCGAGGCAGGTGCCTATCCCGCCGAACGATTCGGATCGAGCGGTGCCAAGCACCTCGATGTCCACTACTTCACGCGGCGAGGTGTTCCACTCCGGATCTTCTGCGTGCACCATCGCCAAACCCTCGTCCAGGGAGAGCGAATCGACCACGTAGGACACACCCTGGTGCAGGTAAACCGCGCCCGGATGCACCTGGGCATGCGCCGCGATCGGGTCGACGGTGCCCAGCATCCGCCCGGAGTCCGTCTCAACCACCATGATCTGATCGCCGCCGGACCCACGGATGTCCACCTCGTACTGCGGCCGATCCTTCGAGGTCCAGTACCAGCCGGACTTGCGGCGCCGCAGCATCCCATCCTCGACGAGCCCGTCCACCACCTCCCGCGCGGCCGGACCACCGAACGCCGCGAGGCACCGGGACGTCAACGGCAACTCCGCCGCCGCGCACGCCAGGTGCGGCGCCAGCACGTACGGGTTCGACGGGTCAAGCACGGTCGCTTCGATCGGCCGGTCCAGCACCGCCTCGGGATGGTGCACGAGGTAGGTGTCCAGCGGATCGTCCCGCGCGACGAACACCACCAGCGCACCGGAACCCGCGCGACCGGCCCGCCCGGCCTGCTGCCAGAACGACGCCAGCGTGCCCGGATAGCCGGCAACCACGACCGCGTCCAACCCGGTGATGTCCACGCCGAGTTCCAGCGCATTCGTGCTCGCCACCCCCAGCAGGGCGCCCGAATCCAGCTTCTCCTCCAGCTCCCGCCGTTCTTCCGGTAGGAAACCGGCGCGGTACGCCGCGACCCGCGAACCCAACGACGGGTCCGCTTCGGACAGGTGGCGGCGCGCGCCGAGGGCGGTCAGTTCCGCGCCGCGCCGGGACCGCACGAACGCCAGCGTCCGAGCACCTTCCACCACCAGATCCGCCATGATCCGGGCCGCCTCCGCACCGGCAGAGCGACGCACCGGCGCCTCGTTCTCGCCGGTGAGCTCGGGAATCAGCGGCGGCTCCCACAACGCCACGGTGCGCGCACCCCGAGGAGAGGCGTCATCCGCCACCGCCACACAGTCCACGCCGGTCAGCAGCGTCGCCGAACTCGCCGGGTCGGCCACGGTCGCGGACGCCAGCACGAACACCGGTGAGGCCCCGTACCGCCGCGCCACCCGGTGCAGCCGGCGGAGCAGCAGCGCGACGTGCGAGCCGAAAACCCCACGATAGGAGTGGCATTCGTCCACGACCACGTAGCAGAGCCGGCGGAAGAAATGCGACCAGCGCTGGTGTCCGGGCAGCACCGAGCGGTGCAGCATGTCCGGGTTGCTGAACACCCACCTGGCGTGCGATCGCACCCAATCTCGCTCCCCGGTCGGCGTATCGCCGTCGTAAGCGGCCGGACGCACATCCGGCACGTCCAACTCCCGCAACCCGCGAAGCTGATCAGCCGCCAGCGCCTTCGTCGGGGACAGATACAGCGCCGTCGCCTCGCGCGAGGAGGCCAAAGTGGACAGCACGGGTAACTGGTAGGCAAGTGACTTCCCGGAGGCCGTTCCGGTGGAGATCACCATGTGCTGCCCGGACCACGCGAGCGTCGCCGCCTCCGCCTGATGCGACCAGGGCTGCCGCACCCCCGACGAGCGGAACGCGGACACCACTTCTTCGGGCACCCAGGACGGCCACTCGGTGAACCGCGCCGGCCGCTCCGGCAGTTCGGCACGGTGCGTCAGCGGCCCCTCGAACGGCCCCTCGAACGGCCCCTCGAACGGCCCCTCGAACGGCCCTTCGGACGAGCCTTCGAACGGGCCTTCGGACGAGCCCCTGGAGGACCCAGCGGGCGAGCCCTCCGACGACCCAGCGGGCGATCCCGTGGAGGAGTCCCCGGACAACCCAGCGGGCGACCCGGCGGATAAACCCATGGCTGGATCCGCGGCTGGATCGGCGGCTGGATCCGCGGACGGATCCAAGGACAGGCGCCCGGCTGGTGTCCCGGCCAGCACCCGGTCGAGTAGTCGCGTACCCGCATCACGCACCCCGCGAGCTTCGCACACCGGCCCGTCACGATTCTCGGCCATGGCTTGATCGATTCCGCTAAACCGCTGGACACCCATTACGGCAGCCGTCGAAGTGTGACTGAGGGTACCCGGCTGGGGACGCTTGTCAGGGAGTAAATCGGTTACCAATAGACTCCGCCGCAGTCGCACAACTGTGGTGCCGCGCATGGCGGAACTTTCTTGTCTCCCGCTGATGGCGCCACGTACGCCAATTCATCAGGAGGACGGATGACCCGGCAGTTCCTCGCGCAGGAGCTCGAGCTCTCCGGGGGTGATCGCGGTGTAGTGATCGTGGTCGCCGTGATTGCTCTAGCTGCCCTGGCCGTCGGCTTCGCCCTGCTCAGGGAGGTGCTGGCGAGCGGCCAGGGAACCTCGAAGATGCAGGAAATCGCCAAAGCGGTCCAGGAAGGCGCGGCCGCGTATCTCAAACGGCAGCGCAACACATTGTTGATCTTCGGGTCGATCGTGTTCCTGCTGCTGTTCGCGCTCCCGGCCGACACTGTGGGCGAGCGCATCGGTCGGTCGCTGTTCTTCCTCGTTGGCGCGGTCTTCTCGTTCGCCATTGGGTACCTCGGCATGTGGCTTTCCACCCAGTCGAACCTGCGGGTGGCCGCGGCCTCGAGGGAAACCGACGGCCGGGAGAAGGCCATGCGGATCGCCTTCCGCACCGGTGGTGTGGTCGGCATGAGCACCGTCGGGCTCGGCCTGTTCGGCGCGTCCATCGTGGTGCTGGTCTACGCCGGCGAAGCCCCCAAGGTGCTGGAAGGGTTCGGTTTCGGTGCCGCCCTGATCGCGATGTTCATGCGTGTCGGTGGCGGCATCTTCACCAAGGCCGCCGACGTGGGAGCCGACCTGGTCGGCAAGATCGAGCAGGGCATTCCCGAGGACGACCCCCGCAACGCGGCCACCATCGCGGACAACGTCGGCGACAACGTCGGCGACTGCGCCGGGATGGCCGCGGACCTTTTCGAGTCCTACGCGGTGACGCTGGTCGCCGCGCTCATTCTGGGCAGTGCCGCGTTCGGCGCGGAAGGCCTGCTGTTCCCGCTGATCGTGCCCGGCATCGGCGTGATCACCGCGGTGCTCGGCGTGTACATCACCCGGGCGCGGGCCGGCGAGAGCGGGCTGACGACGATCAACCGGTCGTTCTACGTGTCCGCGGTGGTTTCGGCGGTGCTCTGCACGGTGGCCGCGTTCACCTTCCTGCCCACCTCGTTCTCCGAGCTCACCGGCTCCGACCAGGCGGGTCTGTCCGGTAGCCCGGCGGTGATCGGTGCGGTCGCGGTGATCATCGGCATCGTGCTCGCCGGCGTGATCCTGTGGCTGACCGGCTACTTCACCGGCACCGAGCACAAGCCCGTCAGGGACGTGGGCGAGAGCTCCCGCACCGGCCCGGCCACCGTGATCCTGTCCGGAATCTCGGTCGGCTTCGAGTCCGCCGTGTATACCGCGATCGTCATCGCCGCCGCGGTATACGGCGCGTTCCTGCTGTCCGGCTCGGTCGTGGTGGCGCTGTTCGCGATCGCCCTCGCCGGCACCGGCCTGCTCACCACGGTCGGCGTCATCGTGGCGATGGACACCTTCGGCCCGGTGTCGGACAACGCGCAGGGCATCGCGGAGATGTCCGGTGAGGTGGATGACGACGCCGCGCAGATCCTGACCGAGCTGGACGCCGTGGGTAACACCACCAAGGCGATCACCAAGGGCATCGCCATCGCGACCGCGGTGCTGGCCGCGACCGCGCTGTTCGGGTCCTACCAGCAGGCCATCACCGACACGCTGGCCAGCCTCGGTGACCCGGAGACGCCGAACTCGTTCCTGTACCAGATCATCAGCCCGAACGTGTTGGTCGGCGTGATTCTCGGCGCCGCCGTGGTGTTCCTGTTCTCCGGCCTCGCGGTCAACGCCGTTTCCCGCGCCGCGGGTGCGGTGGTCTTCGAGGTGCGCAGGCAATTCAAGGACAAGCCGGGGATCATGGACAACACCGAGCGTCCGGAATATGCCCGCGTGGTGGACATCTGCACTCGCGACTCGCTGCGCGAGCTGGCCACCCCCGGCCTGCTCGCGGTGTTCGCACCCATCGCGGTTGGCTTCGGGCTCGGCACCGGCGCACTCGCCGGGTACCTCGGCGGCGCCATCGCGGCCGGCACCCTGATGGCGGTCTTCCTCGCCAACTCCGGCGGCGCGTGGGACAACTCCAAGAAACTGGTCGAGGACGGCTACCACGGTGGTAAGGGCTCCGTTGCGCACGAGGCAACCGTGATCGGCGATACCGTCGGCGACCCGTTCAAGGACACCGCCGGCCCGGCGATCAACCCGCTGCTCAAGGTGATGAACCTGGTTTCGGTGCTGGTCGCCCCGGCCGTGGTGATGTTCACCGTTGGCGATAACGCATCGGACCCGCTGCGGATCCTGATCGCCGTCGTCGCGGCGCTGATCATCGTGACGTCCATCGTGGTGTCCAAGCGTCGTGGCACCGCCATCGCGGACAACCCGGCGGAGCAAACCGCCAACGCGTAGCTCCCGGAAGACCGGTGCACACGGGGCCCGTCGCGGAAGGGCGCGGCGGGCCCCCGCGCTTTTCGACACGGGCCGTGAGCTCGGCCACTGACCGGTAGGTACGGTCGGGGTCAGCGCAGTAACAACGTTCGGAGGGTTTTCGGTATGAGGCCTCGCCTCACGTTCCTGGCAGCAGCCGCGGCCAGCCTCGCGCTGGTCGTCACCGGTTGCTCCGAGGAGGCGAACAACAGCGGCGACGAGCAGCAGGGCGGCTCCGGCAACGGCCAGTCCCAGCAGCCCGGCGCGCAAGGACAGGGCAAGCAGGCTGGAACCCAGTGGATCGACGGGTTCTGCGGCAGTATGGGGAATTTCGCGCAGGCTATGCAGGGCACGCAGCCGCCGAACTCCCAGGACCCCAGCGCGGTCAAGCAGGCGATGAGCCAGATGCTTGGCAACATGACGCAGGGCGCCACCAAGCTTGTGTCGGACATGGACAGCATGAAGCCGTCCCCGATCAACGGCGGCGACAAGCTGGTCACCGGGGTGAAGCAGTCCTACGGGCAACTGCTCGACTCGGCCAAGCAGGCCAAGACAAAGGTGGACAGTGCACCCGAGTCGAATCCGCAGGCGACCATGCAGGCCGTGCAGTCGGCGAGCGGCGAGTTGGGCAAGATCGACCTGCAGAAGCCGTTCAAGGAACTGCAGTCGAACAAGGAACTGGCCGGAGCGGCTCAGCAAGCGCCGAAGTGTCAGCAACTCGCTCAGGCGGCCGCGCAACAGCAGCAGCAACAACAGCAACAGCAGCAGGGCGGCGGCCAGCAGCCGGCTCCCGGCAACTAGCCGACCACCCGTGAGTGGCGTTGGTGGCTAGCACACCAGCGCCACTCATCGGGTTATTCCAGCCGGGCCTCGGCGTACGCGGTCATAGCGTCACGCATGTAGCTGGCCAGCCCGGAGGCGACCTCGTCGATGCTCGCCGTGAAGCGCGCGTCGTCCACGTAGAGCTGCCCGAGACCCTGGTACGCCTTCTTGTTCGGCGTCCAGTGGTGGCAGATCCAGCGGTAGTGCGCGTCGGTGGCCTCGATGGTGCGCGGATCGTCCGGGCTGACACCGTCCCGCATCAGCGCGGCGAGCCGCTCGGTCGCCTCGGTGGCCTGCCGCTGCACGGCCTGCCACTTCTCGTCCGACCAGCCCTTCACCTTCTCGTGCACCTCGAGCGCACCATCCCAGCGCTGCTCCGCCTCGTCGGCGAGGCGCTGGGCCTGCTCGGAGTGTCGGTCGAAGCCCTGGTACAGGTTTTCGGCACTCACCGGTTTCCCTCCTTCCAATTCCTCGATTGTTTTCCGGACGGTCGTGGCGAGCTGATCGAACCGGTCGCGTTCCGCCATCAGCCACTCGTGGTGCAGGCGCAGCGCGTCCAGCTGGCTGGTCTGCTTGTTCACGATCTCGGCGATCGCGTCCAACCCGAGGCCGAGTTCCCGCAGCACCAGGATCTGCTGCAACCGCAACAACTGGTCCTGTTCGTAGTAGCGGTAGCCGTTGCCGCCAACAAAGGCCGGCGGCAGCAGACCGATCTCGTCGTAGTGCCGCAGGGTCCGTGAAGTGACCCTGGACATCCTGGCCACTTCCTGCGTCGACCAGGCCACGTCAGATCCCTCTTCCGTCTCATCGGCCGGTATTTCCGGCCGCGAGAACAACGGTAGAGGTTGACGCTGCGTCAATCTCAAGGGTTAATGCGGGAAAATATCGCGCATTGGATGTCTTCGCCGTGGAACAATCACGGCTCGGTTAATCAGCGTTGCTAACTGGTGGGAACTGGGGAGGAAGTATGCATCGACGACGTATGGCGGTTCGGGCACTTTTGGGTGGGGTGCTCGCCACCGGATTGGTGCTGGCCGCGGCACCCGCTGCCGCGGCGCCACCCGAGAACCTGACCGAGGTGGATGCCGGCCCATATTCGTTGGCCGACAACGGAAGTTTCGACACCCTTGAGCCGTGGGTGTCCAGTTTGGACGGCAAGCTGCCGGTGACGCCGTTTGCCGATGTTGTCGCGGACGGCAACCGCGAGGCGCGCGAGCTCTGCCAGGACACCGGCATCGACGGCGCTACCGGGTTCTGCTGGAACGAGGGGGACGAGAACACCGCGGACTGGTACCCGCAAGGGCTCACCGGGTCGTGGGACGCCACCGAGAGCGGCAGCTACGAGGGTCACCGGGCGATGTTCGCCAGCTGGTACAACAAGACCGGCGATAAGGGCGTCCGCGTCTCGCTGGTGAACTACGACGATCCGGCCAACCCCACTTACCGGCACATCCTGCTGGTCGAACCGACCAGCGGCGAGGACTTCAAGCAGGTCGACGTGCACGCTGGTGGCATCGCCTGGGTTGGCAACCATCTCTACGTGGTGGACACCTCGAAGGGCGTGCGGGTATTCGATCTGCGGCACCTCTGGAAGACCGAGCCGGACGAGACCGGGAGCAAGATCGGCAAGGGCGATGACGGCAAGTACTACGCGTACAACTACGGCTATGCGCTGCCTCAGGTCGGGGCGTACTCGCAGGAAGGCAGCGGCGATTGCGACCCGCCGCCGGACCAGCTCAACGATCCGCTGTGCTTCTCCTATGTCGGCGTGGACCGCGGCAGCTCCCCACCGTCCCTGCTGACCGGCGAGTACTACAACGGTGCGGGCGGCGCTCGCCTGGTGCGGTGGCCGTTCGATCCGTCCACCGGCTTGCTGGAGGGCGGCAGCTCGGTCGCGGCGAGCAAGGCGTATCAGAGCCCGTACCAGAACATGCAAGGCGCGGTGTCCTATGAGGACACGTTCCTGATGACGCGAAGCCGCGGTGCGGACACCCGTGGCCTGCTGTACCGCACCACGGTGGGTGAAGCCGGCTCCGAGTCCACTATCCCGGCGGGACCGGAGGACCTCAGTTACCAGGCTGCCGAACAGCGAGCCTGGACGTTGGGCGAGCACCCGGGTAACCGCCCGGTGTTCAGCATCCCCGACGGGTCGTGAGTCTTTTCAAGGGTTATAGCACCTAAACTGTGTTTGATGGCTTGACCCTGGCCGAGCAGGTCTCGCTACTCACGAGCGCCAGCTACTCTCGGGGTGTGGTGGATGAACTGATCGCGTCGGCTCCGGATTTCTCGCGGCAGGCGGGGACGGGGGTCCCGGTACACGTGCGGATCGAGCAGTGGTTGATCGATGCGATCACACGCGGGACCCTCAGTCCGGGCGACAAGTTCCCCGGAGAGCGCGATTTTGCCGCCCGGATCGGGGTCAGCCGGATGACGCTGCGCCAGGCGCTCGCCACCCTCGAGCAACGTGGCGTGCTCGCCAGGGGCACCGGCCGTGCGGGCGGCGCGGTTGTCGTTGAGCCCAAGATCGAGTGCGACCTGACCGGCGTCGCCGGGTTCACCGAGCAGATGCGCCGCGCGCACCTGCGGGCCGGCGCGCGCCTGCTGTCCGCCAGCGCGGTACCGGCGAACGGATTGATCGCGGACGAGTTGCGGGTGCCGGCAGGGGACACGGTCTACGAGATCGTCCGGGTGCGGTCAGCGGAAAGCACCCCGCTGGCCCTTGAACGCTCCTACTTTCCCGCACGGCACCTGCCCGACCTGCTGGAAAGGCGGCTGACCGGATCGCTGTACAACCTGCTGCGCAAGCATTACGCGCTTGAGCCGCAGACCGCCGTTGAACTGCTCGAACCGTTCCGGGCGGGCGAGGAGGAGGCCGAGCGGCTGGAGATCGAGGTGGACGATCCGCTGATGCTCATCCAGCGCACCGCGTACTCGTCCGCCGGACTGCCCGTCGAGTTCGCCCGTGACCTGTTCCGTGCCGACCGGATTCGGATCATGGTGCGCAGCGGCCTGCAGAACAAAGCTGCCACCTCACTCGGTGTGGTGGGTACCCGCTGAACCACACATTCGGTCTAGACCGTTTCCACCGACCGCTCTACCATCGGCACCTCGAGCCAGGCGCGACAAGGGAGGCGGGATGAGTACCGCGGAATCCGAGCAGTCCTACGATCCGACGATTCTCGCGCTGCTGGACCGCTCAGCGGTGCTCGCCGCGCGGCCGAGGCAGATCGAGGAGCTGGTCGGCGGGCTTACCAACCGGAACTTCAAGGTGAGCACCCCGAAAGGCGTGTTCGTGGCACGGGTTTCGGCCACCACCGGCGATCTGCTCGCCATCGACAGGGACAACGAGTACCGCAACACGATGGCAGCCGCCTCGGCCGGGGTCGGCGCGCCGGTGGTTGACTACCTGCCTGGCGAGGGGCTGCTGGTCGTCGGTTACATCGATGGGCGGACGTACCACGACGAGGACATGGCCAACCTGGACAACCTGCGCCGGGTGGCGGAATCCTGCCGGCAGCTGCACGCCGGCCCGCGGTTCGTGAACGACTTCAGCATGTTCGACACCCAGCCGCGATACCTGGACATCGTCCGGACGCACGGGCTGCGCCTGCCGGATCGCTACCTCGAGTTTCTCCCCAAGGTGGAGCGGATTCGCGACGCGCTGGCGGTGCGCGATGAGGGCACCGTGCCGTGCAACAACGACCTGCTCGCGGAGAACTTCATCGATGACGGCGAGAAGATCTGGGTGATCGACTACGAGTACGCGGGCAACAACGATCCGTGTTTCGAGCTCGGCAATATCTGGAGCGAGGCGACGCTGCCGGTCGAGCATCTCGGCGAGCTGGTGACCGCCTACTACGGCTGGGAATCGCGAAACAAGATCGCCCGTGCCCGGCTGCTCGGGCTGATGTCCAAGTACGGCTGGACGCTGTGGGCTTCGATCCAGGCAGGCACCAGCAAGATGGACTTCGACTTCTGGTCATGGGGGATGGAGAAGTACGAGCGGGCGGTTGTCGAATTCGACGGCCCCGAGTTCGAACGGCTGCTCGAGGACGTGCAGCGCACCGACTGAACATGCAAACGGTCTAGACCGTTCTCGCTGTCGCGGTTACGCTGTAGTCATGCCCGAAGCGGTGCTCTTCGATTTCAACGGCACGCTGTCCAACGACGAACCCGTGCTGCTGCGTATCTTCACCGAGCTGTTCGAGGAGTACCTCGGCTGGCGGATGACCGCGGAGGAGTACTTCGCCCGGCTGGCCGGGCGCAGCGACGAGGAGATCGTGCGAATCGCCGTCCAGGAGCGTGCAGGGGACGCCCCGGACACCGTGCGCAAGCTGCTGAAGCAGCGCAGGGAGCGCTACCGCGCGCTGGTCGCGGGCCATCCGACGATCACGCCGGCCACACTCGAACTGGTGCGCGGCATCTCCTCTCGCGGGATTCCGCTCGGTATCGTTACCGGCGCCGCGCGCGCCGACGTTACCTACGTACTGTCCAATCAGGACATCGCGGAGTTGTTCACATCGGTTGTCTGCGCCGAGGACGTAGTCGAGGGCAAGCCGGATCCGGAGGGATTTCTCCGTGCCGCCGGTGAGCTCAACGTCAGTCCACAGCAGACTGTTGTGTTCGAGGACTCGATTCCGGGACTGCGGGCCGCACGCGCGGCCGGGATGATCCGAATCGGGGTCGTTGGCACCCTGCCGGCCGGGAAACTGGAACCGGAAGCCGATGCGGTGCTCGAAAATCTGGATTCCTCCGCATGGCGACTGCTCGGATGAGGAGAAGCGATCGTGTCAGTTGACAAAACGTTGCCGGCCTCAGCGCGGATCGTGATCATCGGTGGTGGCGTCGCGGGTGCCAGCGTCGCGTATCACCTGGCCGAGCTGGGCGAGCGTGACGTGGTGCTGCTCGATCGCAACGAGCTGACAAGCGGCTCCACGTTCCACTCGGCCGGGCTCGTCGGCCAGCTGCGCTCCGATCCGACGCTGACCAAGATGAACATGTACTCCGCCGAGCTGTACCGGAAACTGCAGGCGAGCGAGCACCCGCCGAGCTGGGTGGAAAGCGGCGGGATCCGGTTGGCATCAAGCGAGCCGCGGCTCGAGGAGCTGCGCAGGCAGATCGGCTGGGCACAGACTTTCGGGCTGCCGCTAGAGGAGATCTCGGTTTCGGAGGCACGGGAGATGTTCCCGCTGATGGATCCGGACGGCGTGCTCGGCGCGGTGTACCTGGCGACGGACGGCTATGTGGATCCATCGCAGCTGTGCTACTCACTGGCCTCGCTGGCGCGTAACGGGGGCGTGCGAACCGTCACGCACACCCGGGTGCTCGGCATCGAGACCACCAAGGACCGGGTCAGCAAGGTGCGCACCGATCGCGGCGATATCGACTGCGAGATCGTGGTGAACTGCGGCGGGATGTTCGCCTCGGAGATCGGCCGGATGGTCGGCGTGCGCATCCCGCTCGTGCCGATGTCCCACCAGTACCTGGTGACCGAATCGTTCCTGGAACGCACCGAAAAGCCGCTGCCGACGCTGCGTGACCCCGATCTGCTGGTGTACTACCGCCAGGAAGTCCAGGGTCTGGTCATGGGCGGCTACGAGCGGGATGCGCGCCCGTGGACCGCGAGCGAGCGCTCGTATGACGCGATTCCCGCTGACTTCAACGGGAAGCTGCTCGGCGAGGATTGGGACCGGTTCGAGGAGATCACCGAGAACTCGCAGATCCGGGTTCCCCGGATGGCCGACATCGGTATCCGGAAACTGATCAACGGGCCGGAGGCATTCACCCCGGACAACGAGTTCTGCCTTGGTGAGACCGAAATCGGCGGGTTCTTCGTCGCGGCCGGCCTGTGCGCGCACGGCATCGCGGGTGCGGGCGGGATCGGCAAGGTGATGGCCGATTGGATCATGGACGGCGAGCCGGGGATGGATGTCTGGCACATGGACATCAGCCGGTTCGGGACGCAGTACCGCTCCCCGTCCTACACGCTGCGCCGCATCGTGGAGAACTACGAAACCTATTACGACATCAAGTATCCCAACCATGAGCGGGCCGCGGGCCGCCCGCTCCGGGTGTCGCCGGCGTACTCATGGCACGAGCAGCACGGCGCGTTCTTCGGTGAGAAGGCCGGCTGGGAACGGGTGAACTACTACAGCAGCAACGCGGCGGACGGCGACGAATCCTTGCGGCCGCGCGGCTGGGCTGGGCAGAACTGGTCGCCGGCCATCGGCGCCGAGCATCTCGGAACGCGGCGTGCTGCCGGGCTCTTCGACGAATCGTCGTTCGCCAAGATTTCGGTCAGCGGCCCGGATTCCGCGGAGTTCCTGAGCTGGGTGTGCGACAACAACGTCGCGCGTGGCATCGGCGCGGTTACCTACACGCAGGCGTTGAACTCCCGCGGCGGTATCGAATGCGACTACACCGTCACCAGGACGGCCGAGCAGGAATTCCTGGTTGTCACCGGCACCGCGTTCGGCTCGCACGATATGGGCTGGCTGCGCAAGCAGGCACGGGAACGAGGTGCATCGGTCCGGATCGCCGACGTGACCGGCTTGTTCGCCTGCTACGGACTGTGGGGCCCGGCAGCGAGGGACATTCTCGGCGAGCTTACCGGCGCGGACCTGAGCAATGCCGGGTTCCGGTTCATGACCGCGCAGCAGATCAACGTTGGGGACATCCCTGTGCGGGCACTGCGCGTGACGTTCACCGGTGAGCTCGGCTGGGAGCTTTACGCGCCGTCCGAGTACGGTCGCGCGTTGTGGCATGCCCTTTACGAGACCGGCCGTCCACATGGGATGGTGGTGGCCGGCTACCGGGCGATCGACAGCATGCGGGTGGAGAAGGGCTACCGGGTGTGGGGCGCGGACATCGGCCCGGACAGCACGCCGTACGAGGCCGGGCTCGACTTCTGCGTGAAACCGGATAAGCCCGGCGGTTTCCTTGGCAGGAAAGCACTTCTTGAGCAACGGGAACGCGGCCTCGCCCGGCGATTGGTGTGCGTGCGGCTGGACGATCCGCGTTCCATCGTGCTCGGCAATGAGCCGGTGCGGATCGCCGGTGAGGTCGTCGGCCGGGTGACTTCGGGCGGCTATGGCTACTCGGTTGGCTGCTCGATCGCCTACGGGTACGTGCCGATCAAGCACGCCGAGCCGGACACCGAGGTGGAGATCGACATCTTCGGCCGGTGGGTGTCCGGGCGGATAGCCACGGAACCGCTCTTCGACCCGAAGTTCGAGCGAGTGCGCTAGGAGTTGGTTAGCTGCTCGGAGGCGCGCCACAGCTCGGCGGAGCGTTCCGCGTCGTAGGACTCCCGGGAGCTCTTGCGAGGTTTGCGGCCCACGACGTACGCGCCGTTCGGCTGCGCCGGGCCGGTAACCAGCCTGGCGAGGTTGGCGCCGGAGGTGGCAGCGGAGTTCGCTTCCGGGACGACTCGAACCAGCAGCCCCCCGAGCCGGTCGTAGAGCCGCTGCAGGCGTGGCGAGTAGTCGCGGGCCAGCCGGGTTTCCGGCATCAGCCCTGGGTCGAACGCGTTCACGGTGACATCCCGGTCGGCCAACCGGCGCGCCAGTTCGTGCACCATGTAGATGTTCGCCAGCTTGGAGGTGGCGTAGCGAATCCGCCCCGACCGCCCCGAACCGTCCAAAGTAGACCCTTCGGCGAGCGCCCGGCCGCTCGCCCAGCGCGGCCCGGGAAACGGCCCCGACCGCGGTGGACCGTAATGCGTACCGCTGGACACCAGCACGATGCGGGCCGGCTCGGCCAGCTGCTCGAGCAGTAGCTGGGTAAGCAGGAAATGCCCGAGATGGTTGGTGGCGAAGGTCAGCTCGTAGCCGTCAGGGGAACGCTGAGTTCCGTTCACCACCTGGATTCCCGCGTTGAGGATCAATGCCCCGAGCGGCCTGCCGGCGAGCTCGCCGGCCGCGGAGCGGACCGAGGCCAGCGAGGCCACGTCCAGTTCGAGCACCTCGACGTTCGCGCCGGGAACGCTGGCGCGGATCGACTCGGCGGCCGCCTCGCCGCGCGGAATACTCCGGCACCCCAGGATCACCTGCCGTCCGGCGGCGGCGAGTTCGGTGGACGCGGCCAGGCCGAGGCCGGACGACGCACCGGTAACGAGAACGGACACGCTCATAGCTGACCCCTTCAAAGTGGTACTCGGTACCAATTGGGTCAGAATACCACCACGTCAAGAGTCCGGCTGCTGGCTCAGCTTCTCGTCGATCCGTTTCGCCTCCGGTCGGCCGAGCTCGACGAAGATAGGCAACGCCGTCTCGTAGTAGTGCCGCGCCTCCTCGGCGTCGCCGGCCTGTTCGGCCACCTCGCCGAGGGTCATCAACACGCGCGCTTCCTCGAACGAGGAGCCTGCCGCACGCATCGCGGCCAGCGCACCGTCCAGATGTTCCCTTGCCCGCGCGAACTGCCCCGCGCGACCGAGTGCGTTCCCGAGATCGGTGCGCGCGCGGGCAACGTTGTAGTCATCGCCTTGCGCGGCAAGCGATTCGCGCGCATGCTCGAGGTTCTCGATCGCCTCGTCGAACCGCCCGACCTTGGTCAGCGTAGCTCCGATGTTGACCAGCACCAGGCTCACGTCGTGCTGCCGATCCAGCTCGCGGGAACGGCGCAGGTTGTCGTCGAAGTGCCGCAACGCGTCGTCCAGCTGCCCGCGGGCGAGCGCTACCAACCCGAAGCCCTCCAACGACCTGATCGCGGGCGCCTGATCGCCCGTCTCCGGCAACACCCGCAGCGCGCGCGAGTAGTGCTCCACCGCGTCGTCGAATCGGCCGGCACCGCGGCAAGCCGCACCGCACCGGTTGTGCATCAAAGCCTCGGCCCACCGGTTGCCCCACTCCTGAGCGCACCGCACACCGATTTCGCTCACCGCGAGGAAATCCCGGTAATGCTTGTGCAGCAGGAACAACGGCCACATCGCGTTGGCCAGCTGCCAGCCGAGCACCGGCATCCGTTGCTCGGCGACCGTGCGGATCACGGTGATCAGGTTCGCCCGCTCCTTCTCGAGCCACCCAAGGGCCTCATCCCGGCTCGCGAACGTCACCGGGTCGGCCGGCAGGTAGTCGAACACGTAGCGGATCGGGTCCTGATCGGGCGTGGTGAGGTCGCCGGTGGCCATCGCGGTGTGCAGATACCACTCGAAGATCCGGCGCAGCGCGGCTTCCCTCTCCGGTTCGGGGTCGTGCCGCTCCGCCCGCTCGCGGGCGTGCAGGCGCACCAGGTCGTGGAACTGGTAGCGATCCCGGTCGATCTCCTCGAGCAGGCTTGCCTCCAGCAACTGCTCGATGAGCGCGTCCACCTCACGAACCGAGCGGTCCACCGTCGCCGCCGCGACGCCGCCACCGAACTCGCTGGTCGGGTGCAGGCCAAGCAGCCGGTAGAACCGCGCCGCCTCGGCCGACAGCGCCTCGTAGGAGACATCCAGGACTGCTTGCATGGAAGCGTCCTCCCTACTCGACAGCACGTTGAGCCGCCGACGCTCATCATCGAGATCCGTGACGACCCTGGCGATCGACGAATGTCGCCGCAGCGCCAGTGACGCCCCGATTATGGACAGCGCGAGCGGGAACCCGTCACAGCGTTCCACCAGGTCGCGGGCGACGGACGTTTCCGAATCCACCCGCTCGGGGCCGAGGGCGGTGCTGAGCAGTTCCAAGCCGTCCTTCGGCTCGAACCGCTCGAGAAACAGCCGGTCCGCGGCCCGCAGGGTGGCTAGCCTCAGCCGGCTGGTCGTGACGACGAGGCTGCTGGCCGAGTTCGGCAGCAGCGGCAGTATCTGGTCCGCGGACGCGGCGTTGTCCAGCAGCACAAGCAGCGCCTTGTCCTTCGTCAACGACCGGTACATCGCGCCCTGCTCGTCCACGTCGGCCGGCACCATGGCCGGCAGCACGCCCAAGCCGCGCAGGAAACGCCCGAGCACCTCGGTCGTGGGCACCTGGTAGGCCGGATCGAGCCCGCCGAGATTGACCTGTAGCTGGCCGTCCGGATACCGGTCGCACAGCTGGTTCAGCCAGGTGTGCGCGAGTGCCGTCTTGCCGATCCCGCCAAGCCCACTGATCACCAGAATCCGGGATTCCCCGACGATCCGGTTGAGCTCGGCCAGCTCCCGTGTCCGGTTGGTGAAATGCGGCGGTGCGGGGCTGAGCTGTTGCGGCACCGTGAGCTCGAACGCCGGCGCGGGTTGCCGCGGGATGACGCCCTCCGGGATGGCGTGGAAGTGCACATCGCCGTGCATGGTGCCGACCTGGACGCTCTGGCCGACCGTTCCAGACACCTCGTTATGCGTCGCGCCCGGCTCCGCGTCGTCCTGCTCGCCAGCCGGGGTGATGCTAGGCATCGGCGCGTTCCTCCTCGAAGCCGCGAGCAGCTGATAGGCCCGAGGAGTATCGCGGATGGCGTAGGCGTTCTGCGCACCGTTGGTGCGAATACGGCGAATCGGACTTACGTGCACACCGCCGATTGGCGTATTCTACGGGGCCCATCTGGTGGACACACGCCCGATGTGCCGGCTCGTTCCGCCGGACGCCCGGCGCGGCGGGTGTCGCAACTCGAACGCATGTTCTATCCTGCGGCCCGTGCGGCAGCTGTGTTTCTTCTCCGCGGAGGTCAGCCAGCCACGGCTGGCGGATCTCGCGGGTGTGCTGTGCGGACAGGGTCAGCTGGTCAGCTTCGGCCGCACTGCGGCGCGGCTGTCCGTGGTCCTCGCGGAGGAATGGCGGGCGCGACTGCTCGCCGATGCGTGCGCGGAACGGCACGTGCACGCCGAGGTCACCACGTCCGAGGAGGGGCACCCGCTGGTGCGCACCGCGTTCCGCGCGGACCTCATCGAGCTGGCCACCGCGTGGACGAAGGGCGCCGTGAAGGCTGTGCCGCCGACGCTGCGCCTGGACGGTCAAGCGCTGCGGCTGTGGGCGTTGACCGGTGGCGACTGGACACACGGCGGTTACGTGCTGCCGTTCGATTCGCGGGCCCCTGATACCCACGAGCCGCTGGTGGCCGCCCTCGCGAACATCGGGCTTCGCGGTACCCAGCTCGGGGTGCGGGCCGGCGGGCCGGGGCTACGGCTGACCGGGCGGCGCAAGCTGAACCGGCTCGCCGAGCTGGTCGGACCGGCGCCGAACGCGGCGGAACCACACTGGCCGCTGCGCCCGGCGAGCTGACGAGCGCTTGCTGCCCGACTCATGCTAGTAGTGGCGGATGTGCGAAGTTTCCGCGAAGGCCTCCCTGAAGGGCCGCTCTGACCTGGGGTGAATCCGATGCGGACGATCGTGCGGCTAGTGTGATCCGGCGCACAGATAGGTGTTGGATCAGCCCTGACCGGCGATGCACGCAGTACTCGGTGCACACTGGCGGGTTGAGATAGGCGAGACGAAAGAGCAGGACGCGTGGCTGGATCGACAGGGACGAAGAAGAACGGAGCCGCTACCAACGGCGCCAACAGTCGGCGGCTGGTGATCGTCGAGTCGCCGGCCAAGGCGCGCAAAATCGCGTCGTACCTCGGCAGCGACTTCGTCGTGGAATCCTCCAAGGGACACATCCGCGACCTGCCACGCGGCGCGGCCGATGTGCCGGCCAAGTACAAAGGCCAGTCCTGGGCCCGGCTCGGCGTTGACGTGGACAACGACTTCGAGCCGCTGTACATCGTCACCCCGGACAAGAAGTCCACCGTCACCGAACTCAAGGGTCTGCTCAAGGACGTCGACGAGCTCTACCTCGCCACGGATGGTGACCGCGAGGGCGAGGCCATCGCCTGGCACCTGCTGGAGGCGCTCAAGCCCAAGGTGCCGGTGCGGCGCATGGTGTTCCACGAGATCACCGAATCGGCCATCCAGGCCGCCGCGGAAAACCCCCGTGATCTGGACAACGACCTGGTGGACGCGCAGGAAACCCGGCGCATCCTGGACCGGCTGTACGGCTACGAGGTCAGCCCGGTGCTGTGGAAGAAGGTGATGCCGAAGCTGTCCGCGGGGCGCGTGCAGTCGGTGGCCACCCGGATCATCGTGCAGCGGGAGCGGGAGCGGATGAGCTTCGTCGCCGCCTCGTACTGGGACATCGCGGCCACCATGGACGCCGGCGAGGACTCCACGCCGCGCACGTTCGGTGCCCGGCTGGTGTCCGTGGCCGGCGACCGGCTCGCGACCGGCAAGGACTTCGGCGCGGACGGCCGGCTGAAGTCCGGCAGCAGCGAGGTGCGCACGCTGGATGAGGCCGAGGCCACCAGGCTGGCCGAGGCGCTTGCTGACACCACGTTCGCCGTATCCAGCGTGGAATCGAAGCCGTACACCCGTAAGCCGTACGCGCCGTTCATGACCTCCACGCTGCAGCAGGAAGCCGGTCGCAAGCTGCGGTTCTCCGCGGAGCGGGCGATGCGGATCGCGCAGCGGCTATACGAGAACGGCTACATCACTTACATGCGTACCGACTCGACGACGCTGTCCGAGACGGCGCTGACCGCGGCATGCAGCCAGGCCACCGAGCTGTACGGCGCGGAGTACGTCTCATCGAGCCCCCGGCAGTACACCCGCAAGGTGAAGAACGCCCAGGAGGCGCACGAGGCGATCCGCCCGGCAGGCGAGACGTTCCGCACCCCTGGCCAGGTGGCCCGCGAGCTGGATTCCGACGAGTTCCGGCTCTACGAGCTGATCTGGCAGCGCACCATCGCCTCCCAGATGGCCGACGCCAAGGGCACCACGGTCTCGGTGCGGATCACCGGTAACGCGAGCTCCGGTGAGGAGTGCACGTTCGCCGCCTCCGGCCGCACCATCACGTTTGCCGGGTTCCTGAAGGCCTACGTCGAAGCGGTGGACTCCGAGGCGGGCGGTGAGGCCGACGACGCCGAGCGCAGGCTGCCGGAGCTCGTCAAGGACCAGGCACTGACCGCGAGCGAGCTGAACCCGGACGGGCACTCCACTACCCCGCCCGCCCGGTACACCGAGCCACGCCTGGTCAGCACGCTGGAGGAACTGGGGATCGGCCGCCCCTCCACCTACGCGTCGATCATCAACACCATCCAGAACCGCGGTTACGCGTGGAAGAAGGGCTCCGCGCTGGTGCCGTCCTGGGTGGCGTTCGCCGTCGTCGGGCTGCTCGAGCAGCATTTCGAGCGGCTGGTGGATTACGACTTCACCGCCGCGATGGAAGACGAACTCGACTCGATCGCGAACGGCGATCAGGGCCGCACGACCTGGCTGTCCGGCTTCTACTTCGGTGGCGAGACCGGGCCGGTGGGATCGGTCGGCCGCTCAGGCGGGCTGAAGAAACTGGTGGGCAGCGGCGTCGAGCACATCGACGCGCGCGAGGTGAACTCCATCCCGATGTTCGACGACGCGCAGCGCCGCACCGTCGTGGTACGGGTGGGCCGCTACGGGCCGTACCTGGAACGTGAGGTGGATGGCTCGTCGCAGCGGGCCAACCTGCCGGATGATCTGCCGCCGGACGAGCTGACCCCGGAGATCGCTGAGCAGCTGTTCGCCACCCCGCAGGAGGGCCGCTCGCTCGGCACCGATCCGGTCACCGGGCACGAGATCGTGGCCAAGGAGGGGCGCTTCGGACCGTATGTCACGGAAATCCTGCCCGAGGAGCCGGAGCCGGAGAACGGCAAGAAAACCAGCAAGGCGAAGAAACCCAAGCCGCGCACCGGTTCGCTGCTCAAGTCGATGTCGCTTTCCGAGATCACCTTGGACGACGCGCTGAAACTGCTTTCGCTGCCGAGGGTGGTTGGCACCGATCCGGAATCCAGCGAGGAGATCACCGCGCAGAACGGCCGTTATGGGCCGTATCTGAAGAAGGGCACCGACTCGCGTTCGCTGGAGACCGAGGAGCAGATTTTCACGGTCACCCTCGAGGAGGCGTTGAAGCTCTACGCCGAGCCGAAACGGCGGGGCCGGCAAGCCGCCGCGAAACCGCCGTTGAAGGAACTCGGCAACGACCCGGTATCCGGCAAGCCGATGGTGGTCAAGGATGGCCGATTCGGGCCGTACGTGACCGACGGCGAGTACAACGCGTCGCTGCGCAAGAGCGACGTCGTGGAAGAACTCGACGACGAGCGCGCGGCGGAACTGCTCAAGGAGAAGCGGGAAAAGGGCCCACCGCCGAAGAAACGCAGCAGTGGCCGGAAGTCGTCCACGACGAAGTCCAAGTCCCCGGCGAAAGCGAAGTCCTCTTCTGGGTAGAGTGGCCCTCGGTGACCACGGTGTACTCGCTTGCCCAGTCCGCCGCGAAGCCGCTACTCGATCTGGGCGCCCCGCGACACGTTGACGAACATGGTGCCGCGCGACGGCTTGCGCGGCAGGGACGGCTGACCGAGCAAGGCCGACGTGGCGTGGACACGCTCGGCCGGGGACACATCCAGCTGTCCGTGCGAGCGGTGTTCCACCACGAGCCCCAGCCGCTACTCGCGCGGGCGGCCGCGGACCGCGAATCGTCGGCCGTGCTGGTTGACGGGGTGCCGACCAGGCCGCCGAGGATCCGCTACGCGGAGCGCGCGGGGCTGATCCCCGGAGTACTCGCCTTGCTGCCCCAGTACACGCCGGGAACCAGCGAGTTCGCCATGATCCACGCTGACGCGCAGGGCTCGGTACCCGCGGAGTACGCCACCGAGCTGACGACCGTGCGGGACACGATCGCGCGGCCCCGCAAGGGAACCGCGATGATCGGGCTGAGCGTGTGCGGGCACGCGGCCTACGACCACACCCGGCCGTCGTTGCTCGTGCTTGACAACGACGACGGGCGTTACGTGCTCGGGTTGCTGAACAACCAGCATGGCGGCACCACCCTGCTGCACCACCCCGGCAGCAACGAGGTGATCAGCGCCTGGGTGACGAGCGCGATCTCCGATTACGAGGCCGCTTACGAGGCCGCGGGATGCTCGTGAGTCTTTCCGGGTGCTATAACCCTTGAAAAGACTCACGACGCTGAAGGAGTGGTCACGGTGTCGAGTCAGTCGGGGTCCGGGAAGTACGGGGTGGACGGCACCTGGGATCCTTCGCCGTCCGATTCGTTGACCGATCCGCTCGGTGGGCTGGTGACCGGCAGCTCGTCGACGCGGCAGCGAAAGGGTGACGCCGGTTCGCAGGAAGACACGGCCGTGCTTCAGCCGGTACAGGAGGGGCCGGACGCCGAAGCGTTGCGGGAAGCGATGAACAGGGTCCTCTCCGGGGACGAGAAGGCCGAGCAGGCGCAGCAGGACGAGCAGAGCACCGAGGACGAGCAGCAGGGCGGTGGCTCGACGACCAGGGTGCAGGGTCGGCGTGCCTGGCCGGCCCGGCCGACCGGCGAGCTGGTCCGGATGGCCTGGCGGCCGGTGCACAACCGGCTCGGGCCGTCCGGGGCACGCGACGCACCGCTGCACGACAACTCGGGGACCGACGAGCCGGAGCAGCAAACCCCGGCACCTGAGGAGCGGACTGGATGGCGGCGGAGGCGCCAGGGGATTCCGGTTGGCGCGGTAGCCGTGTTCGTGCTGGGCGTGATTTTCCTGGTCGTCGCCTACGCGCTGGTCAGCAGTTTGGTGGAGAGCATCTCGGGTCTATTCGGGTGAGCTGACCGAAGCGCGCGGGTGCGCTGAGTTTTCTCGAAGTGCACTTGGGTGCACTTGGTGACGCCGGCACGCCGTCATACCACAATTCGTCTCACCCGATTCGGCTAGCCTCGGTCACGGGCCGATACCCTTGACATGGGACATCATGGGGAACGGCACAGGCGGACCGCGGCGCTCGACCACGCGGTCCGATGATTGGGGTGGGTCAGATCAGCGCGGCGGGCGAGACTACTGGATCGGCAGGCGGTCATGCCTCCGCCGCCGATGACGTGTCCACCGCGCGCCGGATCCGCAGTGTGCTGTCCATCCGGCCGTTTCGCCGGCTGTGGGGCGTCACGTACCTCTGCAGCATCGCCGACTGGCTGTCCTTTCTCGCGCTCACCGGACTGATCACGAAGCTGACCGAGAACTACGCGCTGCAGAACTTCGCGTTCAGCGGTGTGGTGCTCGGCCAGCTGATCCCCGGGTTGATCTTCGCACCGCTCGGTGGACTGCTCGCGGACCGGTTCGACCGCCGCAAGATCATGGCCGGCTGCGACGTGCTGCGTTGTGCACTGCTGCTTTCCATCCCGATCGTCGGCGCGCCGCTCTGGCTCTTCGTCGCGAACGCGCTGGTCGGCTGCTGTTCGGCGATGTGGATCCCGTCCAAGGACTCCGCGGTGCCGAACCTGTTGCGCCGCAAGGAGCAGGTGGAGACGGCCAACCAACTCGGCCTCGTGATGACCTACGGCATCGCGGTGATCACCGGCGCCGGGCTGTACGCGCTGATCACCGGCATGGACATGATGCTGCGCCTGCCGTCCGATATGTTCGGTGAGCTGGGTTTCGCGAAGATCATCGTGGTGCTCAACGGGTTGTTCTACCTGACGAGCGCGATCCTGGTTGCCACCCGGATCCCGGAGTTGTCCATCAGGGCGCCGGATGAGCGCAGCCACAAGGAAGCGCGAGACGAGGGCGCGTCGAAGCCGGGCGGGCTGCTGTCCATGGTGCGCGACGCCGGCCGGTTCGTGCGCAGCACACCGGTGGTTCGCGGCCTGCTGATCGGGATGATCGGCGCGTTCACCGCGGGCGGCGCGGTGATCGGCAGCGCCAAGCCGTACGCGTCCAGCCTGCTGGGTGGCGACTCCACATTCGGCCTGCTGTTCGTGTCGCTGTTCGTCGGGCTCGGTTCCGGGATGGCCGGCGCGCCGAAGCTGGCCAAACGCCTGCCGCACAGCCGGTTGTTCGGCATCGCCATCGTGCTGGCCGGGATCGGGCTGATGCTGGTCGCCCTGTCCCCGCACCTGTTCGTCTCGCTGATCACCGTGGCGCTGGTTGGCGGCTGCGCGGGGGTCGCGTTCCTCACCGGCGTGACGATCATCGGCACGCAGGTCGAGGACTCCATCCGTGGCCGGATCAACGCGATCTACCAGTCCCTTATGAAGATCATCCTGGCCGGCTCGATGTCCGCGGTGCCGGTGCTGGTCGGGCTGCTGCAGCCACGCAGGCTCGACGTATTCGGGCAGAGCATGGTGATCGACGGCACCCGCCCTGTGCTGCTCGGCGGTGGGGCGATCGCCGCGCTCGTCGGCGTCATCGCGTACCGGCAGATGGGTGACCGCAGTCCGGAGCCGATCGTCGCCGACCTGCTCAACGCGATCCGTGGCAAGCGGCGCCGCTCGGCCGGCATGCTGATCGCCGTGGAAGGCAACGGCTCAACGGACACCGCGACGCAGGCGGCGCGGCTGTCCGAGTGGCTGCGCTCCGGCAAGCGCGAGGTGCTGCTCGCCACCGATCCGGCGTTGAACGATGGCCGGCTGCGGGAGGTGCTTTCCAACGCGTCGATCTCCGGTGCGCGGGCGCAGGCCCTTGTCGCGGCAGCGGTGCGGGCGGACGTGGTGGAACGGGATGTGCGCCCCGCATTGGATGGCGGCGCGATCGTCGTGATGGAACGCTTCGTGGACAGTCCGCTGGCACACCTGTCCGCGGTGGCCGGGCTGGATTCCGCCGAGCTGGAGGGGCTGGCCGACTGGGCGACAGCGCGGCTGCGGCCGGACGTGACCGTGCTGCTCGATTCGGATCCGACCACCCGCGAACCGGATACCCGGATCACCGCGGAGCATCATTGGCGGGTGCAGAACCTGCTCTCCGAGATGGCAGCCGCGGACCCGGACCGGTACGTGGTGGTGGACGCCGACGGCGACCCCGACGAGGTGGCAAGCCGGGTGCGCATCGCCGTGCAGGCGGTGCTGGTGGCGCGCAACCCCAAGCTGGCGCCCCCGGCGATGGTGGAGGCGCCGCGATGACCGTGTGGTCCCAGCTGGTCGGCCAGGACGACGCCATCGATGTGCTGTCCGCGGCCGCGGATTCGGCCGCCGCGATCGTGTCCGGCGAGGATCTCGGCGGTGGCGGGATGACGCATGCCTGGCTGTTCACCGGGCCACCCGGCTCCGGTCGTTCGGTTGCGGCGCGCGCGTTCGCCGCCGCGCTGCAGTGCGAGTACGGCACGGGCTGCGGGGAGTGCGCTGCCTGCCACACCGCGCTCGGCGGTACGCACGCCGACGTACGGCTGGTGGAACCGGAGGGGCTGTCCATCTCGGTGGCGGAGATGCGCGAGCTGGTGCAGGCATCGGCGCGCCGCCCCGCGACCGGCCGTTGGCGGGTGGTGATCATCGCGGATGCCGATCGGCTGACCGAGGGAGCCGGCAACGCGCTGCTCAAGGCCGTCGAGGAGCCGCCGGAGCGCTCGGTGTTCCTGCTGTGCGCGCCGTCCGACCACCCGGAGGACGTGTCGGTGACCATCCGCTCGCGCTGCAGGGCGGTCGCGCTGCGCACCCCGCCGGCCGCGTCCATCGCGGAGGTGTTGCGCTCCCGGGACGGCATACCGGATGAGATGGCGCGCTGGGCGGCGTCGGTGTGCGGCGGGCACGTCGGGCGGGCCCGCCGGCTGGCTACCGACACCTCCGCGCGGCAGCGACGGGAGGCCGTGTTGCGGATCCCGCTCGGGTTGCGGCAGCCGTCCGAGGTGTTCGTCTGCGCCGACGATCTGATCAAGTCGGCTGAGGCGGACGCGAACGAGGTCAGCGAGGCGCGGGACGACGCGGAGCAGGAGGAGCTGCGCACCGCGATGGGCGGCGGCGGTACCGGTAAGGGCACGGTCGCGGCGAAGCGGGCTGCCGACGCGGCGGTGCGCAGGCTGGCGCAGCGGCAGAAGTCCAGGGCCACCCGGACCCAGCGGGATGCGCTCGACCTGGCCCTGGTGGATCTCGCCGGGTTTTATCGGGACGTGCTGGTGCACGCCAGCGGCTCGGCCGGCACGCTGACCCACCCCGATCGGGCGCAGGACGTCGCGACGGCCGCGTGGGAGTGGACGCCGGAATCCACCCTTCGGCGCCTCGAGGCGGTGCTGGCCTGCCGGGACGCGATCGACGTCAACGTGAAACCGCGCATCGCGGTCGAGGCCATGGTCACCGCGCTGCACCACGGCTAGCCCCGCCCGCTCCATGGTTTGGCAGGCGTCTGCCAACCGAGAGCTTCAGCGGCGGCGAGCGCGGGGCAGCGACGCCAGCAGCACCACGCCGGCGAACAGCATGCCCGTCCCCGTCCAGAACATCGGAACCGTGTGGTACGCGGCCGAGGTCTGGGCGAGCTGCTTCGGCGGGGAAGGCTGCGGCTTGGGCTTCGGTGGTGCCGGCGCGGCTGGCTGGCGGACGCCGCACTGCACGCCGCCCTCCGGGGCGTACGCCCGCGCGACCTGCTCGCCGAGCGACACCTGCGCCAGCGCGGACGGCAGATCGGGAAGGATGCCGGCAAGCCGCTCGGTCGGCAGCACCTGCAGGTCCACAAGCCGTGCGGTGGCACCGAGCTGGTGGCCCTTGAACGGCTTGGTCAGGTCCCGGGACTTCTGGTCGAGCCCGGCGATGTTCAGCCGCAGCACGCCGAGGTCCAGCGTCTGGTCGCTGGGCAGCTGGTTCAGGGCGTCCCCGACCAGCGGGATGCCCTTGACGTTCTCAGCCAGCGCGCCGCCTGCAGGGGCACCCGGTATCGGTACGCCGATCGGGATGTCCAGCTTCGGGTTCGCCGCGTCCAGCTTCCCGAGGCTCTTGCCGCCCTGCTTCACCTCCAGCACCGGCGCGGTGTACTGGACCTTCGAGGAGTCCTTCGAGCCGGTGGAGGTGACCCGCAGGGTCGGCTGGCTGACTACGTTGATGGTCAGCTCCATCGGAGTGTTGGCCAGCAGACGCACCGAGGCCACCTGCATCGTCGAGGTGGACTCCACGGCCTTGTTCTTGGTGCCCGGCATGTCCACCAGCTTCACAACCGAGCGGGAGCTCAGCGTGTTCGGCAGGCTGAGCAGCGAGCCGGTCTTCTCGCCCGCGCCGGGCAGCAGCCCGCCGAGCTCGTTGACCGGGCCGCGCAGCGCGTCCAGGCCGTCGACGAGCTGCTGGTTCCGCTGCTTCGTCTGCTGGTTGAGCACCTCATCGAAGTTCGGCGTGCCGTCGCCACCGCCGAACGCCGGCAACGTCGGGATCGCGTTCAGCACGGACAGGCTGGCGATTTCGGTGCTGGCGTCCGCGATCGTCCCGACGCACGGGCCGAGCTGCTCGCTCCAGCGGGCGTGCGCCTTGCCGTTCAGCAGGCCGAGCTTGAGCAGCGCGTCCAGCGGGGTGGAGGGCGGGTTGATGCCGCCGGTGGAGGGCTGGGGGTTGTCCGGCAGGGCGGTCTGGGCAAGCGAGCCGGGGGTGTTGGGGCTGGAGCCCTGCAGTGCGATCCCCATCGGCGAGGCCTGCGCGATCGCCCGCTCGTAGGCGAGGTACGACTCGGAGTTGGCCTGCGCGCTGGACAGGCCGAAGCCCAGCTCGGCCGCGGACTGCTTGGGCAGTTGCTTGCCGAACTCCGGCAAGATCGTTTTGGTGGTCGCGGAGTTGGGGAGCAGGCGAAGCACGCTCAGCCCGGTGCCCGCGTCGCCGACCGCGTGCCCGAGTGGCTGGGGGCCGTTCGCCTGGGACGCCGCCGGGTCGTTCGGATTGGCGGGTTTGGGCACGGGTGTGGTTGAGGGCTGGGCCACCGCCGACGCCGCGCTCAGCGCGAGTACCCCCATCGCGATCGGTAATGCCACCGCGGCCCGCATGCGTCTGCGCCCGGTCAAGAGCCCCTCCTCCGCAAGGCTGGAACCATCGGACTCCGGCCTATACCACACCGGCCCGACATCATACGCATGTAACGACCGCAGAGGTGTTGAGTGACGGCCATGGTGTTGAGTGACGTGATCGGGCTGGACGTGCGGATCGAAGGTGACGGGTACGTGGAGTTCGCGATGCACAATACGAAGTTCGCTCTCTTTGAGAGGACGAAGTTGCCGGAGCTGATCGGCCGGGACGGCGGCCAGGCGCCGTGCGGCGAGATCGGGTTCATCGTCGACGACGTGGACGCGGAGGCGGCGCGGCTGCGGGCGGCGGGTGCCGAGGTCCTGACCGGGCCGGTAGATCGCCCGTGGCGGGAGCGCACCCTGCATGTCGCGGATCCGGACGGCAACGTCGTCGAGTTCGCCCAGAAGGTGTGAAGGGTCACGAGCTGCGTGCGCACCCCGACCGCATCCGCTGGAACGAGCGATACGCGGCGGACCAGCCCTGCTTCACCCCGCATCCGCTCCTCGCCGAGGCGCTTTCCGCCGGATTCCCGGCCGGTCCGGTGCTCGAGCTGGCCTGCGGCAGGTCGGGCAGCGCGCTGGCGCTCGCCGCGCGGCGCCGCACGGTCGTCGCCGTCGACGTGTCCGATCTGGCGCTCACGCAGCTCGCCGGCGAGGCGGATCGGCGGGGCTTGCGGGGCTACCTTGAGTGTGTCGAGGCGGACGTGCCTTCCTACGATCCCGGCCGCCGGCGGTTCGGTCTGGTGCTGGCGACGCTGTATTGGGACCCGGCCGCCTTCCGCGCGGGCTGCGAGGCCGTGCTGCCGGGTGGCCTGATCGGCTGGGAGGCGCTCGCCGCCGACGAGCCCCGACAATGGCGGGTATCGCACGGGGAGCTGGGTGCCGGGCTGCCGGCGGACTTCGAGGTGCTGACCGAGGCGCTCGTCATCTCGGGTCGTCGCCGGTCGACCCGGCTACTCGCGAGACGCCGTCACGACCCATCGCGGACGAACTCGGCCAGCAACGGATGAACCAGGCCTTCGCGTGGAGCTCAGCGGATCGGTACGAGCATGTCGTCCAGCTTGTCGATCTCCGCCTGGGTTCCCCAGAACTTCACCAGCACCTCGCGGCGTGGCGCTGGCCCGACGTAGCTGCCGACCAGGTACAGCACGAGCGCCACCGCCGATGAGGTGGCCACCGGGAACATGCCGAGTGCGAGCTCGGGAACCGCGTCGTTGGCGAGCGCGTACCAGGTGCTGCCGCCGATCATCGCCATGCCGGCACCGAGCGCGTTACCGCGCTTCCAGTAAAGGCCTAGTACGAGCGGAATGAAGAATGCGACCTCCAGCCCGCCGATCGCGAAGATCACCAGGTACTCAAGGTAGTCCGGTGGTTCAAGGGCGAGCACCAGCACGATGGCCGTCAGGGTCAGCGTGGTGACCGAGGTGACCGCGGACGTCCTCCCGTCGCTGACCCGTTGATTGACGTAGGTCGCGTAGAGGTCACGGATGATGGTGCCGCTCACCACCAAGATCATCGCGTCCACTGTGGACATCACGGCAGCCAGCGGTGCCGCGAACAGCACGCCCGCGAGGCCGGATGGCAGCAGTTCCGCGATCGTCATCGGCAGCCCGAGATCACCGGTTTCGAGGTCCGGGTGGTAGTACCTGGCCATCAGGCCCATGGTGAGGAAGCCGAGGGTGAGCACCGTCATCACGAACGGGCCGACCTTCATCGCGGTGTGCGCAGGATGAACGACATCTGTGGCATCGACCTCGCCGATCCGGACGAGCGGCTGGTCGCCGCCCTGCACCTGCGCCGGATGGGGTTGGTCGCTACTGCAACGTCGACCCCGAATGCCCGGACGACCGCGTGAGCCGTGCGTCCGGCCGACCGCGCCGACACCGGCCGTCGTGGTCAGCCGGCGCCGTCGGGGTCCACTGCGTCGGGGTTCACGCCGTCGCGGTTCACGCCGTCGCGGTTCACGGCCGAAGGCTGCCGCGCGTCCGCCTCCGCGCGTTGGGAAGCCTCGCGCATTTCGATGCACTCGGTGAGCCAGTCCCCGGTTTCCCTGGCGATGTCGCGCGCCGCACCGGTGAGGATGGTCGCGATGTTGCCGATGTGTGTCGCCGCCGACTCCGTCAGTGTTTGAACCGTGTCCTTGGTGCGTTCGAACTGACCCACCATGCCCATTTCCTTACGCCGCCGCGAGGTCCTTGTCACGCTCGAGGGTAGTGGGCTTCGGGTCACTGGGCTCGCCGTTCCATGGCAGCGCCAGCTTCACGAGCTTCTTCGCGACAGAGAAGAGCTGCTTGTGCAGTGGGCCGGCGTGGTACGGCAGGCCGTACTTCGCGCAGCTCGCGCGGATCTCCTCGGCGATCTGCGGGTAGCGGCGCGCCGGGATGTCCGGGAACAGGTGGTGCTCGATCTGGTGCGACAGGTTTCCGGACATGATGTGAAAGAGCTTGCCGCCGGTGATGTTCGCGGAACCGAGGATCTGGCGCAGGTACCACTGGCCTCGGGTCTCGTTCTCGGTTTCCTCTTCGGTGAAGCTCTCCACGTCGGCGGGGAAGTGTCCGCAGAAGATGATCGCGAACGCCCAGAGGTTGCGGGACATGTTCGCGGTCGCGTTGCCGAGCAGCGTCAACGGCGCGAGTGGACCGGTGAGCAATGGGAAGAGGACGTAGTCCTTGCCGACCTGGCGAGCGGCCTTGCGCAGCATGTTAGCGCCGACCTCCTTGGTGTCCGCCCAGGTGCGTTCCCCCTTGGCGATCCGATCGAACTCGAGATCGTGCAGCATCACGCCCCACTGGAAGATGAACGCCAGCACGGACGCGTACGCGGGGTTGCCAAGGTAGTACGGGTGCCATTTCTGCGCGGGATCGATTCGCAGGATCCCGTAGCCGATGTCCCGGTCCTTATCGAGGATGTTGGTGTAGGTGTGATGGATGTAGTTGTGCGAATGGCGCCAATTCTGCGCGGGCGCAACGTTGTCCCATTCGAATTTCTGGGAACTCAGCGCCGGAATTCGTGTCCAGTCGTACTGGCCGTGCATGACGTTGTGGCCGATCTCCATGTTGTCGAGGATCTTGGCCACGGACAGCGCGGCGACACCGGCCATCCAGGCGGGCGGGAAGAAACCGGCGAACAGCAGTCCGCGGCCGGTGACTTCCAGCGCGCGCTGGGTTTTGATGAGGTTCTGGATGTAGTCGACGTCTTCCTTGCCAAGATCGGCGACGAGGCGTTGCCGAATCTCGTCCATCTCGCGGCCGAATTCCTCGACCTGTTCCGGAGTCAAGCGGTCCTGTAGACCTGTCATCGGTATCCCCTTCGTTAGCAGTTGATCTCGACATCCCCGACGGGAACGGAAATGCACAGCTGGATCTCTTCGTTTTCTTCGGTGGAAAGCTCGCCGGATCTGGCGTCCCGCACGCAGCCGGTTGCCTTGACCTTGGTGCAGGAGAAGCAGATGCCCATCCGGCAGCCGTGTTCGGGGCGAAGGCCCGCTTCCTCGGCCTGCTCGAGCAGCGGCCTCCCGGAGTTGGCCGTCTCCGCGCCGCTGTGCGTGAACCGGACCTGCCCGGTCGCGTTCCCGGTGTCCAGCTGGAGCGGCGGCGGCGCGAACTCCTCGGTGTGCAGTTGTTCACTCAACCCGGCGGTGTCGAAGACCGTCCGGACGGCGTCCATCAACGGCGTCGGGCCGCACAGGTACGTTTCGGCGTCCCGATACCACGGCGCGACCGCGTGCAGGTGCTCGGTGCCGAAGAAGCCGTGCAGGTCACCACCGGTGTGCTCGTGCGTGTACCCGAACGCCACCCGCAGCCCGGGGTGCGTGGCCGCCAACTCGGCCAGCTCGTCGCGGTAGAGCACGTCGTCGGCGGTGTTCGCGTAGTGCAGGAACGTGATCGGGCCGCCGTGCCCCTCGTCGACGAGGGTGCGCAGCATCGAGATCACCGGCGTGATCCCGCTGCCGCCGCTGATCAGCAGCACGCCGTGCGGCCGGTTCGCCGGCATGGTGAACGCACCGTCCGGTTGGGACAGTTCGAGCACCATGCCGCGCTCGGCGTTCGCGTAAAGGTAGCTGGAGACGAGGCCGTGCGGGTCGGCCTTGATGGTGAGCTCCAGCAGGCCGTCGGTGCGGTACTGGGAGCAGGCCGGCGAGTAGCAGCGGGTGCGCCGAACGCCGTCGATGTGCACCGAAACCCGCACGTACTGGCCGGCGGTGAAGCCCCGCCACGCCCGGCTTGGGCGGATGGTCAGGGTCACCGTGTCGGCTGCCTGGCGGCGGACCTCGGTGACGACACCGCGGATTTCCTTGCGTACCAGCATCGGATCGAGCAGTTCGAGGTAGCGGTCGACGCCGTGCGGCGTGAGCAGCGCTTCGGCGAACGACGCGAGTTGCCCGGCTCGCCGTCGGGCAGCCCGCGGAACCAGCGCCGTCATTTAGCCTCCCGATTGAGTGCACAGTTGTACACTCACCAGTGCAGTCGACGATGCCGGCCCTGTCAACGACGAGGGTGGATGATGTGACGTGAGTGATAATGCGCGGCCGATTTCCGCCGCGGACACGCGTACTCTCGCCGCGGTGAGCGTGGAGACCGGGAGCCGCCAGGAGCGAAAGCAGCGCACCCGCCAGGCGTTGCAGGACGCGGCGCTGGAGTTGCTGGCCGAGCGCGGTTTCGGCAGCCTGAGCCTGCGCGAGGTGACGAAGAAGGCCGGCATCGTGCCCACCGCGTTCTACCGGCATTTCGCTTCGATGGACGAGCTCGGCGTCGCGCTGGTCGAGGAGGCGATGCGGACGCTGCGGCGGATGATCAGGGAAGCGCGTAGCGACCCGCGCACGTCCACCCACATGATCCGTGCGTCGGTTGCCACGCTCTACGAGCACGTGCGCGCATACGAGGACCATTTCCGGTTCCTCACAAGGGAACGCTACGGCGGTACCGGGGCGGTGCAACGCGCAATCGCCACCGAGCTGAAGCTGTTCGCCAGCGAGTTGGCTGTCGACCTCGCGCGGTTCGAGAACCTGCGCGAGTGGTCAACCGACGATCTGCACATGATGGCGGAGCTGATCGTGACCTCGATGATGGCGACCGCGGTCGAGCTCATCGAAGCGCGGCCCCGTGACCAGGAGACCGACGAGCGAATCACCGGAACGGCCGTGAAGCGGCTGCGCCTGATCGTGTTCGGCGCCTCACACTGGCGCAGCGAGTCCTGACGATGCCGGGCGTGGCGGGCGTGCGCCGTCGGCCGGAGCCGGTTTCCCCCGCGTCAGATGCGGTCGCTAGACTCGTTCCGGCTCGGGGCCCGAGGACGGTCACGAGCACGCGTGCCGCCTTAGCTCAGTCGGTCAGAGCGACGCACTCGTAATGCGTAGGTCGGGGGTTCGACTCCCCCAGGCGGCTCCAGCAACGCGAATGTGTATGCCCGTGCCACCGAGAGCGTCCCTGCGGTGTGCTCTGGAGGTACCAAGTGAGTGAGCAGACACCGGGCGGCACCCAATCGCCGATCGCGGCTGCCATCGTCACTCAAGGCGGCAAGGTCCTGCTGGTTAAACGGCGGGTCAAGGAAGGCAGCCTGTCATGGCAGTTCCCGGCCGGAGAAGTCGAAGCAGGCGAATCGGCCGGGGAAGCAGCGGTTCGAGAGGCGCACGAGGAAACCGGCCTGTCCGTCAAGGAATCGAGTGTCATTGGTGAACGCGTCCATCCGAAAACCGGCCGCACGATGATCTACGTGGCGTGTGATGTGGTGAGCGGCGAAGCAAGCGTGGTCGACGACGAGGAGCTTGTTGAGTTCGCTTGGTCGGAACGAGACCAGCTCGCTGAGTACGTTCCGTACGGCTTCTACGGACCAGTGCAAGAACACCTAGACACGGTGCTGTCGACGTAACAAAGGGTCCTTGGCGCTACTTCTGAACGTAGATATGCAGGTCGACGGTGGCCCACCCGCCTGATGCGAACACGCACGCGGCAGGACTTCGCACGGTCGTCAGATAACCCCGTTGGCACGCAACAAGGACACGGCCCCAAAGGTGACGTACCCACGCCACTCGAGCGCGGCGGCGGGGGAGTAGCTGTCGAAGTCGACGCGCCACCCACCGTCGTCCTGCTGCCCGTCGGCCAGCCGCCGCAGATCGCCGTCGATCACCTCGGTGCTGAACAACCGCCGCACCGGCCGGTCAGGAAGCGGTGCGAAGTCGAGCGGTCGCATGCTCTCCCCTCCGGCCCCACCGGCCACGGGCACTATCCCGTTCGCGGGAATGAAGGAGCCAAGCTTCTCGAGCAGCGGACCCGCCTCCGCATCTGACTCGTACACGGCATCGAGAAACCCGACCGCGAAACGGAGCACGATGGCATGCGGCGCCGCGTCGAGCGCGGCAATGGCGTCGAAGCAATACCGGGTGGCAGCGGCCAGCCAGGGATGCCCGGCGACTTGAGGATCCCGCGCAGCGGCCCGATTCGCGACCTCGGCGATGAAAGCGGTGCTCTGCAAGGAAGACACCTGTGGATCGGCCTGCACCCAGAACGGCGCACACGCCGCCGGGTCCGCGACCGGAACCGCGAACGGTACCCCGCCGTCAGGCAAGGACACCCCGGCAAGCCAGTCACAGACCGAGGCGGCCCGCGGTGTGGGCCCGACCTCCGCGAACACCTCCAGCGCGTGCAGGGCTCCACCGGGCTGGCTCTCGGGCGCACGCAGGTCGGGCTCCAGCCCCCACCCGTACCCGCCATCAGGATTCCGGTACGCATCAACAGCGTCCAGCACGGCGTCCGGCGCGACCCGCCCGAACAGGAACTCGAAACGACGCCGGTCAAGCAACCGGCCGTGCCCGGCCAGGAACGAGGCAGCAGCTTTGAGATCAATAGTCACGTGACGATTCTGCGGCCGGATCGCTTCGCGTGCTTGAACGTATCGGACATCTTTGTCATACGGACTCTGTTAGTCGGAATCTGCCTGGGCGGCCCGTCGAGACGCGGGTCGATGGGCTCGCCGTTCGGCCGGTGCGGAAAAGCGCTCGGCGGAACACAGCGGTACCGGACACAGTTGGCTCATGAACGAGCGAGGGCTGGACCACGATGGAACGATCGTACGCGCGGGGACCTTGGACCGGGTGCCAGCAGCGTTCGTCCCCGTCGTGGACGCCGCCCGTGCGTACATCACCGAGATGTTCGGCAGCGAGCGGCTGCACAGCGCTTACCTCTACGGCAGTATTCCCCGTGGCAGCGCCATCACCGGGGTCTCCGATTTCGACCTGCTGCTCGCCCTCCGCGACGAGCCCACCGAAGCCGACCGCGCCGACGCCAAAATGATCGAGACCGCACTCGACCGCGTGTTCCCCCAGATCGATGGCGCTGGCATCCTGCTTGCCTGCACGCGCAACCTGCTCAGTGACCTCGAACGCCACGATGGCGGCTTCTTTGTGGCATGCCTGTGCACCCCGCTGCTCGGAGACGACCTTGCCGGGCGACTACCCAAGTATCGCCCGACCGCTTTGCTCGCGCGTGAGACGAACGGCGACCTCGCCCTCGTGCTGCCGCGCTGGCGCACCAGGGCCTCGGAAGCCGTCACCGGAAAGGAACGCAGGACCCTCAGCCGAATCGTCGCCCGCCGCATCGTCCGCAGCGGGTTCACTCTCGTCATGCCCCGCTGGGGTGGTTGGACCAGCGACCTGAACGAGTCCGCTGAACTCTTCGGCCGCTACTACCCCGAGCGCGCCCAGCAGATGCGATTCGCCGCGGCGACAGCCCGCACACCCACAGCCGACCCGGCGGCGCTCAACATGCTCATCGACGACCTGGGCCCGTGGCTCGCCGCGGAATACACAGCCGTGCACGGTAGGAAGACGTTCCGGCCCTGAACCTTTGTATGTGCCGTGGTGACGGCCGGGCGGGCGCGCCCTATCCACCTATCGCAACCTAGGCGGCGGGGGTGTTGATGGGGTTGCGTCTGGGTTTTCGTTTCGGGTCGATGACGGCTGGTGGGAGGAATTCGGGTCTCCCGTCGGTGGCCATGCGGACTTGCCAGGGGCTGTTGTGGAGTAGTCGGTGGTGAAATCCGCACAACAAGCACGTATTCGCCAGCGACGTCTCCCCCATCTGC
>WHSZ01000050.1 GCA_009379845.1 Pseudonocardiaceae bacterium | reverse complement strand
ACCGCGTCACCATCATGATCAACAACACGACCGCCCGCCAACTCACCCTCGACAGATCAGTACGCTACCAACCACTGACCAACCAGAAACTGTCCGCGACGTCCTGAGACAGATCTGTCCGTGAGGTCCTGAGACATGACAGGGTGCTATAGCACCCAAAAAGACTCACGAGCCGGAGTACGCCTCCAGCGGTGGGCACGAGCAGACCAGGTTGCGGTCACCCTTCGCCTGGTCGATGCGCCGCACCGGCGGCCAGATCTTCGCCTGCCGCGCACCCAAGGGGAACACCGCGACTTCCCGGCTGTACGGGTGGTTCCACTCCCCCGTCAGGCTGGCCGCGGTGTGCGGGGCGTTGCACAGCGGGTTGTCGTCCGCTGGCCAATCACCCGACCCGACCAGATCGGCCTCCCGCCGGATCGCGATCATCGCCTCGCAGAACCGGTCCAGTTCCGCCAGGTCCTCGCTCTCCGTCGGTTCCACCATAAGCGTGCCGGCCACCGGGAACGACATCGTCGGCGCGTGCAGCCCGAAGTCGGCGAGCCGCTTCGCCACATCGTCCACCGTCACGCCGGTGGCCTTCTGGATCGGTCGCAGGTCGAGGATGCACTCGTGCGCCACGAACCCGTCCGCGCCGGTGTAGAGCACCGGGAAGTGCTCGTCCAGCCTGCGCGCCACGTAGTTCGCCGCGGCCACCGCGGTCAGGGTCGCCCTGCGCAGCCCGTCCGAGCCCATCATCCGCACGTACGCCCAGGAGATCGGCAGGATCGACGCGCTACCCCACGGCGCCCCGCTGATCGGGCCAACACCGGTGGACGGTCCGGCTTCGGGCTGCAGCGGGTGGTTCGGCAGGAAGGGCGCCAGGTGCTCGCGCACCCCGATCGGCCCCACCCCGGGCCCGCCGCCACCATGCGGGATGCAGAACGTCTTGTGCAGGTTCAGATGCGAGACGTCGGAACCGAACTTCCCGTACTGCGCGAGGCCGATCAGCGCGTTCAGGTTCGCACCGTCCACATAGACTTGCCCGCCCGCGTCATGCACCAGCCCGCAGACCTCTCGCACGGTGTCCTCGTACACGCCGTGCGTCGAAGGGTAGGTAATCATGATCGCGGCCAGATCGTCCCGATGCTCGTCAACGACCTGCTTCAAGTGATCGGTATCGATATTGCCCTGCTCGTCGCAACGCACCACGATCACCCGCATCCCGGCCATCACGGCGCTGGCCGCGTTCGTGCCGTGCGCGCTCGACGGGATCAGGCACACATCGCGGGCCGGCTCCCCACGATCGCGGTGATACGCCCGGATCGCCAGCAGTCCGGCGAATTCCCCTTGGCTGCCGGCATTCGGTTGCAGGCTGACCGCCTGATACCCGGTGATCTGCGCGAGCCAGCGTTCCAGATCGGACACGATCTGCAGCAGCCCGGCGGCATCCTCGGCCGGAGCGAACGGGTGCAGATCGGCGATCTCCGGCCAGCTGATCGGCTCCATCTCCGCGGTGGCGTTGAGCTTCATCGTGCACGAGCCGAGCGGGATCATGCTGCGATCAAGTGCGACGTCCGAATCGGACAGTGAGCGCAGGTAACGCAGCAGGGCCGTTTCCGAGCGGTGCTGGTGGAACACCGGATGCGTCAGATAGTCGGTGCTGCGCCGCAGCCCGGAAGGAAGCGCGTCCGGGGTATCCGCATCCAGTCCGTCCACATCGGACACCGAGACGCCGAATGCCTTCCACACCAAGGACAGGTGCTCGCGCGTCGTCGTCTCGTCGCAGGCGATACCAACATGGTCGTCGTCAACGGAGCGAAGGTTCACGCCCAGTTCGCGGGCCGCCTCCAGCACGCCGGCCGCCCTGCCGGGCACCCGCACGAGCACCGTGTCGAAGAACTCGCCGTGCACCACCGGGACACCGGATCCGCGCAACCCGGCAGCGAGCACCGAGGCCATCCGGTGCGCGCGACGCGCGATCGCCCGCAACCCTTCCGGACCGTGGTACACCGCGTACATCGACGCCATCACCGCGAGCAGCACCTGCGCGGTGCAGATATTGCTGGTCGCCTTCTCCCGCCGGATGTGTTGCTCCCTGGTCTGCAGGGCGAGGCGGTAAGCGAGGTTGCCATCCGCGTCGGTGCTCACCCCGACCAGCCGGCCGGGCAGCTGCCGCTCGATTCCCTTGCGTACCGCCATGTATCCGGCGTGCGGACCGCCGAAACCCATCGGCACGCCGAATCGCTGTGTCGAGCCGACCACCACGTCGGCGCCGACCTCGCCTGGCGGGCGGACAAGCGTCAGGGCCAGCGGATCGGCGGCGACCGCGACCATGGCACCACGCGCGTGCGCCTGCGCGATCAGCGTTTCGTGGTCGCGCAGCGCCCCGGATGCGCCGGGGTATTGCAGCAGCATCCCGAAGAAATCGTCCACGCCGAGGTCGTCGAGCCCCTGGGAGAGATCCGCCCGCACCAGCTCGATGCCGAGCGGCTCGGCACGGGTCTCCAGCACCGCGATGGTGTGTGGCAGCGCGTCGGCGTCCACCAGGAACCTCGCCGACTTCGACTTGCCAGCCCGCCGTAGCAGCGTCATCGCTTCGGCCGCCGCGGTGGACTCGTCCAGCATCGACGCGTTGGCTACCGCCAGACCGGTCAGGTCCGCGACCATCGTCTGGAAGTTCAGCAGCGCTTCGAGGCGGCCCTGGGATATCTCCGGCTGGTACGGCGTGTAGGCGGTATACCAAGCCGGATTCTCCAGCACGTTGCGGCGGATCACCGGCGGAGTAACGGTGTTGTGGTAGCCGAGACCGATCATCTGCGTCATCGACCGGTTACGCTCGGCGAGTTCGCGGAGTTCGGCAAGCGAATCGGCTTCGGTGGCCGGTGCGGGCAGGTCGATAACGGGTTCGGGCGAGGCGATCGATGCCGGGATCACCCGCTGGGCGAGCTCTTCAAGGGAACCGACGCCGATCACGTCCAGCATTCGCGCCAGCTCGGCCGGTCGCGGACCGACGTGCCGATCGGCGAACGGGGTGCCGTGCTCGAGCGCGGCGAGCGGGATGCGGTCTTCTGCCATTGCAACGCCTCCGCAGGTCGGGCCGAGCGGCGCCGTTGCGGGCGCCGCCTATCGCCCTCCCCCTCTGTCTCCGCTCACGCGCGAGCGCCTGAGAGCTTCACCCGATGCCCGTACCCGCTTCAGCGGTGTGCATGCGCCGGGCTTGCACCGTCGGCGGGGTCACCTTTGTGACCCACTTTCCAGAGGCGTCTCGTCCACGCGGTCCATGCGCCTGAGAGGTTCTCGGGGAGGATTTGCTCCTTCGGCGTCGGGTCTAACCCGAACTCTCCCGCGTGGGCTCTACGACTACTCCTGCAGGATACCGCGTAGCTTCCGGTTTACGGATCCGGCACGAGCCATAAACCACGATTTCTCATCGACAGGGCGGCACCGTCGGCGGCCGGACTGGGTCAGCCGGTCGCCCGCGTGCGGCGGCGCTGGGAGAGCTCGTCTTCGACCACCGGTTCGAGTTCGCCGCCGTCCGCACGTTCCGCGGGGAACTCGTGAATGGTGCCGGTGATCTCGCGCATCGCCCCGCTCACCGCGATACCGAATACGCCTTGCCCGCCCTGCAGCAGGTCCACGACCTCCTCGGGCGAGGTGCATTCGTACACCGTAGTACCATCCGAGAACAGCGTGATTTTCGCCAGGTCCCGCACACCCCGTTGGCGCAGGTGATCGACGGCCACCCGGATGTTCTGCAGCGACACCCCGGTGTCCAGCAGCCGCTTCACGATCTTGAGGACGAGTACGTCTTTGAACGAGTACAGCCGCTGGCTGCCCGACCCGGCCGCGGTGCGGATCGACGGCGAGATCAGCCCGGTCCGGGCCCAGTAGTCGAGCTGCCGGTAGGTGATCCCGGCGATCTGGCACGCCGCCGGACCGCGATACCCCACCAGCTCATCCGGGTACGAGGCGTCAGGGAACAGGGCTTCCTGCCCATCCGACTCGACACCGAACGGCTCTTCGTCGACCACGCCTGCCTCCCCTCGCCCGACCTGGCGGCCGGCAGCGAGACCACCGGCCCACCCTCGGGCCGATAGTCGGCAACCTCGGCGACTTCACCGGCGCCCCACCGGCGAATCACATCGCCGCGATTCACTTAGCAATGACGTTAGAGGGGTCAGGTAACGGGGTCAACGCGAACACGCCGTGAACCTAAACCTGAAGTCGAGACTGTATCGTGACCTGGGCATCGCCGTAGGCCAGCAACGTCTCAATCAGGTATCGGCGCCGCGAAAATCCTCCGGGGAGACGGAGTCGAGGAACTCCCTGAACTTCTCCACCTCGTCCTCCTGCTCGTCCGGAATGATCAACCCGGCCTCCTCGAGCACGGCATCGTCGGCGTGGATCGGCACCCCGATCCGCAACGCGAGGGCCACCGAGTCGCTCGGCCGCGCGGACACCCGGACGTCCCCGTCGAAGACGAGTTCGGCGAAGAAGGTGCCTTCTCGCAGGTCCGTGATCCGGATCTGCTCCAGCTCCCTGCCGAGCGCCCCGATCACGTCTTTGAGCAGGTCATGGGTCAGAGGCCGAGCCGGACGGACACCCTGTTGCTCGAGCGCGATGGCGGTCGCCTCGACCGAGCCGATCCAGATCGGCAGGTACCGCTCGCCGTCCGTTTCGCGCAGCAGCAGGATCGGCTGATTCGCGGGTAGCTCTACCCGCACGCCGACGACGCGCATCTCGCTCATCGGGCCTCGCCTCCCTCATCCGCGTCCGGATCGAGCAACACAGCGTCCCCGCTCAACAACGAGGATCCCGCATCGACATTCCCGACGCTACCCGTCAATAGGGCCGATCGCTCGGCGGATCGCCGAGGCTATTTCCGGTAATCCGCCTGTATACACGATCCTAGTCGGTGCCGACTCCTCGAAATGGGCCAAGGGGCGCAGGTCTCATCGGCAGTATCACCCACCGGCGACACGCCGAATGCCGGTCTTGACCAACAAGGTGTGCAGCGTGACCGACAGGGCAGCCAACTGCCGCACCTGTTCGTCCGCGCGACCTCGCGCATCCGGATCTCGTTGCCGATACGTCGGCGTCACGATCTGTTCAAGCAGCCCGACTTCGCGGTCGGCCGAAGCACGAAAAGCCCGCAGATGCCTCGGCTCGATGCCGTATTCGGTCATCGACCGAACGGTCTTGGCCACCTGCACGGCGTCCCGGTCGTAGAAACCGGCCGCCCCCGGGCGTACCAAACCGTACTGCTCCAATTCGGCGAGCATGCCCTTGTCGATCCCCGCATCGGCGAGCAGTTCTTCCCGGGTGACCCGGACTTCGTGGTCGGTACCGAAATCGTCCGCGTTCGGCATGCCGTCCCGTTCGGCGCGCATGGCCACCAGGTTGCGTGGCAGGACCTTCGAGGTCGGCACGGCCGGCTCCACGCCACGGTCCGCGGCGTCCAACTGTTCCTTGATCACCTTCAGCGGAAGGTAATGGTCTCGCTGCGCGGACAGCACGAAGCGCAACCGCTCCACGTCCGCCGCGGTGAACTGGCGATAGCCGGCGGGCGTGCGGCCAGGCTGAACCAGCCCCTCGGACTCGAGGAACCGGATCTTCGAGATCGTGACATCGGGGAACTCGGTACGCAGCTGCGCCAGTACCGCCCCGATGCTCAGGCCGTCACGTTGTGGCCGCCCGGCCGCCGTCACTGCGCCCCCTGGCCCCCGGACCCTGGGCCGGTCAGGAAGACCAGGCGGAACTTGCCGATCTGCACCTCGTCGCCGCCGGCAAGGACGGCCTGGTCCACCGGCTCGCGATTCACGTAGGTGCCGTTCAAACTGCCGACGTCGATCACCACGAATTCGCCGCCCTCACGCCGAAACTCCGCGTGCCGCCTGGACACCGTGACGTCATCGAGAAAGATGTCGCTGTCCGGGTGCCGGCCAGCACTCGTGGTGTCGCGGTCGAGCAGGAACCGAGAGCCCGCGTTCGGCCCACGCTTCACCACCAGTAGCGCGGAACCGGCCGGCAGCGCGTCGACACCGGCAACCGACGGCTCCGGAGTCGGCGCCTCGGTGCCCTCTTCCGAAAGGAAGTCAGCCCGGAAGACGGAAGTCCGCTCCGGAGATTGCTCCGGGGGAACGTCGGGCCCGTCGTTCGTGCTCACCTGAGCTCCTCTACGATGTTGGATTCCGCTTAAGTACAGCCAATACGACTCAACGTACCGTGCGGGATCGATCCGGACTCACGAGCCCTCCCCCAGTCAGCCGCACCGACCTGCGGGGGCGAGCCACCCTCGACCATCGCTGTCGCAGGCGCGAGAATTACGCGTTCTCGTCGATCAATCGCTGATAAGCCTCCGCATCGAGCAGGGTGTCCAGCGCCGCCTCGTCGTCAAGCGCGATCTCGAACATCCAGCCCTCCCCGTACGGATCGCTGTTGATCAACTCGGGCGTCTCGGCCAGCGCGTCGTTCACGGCGGTGACCTCACCGTCCAGCGGCGCGTAAACCTCGGACACGCTCTTGGTGGATTCGATCTCGCCGAGCGAATCACCGGCGGCGACCTTCTGACCGGTCTCCGGTAGCTGCACGAACACCACGTCACCGAGTTGCGTCTGCGCGTAGTCCGTGACGCCGATTCGCACGGAACCATTCGTGGGGCTGGCGACCCACTCGTGCTCCTCGGTGTACTTCAGCTCCTCGGGTGTCACCGATACATCCTCTCGTCGAGCCCGAACATCGATCGGCAAGCGTGATCATCCTGATCATCTTGTGTGGCCGGAAGCGTATGTGGCGCCAGAATCGGCCTGCAAGGTGGCCCCCTGGCTACCGGCACGGCCAACCCTGCTGACCCCGGTGCCAACGCCGTCGCCGCGTACCGAGGTTAACCCGAGGCCCTTCCGGCGATCGGAGTGCCCAGTGCCTTGACCGTCTGTGTCACGTACAGCGCGCCGGACCAGAGGTGCAGCACACCACCCCACACCATGAACGCGTACGCGATCGGCCGGAAAATCGCCGCGGCCGTCGACTCGCCCTGCACGAGCAGCAGCAGCGGGAACGCGTACATCAGGCAGAACGTCGCCGCCTTGCCCACGTAGGTGACCTCGGGCGGGCGATAACCGGCGCGGCGCAGCAGCGGAAGGCACAGCCCAACGAGCAGCTCCCGCCCCACGAGCACCAGCGCCACCCACAGCGGCAGGATCTCCCGCAGCACGAAGGCAAGCAGGGTGGCGAAGATGTACAGCCGGTCGGCGGCCGGATCCAGCAGCACGCCGAACCGGCTGGTCTGATTGAGCCAGCGGGCCAGCTTGCCGTCCAGCCAGTCGGTCGCCGCGCTTGCCACCAGTAGCGCCAGCGCCCAGCCGTCTTCCTCGGGGCCGAGAAGCAACCACAGGAACACCGGAACACCGGCCAGCCGCAATATGCTCAGCAGGTTCGGAATCGTCCACACCCGGTCGGATCCCTGCTGCACGGGCTCAGCCTGCCATACCCGAACGGCCCGGTTACCGGGCGCGGTTAGCGATGCCGGCTCCACCCACGACGCTGCAGATCCGACGCGCTGAGTGACTGCGGGCGTCCGCGGTGGTCGAACCCGACCCAGCTCGTCCGACCGTGCGTCTCCTCCAAGACGAACGCTCGCCCCTGACTCCACACCACGGTGCACGGAGTCGTCGGCGGCGGCGGGGGTTCGGCCGCCGCGGGATCACTGTCGAACTCGGTGTTCATCGCTCTCATCGCTCGTCGAGGGTTCGGGCGCTGATATCGCCCGACACGGTTCCAACCATGAAATCGGTTACCACGAGCGACGTGTTAGCCAACGCGGCGATGTTAAACGATCAGTCCGGCCCGGCGAGTTCGCCCCGCACCAGCTGGACATCCAGGTTCACCCGTAACGTGGTGCCGACCGCCGCGATACCCGCCCGGAAGCCGTCGCCGCCGCGCACCCTCGCGGTCAGCTCAGGCGTCACGATTCGTTCCGGGTGGCCGTGTCGTTCTCCGGGTAGCCGAGCCGCACATCGTGCTCGCCGCGCTCACCGGGCTCGACCCGCAGGGTGCTCGCCACCGGCGGGTACCCACTCGCGATCACCGTGTACTCGCCGTCCGGCAGATCGGTGAACTGGTACTCGCCGGACGGCCCGGTGATCGTCACACCCATCACGTTCCCGTTCGCGTCGAGCAGCGTGATCCGCGCGTCGGCCACCGCCCGGCCGTCTTCGCCGGTGCGGGCCACGCCGTGCAACCGGGCGCCGCCGACGAGTTCCACGTCCTGGCGTGTCTGCCCGGTGCCTGGCACGGTCACCGTCACCGCGCTCGGCCGGTACTGCTCGGCGCTTACCACCAGCGTGTAGCCGCCGGCCACCAGTTCGGTGAACGCGTAGTCCCCTGTCTCGCCGGTGATCTTGGCGCTGACCACCTCACCGCGCCCGTCGGTAAGGGTGACCGTGGCACCGGGTACGGCATGCCCGCTCAGCGACTCCATCACCGTGCCGGCGAGGCCGCTGGTCCCGGTCAGCACCAGCTCGAGGTCCACCGGCTGCTCGCCGACGGTCACCATGGACGCTTCCGGCTGGTGCGCGTCCGCCGAGGCGATCAGCACGTAGCTGCCCGCGCCCGGCACCGCCAGCCGGTACGAACCGTCCTGCCCGGAACGCCCCCTGCCGATCTGCCGACCGCCGGGGTCGATCAGGGTGAGCGCCGCGTCGGCCAGCACCTCGCCGTCGGAGCGGACCACCCGGCCATTGATGCTGGTGGCCGTCCGGTGGGCCAACTTGCCACCGCTGAGGCTGGCCACCGGGCCGCTGGCGGCCAGCAGCCGCGCGTCGCCCGCGCCGTTACCTTCGGCCGTCGCGTGCCGCCCGTTGCCGGCCGCCACCCCAACCGGCTCGGCCGCCTCCGGTTCGATCCACTGCTCCGCCGTATCCGGAACCGCCTCCTCGTCGGTGTCCGCACCGTCCAGCAGCGCCTCGCCGCCTTCCACCGGGGTGGCCGCGGCGCCGTCCTTGAGCGGGATCTCTCGCATGAACAGCAGCACCAGGAACCCCAGCGCCGCGACCGCCGCGCCGACGTAGAACACCGTGCTGACCGACTCGGTGAAGCCGATGAAGAACGGCCGCGCCTGCTCGATCGGCAGCTGCTGGAGGAACGACGAGTCCTCCATGATATTGCCGCCGGCGCCGCGCATCGCGACTGGGGAGAGCCCGGAGTCGCGGAACGCGGTGGCGATGTTGTCGGTCAGCGTGCTGAACAGGATGGAAAGGAACACCGCCACGCCAGCGGTTCCGCCGATCTGCCGGAAGAATGTGGCAGAGGCGGTCGAGACCCCCATGTCCCGCTTCGGGCCGGCGTTCTGCACCGCGATGATCAGGGTCTGCATGCAGCCACCCAGCCCGAAGCCGATGACGAACATATACACCATCGGCTGCCACACCGGGCTGTTCCATTCGACCTGCGCGAACAGCAGCATGCCGGTTGACATCAGCGCGGTACCGATCACCGGGAAGATCTTGTACCGCCCGGTCCGGGAGGTCAGCTGTCCGGCGGTCACCGAAGCCGACATGATCCCGCCCATCAAAGGCAGCATCAGCAAGCCGGATTCGGTCGGCGTGTAGCCCTGCACGATCTGCAGATATTGCGGGATCAGCATGATCGCGCCGAACATCGCGATACCGACGATGAACCCGCCAAGGATCGCCACGCTGAACGTCGCGTTGCGGAACAACCGCAGCGGGATCAGCGCCTCGTCCTTCATCGCGCGCTCGATGAGCAGGAACAACACCAACCCGACCGCGCCGATCCCGAAACAGGTCAGCGAGCGGGTGGAGTCCCAACCCCACTGCCTGCCCTGCTCGGCCACCAGCAGCAGCGGTACCAGGCAGATGGCCAGTGCCAGGCCGCCCCACCAGTCGATGCGGTGATCGTGGCGCTCGTGCGGCACGTTCAGCACCTTGCCGACCACGAGCAGCGCGAGCATGCCGAGCGGCACGTTCACCAGGAACACCCAGCGCCAGCCGTCCACTCCCAGCAGGCTGTCCAGACCGGCGAAGAAGCCGCCGAGCACCGGTCCCACCACGGTGGAGGTGCCGAACACCGCGAGGAAGAAACCCTGGTACTTGGCCCGCCGCCGGGGCGGCACGATGTCGCCAAGGATCGTGAGCGCCAGCGACATCAGCCCGCCGGCCCCGAGCCCTTGCACCGCGCGGAACGCGGCCAGCTGGTACATCGACTGCGCGAACGTCGCGGCCACCGAACCGAGCACGAATATCGAGATCGCCGCCAGGTAGAACGGCTTGCGGCCGTAGATGTCCGAGAGCTTGCCGTAGAGCGGTGTCGCGATCGTCGCGGTGATCAGGTAAGCGGTGGTGATCCACGCCTGCAGGCTCAGCCCGTTGAGGTCGTCGGCGATGGTGCGGATCGACGTGCCCACGATGGTCTGGTCGAGCGCGGCCAGGAACATGCCCGTCATCAGGCCGGCGAGAATCGTCAGGATCTGCTTGTGGGTTAGCGATCCCGCGGACTGCTCCACACTCTCCCCCGGCGTTTCGGGCTTGCTGGTGGTCGACGTCATTCAGTGGTCCTCTTCTAGTGCGCCGCGCTGTGCTCGGCGGCGAGCGCGTTCTCGTGCGTGTACGCCTCGAAATCCGTGGTCAGCCGCTCCAGCAGGGACACGAACTGCTCGATGTCCCGCTGATTCCAGTGCCGGAGGGCTTGCGCGACGTAGACGTCCCGGTCGTGCCGTGCGCGCTGATACAACCGCTCCCCCTCCGCGGTGGCCGCCAGCAGGCTGGCCCTGCCGTCCTCCGGATCCGGCTGCCGCTCCACCAGGCCCTGCCTTACCAACCCGGCGGTTTGCCTGCTGACCGTGGACGGATCGGACAGCACCGACTCCGCGAGCGTGGTCAGCCGCCGTGGCCCCTCGTTGACCAAGTGCGCGACCAGTACGAAGGCCGCGTGCTCAAGGCCCTCGTGGCCGGAGCTCAGCTGCGCTTTCGCGCGGGCGATCAGCCGCATGAACCGGGCCAGCGAGGTAGTGAGCTGATCGGCCGTGTCGAGCCGCGACGCCGGCACGCCGCAAGCCGGAGCGTGGTCGCGGGTGACATCCCGCGAACGGGCGGCCGTCATGACTTCTGGTGTCCTTTTGCTTGAGTCATACAAATGGTTGTCGGCTACAACTATGCGCCTCCGCCGAGCGCGGGCGCAAATCGAAATGGTTGTGATCTACATCTATCCGAGCCGGAGCGTCCCGAGTGGACGTCACAAGCCCGGTGCCGCCGGCGATATCACCGCATGGTCAGATAGTCGCGCACAGAAGGGAGCTAGCGGTGCGGGTTTTCTCGTTGCTGGGCGGTCGGCGTTTCCCGGTCAGGGTCGGCGTGCTCGTCGCCCTCGGCGCCGCCGCGGTGCTGCTCGGCGCATGCGGCGAAAAGGCGGGCCTCAGCCCTGCCCCGCCATCCACCTCCAGCGCACCCGGCGAGACGACCAGCAGCGCGGCGCCGGGCACCACCAGCTCGCCACCACCCTCCTCGGAACCGAAATCGACCACCCCGGCAGGTTGCGGCACGGTCGAAGCGGCCAGCGGGAAACTCCTTGAGGTTCTCCCGCCACGGGACGGCCCGGACTGCGCGGAAGCCAGCCGGATCGTCGCCGCGTTCCAGAAGCAGCTGGGCGGCCAGCAGGACGCGAACAGCAATCAGCCGGCCGGTGGGCAGGTCGAAGGCTGGATGTGCGTATCGGGGCCGCCCACCTCCAACGGCGGCACTACGTGCACCCAGCGCAGCGGCGACGCGAGGATCTTCGCCAGAGTGCTCGCGGGTAGCCAGTAGAACCGGGTATAGCCCGTAGAACGAGCCGCCGGTCCTCAGAGGTCCGCGAAGTCCTCCTCGCGGTACTCCCCCTCGCCGTGCCCTTCGGGCTTCTCGGACGCCTCGTCCTCCCTGGCACGCAGCTCGACCCTGCGGATCTTGCCGGAGATCGTCTTCGGCAGCTCAGCGAACTCGAGGCGGCGAATTCGCTTGTACGGAGCCAGGTTCTCCCCCGCGAACCGCATGATGGATCGTGCCGTGTCGGCGGTGGGCTGGTAATCGGCGGCCAGCACGACGTAGGCCTTGGGTACCGCGAGCCGGATCGGATCGGGCGAGGGCACCACGGCCGCCTCCGCCACCGCGTCGTGCTCGAGCAGCACGCTTTCCAGCTCGAAAGGGGAGATCCGGTAGTCGGACGCCTTGAACACGTCGTCGGTGCGCCCGACGTAGGTGATGTAGCCGTCCGCGTCCCGCGAGCCGACATCTCCGGTGTGGTAGTAGCCGTCGCGCATCACGGAGCCGGTGCGGTCCTCGTCGCCCGCGTAGCCCACCATCAACCCGACCGGGCGCTCGGCCAGCTCGAGGCAGATCTCGCCCTCGTCGGCAGGCTCGTCGGAGACCGGATCCACCAGAGCCACCCGGAACCCAGGGACCGGCCGTCCCATCGAGCCCGGTTTGACCGGCTGGTTCGGCGTATTCGCGATCTGCACGCTGGTCTCGGTCTGCCCGAAGCCGTCCCGGATCGCCACGCCCCAGGTGCGCCGCACCTGCTCGATCACCTCGGGGTTGAGCGGTTCGCCCGCGCCGACCACTTTGGCCGGAGGGGTGCGCAGCTGGCCGAGGTCGGCCTGGATCAGCATCCGCCAGACGGTCGGCGGTGCGCAGAAGCTGTTCACCCCGCACCGATCCATCTGGGACATCAACGCCTGCGGGTCGAACCGAGTGTAGTTGAAGAGGAACACCGTCGCTTCCGCGTTCCACGGCGCGAACACGTTGCTCCAGGCGTGCTTCGCCCAGCCCGGAGAGGAGATGTTCAGGTGCACGTCGCCCGGTTCGAGCCCAATCCAGTACATTGTGGACAGATGGCCCACCGGGTAGGAAACGTGCGTGTGCTGCACCAGCTTGGGCTGGGCCGTGGTGCCGGACGTGAAGTACAGCAGCAACTCGTCGGATGCCTTGGTCACCGCGTCCGGCTCGAACCGCGACTCGGCACGGTAGGCGTCCGTGAAATCCAGCCAGCCGTCCACCGGCTCCCCCACCGCGATGCGGGTGTAGTCGCCGGGCACGTCCGCGAACTTCCCCGCGTCGGCCGAGCGGGCCACCACATGCCGCGCCTTGCCACGCTGCACCCGGTCGGCGAGATCCGATGCGCCGAGCATCGTAGAGGCCGGAATGATCACCGCGCCGAGCTTGATGGCAGCCAGGATGGTCTGCCACAGCTCACCCTGGTTGCCGAGCATCAGGATGAGCCGATCCCCTCGGGACACGCCAAGCGAGCGCAGCCAGTTCGCGACCTGGTTGGAGCGCTCGACCAGCTCCGGATAGGTCCAGCGCTGCTCCGAACCGTCCTCCTCGACGATCCACAACGCGGCGCGCTCCGCGTTGCGCGGGTCCCGCGCGATCACATCGAACCAGTCCAGCGCCCAGTTGAACTCCTCGAGCACCGGCCAGCGGAAATCCCGATAGGCGGTGTCGTAGTTCTCCCGGTGCGCAAGGAGATAGTCGCGCGCCTGCCGAAACACCTGCGAGGCATCGTTGCCGGTCGCTGTCATGTGCATACTGTGCTGGCTCACCTCGCGGCCACACAAGTGGCGGGCTACTTACCTTTGAATTCCGGCTCCCGGCGTTCCATGAAGGCCCGCACCGCCTCGCTGAGATCCTCGCTCGGCAGGAACGCCGCGTTCCACGCGCCCACGAAACGCAGCCCCGCGTCGACCTGCTGCTGGGTGTTCACGGACAGGACCTCCTTCACCCCCTGCACGACAAGCGGCGGGTTCGCGGCGATCTCCTCGGCCATCGCCAGGCCGGCCTCCCGCACCGCGTCGGCATCCGGGTACACCTCGTTGACCAGCCCGATCCGCTCGGCCCGTACGGCGTCGATGTCCTTACCGGTGAAAGCCAGCTCGCGCAGCTGTCCCTCACCGATGATCGAAGCCAGCCGCTGCAGGCTGCCGAGGTCGGCCACGATCGCGACCTTCACCTCCCGCACGCTGAACTTCGCGTCGCTGCTGGCGAGCCGCACGTCGGCGGCGCTGATCACGTCGACGCCACCACCAACGCACCAGCCCGCCACCGCCGCGATCACCGGTTTGCGGCAGCGGGCCACCGCGTTCACGCTGCCCTGCAACCTGCGCAGCTCGGCGAGGAAGCGGGTACGTGGCTCGGCCATCGCCCCGTCGCCAAGCACTTCCGCCCACTCCGGCAGCATCGCTGGCAGGTCCAGCCCGTAGGAGAAGTTCGCGCCGCTGCCGGTCAGCACGATGGCGCGAACCTCGGGGTCGGCGTCCAGCTCGTCGAACACCCTGGGAAGCTCGCGCCAGAAATCCGGGCCCATCGCATTGCCCTTGCCGGGGCCGAGCAGCGTTATCTCGGCGATGTGCCCCGAGCGGCGCACCGCCATCGACACCAGCTCGCCGTTCGTCTCGTCGGTAGCCATACGGCCATCGTCGCCCATCACCGTGCGACGTTACTCGCGGGTCGGCTGGGCGCGCTGAGCCTGCTCGGCGAGTGCGGCCACCTGCCCGATCACGATCACCGCGGGGGGCCGGACACCGTGCGCCTCCGCGTCCGCCGCCACCGTGTCCAAAGTGGACCGCAGTACCCGCTGTGCGTGCATGGTGCCGTCCTGGATCACCGCGACCGGCGTGCCGGCGTCCCGCCCGTGTTTCAGCAGTGCCTCGGCGAACTGCGCCAGCCGCTCGACACCCATCATCAGCACGATGGTGCCGCGAAGCTGGCCGAGCGCGGCCCAATCAACCAGGCAGCGCTCATCGTCGGGCGCCACGTGCCCGGATACCACGACAACCTCGTGGGTCACGCCGCGATGGGTCACCGGCACGTCGACGACAGCCGGCACCGCGAAGGCGCTCGTGATGCCCGGCACCATGGTCACCGGCACCCCTGCCTCGGCGCAGGCGAGCACTTCCTCGAAGCCCCTGCCGAAGACGTACGGATCGCCGCCCTTCAGCCGGACAACGAACTTGCCCGCCCTGGCGCGCTCGATCAGCGTCTCGTTGATGACGTCCTGGCTCGCCGCCCGCCCGTACGGGATCTTCGCCGCGTCGATCACCTCGACGTGCGGGGCGAGCTCGTCGAGCAGCTCGCGTGGTGCCAGCCGGTCCACCACCACCACGTCCGCGCGGGCGAGCAGCCGCCTGCCGCGCACCGTGATCAGCTCGGGATCGCCAGGCCCGCCGCCGACCAGCGCGATTCCCGGCAACGCGGGAGGCCCGGCCGCCGCACCCTCGGCCGCGGCGACGTCGGAGGGGGCGCCCTCGGATGGGGCCTCGCCGGCGGGCGGGGCCTCGGACACCGTGCCTTCCCGCAGCGCCCCCAGCATCGCGTCGCGCACCGTCGCGGAGCGCCGATGCTCACCGCCAGCGAGCACCCCGAACACCAGCCCCTCGTACGAGCCGACCGCGGGGGTCACCGCGCTGCCTTCGGTCGCGACGTCGGCCCGCACGCAGAACACCCGCCGCCGCTGCGCCTCGGCGCCGACCGCGGCGTTCACCGCGGGGTCGGAGGCGCAGGCGATCGCGTACCACGCGCCGTCCAGATCACCGTCGGAGTAGCGGCGCCGCCGCCAGCCGATCTCGCCGGCTTCCGCCATACCCTGCACCACGGCGGAGACGTCCGGCGCGATCACCTCGACGGCTGCGCCCGCGGCGATCAGCCGGGGCAGCCGGCGCTGCGCGACCGCTCCCCCGCCGACCACGACCACCAGACGCCCCGCGAGGTCCAGCCCGGACAGGTAGTGCTGCTCAGCTCGCATGGTCGTTAGCATGCCCTGCTGGCCAGCGAGAATCAGCTCCGGACACGGTGAAATTGCTGACGTCCACCCCGATGGGCTGATCCGGCCGGACGGGCGTCAAGGGCCGGGGTGCGGATGCACGTGTGCGCGCAGCAGCCGGTGCATCTGCCCGCGAAGCGCCCGTTCCACGTCATGCGCGATCCGGTGCGCCTCAACCAGGCTGGTGTCCCGCTCCACCACCACGGTCAGCTCCGCCAGTTGCCCGTGCCCGGACCAGCGCAACCGCAGGTCCTCCACGTCGAGCACGCCGGGCACGTCACCGGCCAACCGCCGGGCGCGGGTCATGTCGTCCGGATCCGCCGCGTCCAGCAACCGGCCGAGCACCTGCCGCCCGGCTCCGATCAGCACCAGCACGATCGCCCCGGCGACGAGCAGCCCGACAACCGGGTCCACCCAGCGCCAGTTCAGCGCGGCACCACCCGCCGCGGCGAGCACCGCGAGCGAGGTGAACCCGTCGGTGCGGGCGTGCAGCCCGTCGGCGACCAGCGCGGCGGAGCCGATCCGCCTGCCAACCCGGATTCGCCAGCGCGCGACCAGTTCGTTGCCCGCGAAGCCGAGCACCGCCGCGATCGCCACGACCGGCAGCGCGGTGACGTCCTCCGGTCGCAGCAGGCGTTTGGTGGACTCCACAACGGCCAGCACGGCGGACGCCGCGATCAGCGCGACCACCACCAGCCCCGCCAGGTCCTCGGCGCGGCCGTAGCCGTACGGGAACCGCCGGCTCGCGGCCCTTCGGCCGAACGCGAACGCGATCGCCAGCGGGATCGCGGACAGCGCGTCCGCGGCGTTGTGCAAGGTGTCAGCCAGCAGCGCGACCGAGCCACTGAGGAGCACGACCACGGCCTGCAGCGCGGCGGTCAGCACCAGCACACCGAACGATCCCCACAGCGTGCGCATGCCAAGCCTGCTCGCCGTGAGGTTGTCGTCCAGCCGGTCGGCCGGGTCGTGGCTGTGCGGCCGCAGCCCGTGCCCATGTCCGTGCCCCCGTGTCATGGCATCAGGGTACCCGAAACTGTCCACAGTGGACGTAATGCCAGTACCTGTCTGGTGCCAATAACTTGCGGCTGGACGCTGGCGCGGCTAGCCGCCTGTGAGTAGTTTGCGGTATTAGCACCGCGAACTACTCACGGGTGTGGTGAGAGGGAACTGTGGCGGCACTTGACGGAAAGGCGGCGCTGGTCACCGGCGGCTCGCGGGGGATCGGACGGGCGATCGTGCTGCGGCTGGCCGGCGACGGCGCGACCGTGGTGTTCAGCTTCAAGGACAACGAGGACGCGGCCAAGCAGGTCCTCGCCGAGGTCGAGGAACTCGGTGGAGAGGCCTTCGCGGTGCGGGCCGACCAGGGCGAACCGGCCGACCTCGAAGAACTGTTCGCAGCGGCCGAGCGGCATCTGGACGGGCTGGACATCCTGATCAACAACGCCGCCAGCGGGGTGCCAACCGCCATCCTGGACGCCACCGAGGAGGACTACGACCGGATGATGGCGGTGAACGCCAAGGGACCGTTCTTCGCCATCCAGCGCGCCGGCCGCGTACTCAGGGACGGCGGCCGGATCATCAGCATTTCCACGCTGAACACGGTGATGCCCACACCCGGTGTGGCGATCTACGCGGCGAGCAAGGCTGCCGTCGAGCAGTTCACCGCGGTCGCGGCGCGCGAGTTCGGCGGGCGCGGGATCACCGTGAACACCGTCTCCCCCGGCGCCACCGACACCGAACTGCTGCGCGCGACCAACCCGCCGGAGGCGCTCGAGCAGGCGGCCGCGTTCACCGCGTTGCGGCGACTCGGCCAGCCGGCCGATGTCGCGAGCGTGGTGGCCTTCCTCGCCGGCCCCGACTCGGGCTGGATCACCGGGCAGAACCTGCGCGCCACCGGCGGTTTGCTGGTTTGAGGCTTGTCGCGCGCGGCGCGGCAGCTCACCATTCGATGCCGCGCTGCCCTTTCTGCCCGGCATCCATCGGGTGTTTCACCTTCGTCATGTTCACCACCAGATCCGCCGCATCGACGAGCGCATCCGGTGCGTGCCGCCCGGTGATCACCACGTGCTGGCGGCCGGGACGGTCCCGCAGGGTGGAAATCACCTCGTCGACGTCCACCCATCCCCAGTGCATCGGGTAGTTGAACTCGTCGAGTATGTAGAGACCGTGCCGCTCGTCGCGAAGCCGCCTGCCGATCTCCCGCCAGCCTTCCAGCGCGGCCGCGGCGTGGTCCTCCTCGGTGCCCTTCTTGCGTACCCAGGACCAGCCCTCGCCCATCTTGTTCCACTCGACCGCCCCACCCTCACCGGTCTCCTCGTGCAGCCGGCCGAGCCGGCGAAGCGCCGCCTCCTCACCGACCTTCCACTTCGCGGACTTCACGAACTGGAACACGCCGATCGACCAGCCCTGGCTCCAGCCGCGCAGCGCGAGCCCGAATGCCGCGGTGGATTTTCCTTTCATCTCGCCGGTGTGCACGATCACCAGCGGGCGGTGCCGACGCTGCCGGGTGGTGAGCCCGTCGTCCGGAACGACAGCCGGTTTTCCCTGTGGCATAGCCAAACTCCGTTCGTTTACGCGGCGCGCGCCAGGCCGGCCACGTGCTCGGCCGACAGTTCGGCGAGTTGCAGGCACTGACCGTCCAATGCGGACGCCAGCTTGGCCGGCAGGCCGAGCCGCACCGGCCCGTGCTCGCAGTCCACCACGATCCCGGCGACCCCGTCCGCGGCGAGCAATCCCGCCGCACGCAACGATTCCCGCGCGGGATCGCCGCCCGCCACGCTGGCCGTCGCACGGCCGTCGGTCACCACGATCAGCAGCGCACGGCGGCGCGGATCGCGCACGCGCTCCACCCGCAACACGTCACGCGCCCGCAGCAACCCGCCCGCGAGCGGGGTGCGACCGCCGGTACGCAGATCGTGCAGCCGGCGGACCGCGGCGTCCACCGACGAGGTCGGCGGCAGCACGGTTTCCGCGCCCGCCCCCCGAAACGTGATCACGCCGACCTTGTCCCGCCGCTGGTACGCGTCGGTGAGCAGGGACAGCACCGCGCCGGTCACCGCGGACATCCGCTGCCGCGCGGCCATCGAGCCGGACGCGTCCACCGCGAACAGGACGAGGTTGCTTTCCTTGCCCTCCCGCACCGCGTACCGGACGTCCTCGCCGCGCAGCACCAGCCCCGGCCCCGTCCTACCGCGTGCCCGCTGCCGCGGTGCGGCGGCCGCCACCGTCGCGGTCAGGTGCAGCCCGGAACCCTCGGCCGAGGAAGGGCGCACCACCCGGCCGGCCCGCGTCCTCGATCGCGACCGCCGCCCCGGAGCGCCTTCCCCGGTGCCTGGCACGCTCAGCAGCCGGGCGCGAAACGGCTCCGCGGGCGCCGGCGCCTTTCGCTCCGCCCCGCCCGCACCTTCCGACTGTCCATTGTGGTCACCGTGCTGCTGCTCGGAATCTGGTTGCCCGGCGCCGCCTCCCGGGCCGTCGTCGTCCGGGTCGGTGGGGTCGGTGGGGTCGGTGGGGTCGGTGTCCTCCGGTGGATCCCCGTCCTGGTTCGCCTCCTCGGCCGCCTGCCGCATGGCGCTGGACAGCTGCTCGTCGTCCATGCCCGGCTCGTCGAACGGGTGGCGGCGCTTGCGGTGCGGCAACGCCAACCGCACCGCCGCTTCCACGTCCTGCTCGGCGACTTCGGTGGCGTCGCGCCACGCGGCGTGCGCGATCGCCGCACGGGCCACCACCAGATCCGCGCGCATCCCGTCCACGTCGAACGCCGCGCAGACCGCCGCGATCCGCCGCACCTCGGCGTCCGGCAGCACCACGTCCGCCACGGTGGCCCGTGCCCGCCGGATCCGAGCCGCGAGCTCAACGTCCGCGTCTTCCCACTGTGCCGCGAAACCGTGCGGGTCGCTCTCGTACGCGAGTCTCCGGCGGATCACCTCCGTTCGCCCGGACACCTCCCGATCCGCCGCGACGGTCACGGTGAGCCCGAACCGGTCGAGCAGCTGCGGGCGCAGCTCCCCCTCCTCCGGGTTCATGGTGCCGACGAGCAGGAAGGACGCGGCGTGCGAGACCGAAACGCCTTCGCGCTCTACGTGCACCCGCCCCATCGCCGCGGCGTCCAGCAGCACGTCGACCAGGTGATCGTGCAGCAAGTTCACCTCGTCCACGTAGAGCACGCCGCGATGCGCGTCGGCGAGCAGCCCCGGCTGGTAGGCGCGCTTGCCTTCGGTCAGCGCGCGTTCCAGATCCAGCGAGCCGACCACGCGATCCTCGGTGGCCGCCACCGGCAACTCGACGAGCCGGGCGGGGCGTCGCCGTACGGTCGTCGCGTCGGCCGCGTCCGCGCAATCCGGGCAGGTTTGATCCGGTGCCTCCGGGTCGCAGGCGAACCGGCAGCCGGCGATCACGTCGACCTCGGGCAGCAACGCGGCCAGTGATCGCACCACGGTGGATTTCGCGGTGCCTTTCTCGCCCCGGATCAGCACGCCGCCCACCGCCGGATGGATCGCGTTCAGTATCAAGGCCAGCCGCATGTCGTCGTGCCCGACAACGGCGGAGAACGGGAATCGGGCGGGCGCGCTCACCGCTGCCCTCCTTCCAGCAGGTTCGGTCACGGCTCTACTCCTCCAGCTGACCCTCGAGATCGAGGTAAACGGCGCGGAGCTGGTCGAGGACCTCGGGGTCCGGTTCGGCCCACAACCCGCGATCGGCGGCTTCCAGCAGGCGCTCGGTGACGCCGCGCAACGCCCACGGGTTGGAATCCCGCAGGAACTGCTGCACGTCGGCATCGAATACATACGACTCGGCCAGCTTGCCGTACATCCAGTCGTCCACCACGCCTGCCGTGGCGTCGAAGCCGAACAGGTAGTCCACGGTTGCCGCCAGCTCGAAGGCGCCCTTGTACCCGTGCCGCTGCATCGCGGAGATCCACTTCGGGTTCACCACCCTGGCGCGGAACACCCGCTTGGTCTCCTCGCCAAGGGTGCGGGTCTTCACCGCGTGCGGAACGGCCGAGTCCCCGACGTACGCGGTGGGGTTCGCACCGGTGAGGGTGCGCACCATCGCCACCATCCCGCCGTGATACTGGAAGTAGTCGTCCGAATCCGCGATGTCGTGCTCGCGGGTGTCCACGTTCTTGGCCGCGACCTGGATCCGGCGAAACGCGGTCTCCATGTCGTCGCGTGCCGGCGCACCGTCCAGTCCCTTGCCGTAGGCGTAGCCACCCCACGTCGCGTACACCTCGGCGAGATCGCCGTCGTCCCGCCAGTTCCGCGCGTCGATCAGCGGCAGCAGCCCGGCGCCGTACGCGCCCGGTTTGGAACCGAAGATGCGCGTGGTCGCTCGCCGCTCGTCGCCGTGCTCGGTCACGTCGGCCCGGAAGTGCGCGGCGACGAAATTGTCCTCATCGGACTCGTCCAGCCTGGCAACCGCGTCGATCGCGCTGTCCAGTAGGGACACGACGTGTGGGAAGGCATCCCGGAAGAAGCCGGAAATCCGCACCACGATGTCGATGCGCGGCCGGCCGAGCTCGTCGAGCTGCACCACCTCGAACCCGGTGACCCGGCGGGACGCTTCGTCCCACTTCGGCCGGGTTCCGAGCAACCACAACAGCTCCGAGATGTCGTCGCCCTGGGTACGCATCGCCGAGGTGCCCCACACCGTGAGTCCCACGCTGCGCGGCCACTCGCCGGATTCCTCCCGGTGGCGGCGAAGCAGCGAGTCCGCGAGCGCCTGGCCCACGTCGAACGAGTTCCGCGACGGGATCGCCTTCGGGTCGACCGAGTAGAAGTTGCGCCCGGTCGGCAGCACCGAAACCAGTCCCCTTGTCGGCGAGCCCGATGGCCCGGGTGGCACGAAGCCACCCTCCATAGCGTGCAGCACGTTGGTGACCTCGTCGGTGGTGCGGCTGAGCCGGGGAACCACCTCCACGCAGGCGAACCGGAGCACGTCCGCGACCGATCGCACCGGCTCGCCGAGCTGTTCGGCCACCGCGTCGTCCACCTTGTGCTCGTCCCAGCCGTGCACCTCCAGCTCGGTAACCAGGTTGCGCGCCAAGGATTCCAGTAGATCGACCACATCGGCACCGGTATGCGCCGGGCCGTCCACGAGCCCGGTGAGCGCGGGCGGCGCACCGGCGGCGGCACCGGGTTCGGCAAGCAGCACGTCCTCGTCGAGTCCGAAGTGGATGGCCAGTGCCGAGCGCAGTCCCGGCAGCGCGGCCACCGTGCCGCCGAACACCTGACGCGCGCGCAGCACGGCGAGCACATCGTTCACCAGCTCCTCGCCGACCGGGGCACGGCCGAGGATGTGCAGCCCGTCGCGGATCTGCACGTCCTTGACCTCGCAGAGGTAGCCGTCGATGTGCATCACGAAGTCGTCGAACTCATCCGGGTCCGGCTGCGACTCGGTGTGCAGATCGCGGTGCAGCTCGGCCACGGTGACCAGCTCCCAGATCTGATTGCGCAACGTGGGCAGCTTCGCGGGGTCGAGATCCTGCACCATGGCGTACTCGTCGAGCAGCTGCTCGAGCTTGGCCATCTCGCCGTAGGTATCGGCGCGCGCCATCGGCGGGATCATGTGATCCACGATCGTCGCGTGGCCCCTGCGCTTGGCCTGGGTACCTTCGCCGGGATCGTTCACGATGAACGGGTACACCAGCGGCAGGTCGCCGAGCACCGCGTCCGGGGCGTCCTCGGCGGCAAGGCCAACTCCCTTGCCCGGCAACCACTCCAGCGTCCCGTGCTTGCCGAGATGGAGCACCGCGTGTGCCCCGAAATCATCCGCCAACCAGCGATACGCGGCCAGGTACTGATGCGAGGGCGGCAGGTCCGGATCGTGGTAGATGGCCACCGGGTTCTCGCCGAATCCGCGCGGCGGCTGGATCAGCAGCACCACGTTCCCGAACCGCAGCGCGGCGACGTAGATCTGCCCGCCGTGGACGTACAGCTCACCCGGCGGCTCGCCCCAGTGCTCGCGGACCGAGCTGGCAAGCGAGTCCGGCAGCGCGTCGAACCATCGCCGGTACCTGGCGGCGTCGACACGGACCTCTGCGTGGTGCATCTGCTCCTCGGTCAGCCATTCCACGTCCTGACCGCCGGCCGCGATCAGCTGGTGTATCAGCTCATCACTGTCCACAGTGGAGGTATCGAGATCGCCGACGTCGTAGCCGGCTTCGGCCAGCGCGCGCAGCAACACCACCGCAGAGGCCGGGGTGTCCAGCCCCACCGCGTTGCCGACCCGGGAATGCTTTGTCGGGTACGAGGACAGCACCACGGCCAGCCGCCGCTGCTCGGGAGCCGTCCGGCGAAGGGTGGCGAGTTTGGCCGCGACGCCGGCAAGCCGCGCGGACCGTTCCGGATCGGCCACGTACACCGGGATGTCGTCGGCGTCGCGTTCCTTGAAGGAGAACGGAACCGCGACCAGCCGCCCATCGAACTCCGGGATGGCCACCTGCATACCGGCGTCCATCGGGGTGAGCGCGGCATCCGAGGCGGACCACTCGTCACGGGTCGAGGTGAGCACCATGCCCTGCACGATCGGCACGTCCAGGTCGGCGAGCAGCCCGGCATCCCAGCTGTCCTCGTCACCGCCGGCGCTGGCATCCGCGGCCACCGCTCCGCCGGCCGCGAGCACCGTGGTGATCACCGCGTCGCACCGGCCGAGCAACGCGTGCAGCTCGGTGGCGGTTTCGTCGGCGAACGAGAGGCCGCGCAGCGAGCCGGAGAAGATCGGCAGCGCGTTGCAGCCTGTCGCGGTCACCGCGTCCGCGAGCACGTCAACGAACTCGGTGTTACCGGACAGCTCGTGCGCGCGGTAGAACACGATGCCCACCGTCGGTCTGCCCTCGACGTGTTCCACGGCGTGGCCGTGCGGGCCGCAGAACGCGGTCGGCTCCGGCGGCTCGAATCCCTCGCCGGTGAGCAGCACCGTGTCGGACAGGAAACGAGCCAGCTCGCGCAGGTTCGCCGGGCCGCCCTCGACGAGGTAGTTCAGCGCCTGGGTTGCCACGCCGGACGGCACCGTGGAGGCCGACATCAGCTCGGCATCCGGGGTGGCCTCCCCACCGAGCAGCACGACCGGCAGGCCGGACGCCAGCAGCGTGTCGACCCCCCGCTCCCAGGTGCGCCGCCCGCCAAGCAGCCGCACCACGGCCACGTTCTGGCCGTCGAGCAGCGCCGGCAGGTCGTCCGGTGACACCCGCGCGGGGTTGGCCACCCGGTAGCCGGCGCCGCTGGCGCGAGCGGCGAGCAAATCGGTGTCGGCCGTGGAAAACAATACGATGTTCGTCGAGCTCTCGCTGGGCGTGCTCATCCGGCGCCATCCCTTCCTCGGGGTCTCCCGCCCCAGGTCACGGGTATCGGCGGCCGGAGTTTCCTGGCTTCCGGATCGTCGTGGTGTCCCCGCCTTCCCAGACGGCGGGCGTCCAGTGGCGCGTGGGGTACCACTCCCCGGTGACAGTGGCGGGACCGCCCCGGACTCGCACCGGGTTCCTCCACTGCCGCCGACTTCTCGCGCCTCATGCTAACGACCGGCGGAAGCCACCAGGGCCCGGTGAGCCGTACCGGCGCGCGTCCGGCCCGTCTGGCAAGCTCCCCGGCGTGCTCGAACACCAGGCGAGGCGGCGGCCATGACGCCCGATCAGGTCGCCGGGGTGTCCCTGATCACCCCCGCGCACCCCAATATGGATGCATATTGCGGTGCGCGGGCCAGGAAGACGGAGGGTCCATGGCGCTTGGCCACCTCGCCGGTGTGTGTTTGATCATCGTCGGCGGGCTTGTGGGTGCGGCCGCCTTATCGGGACTGCGAGCGTGGCGCAGGCAGTACGCGCACCGGTTCACCGGTTCGATCGCGCAGCCGACCGGCACCGACACCCCGCGATACGTGCTCGCCCACGACGGCCCGGACGCCGGGCACAGCCTGCCACTCGGTGCGCCGCTCGCCACCAGCATCGCGCCGGGCGACACCCTGGAGATGTACACCTCCGCCGGCAACCCGGGCGAAGCCCTTCCGCTCAACCGGCATGCCGGCCGGGTGGCGATCGGCTCGGTGATCCAGGCCGCGCTGCTGGTCGTCGCCGGTAGCGGCGTGCTGATCGCGCCGGGAGACGGCGGGGAGTACGACTCGATCGGCGAGATCGCCTTCCTGATCATCGGCAGCGTGATCCTGACGTCGCTTGGCGTTTTCGGGGTGATGCTGGTGATCAAGTTCGGGCAGGGCCTCGCCGGCTCCCGGCGGGTCGCCGGCACGGTAATCGACACCCAGCGGGTCTCCACCGGGAGAACGTTCGACCTGCACAAGCCTCTGGTGCGCTACGAGCTCGACGGGCACGAGCGGCAGACCTGGGCGTCACCACGACTCCGGCGGCCGAAGCCCGGCAAACCGATCACGGTCCGCATCGAGGGCTCCGGCACGCGCGAAGTCGTACATTCCGGCTGCTTCGTGCTCGCCGGCATGCTCAGCTGCTGGTTTGCGGCGCGCTCGGCATGGCCCTGCTCGTCACCATGGCCGGCAGGGCCTACCTCTAACCGCCGCTACGAACTGCTGTCCACGGCCAGGTCCAGCCGCTGCTCGTCGCCCCCCGGCAGTGGCACGAACCTTTGCTGATCCGGTTCCAGGATCAGCAGCTGCGCGCTGGCGATGTCGAAGAACAGCCCGACCACGCGCGTCTGCTGATGCTCCTGGCCGCCACGCACCACCGGTATCCGGCCGAGCGCATCCACCTGCATCGCGATGTTCACCATCGCCAGCTGGTCCGTCTCACACCATCCGTCGGCGCTCGCCGCCCTGCCGACCGGGTGACCGTCGTGCAGCGCCCGCAGGCTTGGCAGGCCCCACCGCAGCCATTCACCCACCGGGCCGTCCTGCTCACCGGCCCCACTGAGCAGACCGTTCATCGCACCGCATGCGGAATGGCCGCACACCAAGATGCTGGAGACGTCGAGGTGCTCAAGCGCGTAGTGCACCGAGGCGAGTACCGAAGAGCTGGCCGACTCGCCGGGAGGCGGAACGAGATTGCCGATGTTGCGCACGGTGAACAGATCCCCCGGACCGCTGCTGGTGATCACGTTCGGAACCACCCGCGAGTCGGCGCAGGTGAGGAACAGCGCATGCGGGTGCTGCCCGTCCCGCAACCCGGAGAACACGTCCCGCATCAGCGGGGCGGAGCGGCGATGGTAATCCCGAACCCCGGTGACCAGCGGGCGCAACGACTGCGGCAACACCTCGGGGTGGCCGCCCTCCCGCGCGGCTTGCCAACTCGACCACGGAGAGAACCACCGTGGCAGCATCCAGCCGGAACGCCGCCGCGGCGCGCCATCGACCTCGGCGAACGACGCCAGCCCGACCTCGTCCACCAGCACGCTGCCACCGGCGGCTTCGTGCTGCCGCTGCCACGACGTCAGGTGCTCGTACGCGCCCTGATCGAGGAAATCCACCACCAGTTCGAGCTCCACGAAGCTGCCGGACGGCACCCTGGAGAGCACCCGGGAAAGCCGCGGGATGGACAGGAAGCTCAGCGTGCCTTCGACGACCACGATCCAGTGCTCCGGCGCGTCCGGATGGGTGGGCTCCGCCCGCTCGGCGCGCACCTTGGCCCACACCACCCGGCGCACCATCAGCAGCACCGAAAGGGCCAGCCCGATCACCACGCCCTCGAGCAGATTCAGCGTGACCACGCCGACCACGGTCGCGAAGTACACGAACAGCTCACCGTTGCTGCGCGCAGCTTTCATGTCCGCCAGCTTCACCAGCTGGATGCCGATCACCACAAGCAAGCCGGCCAGCACGGCCGTCGGTATCCGCTCGATCAGGCCAACCACCAGCAGCGCGAACACCAGCACCCACACGGCGTGCAGCATCGTGGATGCCCTGGTCCGCGCCCCCGCATGCACGTTCGTGGAGCTACGCACGATGACACCGGTGATCGGCAGCCCACCCAGCAGCCCGGACAGCGAGTTCGCGGCACCCTGACCGACCAGCTCGCGGTCCAGGTTCGTCTTGCTGCCGGGGCGCATCTTGTCCACCGCGACCGCGGACAGCAGGCTTTCCACGCTGGCGATCACGGTCATGGTGAACACGCCGAGCAGCAGCGCAGCCCAGTCGCCGCTCGGCAGCTCGGGCAACGCGATGGAATCCAGCACCGAGCCGGGCAACGACACGCGCTGCACGTCCGCGGCGACCAGCTCGGCGAGCAGCGTCACGCCGACCACCGCGACCAGGGGGCCGGGCACCGCGCGCACCTTCGCCGGCAGGCGCGGCCACACCAGCAGCACCGCGATCACCAGCAGGCCCAGATAGGCGGCCGTACCGTGCAGGTTGAGCAACTGCTGGGGCAGGTCGAGCAGGTTACGTACCGCATCAGACTCGGCGTCCCCGCCGAGCAGCACGTGCAACTGGCCGAGGGCGATGGTGATGCCGATCCCGGCGAGCATCGCGTGCACCACGGTCGGCGACACCGCGAGCGCGGCACGGGCGATCCTGCTCGCCCCCAGCAGGATCTGCAGTACCCCGGCGGCGACGGTGATCGCGCAGGTCACCGCCCAGCCGAACTGATCGATCAGGCCGGCCACGATCACCGTCAGCCCCGCGGCCGGCCCGCTCACCTGCAACGACGAGCCGCCAAGTGCGCCGGCGACGAGGCCGCCGACCACCGCCGCTATCAGGCCGGCCGTGATGGGCGCTCCCGACGCGACCGCGATACCCAGCGACAGGGGGATCGCGACCAGGAAAACCACCAGGGAAGCGGGTAGATCGTGCCGAAGATCGTAGGTCATCCAGTGCCGGGCTCGCTCGCGGGCGCCGGCCAGGGTAGCGACATACGGGTTCGCCATAAGGCTCCTTCACGGAAGCTATGGGTAACGAGGTCGTCTACGGGGAGGCGCCGCGCTGCACGTGAGGTCACCGATCGGTGACGCTCCGCACCCCGCATCGTGATCAACGTCGACTATCGGCGGGGTAGTTCCCGATCTCCTCGAACGTGATCACGTCTCCCACCATGGAGTGATCATCTGACGCACCCGTATCCGCACCGTTTACGGACAGTTAACAATACTGTCCATTTTGGACAGACGATGGCATCGGAACCCGATACACGACACGCCCCGCCGGAGCTTCCCAGCGGGGCGTGTCGCGATATCTTTTCGCTGATCTAGACCGACGCGGCCCGGTCCTTGCCTTCGGCGAACTCCTCGAGCAGCTTCGCCTTGAAAGCCGGGAGATCATCCGGATTGCGGCTGGTGACCAGTCCTTGATCGACGACCACTTCCTCGTCGACCCATTCGGCACCGGCGTTACGCAGATCGGTCTGCAGGCTCGGCCAGGACGTCAACCGGCGTCCCCGTACGACGTCGGCTTCGATCAACGTCCACGGCGCATGGCAGATCGCCGCCACCGGCTTCGCCTGCTCGAAGAATCCGCGGGCGAAGTTCACTGCGGCGGTGTTCATCCGCAGGAAGTCCGGATTCGCGACACCACCCGGCAATACCAGCGCGTCGTAGTCACCCACGTTGGCCTCCGAGACCACCCGGTCCACGGTGAACGTGTCCGACTTGTCGAGGTGATCGAACGATTGCACGTTGCCCGACTGGGTGGAAACGAGCTCGGGTTGCCCACCCGCTTCCTGCACCGCCTTCCACGGCTCGGTCAGCTCGACCCGTTCCACACCTTCGGGAGCGACCAGAAACGCGACCCGCCGGCCGCTCAGGTTGGCAGCCACAGTGGTAATTCCCTTCATCTTCGAGACCTGTGGATTCCGCCGTTGAGACACGGCATTACCTGGTTACCCGGCGTCCTACGGCACAAACCGGGCTAAGCTCGGCCCGGTGGACATGGGTTTGCTCCTGGCATTCATGGCGGCCGTGACCGTGCTCAGCGTCGTTCCCGGACCCGACATGTTCTACGTGGTCGCCAACGGGATTTCCGCCGGCCCGCGGGCCGGTCTGGTTGCGGCGTGCGGCATGTCCACCGGACTCGCGGTGCACACCGTCGCCGCGGCACTCGGCTTGAGCGTGCTGTTGCACGCGTTTCCCTTCGCCCTGGACGTGATCCGGGTGCTCGGTATCGGCTTCCTGCTTTACCTGGCGATCAGCGCGCTGCGCACCTCGATGTCCACATCGGACACGACCGCGCAGCCAATAGCCGGGAAATCGTTGGGGCGGATCTACCTGCTCGCGGTGCTGACCAACCTGGCGAATCCGAAGGTCATCCTGTTCTACCTGGCGTTCTTCCCGCAGTTCACCAGCACCCAGGCCGCTTGGCCGATGAGCGCCCAGCTTCTCGCCCTTGGCGCGGTGTTCATCGCGATCGGCATCGTGGTGGACGGGACGGCGGGGTTCGCCGCCGGCCGGCTGTCCGACCTGCTGCTCCGCAAACCGGGCGTACGGCGGTGGCTCGATCGGTTGTCGGCCGCGGTGTTCGGTGGGCTCGCGGTACGGCTCGCCGTCGATGACTCGGTATAGGTCGCAAAGCGGTCGCACAGCAACAGCCCCGCGACAACGGTCCGATCCTCTAGACTCGGCGCGATGCCCCTCTCGCCCCGCATGCCCGAGCTCAGCGCCTTAGAGCTGTTACTGAGCGTGGCACGCCTGGGCAGCCTCGGGCGGGCCGCCCGCGAGCACGGAATCTCGCAGCCGGCGGCCGGGTCCCGGATCCGCTACCTCGAGCGGCTCGTCGGCCTGTCGCTCATCGAGCGCTCCCCGCTCGGTTCCCAGCTCACGCCCGAGGGTGCCGTGGTGGCCGACTGGGCGCGGGACGTGATCAGGGCCGCGGCCGCACTGGACACCGGCGTGACGGCATTGCGGGCCGAGCGAAACAGCCGGCTGCGCATCGCCGCGAGCATGACGATCGCCGAGTACCTGGTGCCGAGCTGGCTGGTCGAATTGCGCAGTCGGCAGCCCCACGTGGCCGTCTCGCTGCAAGTCGCGAACTCCGCGATGGTCGCCCAGTTGGTGCTGGACGGCGAGGTGGACGTCGGATTCATTGAGGGTCCGCGGCTGCCCGAGGGACTCACCTCCCGGACGGTAGGCGTCGATGAGCTGCTGGTGGTCGTGCAACCGGGCCACCCGTGGGCGAAACGACGCCGGCCGTTGCCGGCCGAGCAACTCGTGTCAACCTCACTCGTGCATCGCGAGCCGGGCTCGGGCACCCGCTACACCCTGGAGGCCGTGCTCGCCGAGTACGGCAGCCTCGCCCCGCCGCTGTTCGAGTTGTCCTCAACCGCCTCGATCAAATCCGCGGTGGAAGCGGGCGCCGGGCCCGCGGTCCTCAGCTCCCTCGCGGTGGCCGAAGACCTGGAGGCACATCGCCTGGTCGGGATTCCGGTTGAGGGTGTGGATCTGCGCCGCACGCTGCGGCTGGTCTGGCCAACCGGGCGGCAGCTGACCGGCGCCGTTCGGGATGTCATCGCGGTGGCATGTGCCGTTGAGCTGGCCCCAAGTGGTCAGAGCTCCGGCCCCCATCCTCAAACCACTCCGCAGCCCGTGGAGCCCACCCCCTAGACGACGGCGAGCGGGAGCGATCGGCCGGCGAGCCCTCGCTGAACGCGGGGCAGGCCGCCGGCGATCCGCCGCAGCTCCGCGGCCGATCGGCTAGCGGGCGCTCGCAGCACGGCCGGAACGCCCGCGTCGCCGGCTTCCCGCAGCGCCACGTCCAGAGGCACCGCCCCGAGCAGCGGTGCCTCCAGCCGTGCCGCGAGCTCCTCTCCCCCGCCCGAGCCGAACAACGCGGACTCTTCGCCGCAGTGCGCGCACAGTGCCGCGCTCATGTTCTCCACCACGCCCGCGACCGGCATCTGACTGTCACGCGCCATCTTCCCGACCCTGGATGCCACCGAGGTTGCCATCGGCTGCGGCGTGGTCACCACCAGCAACGCCGCGTCCGGCAGCAGTTCCAGCACCGAGAGCGTCACATCACCGGTACCGGGCGGAAGGTCGAGCAGCAACACGTCCAACCCGTCCCAGTGCACATCGCCGACGAACTGCTCGATCGCCTTGTGCAGCATGGGTCCCCGCCACACCACTGGTTCCTCGTCGGGGACAAGGAAGCCAACGGACATCAGCGCCACGCCGTGTGCCCGCACCGGCAGCATCACGCCGTGCATCGCGACCGGGCTGCGCCGCACCCCGAACAACCGAGGGATCGAGTAGCCCCACACGTCCGCGTCAAGCACGCCGACCCGCAGCCCGTCGAGCGCCATCGCCACCGCGAGGTTCGCGGTCACCGAGGACTTGCCGACCCCGCCCTTGCCGCTTGCCACCGCGTACACCCGAGGGCCGGGTCCGTCAAGCGGTCCGCCCGGTTGGATTCCCTTGCGCAGCCCCGAAGCCACCCGCATCCGCTGGTGCTCAGCCATCACCCCGAACCGGACGTGCACGGAGTCCACATCGGACACTTCGGCCAGCGCCGCCCTTACCCGTGCCTCGAGCTCGCCCCGCATCGGGCAGCTTTCCGTGGTCAGCAGTATCTCGACATCGGCCGTCCCGGAGTGGCTCACCCGGATATCCCCGAGCATGCCCAGCTCATCGAGCGACCCGTCGATCTCCGGATCGCGCACGGCGGCCACCGCGGCCCTGATCCGCCGCACGTCGGCCTTCCGGCCGAGGATCACGGCGACACCCGGAACGCGCGGCGCACCGGCTTCACCGGGCGCATCATGAACTCCGGCCGCCGCTGACCTCCCGGGCCGAGCGTGGCCCTGGCCATCGCGTGCCACTCCTCGTAGGCTTCCCGTGACCGGCGCAGATCGACGTACACGTCGCCGTACGCGTCACCGGAATGAGCCTGTTCCATCCGCACCTTCTGCAGCCAGCAGTGCATACCGGAAAGCGGATCGGGCTGTACCGCGAACGCGAGGTTCTGGTGCACGCCAGGATCCGTCCAGTTGATCCGTGAGCTGTCCGGATCGTCCGACTCGAACGCGCGCACTCCCTCCCGGTAGCGCAGGAACCAGCTGTCCTCGCCGTCCGGATGGCTCAGCTCCACAAGGCCGCTAACCCACCGGCTGCCCTCGCCGGGATGCAGCCGCCAGCGCCCCATGTGGTGGGAAAGCGCGCACACCCCTGGCCGGATTCCCTCGTTCACCCATACCCGCGCGACGAGGTACCCGATCGAGGTTGTCAGCCGGACGAGGTCGCCGGTGGCCACTCCGTGCCGCCTGGCGTCCACGGTGTTCAGCCACAGCGGGTGGCTGTTGGAGATCTCGTTGAGATACTTGGCGTTCCCGGACCTGGTGTGAATCAGCGTCGGCAGCCGGAAAGTCGGCACCAACACCAATTCGCCAGCGTCGACGTCGATTTTGCCGCGGGACACGTGCGATTCGATGTAGCCGGGCGTGGCGTGATCCGGCCAGCCCCAGTCGCGCATCGCCGTGGAGTACACCTCGAGCTTGCGGGACGGGGTGAGCCATCCGGCCGTGGCGCTGCCGTCCTCGTGCCGCACGCCCATCGCGCCGGCTTCACCGATCAGCGGTGGGGTCGCCTCCAGCGTGACCGGCTTGCGCAGCACGCCTTCCTCGTCGGGTGTGGTGTCCGCGAGCTCCTCGTCGGTGAGTGCACGCTCGTCCGCGCGATACACCCGGTCGGCGACCTCGACCACGCCGTACTTGCGCATGTAGCCGAGCGCGCTGAGCCCTTCGGCTTCGGCTTTCTCCGGTAGATTCGGCACCCGGTTCTCGAAGATCCAGCGGTAGTAGTCGTCGACGGTGATCTTCTCGCCAGGGCGGTACGGCGACTCGAAGTACTTCCGGATACCCAGATCGCCGTCCGGATCGATCCGCCAGGAAAGCTCGAACCAGAACTCGTTTTCCTCCCAGACTTCGCCAGGGTTCGCCGCACGGGTGTCCTCGACGGGCTGCCCGAGCTTGTTCATCGCGACGCGGCGAACGGGCTGCCGGAAACCGAGCCATTTCGCGGCGTGTGTCTCGTAGGAATGCGTGTCGTGCCGCTCGGTGGAATGGCCCATCGGCAGCACGTAGTCCGCGAACTCGGCGGTTTCCGACCAGGTTGGCGTGAGCGCGACGTGCAGCCCGAGCTTGTCGGTGTCCCGCAACGCCTCGATCCAGCTGAAGCCGTCCGGGCAGGTCCACACCGGATTCCAGACCCGGGAGAAGTACACCTCGAGCCGGCCGCGCCCCTCGCGCAGGAAGTGCGGCAGCAGAATCGACATTTCGTTGGTGGACAGCGGATATTCGCGCGGCCAGAGCAGCTCGTTCCAGTGATCGTGCGCGGACGGCATGTTCGGTCCGTGCGGGATGAACTTGTCCCAGCCGTTCGGGCTGGTGCCGCCTTCGGTCCCGACACTGCCGGTCAACGCGACCAGGAACCATAGTGCGCGGGACACTTGCCAGCCGCCCAGATTGCCCGCGCAGGCGGATCGCCAGACGTGCGCAGCCAGCCGGTGATCGCAGTGCGCGACGAGCTCGGCGAGCTCGGCGATCCGCTCGGCCGGCACCTGAGCTTCCTCGGCGGCGAATTCGAAGGTGTATCCCGCGTAGTCGGCCTCGAGGCGATCCACAAAGGATTCGAAGGTTCGCTCCGCTTCCGGGTGCAACTCGGCGAGATAGGTCCGCCAGTTGAACCAGCGCCGAAGGTACTCGTGGTCGATCTGCCTGGTACGCAACAGGTACGACGCCACGGACAGCAGGATGGCCGCCTCGCTCCCCGGCCACGGAGCCAGCCACGCGTCGGCATGACTCGCGGTGTTGGACATGCGGGGATCGAGCACCACGAGCTTCGCACCAGCCTGCCGGGCCTCCATGATCCGCTGCGCGTGGGGGTTGAAGTAGTGGCCGGTCTCCAGGTGGCTGGACAGCAGCAGGATCACCTTGGCGTTGGCGTGATCCGGGCTCGGCCGGTCGTAACCACCCCACAGCGAGAGCCCGAGCCGGGCACCCGATGAGCAGACGTTGGTGTGCGTGTTGTGCCCGTCCACTCCCCACGCCTGCAAGAAGCGTTCCGCGAAGCCGTCCTCGCCGGGGCGGCCGACGTGGTACATGACCTCTTCGTGCCGGCCCTCGCTGATCGCCGCACGGATCCGGGCGGCGATGTCGTCCAGCGCCTCATCCCAGCTGACCCGTCGCCAGCCGCCCTCGCCGCGCTCGCCGGTGCGCTTGAGCGGATGCAGGATCCGCTCCGGGTCGTCAAGCTGGTTGACGGTCGCCGGCCCCTTCGCGCAGTTTCGGCCTCGCGAGCCGGGATGTGCTGGATTGCCTTCCACCTTGCGCACCGAAAGATCGTCGGTGTCCACATAGGCCAGCAGGCCGCACGCCGATTCGCAGTTGAAGCAAGTGGTCGGGATCAGCATGTAGGAGCGCGGCACCTTGCGTGGGTGCGCCTTGGCGTCGTACTCGACGTGGTGATCCCACTGCTCCGGTGGCGGGAAATTGCGCAACCCCTCATGCCGGCGATCCCCCGGCAGCGGTGCTCTTGGTGGGGTTTCAGTCATCGGAACGTCCTCCCATTAGGACAGTGGCACATCTTGGCCGGCGCGAACGAAGACACTTTCGTACGCCAGCAGTGCGATCTGCACCAGCACACCGGAAATCAGCAGCAGTGCGGCGATCCCGGGAAGCGCGAGCAGCGCGGCGAACCCGGCAAGCCCAACCGACCCGAGCCAGAACGTCCTGGCGTAGCGCCCGTGCGTGACCATGTGCGCCGCGGTCGCCGCGTTCGCGCCGCTGTGCCGCCCGCGATACTCGAGCAGCAGCATGAGCACGTGGACGGCGGTGGCCAGCACCAGCGTGGTGCCGAGAAGTTGCCGCGTGGCACCATCCGATGACGCGCCGCCCAGTGCCAGCAACGCCCCGGCGCCGACCATCATCGCCTGCACGAGCAGGTGCCAGAACAGCAGCGGGCTCTGCCACAGGTTGCGACCTTGCGCCTGCCCGAACAGGAACGCGGTGTATCCCGCCGCCATCGCCGCCGCCGGAATCACCGGCCAGGCAAGGACATCCATCGTCACGGCGGCATCGGCCGCGTCGAGCGCCCCGGTGATCCGCAGCAGCTCCGCTCCGAGCCACAGCGCGCACACGCCGGCGAAGGCGGCAAGCGCCAGCGCGCCGAGGAACAACCACGAGCGAGGATTCGGTCTGGTGAGGATGTAGAGGAACCGCTCTGGACGCTTCAGATCCCAGATCAGCAGCACGGCGGTGGTCAGCGTGCCGAGCAGGCCGAGTACCGGGGCGGCGATGGTGCCGAGCGCGCCGAGGTCGATGCCGACGAACCGGGCCAGTGCCGCGAGAGCCATCGCCCCGGCGCCGACCCCTTTCGTCCACAGATAGGTCGTCACCCGCCAGCCCCACGGGCGTGGGTGCGCGGTATTCAGCGTGGTGCGCGCTCCCGTGCTCGGGTCACCGGGCAGTTCGCCCGCGGTCGCCGCGCGCTGCGGATCCGGGTCCGCGTAGATGTAGCTCTCGTCCGCGGGCGCCGCGAGCGGATCCAGGGTGGCGCGATCGGCGCCCAGGTAGAACACGTTCGGGCCGGTGCCCTGCTCCGGCGCGCGGACCGCGGTCGGTTCGGAGTTGATGAGCTTCGAGATGCCGCTTTCCGGATCGTCCAGGTCGCCGACCCAGATGGAGTGCGTCGGGCACACCACGACGCAGGCCGGTTCCATCCCGGAGTCCACCCGGTGGGCGCAGAAGTTGCATTTGGCGGCGGTGTTGGATTCCGCGTCGATGTAGATCGCATCGTACGGGCAGGCCTGCATGCAGCTCTTGCAGCCGATGCAACTGTCCCGATCGAAGTCGACGATCCCGTCTTCCCGGGTGAACAGCGCGTTGGTCGGGCAGATCTTCGTGCACGGCGCATCGGTGCAGTGGTTGCACCGCATGACGGAGAATTCCCTTGTGGTGGAAGGAAACGTCCCCTTGTCCACATACTTGACCCAGGTGCGGAACTGTCCAACCGGGATCTCGTGCTCCGTCTTGCAGGCCACCGTGCAGGCGTGGCAACCAATGCAGGTGCGCTGGTCGATCGCGAACCCGTAGCGCATTGGCCCTCCCGGATCGACAGCCTGGTACGTCAGTTATCTGACGCTACGACGCACCCCGGCCGGGCGGATCCCTGGGTGGGCTTTGGGGGCCAAAAGCCGGGCTTTTGGCCCCCAAAGCTCGTGAGTCTTTTCGGGGTTATAGCACCCAAAAGGACTCACGAGGGCTGCGCTGCGCTTCGCAGCGCAGCTCCAACCTGCGAAGGCACGTCCAGCACCTGTACTCCTGCCGCGGTCAGCGCGCGCACTTTCGAGTCGCCGCTGCCCCGGTCGCCTGTGACGATCGCACCCGCGTGCCCCATTCGCCGATCCGGCGGGGCGCTGCGGCCCGCGATGAAGGCCACCACGGGTTTGTCCATCGAGGCGATGTACTCGCTCGCGTCTTCCTCGAGCGTGCCGCCGATCTCACCGACCAGCACAACGGCTTCGGTACGGGGATCGTCGTTCAGCGTGCACAACGCATCCAGTGTGGTGGTCCCGAGTATCGGATCGCCGCCGATCCCGATGAACGCCGACTGCCCGTATCCCGCGTTCACCAGGTTCAGTGCCATCAACGTGCCGAGGCTCCCGCTCCGGGAGATCACGCCGATGTTGCCCGGCTTGAAGATATTGCTCGCGAACCCTGGCAGGATTCCGATCGATACCTCACCCGGCACCACCAGACCCGCGGTGTTCGGCCCAAGCACTTGAGTTCCGCGCTGAGCTGCGGCGGCGAGCACCTGCATCACGTCGTGGTACGGCACATGCTCGGTGAGCAGAACGATCTTCGAAACGCCCGACTCGATCGCGTCAAGTGCACCGTCCCGCGCGGCAAGCGGTGGCACGAACAGCACGCTCACATCGACGCGATGCTCCCGTACCGCGGCGGCGACCGAGTCGTAGACCGGCACACCCGCGGCAACCCTGCCGCCTTTGCCGGGGCTCACCCCTGCGACGATCGAGGTACCGCACTCGATCATCCGCTCCGACCAGAAGGAGCCCTGCTTGCCGGTGATCCCTTGGACGATGACGTTTTCCTCGCGCGAAACCAGCATCAGCCCACCGTCCCTTGCCTGGCGGCTTCCCGTGCGGTGCCAGCCGCTGTCACCGCCGCGCGCACGGCGTCGTCCATGTTCTCGTACGGTTCCACGCCGAGCTCGTCACGCAGCAGCGCCACCGCCTCCGCCTCACCGGTGCCGTGCACCGAGAAGAACACCGGTATTTCCGGACGGAGTTCCTTGATCGCCTCGACTACCCCGCCGGTCATCACGTCGGTGCGCGCGAAGGCACCGCAGAAGTTCACCAGCAGGCTGCGTACCCGCGGGTTGTCCAGTGCCAGCCGCAGCGCGGATACCGCCTTGGTGTACGCGTCCCCACCGATTTCAAGGAAGTTCGCCGGCTTCCCGCCGTAGTGGTGCACCGCGTCCAATGTGGTCATGGTCAGCCCGGCGCCGTTGGCCAGAATGCCGACGTCCCCGTCCAGTTCGATGAACTGCAGGCCGAGTTCCCGTGCCCGCCGCTCGAGTTCGGTGCCCCTCGCCGGTCCGTCGCCGAACCGTTCAACCAGCTCCGGATGACGTGCCCGCGCGCCGGGATCAAGCGAGATCTTGCTGTCCAGCGCCAGCAACACGCCGGACGTGGTGATCACCAGTGGATTCACCTCGACGAGTTCGGCGTCCACCTCCCGGTAGAGCTCGTAGATCCGGAACACCAGGTTCACCAGTTCCCCGACGGTCGACGGGGCGAAGCCGTGCCCGTCGACCAGTTCCCTTGCCTGCGTCACGCTCAACCCGCGCAGCACGTCCACCTTCGTGCTGCGCACCTTGTTCGGTGCGGCCGCGTTGATCTCCTCGATGTCCGCGCCACCGGCCGAGGAGAACAGCACCAGCGGCCCCTTGCTGGCCGGATCGTTGAGCACCGCGAGATACAGCTCGTGCGCGATGTCGATGCCCTGTTCCACAAGCAGCTCTGTGACCGGATAGCCGGCGATGTACGAGCCGAGTAGCCGCTCTGCCTCTTGCTTGGCTTGGTCCGGCCCTTCGGCGAACGCGATGCCGCCCGCCTTGCCACGCTTTCCCGACGGCACTTGGCTTTTCAGTACCACCTTCCGGCCGAGCGTGGCCGCGACCTCGGCGGCCTCGTCAGCGGAGCGCACCAGCGAACCACGTGGAGACCGGATCTCCGCCCGGGCCAGTAGCTGCTTTCCCTGGTGTTCCAGCAGGTTCATGCCTCACCGCCCGTATTTTTCGAAGTACCGGCCCCACAGTTGCTCTTCGGTCGGTTCACTGACGGGAATAACCCTTGCCAGGCGCGTGACGTTCAGGAAATGCCGGTAGGACAGGTTCTCGCTGATGCTGTTTCCTGCCCAGGTACCGGCGCCCATGGTGAGCGTGAAGCCGAGTCCGTTGTCGAAACTTCCGCCGTTGCCGAAGCAGTGCGCCTGGTTCACAAGGACGCGGGCGACGCGCAGCCGCTCGGCGACCATCCTGGCGTGCTTGTAGCTGCGAGTGTGGATTCCGCAGGAATGGCCGGCCCCTTGGAAATCAAGCAGTTCCTGAATTCGGTCGATCGCCGCACCGAGATCCGCGAACCGGTACACGGACAGCACCACCGAGAGTTTTTCGCCGCTGAACGGGTAATCCGGGCCAACGCCGTCCTCGATGACCATGAAGAACTCGGCGGCCCGCGCCTCAGGCGAGTCCAGTCCCGCCAATGCGGCGATCTTCTCCGGCGGCTGCGCGATCACCTCGCCACTCAGCGCTCCGCCGGACCACATCACCGATCGCAGGCGCGCCTTCTCGTCCGCGTCGAGCAGGTACCCGCCGTTGGCGCGCAGCTCGGCCAGCATCTGGTCGTAGACGTCGTCGTGGATATGTACCGAGTTCTCCGACGAGCAGCTGGTGGCGTAGTCGAATATCTTGCTGCGCCGGATCTTGCTCGCCGCGTCGGGGAGATCGGCGTCCGAATCCACGATCACCGGAGCGTTGCCCGCGCCAACCCCGATGGCGGGTGTGCCGCTGCTGTACGCCTGCCGGACGTTGCGCTGCGAGCCGGTCACCACCACCAGATCCGCCTGCCGCATCAGCTCGTTCGCGAGCGGTTTGCTCGGCTCGTCCAGCATCTGCACCAGATCTCGCGGCGCACCGACCTTATCCAGCTCGGCATGGATGTAGTCCAGCAGCAGCCGGCAGGTTGACGCGCCTTTCGGCGATGGCGACAGCACGATGGCGTTGCGCCCCTTGACCGCCATCAACGTCTTGTTGGCCGGGGTCGCCGACGGGTTCGTCGACGGGCAGATGGCCGCGACCACGCCGACCGGCTTGGCGTACTCGGTGATCCCGCTTTCCGGATCTTCCGCGATCACACCGACGGATGGCGCCCCGGTCAGATCCCGCAGCGTGCCAAGGGTTTTCCGCTGGTTCTTGGTGATCTTGTCCGACACCCTGCCCAGCCCGGTGTCTCGCACCGCGAGTTCGGCGAGCTTCCTCGCCCGTGCCGGTTCGTAGATCGCCCACGCGACGGCGGCCACCACGTCGTCGATTCGCTGCTGATCATAAGTTTCCGCAACCCGCTGAGCGGCTCGCGCCCGTTCGACCAACGCGGCGATCTTGTCGCGAACGTCGTCCGGCGTCGTATCGGAGGGTGTCGCGGACATCCTTGTCCTCCCGTTGCTCGACGAACCGAGGCGAGTGCCGCTGTCACATTATGAGAGCGTATGCCAAATAACGCTAGAAGCGTGGCGTGTGAACGTCAACACCCGCGCAGCTGCCCCGGCGCCCGAAATAACGGCGTCACAAGGGACGGTGGAGCACGCCGGGCCCGGCGATGTTCGAAGCACATCGCCGGAACGACGGTTAGAAGCTGTGGCCGGGCGGCAGCAGCGTGGAGATCTCCTTCGCGGCCCGGACGACCTCAGGGCCGAGGTCCTCGAACCGCTCGTTCGGAACCCGAACGGCGGGTGCTTGCACGGCGATCGCCGCCCTTGCCGTCCCCGAGCTGTCGCAGATCGGCGCCCCGACGCAGCGCACACCCAGCGTCGACTCCTCGTCGTCGGTACTCCAGCCACGGACGCGGATCTCGTCCAGCTCGGTCCGCAAATCCTTGACCGTGGCCACCGTTTTCGAGGTGAGCTGCGGCAACGAGGAACGCCCCTTGAGCAGTCGCCGCTGCACCTCTTCGTTGAACGAGAGCAGCACCTTGCCCATCGAGGACGCGTGCAGGACCACCCGGGTGCCCGGTGGCTGCGTGAACCGCAGCGGCTGGGCGGATTCGATCCGCTCAACCACGACCGCGACATCGCCGGCCAGCACGCCGAGGTTCACCGATTCGCCGGTCTGCTGCGCGAGCCCCTGCAGCACCGGAAACACCACATCCAACCCGAAGTTGCGATGCGCGGCACGGCCGAGCAGCAGCGCGCCGGTGCCAAGGTAGTACCGCTCGCTGTCCGCGTTCTGCGCCAGGTATCCCTCGGCGACCAGGGCGCGCACGATCCGGTGCGTCGTGCTGAGGTTCAGCCCCAGCTCGCTCGCGATGTGCACGACACCGAGGTCGCTGCCTTGATCACGAAACAGCTTGAGCACGGCGAAGGCACGCCGAATGGTCTGTGCCCCGGCGACACCTCCGCCGCCTGATTCCTCCGCGTTGTCCGCCATCCCGTTTACACCCCACTTCTTTCACATATTGGAAGTAGCTTACATCGTGCATTGACAGCCGGCATCGGCCGGCCGTACGTTTCTTATGGAATTACCTTCCATTTTCTGGAACCAGCGCGAGGTGGACATGTCGGTCAACAGCGGCCCCACGAAAATGATGGCCAGTGAGGCGTTTGTCGAACAGCTCGTCGCGGAGGGCGTGACGATGGTGCCGGGCATCGTGGGCTCGGCCTTCATGGATGCCCTCGACCTGTTCCCTGCCGCCGGCATCCGCTTCCTCCCCGTCGCGCACGAGCAGAACGCCGCGCACCTCGCCGACGGGTATGCCAGGGTGACCGGCCGCCCGACCGCGGTCGTCGCACAGAACGGGCCCGGCATCACGAACTTCGTCACGGCCGTCGCCGCCGCGTACTGGGCACACACGCCCATGGTTGTGGTTACACCGTCCGCCGGTTCGGCCGGCGTCGGTCTCGGCGGCTTCCAGGAAACCGAGCAGCTGCCGGTGTTCTCCAAGATCACCAAGTGGCAGGTGCAGGTGAATCGCCCCGACCGGATGGCGGAGCTCACCAGGCGCGCGTTCTACCTCGCGAAGGCGGAAAACGGTCCGGTACAGATCGATATCCCGCGCGACTACTTCTACGGCGAGAACGAGTACGACGTCTACCCGTCCGCCGACGTTGCCCGCGGCCCCGGCGACGCCGGGCAGCTGGCCGAAGCGGCCCGGCTACTCGCCGGCGCCCGCTCTCCGGTGATCGTGGCAGGCGGCGGCGTGGTGGCCGCGGGCGGTAGCCAGGAGGTGGCCGACCTCGCCGAGCTGCTCACCGCTCCGGTGGCGAATTCCTACCTGCACAACGATTCCTTCCCGGCCAGCCACCCGCTGGCCGTGGGACCGCTCGGTTACCAGGGCTCCAAGGCGGCAATGCGCCTGCTGAGCGAGGCCGACGTGGTGCTCGCCCTCGGCTGCCGGCTCAACCCCTTCGGCACGCTGCCACAACACGGGCTGGACTACTGGCCGCAGCAGGCGAAGATCATCCAGATCGACGCGGATCACCGCACGCTCGGGCTGACCAAGAAAATCCATCTCGGCGTCTGCGCGGACGCGAAGGCGAGCGCGACCGAGCTCGTCCGGTTGCTGCGGGCGGACAACGACGCGCGCCAGCAGGACACCGCCCGGCTCGGCAGGATCGAGCAGGAAAAGCAGTCGTGGGAAAGCGAGCTCGCGGAATGGAGCTCGAAATCCGGCGAGCCGATCAGCCCGCGCCGCGCGCTGTCCCGCATTCGCGATGTGCTGCCCGGCAACGCGATCGTGTCCACCGACATCGGCAACATCTGCTCGGTGTCCAACTCGTACCTGCACTTCGAGCAGACCCGCAGCTTCCTGGCCGCCATGACGTTCGGCAACTGCGGCTACGCCTACCCGACGGCGCTTGGCGCCAAGCTGGCCGCACCGGATCGCCCTGTACTGGCGTATGTGGGCGACGGCGCCTGGGGCATGAGCCTCACCGAGGTGATGACCGCGGTCCGCGAGGACATCCCCGCGGTGGCAGTGGTGTGGAACAACAAGCAGTGGGGGGCGGAGAAGAAGAACCAGGTCGACTACTACAGCGACCGGTACGTCGGAACGAACCTGTACAACCCGGACTTCGCGGAAGTCGCCAAGGCCATGGGCGCGAACGGCATCTCGGTCGCGGGCGAGGACGACATCCAGCCAGCGATCACCGAAGCCATCGACTCCGGGCGCCCCACCGTGGTGCAGATCCACGTGGACTCCCAGGAACTCGGTGCGCCGTTCCGCCGTGACGCGCTGAAGTACCCGGTGCGCTACCTCGACAAGTACGCGCACCTCAACGCCAAGCAATGAACCAATCGCCAGGTGCGGCGGTAGAACCACCGTCGTCCGACGCGACCGGCCCGGCCGAGCTCATCGCGCGGTGGCGGTCGAAGATCGCCGGCCGCGAATTGCGGGTCGGGTTCGCCGACGGCACCGACGAACGGGCCATCCTGGCCGCGTCCCAACTGCGGGCCGACGGGGTGTTGCGCCCGCTGCTGGTCGGCGATGCGGCGGCCGTTCGGAGCGCGGCGCGCGAAGCCGGGGTCGCGCTGGACGATTCCGGCATTCTGGATACCGCTGCCGCGAGCGCCGATCCGCGGCTGACCGGCGTGTTGGACACCGCGTTCGCCGAGTCCGGCGACGACCAGCGCGAGGCGGCGGGCCACGATCCGCTTTCGCTCGGCGCCGCCGCGCTGCGGTCGGGCCGGATCGACGCCTGCGTCGCTGGCGCTACCCGCCCCACCGCCGACGTGTTGCGCGCCGGCCTGCGGATCGTCGGCTTGCAACCAAGCGTGCGGACGTTGAGCAGTTGCTTCCTCATGCTTCTTCCGGGGCGCACCCCGTTGGTGTTCGCGGACTGCGCGGTGCTCCCGGAACCCACCGAGCCGCAACTCGCGGACATCGCGGTCGCCGCCGCCGCGACCTACCGGACGCTGGTTGGTGCCCAGCCGCGGGTTGCCATGCTCTCGTTCAGCACCCAGGGCAGCGCCGCCCATCCGGCCGCCGAGCGGGTGCGCGCCGCGACCCGGCTGGCTCGGGAGCGGCTGCCTGACGTCCCGGTGGACGGCGAGCTCCAGTTCGACGCCGCGTTCGTGCACGCGGTCGCCGCGCACAAGGCGCCAGACTCGCCGGTCGCCGGCCACGCGAATGTCCTGGTGTTTCCCAACCTGGACGCCGGCAACATCGGCTACAAGATCACCGAGCGGGTGGGCGGCGCGGTGGCCATCGGTCCGATCCTGCAGGGCCTGGCCGCGCCACTGCACGATCTATCCAGGGGCTGCGCCGCGGGTGACATCGAGCTGCTTGCCGTGCTCGCGGCTGTCCAGGCACACAGCGGTCAGCTCGCCACTGCACGGGCCAAAACCCGAGCTTAGGTATGCCAAGGAACGACGTTACGGACGCCCACCGGCATCCCGACATAACGTCGATGAGAGGTCGGCATCGTGGCGCAGGCGGTGCGACGTGGTGGAGGCTAACGGTGATGCGGCTCGGGTGGCTCGCCGACCGGTGGCCGCCCAGGTTACCCAGCAAGGGGGACCTGCTTGCCGGACCCAGCGTCGCGCTCGTGCTGATCCCCCAGTCGCTCGCGTACGCGGAACTCGCCGGTGTGCCGCCGGAACGCGGCTTGTACACCGCGGCAGCCGCCCCGGCCATCGCGGCGATCAGCGGCTCATCCCGTTACTTGCAGTCGGGGCCGGTGGCGCTCACCAGCCTGCTGGCGATGGGGGCGCTGGCACCGCTGATGGCCACCGGCACCGCGGAATACGCGGCACACGCGGCGCTGCTCGCCGTCCTCGTTGGCATCGTGCGGGTACTGCTGGGTCTGCTGCGCGGCGGGGCGTTGTCCTACTTGATGTCCCAACCGGTACTGGCCGGCTTCACCGTTGGCGCCGCGATATTGATCGTCGCCTCGCAGGTGCCCACCCTGCTCGGGGTGCCGAGCGACGCGGATAACCCGCTGACCGCCGCGTGGCACGCGGTGCTGACGCCGGCGGGGTGGCAACCGGGACCGATCGTGCTCGGTATCGCCACGATCGCCATCCTGCTCGGCGGGCGGAAGCTGCACGCGCTGTTTCCGGGCGCGTTGATCGCCACCGTGCTCGGCGTGCTGGTCGCGACGGCGGGCTTCGGCGGCCCACAGGTTGGCGCCATTCCCGCGGGACTGCCCCTGCCGTCGCTGGACCTGCCGTGGCCGGCTGTGGGATCGCTCGTGCTGCCCGCTGTTGTCATCGCGCTGGTCGGCTTCGCCGAGCCTGCCGCGATCGCGCGCCGGTACGCCGCCCAGGAAAACGAGACGTGGAACCCGAACCGGGAGTTCTTCGGCCAAGGCGTCGCGAACCTCGCTTCCGGACTGATGACCGGCTATCCGGTCGGCGGATCGTTCTCCCGTACCGCGTTGAACAAGCTCTCGGGCGCGACGAGCAGGTGGAGCGCGGTGCTCACCGGTGGCTGGGTCCTCGCGCTACTTCCGTTGGCACCACTGCTGTCCGGGTTGCCGACCGCGGTGCTCGCTGGGCTGGTGATCGCCGCCGCGGTATCGCTCGTTGAGGTGCGGCCGTTCCGCGAGTACTGGCGGCTGTCGCTACCGCAGTTCGGCGTCGCGGTGCCGACGTTGCTCGCTACCCTGCTGCTGGCCCCGCGTATGGAGCGCGCGGTGCTGCTCGGCGTCGGGCTGGCGATCGCCGTGCACCTGTGGCGCGAGCTCCGGGTGGACGTGGAACGCTGGTTGGAGGACGACACGCTGCACCTACGCCCGCGAGGGGTGCTGTACTTCGGCTCCGCCCCGGACGCCGAACGGCAGATTCGGGCCGCCCTCAACGAATCGCCCGAGATACACCAGCTGGTGTTGCATTTGGACGGCATCGGCAGGCTGGACGTCACCGGCGTGCTGGCGCTCCGGAACCTGCTCGATCGGCTGGCCCTTGACGGCGTTGACGTGCACCTGGACCACGTCGCGCCGAACGCTCAGCGGCTGGTGGATCGAGTGCTCCGGTAGACAAGATCAGCTCAGAATGGTGGTGGGTTGTCGTCGGGTGGCGCTGGTGGTGTCGGTGATGGTGGTGTGGGTTGGGGTTCGTGGAGTGGTTCGGGGGTGACTTCGTGGGTGTCGCCGGTGGGGCTGGTCCAGATGAAGTGCCCCGGCGTGGGTTGTTCGAGTTTCCAGGGTCCGTGGTCTTTCGCATGGTGGTGGGGGCACATGGGTCCGAGGTTCCCATCGCTGGTTGCCCCACCCTTCGAGTGCGCGGTGGAGTGGTCGAGGTCGCAACTGGCGGCAGGTCGGGGACAGCCGGGGAAGCGGCAGGTGCGGTCCCGTATCCGCACGTGTTCGGCGAGTCCGGGCGACGGATATCGTTTGCGTCCGACGTCGAGGAGGGTGCCGCTAAGGGGGTCGGTGAGGATCCGGCGCCAGGTGGCGCTGCGCGCCAGCCGGCGCACGGTGTCGGCGTCCAAAGGTCCGTAGCCGGTCAACTCGCCCGGCTCGTCGGCGACACCGGCCAGCACGGTGGCGGGCACCAGCACCTGAATCTCGGTGGTGACGTGTTCTTGGTTGGTGCCGAGCAGCAGGTCGGTGAGCACGTCGGCGCGGCGTTGTTCGGTGGTGCGTTCATCGTCGGGGTTTTGGCTTTGGTGGCGAGGCCGCAGATGCGGTGGAACGCGGCCTGGGCGTGTTCGGCGGGGAGCAGGGCATACAGGGAGGCCATCCCGTCGTCTTTCGGGTTGTACTCGACGGTGCGCTCCCGCTGGCGCCGTTGGCGGCGTTCCGCCGCCCCGTCCGGGTCGACTTTGGCGACGTGGTACCGCAAGCGTTGCCGCAACCGGCCCACCGTCAAATGGGGCGCTGCCTCGAGAATGCGGGCTTCCACCTCACGAGCCTTCTCCACCGGCAGGGGCATGGTGGCCTCGCGGATCGCGTCGGCTTGCCGCGCATCAAGCTCACCCTGGGAGAAGCGGGCCATCGTCGCCGGCAGGCGGGTGACGAGGTCCTGCGCGTGGTGCATCCGGTTACTGGCCTCCACCGGAGTTTGCGCCAGGGTCACCGCCAGCTCGTCGGCGGCGAACTCGGCCAGCACGTCGCCCTGACGTTCCCGGTAGTTGGCGAAGGCGGCGGTGGCGGCGGTGAGGGTGGCTTCCCACCGGGCGGTGACTCGCCGCGCTAGCCGCAGCAGGTCGAGTAGCTGCCCGGCGTTCATCTCGCCGATCGGCACATCATCGTACGGCGCGTCATCAACATTGAACCGGGCGTCGAGTTCGATCAATTCGTCCGGGTCGAGAAACGGATCGTCCGGCCCACTGGCCTCGCACACAACCCCAGTATCGTCCATACCTTTGATTATACCAATAATCGACAACACGTT
>WHSZ01000134.1 GCA_009379845.1 Pseudonocardiaceae bacterium | reverse complement strand
CCAGCAGCCCGGGTACCAGCAGCCCGGGTACCAGCAGCCCGGGTACCAGCAGCCCGGGTACCAGCAGCCTGGGTACCAGCAGCAGGGTTACGGCCAACCGGTGTACGGGCAGCCGTATCAGCAACCCGGTTACGCACACCGCCCGAGCTCCGCGATGGCCTACCTCGCCGGCGCGCTGTTCTTCCTCTGCGCGGCGCTGTCGTTCGCGATCGCCATCATTTCCTGGACCGCCGGCGAGATCACGGATGTCGTCGAGTTCGGGATCGCCAACATCGGCCTGGCCTTCCGGCTCAGTGACGTCAGCCCCGATTACGCGATCATCACCACGTTTGCGGTGGCCGCGCTGGCCACCATCCTGGCCATCCTGCTGGTACTCCGGTTCGGCTTCGCCCGCTGGATCCTCGCGATCCTGTCGTTCCTCGTCGTCGGCTACTACGGTTACGCGATCGCCGACATCATCTCGAACGACATGCTCGAGCTCGGTTCGATCGTGCTCGTCGCTCTGGGGCTGTGGCTGGTCTCCCTCGTGATCGTGCTGCTGCCGCCGGTCGGTAAGGCCATGCGCGGCCACCAGTCACCCGCCACGCAGGAATACTGGTGATCACCTATCGTCTCTCGTGATCCGGAGTAGCCATGGAGGACGCACGCGAGCAGTTCCTGATCCGGTACGCCGGAGGTTTCGCACCGTTGGTTGTGGAGCGGACCGAGGGCGCGTGGGTGTTCACCGCGGACGGCCGGCGCATCCTGGACTTCACGTCCGGCCAGATCAGCTCCACGCTCGGGCACAACCACCCGAAGATCGTCGCCGCCATCGAGCGGTCGCTGCGCGAGGCGATCCACCTGAACTCCTGGATGATCAACGACGACGTGCTCGAGCTCGCCAGGCGGCTGGCCGAGCTGCTGCCCGACCCGCTTGACCGGTCGATGCTGCTGAACACCGGCTCGGAGACCAACGAGGTGGCGTTCCGGCTGGCCAAGATGTACACCGGGCGCTTCGAGATCGTCGGCGTGACCCGCAGCTACCACGGCTTGCTTGCCGGCACGAACTCCGTGACGTTCTCCATGGGGCACCGCGGGTACGGGCCGTCGATGCCGGGCAGCCTCGCCATCCCGGCGCCGTACGAGTACCGGTGCCCGATCAGGCACTGCGCCGCCCGCTGCGACATGACGTGCCTGGACGTCGGCTTCGAGATGGTGGATCAGACGTCGGTTGGATCGCTGGCCGCGTTGGTGGTGGAGCCGGTGCTGTCCACCGGCGGGATTATCCCGCTGCCGGACGGCTACCTGCGGGCCGCGAAGCGCAAGTGTGAGGAGCGCGACATGCTGCTCATCGTGGACGAAGCGCAGACCGGGTTCGGCCGGCTCGGGTCGATGTTCGGGTTCCAGCAGGACGACGTGATTCCGGACATCGTGACGGTGTCTAAGACGCTCGGCGGCGGTGTACCGCTCGGTGCCACGATCACCAACTCGGAGATCGAGCAACGCTGTGTGGCGGGCGGCTTCCTGCACCTGACCACGCACGTATCCGATCCGCTTCCGGCGGCGGCCGGGTTGGCCGTGCTCGACGTGCTCACCGAGGAGAACCTGGTGGCGCGCGCCGAGAAGATGGGGCGCTACCTCACCGACCGGCTGCGGGAACTGCGGGAGACCCACGAGCAGATCGGCGACGTGCGCGGGCGTGGCCTGCTTGTGGGCGTGGAGCTGGTGGAGGACCGCGATACCAAGGAGCCGGCGAACGCGCTCGGCGCCGCGGTCACCGACGAGTGCCTGCGGCTCGGCCTTTCCATGAACATCGTGAAGGGCGACGGGACCCAATCGAACTGCCTGCGGTTCGCTCCCCCGCTGCCGATCACCACCGAGGAGATCGATATCGCGATCGACATACTGGACACCGCCCTGCGGAACTGCGCGGCCAGCCCGCACCGTGACCGGTCCGCCGCTGGCTAACCGCGGGAGTCCCTGGCGCTGTCCAGGTACCGGTTCGCCCGCGCCAGGTGCTCGTTGCCGGTCTGGAAGTCACCGCGCGCCCAGGCTTGGCAGGCCTCGGTGCTGAACGCTGTCGCCGTGACGAAGTCCAGCAGGCCACCCGCCCGCGGATCGTTCGTGACGGTGGCGAGAACGTCGCCGTGCTCGTTGTACAGCTCGCGCATGCGCTGCTCGAGCAGTGCGGCGTCGTCGGCCATCGCCGCGAAGTCCGGGATCCGCTCGGTCAATTCTCGCTCCTTCGACGGCCGGCTACGGCGTCCCACGATCGCACAAGCCGCTGACCAGCGCACGGATAACCCGCACAGATTATGAAGCCGAGAAATCACGGTACCGAAATATGCGGATATCAATACTCGCCGGGTGCGTGGAGAGTTGCGTACGCCGCCCCGTGCACCTAATGTCCCCGCCGCGGGTGATGCCCCGCCGCGGGTGGCGTGGCAGCGCCGCGCGGTCGCCGCCATTGTGACCCGGACCGGCCCCGAAACGGCCCGGTTCGCCGGCGGCGAGAAGCTGGCGAGCTCTTCGGTGCCGCCCCGAGCAATCACCGGCACTGAAGAGCCGGCCGCGCTCCGTACTGCGCGCCGCGCTGCCACTTGCCCTGCGAGTACCCGCTTGTCACGCTTCACACACTTCCGGGCGCCGCAGCGGTGAATTTCACCGGCCGTCGTGCCCGCCACGGCGCTGGTTGGCCACTCGCCCTTCTGATGGGTCACTCGCTCTTCTAGGTGGTCACTCGCTCTTCCAGGCGGACCGTCACGCTGTCGCCCGCCTGCTTGCCGATTGCCTTGCGCACGTCGGCCTTCACCGGCAACTTGTGCGTACCGTCGCCGAGGGCCATGAACGAGCTCCGGAAGGGGTGCCCGTCGATCGTGCCCCGGACCTTTACCAGGCCCCGTGTTCCGAAGAACTCGACCGATTCCGGCCAGACGAGGTAGGTCCAGCCGCCCCTGTTCGGGCTCTTTTGCAGGGTCGCGGTGAACTGCTTGTCCATCGTGGGTGCCCTCCCGTCCTGCGTTTGTCAGCTAAGACTTCTGGAAGCGGCGAAACTCATCGCGACGGGCGGCACCGTCTGATCCGGTCAGGCGGCCTGGCGGAGTTGGGTGTGGAGGGTGTTGCGTCTGGGTTGTCGTTTGGGGTCGAGGATTTCGGGTGGCAGGAATTCGGGGTGCCCGTCGGGGGCCATCCGGATGTGCCAGTGGCTGTTGTGGATCAGGGCGTGGTGGGCTCGGCATAACAGGCACATGTTCCGCAACGTGGTTGTCCCGCCGTGTTG
>WHSZ01000122.1 GCA_009379845.1 Pseudonocardiaceae bacterium | reverse complement strand
GAGGAATGTGGGCCGGAGGAGTGTGGGCCGGAGGAGTGTGGGCCGGAGGAGTGTGGCCCTGTGGAGGGTGGTCCGGTGGACTGCGGGCCCGGCGACCGTGGCGCGGGCGGGCGTTGCGCAGGCGGATGTGGGGGTGGCGGGGGAGGGAGGTCCTCGCCACGGTTGTGCGTGTTGCCGCGCGGGGTCGAGCGCTTTGGCGGCACGGCCGGCGTCCAGGTACCGGCGGATTCACCGCGCCGGTGCCGTGCCCGGCGCGGTGGTTGCTCGCTGGGGGAGCCGCTGTCCACGCTTTGTGAGACCTCCTGCGCCTTCTGTGATGACGGAGTTCGCGCCGCCTATTTCTTATCGACCGGGCGGAACGATTCAGAAAGCCGACCTTCGGGTAACACGTATCGCCGCGCGCTTTGCTCTAAGTAGAAGCGTGCCCGAGCGCCCGAGCACCCGCTAGAGATGGCCTCGATACGGGCGGGTATCCGCGCGGCGGTACCCGCGCTCCGGGCATCCGGTCGCGGGGTGCGTGAGCTCATGCGGCTAAGGATAGAAGGCTGACCAGATTGCCGAGCGGTGGGACGCAACTTGCACAAAAATCACCCGATCGTGTGGGACCGATCGGGTGGCCAGTGTTATCAGCCGCCGGTACGGTACCGCTGCTGCGTTGACTGCAGCGCCTTCGTCGCCACGAACCCGCTGCCGCCGCCGATCAGGATCGCGAAGACGTCGGCCGCCGCTGAGTCGCCGGAAGCGACCAGCAGGGACAGCAACGCGCCGGCGGCCGCGCCCCCTGCGACGGGCCACCGGCTACGCACGTACCTGGCGACCGGCTCCCCGCCCGCCCGCTTGTTCGCGACACTGCCCAGCATCGCCAGGTAGCCGGCGTGCCCGAGCGCGGCCGCGATGCTGGCCAGCGCGACGATCCAAGCGATGAGATTGAGCATGCTTCCAGTGTGCCCTTAGCCGGACCGTTGTGCGTCGGGGTAAATCCCCGAATATTCCCTGGAAACCTGTGGCGTGGCGGGGATACTCGCTCGGATCAGCGGCCGAGGCGGCCACGGCCGAGGTTGAGCAGCGCCATGGCCAGCTGGCGCCCGTCCGGCCCGAGGTCGCGGTAGCGGGCCAGCACGTCCATCTCGCGGTTGTAGACGATGCGCGGACCGCCGGCGGCCATCCGGGCGGCGCCGATCAGCTTGGACACCTCCACCCGACGTTTCACCAAGCGCAGGATTTCCGTGTCCAGCCAGTCGATCTCCTGACGTAGCTCGACGATGTCCTCGGCGCTCGGCGGCGTGGTTTCGGCTTGCTGATCATCCTGCGAAGCCGCGTGGTTCATCGATCGCCCTCCGGTGTGTGTCGGGAGCTCCCCGACCCCGGGTTGACGAAAGCCCCGGGTCGGAAGACTCCGGGGCTTGGCTGTGGCTGGTGCCGGTTAGGCGAGCGCGGTACCACGGGAAGCCGGAGTCCGGTTCCCGTAGAAAAACTCGAAGTACGTCGCTCGCATGTTTCCAGTATGCCACACCCGCTCGAATGGCCGAGCGGTGCCGCGGTGGCCAGCAGGGATTCTCCGTCGCGTTGCGTCGATCGCTGTCGGTACAGCCGGGTAGCGTAAGGACCCAATGAGCGCGCTTTTCGACTTGCCCCGTACTCCCCAGTCAGAAGACTCCGGCCGGTCAGCGGAGTTGCTCGGCGACCTCAACCCGCAGCAGCGGGCGGCCGTCGAGCACCGTGGCTCGCCGCTGCTGATCGTGGCCGGCGCCGGATCAGGCAAGACCCGGGTCCTGACCAGGCGGATCGCGTACTTGCTCGGCGAGCGCCGCGTTACGCCGGGGCAGATCATGGCGATCACGTTCACCAACAAGGCAGCCGCGGAGATGAAGGCGCGAGTGGCCGAACTCGTTGGGCGACGGGCGAACGCCATGTGGGTGTCGACCTTTCACTCGATGTGTGTTCGAGTGTTGCGCCGCGAAGCCAAGACCCTCGAACTCGGTTCGAACTTCTCGATCTACGACGCCGACGACACCCGCAGGCTGGTCACGCTCGTCGCCCGCGATCTGGACCTGGACCCCAAGCGGTATCCGGCCCGCACGCTCGCGACGCACATGTCGAATCTGAAGAACGAGCTAATCACCGCCGTGGAGGCGGTCGAGCGGGCCGGCAACGATCTCGAGCGGCGGGTCGCCGAGGTGTACACCGAATACCAGCGCCGGCTGGGGCAGGCGAACGCGCTGGATTTCGACGACTTGATCATGCGCACGGTCGAGTTGTTGCAGTCCTACCCGGACGTCGCCGAGTACTACCGCAGGCGGTTCCGGCACGTGCTGGTTGACGAGTACCAGGACACCAACCACGCGCAGTATGTGCTGGTGCGTGAGCTGGTCGGCACCGGGGAAGGCGAGCTGGAGCCCGCGGAGCTGTGCGTGGTCGGCGACGCCGATCAGTCCATTTACGCGTTTCGCGGCGCGACGATCCGCAACATCGTCGAGTTCGAGCGGGACTACCCGCAGGCGCGCACCATTCTGCTCGAGCAGAACTACCGCTCCACGCAGACCATCCTGACCGCGGCGAACGCGGTAATCTCGCGCAACGCGGATCGCCGCCAGAACAAGCGGCTGTGGACCGAATCCGGCGACGGCGAGCGGATCGTCGGCTACGTCGCCGACAACGAGCACGACGAAGCGGCGTTCGTGGCGGCTGAGATCGACGCGCTCGCGGATTCCGGCGAGGCCAGCTACTCCGATGTCGCGGTCTTCTACCGCACGAACAATCAGTCCCGGGTGTTCGAGGAGATCTTCATCCGGCTCGGGTTGCCGTACCGCGTCGTCGGCGGGATGCGCTTCTACGAGCGGCGTGAGGTGCGTGACGCACTGGCCTACCTGCGGGTGCTCGCGAACCCGGAAGACACCGTCAGCCTGCGGCGAATCCTGAACGTGCCGAAGCGCGGGATCGGCGACCGGGCCGAATCGACGGTCGCGACGCACGCCGAGCGGGAGCGGATCACGTTCGCCGAGGCGCTGCGGGCCGGCGCCGAAGGCCGGATCTCCTCGTTGAACTCGCGATCAGAGAAGTGCCTCGCCGCCTTCGTCGAACTGCTCGACGGGCTGCACGAGCTGGTCGAGCGCGGCGACGAGGTGGCCGAGGTACTCGAAGCGGTGCTTGACCGCACCGGGTACCGCGCGGAGCTGGAGGAACGCTCGCACGACGACCCACAGGACGCCTCCCGGCTGGACAACCTGACGGAGCTGGTGACCGTGGCACGCGAGTTCACCGAGGAGGCGGCCACCGCGCCCGAGGGTCCAACCGACGACGACGGTGCTCCGGAACCGGGTTCGCTCGCCGCGTTCCTCGAGCGGGTTTCGCTGGTCGCGGACGCGGATTCCATCCCGGAGTCCGATGAGCAAGACGAGAGCACCGAGACCACCGAGCAGGCCGAGCCGACCGGGATGGTCACGCTGATGACCGTGCATACCGCGAAGGGCCTCGAGTACCCGGTGGTGTTCGGCACCGGCTGGGAGGACGGCATCTTCCCGCATATGCGCGCCCTGGCGGAACCGGCGGAGCTCGCCGAGGAGCGCCGGCTGGCGTACGTGGCGATCACCAGGGCGCGGCGGCGGCTGTATGTCTCTCGCGCGATCATGCGCACCGCGTGGGGCACCCCGATGAGCAATCCGGCTTCCCGATTCCTGAACGAGATCCCGGACGAGCTGATCGACTGGCGGAGGACCGAACCCGCGTCCGGGGGGTTCGGCGCGTCCGGCCCCACCCAGGCGAGCACCTGGGGACGCCGCACGGGCGGGGACTCCGCGCAGGCCGGCCTCGCCGCTCGCGGGATGCGCTCCACACCGTTCAAGGGTTGGCAGCAGACGCCCGCGCTGGCGCTAGAGGCAGGCGATCGGGTCAACCACGACAAGTACGGCCTCGGCACCGTGGTGTCCACCGAGGGTGCCGGGGCCCGGGCCACGGCCACGATCGACTTCGGTGCCTCGGGCACCCTCCGGCTGATGCTGATCGGCAGCGTGCCGATGGTGAAGCTGTAGATCTCGCCGCAGCTCACCCGATCGGCGCAGCGGACACATCGCGGAACTGTCGGGCCGCCCCGCTATAAATGATTCGAACGCAAGTTCGATGGCCGGGCCCGGTGGGCCGGCCCGATGAGGGGAGCGGTGTGAATGAGGGGTGGTTGCCTGCGCTCGGCGAACAGGTCAAGCGCTACCTGGCATACGTGGAGCGGCTGGCCGGCCAGATCGCGGATACCCGCGGCGTGGAGTTACGCCGGCTGGTCGGCGCGTGGCGCGCCTTACTTGAGGTCCATGCGCATTCTCGACGCGGCAGGTGCCGCGGCTGCCGCCGGGGCCGTCAGCTGTGCACCGTCTGGTGGGTGGCCAACGCCTACTTCGTGCGGCGGCTACAGCCGGGTGAGGAGGAGACGTTCCGGCGCTTCAGACACTGAGGCCGTGCTCGGCCAGCCATCCCGCGGGGTCGATCTTCTCGCCGCCTTCGCCTTGCCAGACTTCGAAATGCAGGTGCGGCCCGGTGGACTGGCCCTCGTTGCCCATCGCGGCGATCTCGTCGCCCGCCTTCACGCGCTCGCCTTCGGATACCGAGTAGCTGCTGATGTGGCCGTACACGGTGACGGTGCCGTCGTCGTGCTGGATCCGCACCCAGTTGCCGAAGCCGCTCGCCGGGCCCACTTCGAGGACCACGCCGTCCGCGGCCGCGACGATCGGGGTGCCGATGGCGTTGGCGATGTCGATTCCCATGTGGCTCGTGCCCCACCGGGCACCGAAACCCGAGGTGAAGGTGCCTTCCGCGGGGACCACGAACTTCGGTCGCGCGGCTTCCGCGGCCGCTTTCCTGGCGGCTTCGGCCTCCCGCGCCTGACGGTCGGCGGTGATCTGGGTGGTCTCGGCCAGCTTCTGCACCTCGGCCGAGGCGTTCGTGGACTGATCGGCCGGCAGGATTCGCGAACTCGCCATGGTGGTGGTGTCGTTGCCGCCAACTCCCATGGCCGCATTCGCGTCATGACTGCTCGCCAGCGGCGTTACACCGGCGTGGTTATCGGACGAGGAATCGGAGTCGGACTTGATGGTTTGACCCGCGGCGGCCGCGGCGAAAGCACCGGCTGCCACGGCGGCGACAACGACCTTGCCGCGCAGCGCAGAGGACGGTGCGGGTATTCGATGTGCACCCCGGACGCGAAGTACGGCACCAGCATGTGCCTTATCAAGCGCCGGGGAGGTGTCTTGGCCGCCGGGGGAGCGGTGTCGTGCCAAGGCCTGCCCTTCCAGTCGGGGAGCCCGGTCGAAGAACCCAGGCGGGGGATCCTGGCGAACGGCTCGGGGCACCGTTCGATGTCTTCATCGTGACCGGACCGTGATAGGGACCGCGGAACAGTAACGAAACGGAGCCGCGGTTAGCAACTCCTGTGACGGGTGTCGTCCGAATGGGGAGTAGACACATTGCCGCTAGCAGTGCTGATAACGGAAGGTTAAGGCGAAAATACTTCCAGCGATGTGATTTGCGTTATACAAGGCGGCGTTCGAGTGGCCTACGGACCGGCGTATCCGCGAAAAGGCAGGCCCGTCGGGATGATTACGCGGTGCTGGCGACCGGCAACTTGCTAGCGTCGCGCCGATGACAGACGGATCGCCCGATGACTGACGAGTCATCCGAAACCACGACACCGAACCACGTTGGGCAGGGTGCCACCTCCACCTCGCCGGACGAACCGGACGGTCAGCTCGCGGCCGACCGCGTCCAACGCCAGGGCGTGCTCGGTGTCGAACTGGGGACCGCCTTCGGGGCCGGAATCGCGGGTTCGGTACTGCTCGCCGCGGGTGCGGTGCTGCCCGTGGTGTCCGGCGGCGGTGCGCCCGGTTTCACCAGCTGGCCGCTGCTGGTCGTGCTGGCGGTGCTTCCGATGTTGATCGCGGCGGCTTTCGTCCAGGTGCGGCAGCCGCTCGCGATGGCGGGAGTGCTCGCGGGGACGGCCGCACTCGCACCCGGCAGGGCCGTCCTCGATTTGCAGTTCCTCGCGGACTCGTCAGCCAGCTCCCGGCCAGAACAGTTCATCCCGAACAGCCTGGTCCCGCTACCGCCGGCCGCCGGTCTGTGGATGTTGCTCGGTGGTCACTTGCTGACGCTGGTCGCCGGGGTGCTGGCCGTGCGGGCCGACCGGGTCGGCACGGACGGCGTCGCCGACTCGATCGGCGGGCTCGGTGCGAGCGAGGAGAGCGAGCGAGGCCCGGAGGACGGCGTGGTTCCTTCCGGGCGGCGGCTGGACGCCAACCAGCGGTGGTTCGCCGGCACGCTGGTCCTTGGCCTGATCGCGGTGGCCGGGCTGCTGATGACGCCCTTCACCTCCGACGATCCGTACCTGGTTACCCGCCCCGCAGTGGAGAGCCCGCCGTTCATGCTGATCGGCGCCATCCTGTTGGCGGTCAGCGTGCCGCTGGCCGCCGGGCTCGCGGTGACGGCATCCAGCAGGGCGAGCACGCGCGGCTGCCTGCTCGGTACCGCCGCCGCCCTGCTGGCCGTGGTGCTGCCGAACGTGGTCGCCGGCATGGTCGTGGACGCGCTGCGGCCGACACCCGGCCCGATCATCGCGCTGGTGGCCGCCGCCGGGCTGGCCGTCGTCGCGCTGTCTCCCGCCGGGCGTGAGCCGAAGGTGGAGCCGACCGACCAGCCGGTGCGGGAACCCCGGTTGCCGGGCGCGTACTGGTTGCATGTTGCCGCCGGGCTGTGCGCGGTGCTGGCCGGGCTGGCGGCGCTGTTCGGCGGGCTCGCGGAACACGTCGCGGTCCCGGAAACCGTGACGGGTGTGGACAGCTTCACCAAGCGCATGTTGATCCCTGCCGGGCTGCTGGTCGGTGCGCTGGGTGGCACGCTCCTCATCAGGCCGGTCGCGGCCCTGGTGCGGCCGGTGCTGTCGGTGGCTTGGGTGGCGATCCTGCTCGCCGGAATCGGTTCGCTGGACACCGTGATCTCGGCGACGAAGGTCAGCGGCGTGCAGCCGGGTTCCGGTGTGCTGTGGACCTCGCTGGCAATGCTTCTCGCGGTGCTCGCCGCCGTTGCCTGCGTGGTGGCCGGCAGCGTGGACCGGGACGAGGCGGGGGTGGGCGATCAGCCGATCCGCTCTCCCGGTGTGATCGCACTGGCGCCGGTGGTCGCGGGTGTCCTCTTCGCGTTGGGCGCATTCGGGCTGCCCGCCATGCGGGCCTCCGGCTACGTCGGCCCGGACCTGTTGGCCAACTTCCGAGCCTCGTCGTACGGGCTGCTGCTTGCGCTGCTCGCGGTGCTCGTGGCGAGCGCGCTGGCCCCGCGCTGCCGGCCGGGCCGAGGCGCGGCGCTGCTGATCGGCGCGGCCTGCCTGCCCGGGTTGCGGGTCCTCGAACTGCCGATGACCGGTGGACGTATCGCCGGCACGAGTGCCGGGGCCGGCACCTGGCTGTCCATTGCCTGCGCGGTCGCGCTGCTGATCGGTGCCGCGGCGCTGCTGCCCGGACCACGCTCCCGGTCCCGGTGAACCGGTCCCCTGGTCGGGCCGTGCCGGCGGCCGCGGCGTACGGCGGTGGCCGGCCGCGGATCCGCGTCGTGGTGGCCGCGCTGGATGGCGACGAGCAACTCGCGGTGTCCCTCGCGGGCGCTGCGCGATGACGGGCACGAGGCCATCCACCTCGGTCCGGTGCCCACAACGGCGCGGGTCGTGCGGGTGGTGCTCCAGGAGGACGCGCATGCCGTCGGCCTGGCCGTGGTCAACGCGACCACGGCCGGAGAACCGGTGGCCGCGATCCGTGCGGAGCTGGCCGAGCACGGTGCCCGCGAGGTGCGGCTGTGCTGTGTGACGAGCAAGCCCACCGGAGGCGGGCGTCACTCGTTCGGCGACGCGACGGTGGCGATCTTCACGCCGAACTCTCTTGATGAGGCCGTCGATTGGCTGACGTCGGGAATCCACCCAGCTCGGCAACGGTGAGCTCGAATGCTCGGGTGACACAGAACACCAGAGGGGCTGTCCCGGCCCGCATCGAGCGTCGCTAGGGTTTTCGCAGTCCAACCGCCACGTCGTCGCTTTAGTCAGGAGACTTTCAAGTGGATTTGTATGAGTTTCAGGCGAGGGATTTGTTTGCTGCGTATGGGGTGCCGGTGTTGTCGGGTTCTGTGGCGGGTGATGTGGAGGGGGCGCGTGCGGTTGCTGAGGGGATTGGTGGCCGGGTGGTGGTGAAG
>WHSZ01000133.1 GCA_009379845.1 Pseudonocardiaceae bacterium | reverse complement strand
GGTTTTCGCTTGGTGCTTCACCGAATCGATGGTGCGGGTGAGCTCGTTGGTCGCCGCGGTGAGCGCCGCGCGGAGCTCGTCGAGTACCGCGGCGTCCGGCTCGCCGGTTTCGAGCGCCGAGCGCAGATCGGCCAGTCGGGTTGCCTGTGCGGCGCTGAGCACGCCGTCGAACTCGCCGGTCCGCACGCGGTGCAGGAACCGCCGGATGGGTGCCGCGAGCGCCCGCGGCGCGTTCCGGATGACGTCGAGGTCGTTGAGATCGTCGAGCAGGCCGCGCACCGCGCTCGCGGATTCGTCGATTGCCGCGGCGCACTCGTAGGCGAACAGGTGGCCCGCCACCACGGACAGCACCCAAGCCAGCGCGGGATGGGTAGGTGGGACGGGGAGCACGTGCTCGGCGGCCCGGAACCGTGCCGCGGTGCCCTCCGTGGCGATGACGACCGGGGCGTTGTGGTGCGCGGCGAAGATCTCCACTTCGGCGGCGATGTCGTCGGCTGGCCCGCCGCCCACTCCGGCGGCGCAGACGACGATCATGGATTCGGCCGACAGGTCGATGTGCTTCTTGTTTTCGGTGGTGTCGACGGGAACGGCTTTGTAGCACAGTTCGGACAGTTTGATCCGGATCTCCGCGGCTGCCACCTGGTTCAGGCCGGAGCCGACCACCGACCAGTACCGCTTGCGGGTGGCGAGTGCCCGCGCGGCACGTTGGAACGGCGCCCGGTCGTTGACCAGCGCGCCGATCTTCGCCGGCAGCTGAAGGACGTCGTTGAGCAGCCGGTCCTCACCCTCGTCGGCGACCGCGCAACTTCCCCGCAGCCGCCGCCGCAATTCGAGGATGAGCAACACGCCTGCGGTGATCTGCGCGTAGAACGCTTTCGTCGACGCGACGGCCATCTCGATGTCCCGACCGTCCGATGTGTACAGCACGCCGTCCGATTTCGCCGCCAGGTCACTGTGCCGGCGGTTGACGATGCAGAGCACCGCGGCACCCCGTGCCCGTGCGAGGTCCACGGCACGGTTGGTGTCCGTGGTGGTTCCGGACTGGCTGACGGCGACCACACAGCAGTCGCTCATGTCCGGTTCCAGGTGCCACGCGGACAGTTCGGTCGCCGGCATCGCGCGGACGTCTAATTCGGCATCGAGCAGCGGCCGGGCTATCTCCGCGATTCCGCGGCAGGCGACCGCCGCGGTGCCCTGGCCGATGAACAGCAGCCGGCGGCGGCTGTGCGAGCGCAGCCTGCTGACGACGCTGGTTGGCAGGGTCTCCTCGCCGAGCCGTACTCGTTTACCCAGTTCGGTGTCGGTTGTGCGGCCGTACAAAGTCTTCGCCACCGAGGTTGGCGCGTCCGCCAGCTCCTTGAGCAGGAAGTGGGTGAAACCGGCGAGCGAGATGTCTCGGGTGGTGACCTCCGTGGTCACGATCTCGCGGTCCTCGACCGGACGTGCGGTGAGGTCGAGATCGACGCGGGCCAGCCCGTCCAGCTCGCCGGCGGCCTTGCGTCGCAGCGCCACGATGGTTCCGCCGTCACCGCTGGCGGCTCGCAACGTGCCGGTCACCCGGAGGTAGCGATCGGTGTCGCCGACCAAGCCGTACGGCTCGCTGGTCACGATCCAGGCCCCGGGTGCGAACCCGACGTAGAGCGCCTGCCCGCTGCCGCGCGCGGCCAGCAGCAGGGTGTCCGGATCTTGCTCGCATTGCGCGACGATCGCGAAGGACCCGTCGCATTCCGCGACGAGATCGCGGAACCCCATCCCGATCGCTTCCGGGGCGAGCGCGTCCGGGCCGCGTAGGTGCCGGGCGAGCAGCACCGGGATGACCTTGGCGTCGGTGGTTATCTCCGTGCCGGTGTCGATGCCGTGCTCGAGCCGCAGCCGGTTGTGGTTGTCGATGTCCCCGTTCAGCGCGGCGATCGTGTACGGGGCCTGCTGGGCGGCCCCGGGCAAGCGGTGATGCAGCGGGTGGGCGTTCGGCTCGCTGACCCGGCCGACGCTTGCCCACCGGGTATGGCCGAGCACGGACACCTCGGCGTCGGGCAGCCGCAACGCATCCAGCAGGAAGTTATCCGCGCGGATCGCCTCTCGTAACCGGTTGCCGTTGTCACCAAGCTGGCCTATCACCTTGGCCGTCTTGTACGTGAAGCAAAGGCCGTCCCCGACGAGTTCCACAGTTCCGTTGCGCTGCAACGGGTCTTTCCGCCGCTCCACGTGCACGCCCGTGGTGTCGTAGAGGTTGGCCGCCGCGAGAGAGCGGACCCAGACGTGCAGGCCGGCGGAGTCGCGGCCGCGTACCTCGAGCCGGTCGAGGGAGCGCAACGCGGATTCCACCGCCGCGTACCCGGTGACGGCCGGAAGGCCGATGGTTGCGGGGTTCGCTCCGTTCGCGGTCAGCAAGTCGTGGATCGCGTGTGTCCATTCCAGACGGTCGCGCTGGAGTGTCCACAATGCGTCCTTGAGCCGTAGCACGCCGTCTCGTTGCTCGTCGACGGCGGCGAGCTCGCCGGACAGCCGGTGCGTTTCGGCCCAGAGCCGGGTCCAGAGCTCCGGTTGGGACAGCAGTTCGTGCGCGGCGGCCGGACCGTGCAGCGCGTGGTTGACTGACGCGAGTTTCGTACCAGCGTGCCCTCGCCCGGCGTGCTCTATCGCGGCGGATCCCGATTCGGACAGGCGTAACGAGGCGAGATCCTGCACGAGCGAAGCGAGATCCGGTGGTGCGGCCGAAGCGGGGGCGGGGAGCACGGCGACGATCCCACACACAGGCAGCTCCTTGCGGCTCCTTGCGATTCCTTCGGGGCGACGGCGGTTTCTAGGCGAACAGGCGGAGCTTGCCGGTGACGTCGCTGGCGGTGGACAGCAGCAGTCGTACCGTGGTCACGTAGGTCTCGACCTCGGCGGTGGTCACGCGGCTGTCCCGGCTGGTCGGGTTGGCCAGCTCGGTCGCGCGCTGCCGGAGCATCTCGACCTGGGAGAACCGGTAGCCGAACTGGGCGGTGACCGCCTTACCGGTGACCTGCTCGTCGGCATCTGGCGCGGGGCGAAGCCCTTGGTGCGCAAGCAATCCCGAGGCGACCAACTGCGCAGCATGGGACAGTAGCAGGAACGCCGATTCGGGCGAGGTGCTGAGCACCTGCTCCGCGGAGTCGAGGTGGTGCTCGGCGAGATCCAGGAACGGCTTGCCGTCGGCGGCGCGCCCGCCGATCATGTCGAGCTGACCGGCGTCGAGTAGCCGCGCGACGATGTCGTTGCCGGTCGGCTGAACGGTGGATTCCTCGATCTGCGGCCGGTTCAGCGGGACGGGTGCGACCTCAACTACCGGCCGCCCGGCGCGCTGGCTGGGAATTCGAAGGATGTCGAGGCCGGCGTCC
>WHSZ01000099.1 GCA_009379845.1 Pseudonocardiaceae bacterium | reverse complement strand
CGCCACCAGCTGCGACCTCGACCACTCCACCGCCCACTCCCAGGGCGGCACCACTTGCGACGGGAACCTCGGACCCATGTGCCCCCACCATCATCACGCGAAAGACCACGGACCCTGGACACTCGAACAACCCACACCAGGACACTTCATCTGGACCAGCCCCACCGGCCACACCCACCACGTCACCCCCGAACCACTCCACGAACCCCAACCCGCACCACCCCCACCGACACCCGACAACGACGACCCACCACCATTCTGAGAAGAACGCGATGTCGTGGCCGCCCGCCGGAGTTCGGTCAATCCGCGGGCGGGGCCATCGGGTTGCAGGTGGCGTCGATGTCCGTCCAGCCACCTCCACGAGCCAGCACACTGCGCACTCCAGCGGCGTACTCGGCGAACGCGGACAGGTCGGTGTGCAGCAGCGCGGCGCGATCCGCGTCCAAGGGGCGTTCGTCGTCGGACCACAGCTCCAGCGGCCAGATCGCCACGAAGATCAACGATTGCAGCAGCTTCACCAATTCGCCGCGCGAGCCAGGCCGTTCGCCGTGTGGGTCTGGAGGCTCGCCGCGCGGGCCAGGCCGCCGAGGGCAGTCGGCGAGGTAGTCACTATGAATCTCGTTGCATACCGCCACCAGGTCACGCAGCGGGCGCACCGCGTCCGCCGGCGTTCCATCCCACGTCGAACCCGGCCAGGCGCGCGCGCTCAGCTCAAGCCACAACCGCCAGGCTGCGGTCAGCTCGGCGTCATCCCGTGGTGTCCACGAGACCGAGTTCGGCAGGTCCATGTCAGCAACTGTCCCACCGGGCGGCGGGCCAGTCATGCCGCGATGGCGCACGCCACCATGGGATATCCACCACCCGCGCCGCTACGCGAGAAGCCGGGTTCCAGCTAGCTGGGGACGCCGAGCTCGACCGTGGTGCGCTCGGTGGCCCGGCGATCGGGCAGCTTGTCGACGGCCACCGAGCCGCACTGTACGAGCGAACCACCGGCCGCGAGTATCGCCAGGAATCCGTCCACTACCCCGTCCGGCAGCGACCAATCCAAAGTAGACAGCACGCGAGATCCATCGGTGATGCCCAGTTCCTCGGCACGCCGCCGGGCAAGGGTGAGCACCTCGCGGACGCCGGAACCCAGCAGTGCCGGGGTGTCGTCCGAAATCCCCGGTGGCGCGAGATAGTCGTCCGCACACAGCCGGGCCTCGGACACGTAGTCCCACGCACCGCCCGCGGGTGGTTCCCGTAGCGACATCCCCATCGGGTCCAGCGACACGATCGCCAGCTCCCCGCCGCCGGCCGACCCACCCGCCTCGCGGGCCGGTACACGCGCCTCGCGGGCCGGCCCACCCGCCTCTGCGGGCGCGGTGAACGTCACGGCAGCCTCCGCCGGATCGTCGATCACCTGCCCGCCGCACCACCAGCATCCGAGCAGGATGCCCGCCGTCTGCCAGTGCGCGGGCAGCCGCACCGCGACGGGCGTGCCCGGTTCCACGTCGAACTCGTCGGTGAGCCAGTTCGCCGTCTTGGCCGCCCAGTTGGCCAGCGTCGCCACTGACAGCTCGACGCGGGTGCCGGCGGCATCGTCGTAGTGGGTGATCAGCGGCCGCGCCGAACCGGTGCGTAGCAGTGGTCGCAGCAGCGTCTCGGTGATACTCATCGGCACTATCGCACCACACCGTCAGTCCACGCAGCGCACGCCGTCCGCGACGATCGGATCGGTCGGTGGGGTCGGCTTCCCCACCGCGGAACCCTGTGGTGCCAGTGCATTCAGCCGGAGCCGAGGCGCCGGGGCGAAGTGATTGCCGTCACCCGACGACGGGTTCGGAGTGCCGGCGCCGGACGGAGCCGGCTGCTCGGCGGACCCACCTTGCGTGCCCGACCGATGCCGCACCAGGTTGCGGACGAAGGTCCGCACCGCCCTGTTGTTCACCGTGACGATGCTCTGCCCGCGATGATCGCGCGCGCTGATGCCGGTCACCGGGATCGTGACGAACTCCACGGTGCCGGACGCCATCCGCCGGGCCTGATCGGCCAGCTCGAACACATCCAGCCCCGGATCCAGCACCAGCGACCTGCTGACCGCGTCGGACAGCCGGTCCAACCTGCCCCGATCGGTCAACATGCCGGCGGAGAGCAACTTGTTCACAGCCGAGGCCAGAAACGCCTGCTGCCGCTTGATCCGCCCGAGATCACCGTCCGGCAGGCCATGCCGTTGCCGGACGAAGGAAAGCGCCGCGCCCCCGGAGACGGTCTGCCGGCCGGCTTGGAAGACCGCACCCGAATTCTTCTCGTCCACCGCGTTGTTCAGGCAGATGTCCACCCCGCCAATCGCCTCGGTGAGCAGGTAGAAACCGAGCAGGTTCACCTCCGCGTAGTGGTCGATGCGGATCCCGGTGAAATCTTGAATGGTCCGGACAAGCGATACCCGCCCGGCCTGATCGGACTCCATTTCCAACCTCGGGCCGGTGCTGCCCAGCCGCTGCCTCGCCGCTTGCTTCCCCTTCGCGAATGCCGAGTTGATCTTGTCTTTCGCGCCTCCGGAGATCGGCACGTAGGTATCGCGTGGGATCGAGATCGCGGCGCCGCGGCTGCCGTCGTGCGGAATCCGCAGCACGATCAGCGTGTCCGTATTCAGCGTGCTGGTCGCCTCGGTGCGCAGCGCCTTGAGCACGTTGAGGGGAAGCGGGTTGCCACGGCTGTCCGTTCGGCTGTCGTTGCCGACCAGCAGGATGTCGGTCGCGCCGTCATCGGCACCTGGTGCGCCGGGTGCCTGCTGAACCTCGTCGAGGGCATCCGTGGTGTTCGGGCTCTTGTTCAGCTGCCCGAACGTGGCCCAGCCGATGCCGGTGGCCGCGAGCGCGGCCACGGACAGCAGTACGAGCACCACCCGGCCGGTGGTCTTGGCCCTGGAGCGTCGTTTCGCGGGTACCGCGGCGTGCGCCGGTCGCCGTGGGGTCGGGCGCGGCGCGGGCGCGTCGCCCTGGCTGTACTTCCACGCGACCGTGCCGAAGATGACCTGTTCGGCTGGTTGTGCGTGGTGCCGGCCGGCCGCCGGTTCGTTGCCCGATGTAACGCCTGGATCGCCGTCCGGCGTCGCCCCCTCGGCACCGTGCTCACTCGGCTGCGGCTCATCTTCCACGTCGGTCTCCCTCTACCCCGGTCGAGGCTGCACCGCAACCTCCGCCGACACATTAGCCGCCCGCCCCGACGCGTTTGTGCCAACCGGACGCGATTACCCCGGATGCATTAGTTCACGCACGGGATCTCGCCCGCGTCCAGCTCCGCATCCGGTTCGTCCTGCTCCTCGGACTGCTGCGGCTGTTGCCCCGAAGGCTGCTGGGATGATTGTCCCGATGGCTGCTGGGACTGTTGCCCCGATGGCTGCTCGTTCGGGTCCGGCGTTCCGTTCGGGTCGACGTCGTTCGGTTCGGGGGTACCGGGAGACCCACCCTGGCTGGATTCCGGGGGCGGATAGTCGTCGCCGAGCAGGACACGGACGGTACCGGACTCGACGTCACTGTCCGGCTCCATCGCGACATCGCCGCCGAGGGCATCGGCGATGAGTCTCGCGTTGCCTTCCTCGCCTGCCGGGAAACGGATCACCGAACTGGCTCTGGAACTGACATCGACCGCGTCGCCGGCGCGAAAACCCTTGTTTGCCAGCGTATCCAGGACACTGGTGCCGATACCGCCGTCGGCCGATCCATTGTAGACATTGACGGTGATCGATGCGTTCCGCGGATCGGCCCGCTCGCCGCCTCCGGCCGGATTTCCGCGCCGCGAGTCCGCACCGGACGTACCGTCCGAGGTGAGATCCTTAACGAACCGGCGCACCTCATCCTCATCCACATCGACCACGGCCGCGCCACCGATAATCGCGTCGCCGTGGTTCGGGATGGTATGGAACTTGATGTTACTGCCGGTGAGGCCCTGCATCTGCTGAGCGAACTCGGTGATGTTCCAGCCCGAACTGAGCACGACGGACTTCTGCACCGCCTTGCTGAGGCGGGCCAACCGGTCCGGATCGGTAAGCATGTCCTGGGAAAGCACCTTGCGTGCCAGCCCTCCGATGAACGCCTGCTGGCGGACAATCCGATCGAAATCGCCGCGTGGCAACCCGTAACGCTGCCGAACGAACGCGAGCGCCTTCGCTCCGGAAATGGTCTGCTTGCCCTTCTTGAACCGTGCCCCCGACTTGCTGTCCCTGGTGGCTTTGTTCAGGCAGACCGAAATCCCCCCGATGGCCCTGGTCATCTCGTAAAAACTACCGAGATTCACCTCGGCGTACCGGTCGATCCCGTTCGGCCGGCCGATGAGCTTCTCGATGGTGGCGATCAGATTCTTCCTGCCCGCGACGGTGGCTTGCTCGTTGATCCGCTTGTCGTCCCGCTCACCCTTCTGCCGCAGCTCGCGCGCGGTGTCGTTGTACGCGTACACGAAGGCGCCGTTGAGTTTGTGGGTGCCGTAGCCGCCGGCGAGCTCCACCCAGGAGTCGCGGGGAAACGAGATCGCCACCGCGCGACGGCCGTCCACCGGGATGTGCACCAAGATCATGGTGTCGGTTTGCCGCTCCCCGTCGGCCTCGCCGCCGTGCAACTTGTCAAGCACCCGCTGGGGCAGCGGGTTGCCCTGCGCGTCGGTCCGGCTGTCCTGTCCAACCAGCAGGATGTCCACCGCGCCGTCCAACGGTTTCGGTTGGACCCTGTCGCCGTCGAACACATCGGTGGTGGCGAATCCCTCGTTGAGGTTGCCGAGCATCGTCCAGCCGTACCAGGTCAACCCGAGCACGACGACGGAAAGCAGGGCGAGGAAACTCTGCCCGGTCCGTTTCGCGGCCAGACCTAAGCGCCCGGTTCGGGAGCGGCGTGCCGCAGTCCCCTGGTCCGCGCCGGCCACGGTGGACGGCGTCGCCGACGCCAGAGCAGGGCGCGTCGGCACCTCGTCCTGGCCGTCTTCCGGCGGGCGTCCGTCCACGCACGCTCCCTCTCAGTTGGCCGAACGCGGCACGTCAACGGCGGGGCGCGACCCGACTTGACCGAGCGCGATCGCTCCGGTGCATTCGGCGCGCTTGACGCTGCCCACATTACTGATCACTGGTGGGTGACGTCCCGCTGGTAACCGCACCGCATCCGGATTGTTGCGCGTCACCGGTGAGGCGGGCATGAAAGACTGGCCAGCCCTTGCCACCGAAGAGAAACGAGATCGCATGCGGATACTGGTCGCGACCGGTGGTGAGAAGCGGTGAGTCGGCGAACCGGCGATTGCGAGGGAGTGGAAATGCAAGGTCTCGCTCTGTTGATTCCGGGCGGTACCGGCCAGCTGGGATCGGATCTCGCCGCCGCTGCGCCGGACGGTCTGGTAAGAGCCATGGGCTCGGCCGAGTTGGATATCACCGACGTCGGCGCCGTGCTCGGTGCGGTAACCGGGTTCGCCGAGCTGGCAAGGGAGGAACGGCTACGGCCCGTGGTGATCAACGCGGCCGCGTTCACGGCGGTGGACGACGCGGAGGACGCCGAGGACATGGCGTTCACGGTGAACTCGGACGGTCCGCGGGTGCTGGCCGCGGCGTGTTCATCGCATCGGCTGCCACTGGTGCAGGTGTCCACCGACTACGTGTTCGACGGCGAGGCTCGCAGCCCGTATCGGCCGGACGACGTCGCCCGGCCGACCACCGCGTACGGGCGAACCAAGCTGGTGGGGGAGGACGCGGTACTGCGATCCGGGGCACGCGCGTGGGTGGTGCGCACCTCGTGGGTGTACGGCGCGGTCGGCAGCAACTTCGTGAAAACCATGGTACAGCTGGAACGTGACCGGGATGAACTGTCCGTTGTGGACGACCAGCGCGGAGCACCGACGTGGTCGGCCGATCTGGCCGCGGGGTTGCTCGAACTTGCCGACCGGGTGACGGGGGAGAACCCGCCAACCGAACGCGTGCTGCACTGCTCGGGTGCCGGCGAGACCACCTGGTGCCGGTTCGCCAAGGCGATCTTCGAGGAGCTTGGCGCCGACCCGGATCGGGTTCACGCCTGCACGACGGAGGAATTCCCCCGGCCGGCGCCCCGGCCGGCGTACTCGGTGCTCTCCGGCGATTCCTGGCGGAAGGCCGGCTTGACGCCGCTTCGCCCGTGGCGGGAGGCGCTGTCCGCGTTCTTCGCCCGGCACCGCGGCGAGCTCTAGAGTCCCGCCTGCCTTCAGGTGCCGGTTGGGTCCTCCGGCCGCCAGCGGTACCGGCGCATGTCGATGCGCTCGCCGTCCGCGAGTACTCCCTCCGCCCGTAGCCGGGCGAGTTGCTCGCGGACCAGATGCGGCGCGGGCGTTCCGTTCGTACGGAGCACTCGGTGCCACGGCAGGTCGTGGCCGTCCTCCGCGAGGATCCGCCCTACCAGCCGGGGCGAGGGCGCGCCCGCGAGGGCGGCCACGTCTCCGTAGCTGGCGACGTTACCTTCCGGTATCTCGGAAACTACGTCGCGTACCCGCTCGTGTAGCTGCTCATCCACGGAACACAGTTTGCCTTGGCGTGGCGAGCGGCGATGTCGTCGGTGCGGCGTGATTCCATCCTGTCGTGGGTCAGTGGAGAACGGCGACACCGGAGCTGGTGCGTGCGCGGCAGGAACCGGAACCGCCGCGCGCCTGGGAGCCTGCCGCGCAGCGGGTGCTGGACGGTGGCGGTGGCTTCCTCCGGGTGCTCGGCGGTCCCGGTACCGGCAAGACCAGCGTGGTCGCCGAGGCCACCGCGCGGCGCATCGCGGACGGTGTGGATCCCGAGCGGATACTGGTGCTCACCAGCGGGCGGCGCGCGGCCAACGCGCTGCGTAGCAGGATCACCCGGATGCTCGCGGGCGGCGGCGAACCGAGGACGTCCCGCGAGCCGCTGGTCCGCACCGTGCACTCGTACGCGTTCTCCGTGCTCAGGCTCCAGGCCAGCATGCGGGCCGCACCGCCGCCCCGGTTGCTGTCCGGCCCCGAGCAGGACGCGGTGATCCGTGACCTGCTCGCCGGTGATCTCGAATCGGGGGCCACCGAATGGCCCGCGACGCTGTGCCCGGCGCTGAGCCTGCCAGGCTTCGCAGCCGAGCTGCGCGATCTGCTGCTCCGTGCGGCCGAGCGGGGTCTCGGGCCGGAGGATCTGGTGCGGCTCGGTGCCGAACGGGACCGCCCGGAGTGGCTGGCCGCTGGCCGGTTCTGGCGGCAGTACGAGGAGGTCACCCTCCTGCAGGAGGCGAATTCCGGGGTACGGCCGAGTTCCGCCGCACTGGACGCGGCCGAGCTGGTGTCCAGCGCGTTGCTCGCGATGGACAGCGATCCGGAGTTGCGTGACCGCGAGCGCCACCGGGTACGGCACGTCTTCGTCGACGACGCGCAACACCTCGATCCGTTGCAGTTCCGGCTGGTGCGGCGGGTCGGTACGGGAGCGGACGAGTTCGTGCTGGCCGGTGACCCCGACCAGGCGGTGTTCTCGTTCCGTGGCGCGGATCCCCGGCTGCTGGCCGACGCCGACGATGCCGGTGGGCGGCGCACCGTGCTGCTCTCCAGCCAGCATCGGATGAGCACGGCCGTACGGGCCGCGGTCGCGCGCCTCGCGGAGAGCCTGCCGGGCTCCGCCGCGCACCGGTTCGCCCCAGGACCCTCCGATGTGGACGGTTCGGTGCGGGTGCACGTGCTGCCGAGCCCGGCTGCCGAAGCCAGCTGGATCGCCGACCAGCTGCGCAGGGCACACCTGCTCGACGGGGTGCCGTGGTCGCAGATGGCCGTGCTGGTGCGCTCTGCCGCCCGCTGCTTTCCGGTGTTGCAGCGCGCCTTGCGCGCGGCCGGCGTGCCGGTCGCGGTGTCCGACGAGGATGTTCCGCTCGCCAAGCAACCCGCGGTCCGGCCGTTGCTGACACTGCTGCGCTGCGCGGCCGAACCCGGCGCGCTTGACGCCGAACGCGCGGCGGCGCTGGTGTCCTCGCAGCTGGGTGGCGCGGACCCGCTCGCGCTTCGCCGGTTGCGGCGCGGGTTGCGCAGGCTGGAGCTCGCCGCGGGCGGGGCGCGTACCTCGGACGAGTTGCTGGTGCTCGCGATCGACGAGAACGACCAGCTGGTCGCGCTCGAGCGAGAAGAGGCAGCCCCGGTGCGCAGGGTCGCCGGGTTGCTCGCCACCGCACGCGGCCTGCTCGACCGTGGCGCGGGGGTCGAGCAGGTGCTGTGGGAGGTGTGGCAGGAAAGCAGGCTGGAGACACGCTGGCTCCGCCGTGCCGAGCGAGGCGGAGCCCTTGGTGTTCAAGCGGATCGCGACCTGGACGCGATAGTCGCGCTGTTCCACGCCGCCGGCCGTTACGCCGACCGGTTGCCGCGCGGCAGCCTGGCCGGCTTCATCGAATACCTGTCGTCACAACAGATCGCCGGGGACAGCCTGGCCCCGGCGGCTCCGAAGGCGGGCGCGGTCTCGTTGCTCACCGCGCACGCTGCGGCGGGGCGCGAATGGACGGTGGTGGCGGTGCCGAGCGTGCAGGAGGGCAGCTGGCCGGATCTACGGCAGCGCGGCTCGCTGCTCGGCGTTGAACGGCTGAAGGACATGATTTCCGGGCTTGACAGGGACGAGCACGTCTCGGCAACCGCCCCGCTGCTCGCCGAGGAACGTCGGTTGCTGCTGCTGGCCGCGAGCAGGGCGCGGCAGCGGCTGCTGGTCAGCGCGGTACGCGGTGCGGACGAGCAGCCGTCCCGCTTTCTCGACGAGCTGGCCGAGCGCGATGAGGCCGGGTACGACGAGCATGGCGAACCGAGGCTGCTGCCGCCGGCGCCGGTCCGCGGGCTCGCGCTGCCCGAGCTGGTCGGCGAGCTGCGCAGAGCGGTGTGCGACGAGCGGACCGAGGCTGCGCGCCGGCAGCGCGCCGCCGCGCAGCTTGCCAGCCTGGCCAAGGCAGGGGTGCCGGGCGCGCACCCGGATTCCTGGTACGCCCTGCCCGAGGCGTCCAGTTCGGGACCGCTGATCGAACCCGGCGAGCTTGTCGGAGTTTCACCATCCACTGTGGACGTTCTGGCCAGGTGCCCGTTGCGCTGGCTGGTTGAGCGGCACGGCGGGCGGGATCCGGCTGAGCTGCCCGCGGTGACCGGAACGCTTGTGCACTCGCTCGCCCACGCGCTCGCTGACGGCGCGGACGAGGAGCAGTTGACCGCCGCCCTCGACAAGGCGTGGGCCGGCGTGGACGCGGGTGCGCCGTGGTTCTCCCGGCGGGAGCGCTCCAGAGTGGAGCGGATGCTGCACGCGCTGAAGGCCTGGCTGGCGATCACTCGCCGGGAGCTCAAGGAAGTCGGTGTGGAGCGGGAATTCTCCGCCGAGCTGCCCGACCTTGCCGACCCGCGGGTACGGGTTCGCGGTCGGGTCGATCGGCTGGAGACCGACGAGCACGGCCGGCCGGTGATCGTGGATCTGAAGACGGCGAAGCAACCGATGAGCCATGCCGACGCCGATGAGCACCCGCAACTCGCCGCGTACCAGCTCGCGATCGCGCTTGGCGGTTTCGACGGGCTCGGAGTCAACCCCGAGCCCGGTGGCGCACGGCTGGTCTTTCTGTCCAAAGAGGACGCCAAGACAGGTGCGGCCCAACGGCAGCAGATCCCGCTTGACGACGAGGCGATCAACAAGTGGGTCGAGGCGGTGCACGAGGCCGCCAAGGCCAGCGTCGGTCCCCGATACCTAGCCGTGGAGAACGAGGACTGCCCACGTTGCCCGGTCCGCACCAGTTGCCCGTTGCACCCGACCGGAAGGCAGGTACCCGGCTGATGCTTACCCCCGCACGGCTGGCCGGCGCGCTCGGCCTGCCGGCGCCAACCCCGGAGCAGGCCGAGGTCATCGCCGCGCCCGTGGAACCGGCGCTGGTCACCGCCGGTGCCGGCGCCGGCAAGACGGAGACCATGGCGGCGCGGGTGGTCTGGCTGGTCGCGAGCGGGGTGGTGGCACCGGAGCGGGTGCTCGGGTTGACGTTCACCCGCAAGGCCGCGCGGCAGCTCGCCGACCGGATCAGGGCACGGCTGCGGCGGCTGGCCGGGTCCGGGCTGCTCGACGAGCTCGACCCGAGCGGCCAGCGCCGCGTCGCAGTACTGACCGGTGAGCCAACGGTGCTGACGTATCACGCTTATGCCGGGCGGATGCTCGCCGAGCACGGCTTGCGGCTGCCGGTGGAACCCGGCGCGCGGCTACTATCCGAGACCGGGTCCTGGCAGCTCGCGCATCGCGTGGTGGCCAGCTGGACGGAGGATCTGGACACCGACAAGGTGCCGAGCACGATCACCCGGCACGTACTGGCACTGGCCGGGGAACTCGCCGAGCACCTGGTTTCCGCCGGCGCGCTCACCGCGCACGCGGAGACGATGTGCGCCACGATCGAGAACGCGCCACGCGCGCCGAAGCAACGGGACGCCCTGCCGCAGAAGTTGCGGGACATCGTGCACGCGCAACGGTTTCGGCTTTCCCTGCTGCCGCTCGTGGACGCGTACGCCGCGGCCAAGCGGTCGGAGGGCGCGCTGGATTTCGCCGACCAGATGGCGCTTGCCGCGCAACTGGCCAGGGAGCATCCTGAGGTGGTCGCCGCGGAGCGGGACCGGTACGGGGCGGTGTTGCTTGACGAGTACCAGGACACCGGGCACGCCCAGCGGGTGCTGCTGCGCTCGCTGTTCGGGATCGGGGCACCTGGCGCCCTCGTCGAACCGGCGCCGCCGATGCCGGTCACCGCGGTCGGCGATCCCACCCAGGCCATCTACGGTTGGCGCGGGGCGAGTGCGGCGAATCTGCCGCGATTCACCGAAGACTTCCCGCGCGAGCAGGACGGCAAGCGCGTTCCGGCGTGCCAGTATGGCCTGCTCACCAGCTTTCGCAACCCGGCAGCCCTGCTCGAGCTGGCCAACGGGGTGGCGGAACCGTTGCGTGCCAAGGGCCTCGCCGTCGCGCGACTTCGCGCCCTTGATGGTGCGCCGGATGCGGACATCCGCTGCGCGCTGCTCCCGGATGTGCGGGCCGAGCGCGAGTGGCTGGCCGACGGCCTCGCGCGGCGCTGGCACGAAACGCGGTCCGCGACCGGCCGGCCGCCGACCGCGGCCGTGCTGGTTCGCCGTCGCTCCGACATGGCGCCGATCGCGGAGGCGTTGCGGTCCCGCGGCCTGCCGGTCGAGGTTGTCGGGCTCGGCGGGTTGCTGGACGAACCGGAGATCCGTGATCTGGTCAGCGCACTGCGGACGCTGGTCGAGCCGCTGGCCGGCAGCGCGGCTGCGCGGCTGCTGACCGGGGCGCGCTGGCGGCTGGCCGCCGCCGACCTTGCCGCGCTCTGGCGCCGGGCCCGCGAGCTGGCCGGCGTGGCCGCACCGGCCGAAGGGCAGTCCGCGATCGACATGGTGGTGCCCACCGATGCCGAGGACACCGGTCTGGTCGACGCGCTGGACGATCCGGGCGATCCCGGCCGGTACTCCGCCGCGGGTTACCAGCGGATCCGCCGGCTCGGCGCCGAGCTCGCCGCGCTGCGGGGCCGGCTGGATCAGTCCCTCCCCGAGCTGGTCGCCGATGTGGAGCGCACCATGCTGCTGGACATCGAGGCGATGGCCCGCCCTTCCGGCGCCGGCCGGCAGCATCTCGACGCGTTCGCCGATGTGGTAACCGAGTACGCCGAGGCCAGCCCGAGCGCCACCTTGTCGTCCTTTTTGGATTATCTGGCTACCGCGGAGCACGCGGAGGACGGGCTTGAACCGGGCGAGGTCGAGGTGGCCGAGGACCGTGTGCAGGTTCTTACCGTGCACTCAGCCAAGGGCCTCGAATGGCAGGTGGTCGCCGTTCCGCATCTGGTGCGCGAGGTGTTTCCCAGCAGGCGCCAGTCGTCGAGCTGGCTGCGTTCGGTGACCGAATTGCCAGCCGAGTTGCGCGGCGACGCCATCGACCTGCCCCGGCTTTCCCTGGCGGGCGCGGAAAACCGGAAAGACGTGATCGAGGCGCTCGACGTGCACGAGGAGGAATTCGCCGAACGCGAGCGGATCGAGGAGCGCCGCCTGCTGTATGTGGCGTTGACCCGGTCGGAACGCAGCTCGCTGATTTCCGGTCACTGGTGGAACGAGACGAGTAGCACGCCGCGCGGCCCTTCCGACTTCCTCACCGAGCTGGGCACCGCACTGTCCGAACGGGACGGTGCGCTCGGCGAGGTCGAGCAATGGGCACCGGAGCCGGAAGAGGGCGAGCGGAATCCCTTTCTCGCGGAGCGACGTTCCGCGAGCTGGCCGGCCGATCCGCTCGGCTCCCGCCGGGACGCGGTGGCCGAGGGCGCGCGGCTGGTGCGCGCCGCGCTTGAGGACGGGGAAAACCCTGCCGCCGATCCGGACGACGACGTGGAAGGGTGGGCGAGGGACACCGAGGTGCTGCTCGCCGAACGCGCCGAGGTGGCCGCCCGCACCGAACACGTCGAGCTGCCGGAAACCCTTTCGGTGAGCCAGCTGGTCGAGCTCGCGGCCGACCCGGAAGGCCTTGCCAGGCGGCTACGCCGGCCACTGCCGAGTTCCCCGAATACCGTCGCTCGCCGAGGTACGGCGTTTCACGCGTGGCTCGAGCACCGGTTCGCCGGTTCCCGACTGCTGGAACTGGACGAGTTGCCCGGTGCGGCCGACGACGAGGCCGCCGATGGCGGCGACGAGGACCTGGTCGAGCTGCGCGAGCGGTTCGTGGCCAGCGAGTGGGCCGGACGGGTGCCACACGACGTCGAGGTGCCGTTCGCCACCGAGGTGGACGGTATCGCGTTGCGTGGCCGGATGGATGCGGTGTTCGCGGACGCCGACGGTGGCTGGACGGTGGTCGACTGGAAAACCGGCGCGGTCCCGGATTCCGATCGCCTGCCGGCGCTGTCCGTGCAGCTCGCCGCGTACCGGCTGGCCTGGGCCGCGCTGTCCGGCACGCCGGTGGACCGGGTGCGCGCCGCGTTCCACTACGTCCGCCACGACCGCACCCTGCGGCCGGCGGACTTGCTGGACGCCGACGGGCTCCGCGAGCTGCTGAGCTCTGTCCCGGTCGCGACCTGAGTCGGATACGCTCGCGCCGTGCGCGGGGTGATCAGACGGCGAGTGGCGGGCGACCGGCTCACCGAGCAACCGGACCACTCGCTGACGAACGTGGTCCGGATGCCGGAGCGGGAGGTCAGCCCGGTTCGGGCGATCGTGCGGCGTATCGCCATCGCGCTGATCGTGATGTTCGCCGCGGTGCTGATCGTGTACTTCGACCGGGATGCGTACAGCGACTCGAACGGGGACGGGGTGTCCTTCCTGGACGCCGTCTACTACGTGACGGTTTCGCTGTCCACCACGGGGTACGGGGACATCGCGCCGGTAACGGCCACCGCCAGGTTGCTCAACATCCTGGTGATCACCCCGTTGCGGGTGCTGTTCCTCATCGTGATGATCGGTACCACTCTCGAGGTACTTACCGAGCGGTCGCGGCAGGCGTTGCGGATCCAGAAATGGAGGGCGAGGGTGCGAGACCACGTTGTGGTCGTCGGGTACGGCACGAAGGGGCGCTCGGCGGTGAACACGCTGCTCGGCGATGAGAGCGTGGAGCCGAACAGGATCGTCGTGGTGGACACCGACCAGCTCGCGCTGGACAGCGCGGCGGCGCGCGGGTTGGTTACCGTGCACGGTTCGGCCAGCAGGGCCGATGTGCTGAGGGTGGCCGGGGTGCCGAGGGCGAAGGCGGTCATCGTGGCACCTAACCGGGACGACGCGGCGGTTCTGGTCACGTTGACCGCTCGCGAACTGGCACCGGGTGCGCATATCGTCGCCGCGGTCCGGGAGACGGAGAACGTGCACCTGCTTCGCCAGTCCGGTGCCGACTCGGTGGTGGTGTCCAGCGAGACCGCCGGCCGGCTGCTCGGCATGGCGACCTCGACACCGCTGGTGGTGAACATGGTCGAGGACCTGCTCACCCCGGAAACCGGCCTTGCCATCGCGGAACGGACGGTTGAGGAATCCGAGGTCGGTGGCTCGCCGAGGCATCTGGCCGACATCGTGCTCGGCCTGGTGCGCAAGGACCGGCTGTTCCGGGTCGATTCGCCCGAGGTGGACGCCATCGAGCGAGGTGACCGGCTGCTCTACGTACGAAAGGTCACGCCACCGGGCGAGCAATGAGCGGTGAATCCGCTGGGCAGTAGCCGCTGCCATCTGCGACTATCGATGGCGTGGCGGGGAGCAGGAGTGATTCGGGAGAGCGACCGGACCGCTGGGTCGTGCTGCTAACGGTAATCACGGTCGTCGGCGCATTCGTGCTGGTCGCGGTGTGGCTGGCCGGACCGGAGGTGCTCGGCGTCTCGAATGACGAGGGCTCACGTACAGTAACCGCCACTGTCACTCGCGGTGCCTCGTGCAAGGAGCAGGGCAGCAGCGAAATGGTGCGGTTCACCCTGAACGGTCAGGAAAGGGAAGCGAAGTACAACGCGTGCGGCCACCGTAACGGTGAGCAGCGCGAGGTGGCGGTCCCAACGGACGCGGGCGGCGGGCAGCTCGAGGTGCAGGATGCCGGCGCCGAGGCGGGTGAGAGCGGGCTGCGCAGGCCCGCCAGCCTGTTGCTGCTGGCGTTGAGCTGCGTGGGTGGCGGTGTCTACGCCAACCTGATGCGGCGCCGTTCCCGAACCCCGACGATGCGGCTCGCCTGATCGACCGCCGCGCTCCGCGGCGCGGCATCCGCCTCGCGACCGGCGTCGTCGCGGCGGTCCCGCAACCCGTAGGCTCGGGTCATGGCCGCATCCGAGCTACACAAGCTGACGCTGGACAACGGCCTGCGAGTAGTTCTCGCCCCCGATTCGACCGCACCGGTAGTCGGGGTCAGCGTGCACTACGACGTGGGCTTCCGATCGGAACCCGAAGGGCGCACCGGGTTCGCGCACCTGTTCGAGCATTTGATGTTCCAGGGCAGCGAGAGTCTCGAGAAGCTCGCGCACTTCCGGTACGTGCAGTCAAGCGGCGGCATGTTCAACGGTTCCACCCATCCGGACTACACCGACTACTTCGAGGTGCTGCCCTCGGCCGCGCTCGAGCGGGCCCTGTTCCTTGAGGCGGACCGGATGCGCGCGCCGAAGCTGACCGAGGAGAACCTGACCAACCAGATCGACGTGGTCAAGGAAGAGATCCGGCTGAACGTGCTGAACCGGCCGTACGGCGGATTCCCGTGGATCTACCTTCCGCAAGTGCTGTATCAGACCTTTCCCAACGCGCACAACGGATACGGTGACTTCACCGATCTCGAACAGGCCACTGTGGACGATTGCGCGGCCTTCTTCGACACGTTCTACGCGCCGGCCAACGCGGTGCTCACGGTGGCGGGGGACTTCACCGTCGATCGGGCGCGGGAGCTGATCGAGAAACACTTCGGCGATGTGACGGCCCGCGGCGCGCCGCCGAGCAGGGATTTCTCCGAACCCGCGCCGCAGAGCGAACTGCGCCACATCCATCCCGATCCACACGCCCCGCTGCCGGCGTTCGCGGTTGGCTACCGGATGCCGGATCCGGTCGGGGAACTCGACAGCTACCTCGGCTACCTGGTGCTCGCCGGTGTGCTGGCCGAGGGCGACGGTTCGCGGCTGCAGCAGCGATTGCTGCACAGGGACGCGCTGGCAACCGATGTGAGCGCCGGTGCGGGGCTGTTCGGCCCGTTCGAGGCGCGCGATCCGGACACCTTCAGCATCACGGTGGTGCACGCGCCGAACGTGCCAGGTGACGACGTGCTCGGGGTGGTGGACGCCGAGCTGGCCGCGCTCGCGGAAACCCCGCCGGGGGAGGAAGAGCTGGCCAAGGTGACCGCGCGCTGGGCGGCCAGCCTGCACGGCGAGCACGACCGGTTGATGAGCCGCACGCTGGGGCTCGGCTCGTTGGAGCTGCTGTACGGCGACGCGGGGTTGATCTACGAGTTGCCCGGCAAGATCTCCGCGATCACGCCCGCACAGGTTTCCGCCGCGGCGAAGTCCCTGCGGCCGGATTCCCGCGCGATTCTGGTGGTCGAACCGGCTGGTAACGGCGACGACATTGAGCAGGGAGGCGCAGCATGAGCCCGCACCGCATGGCGCAGGAGATCGGCCGCACGCCGGCCGGGCCGCGCGAGGTGCCGCCGCTCGGCGAGCAGCGCCCGGCAGCCGACCTCGGATGCGTGGACACCGTGCTGGAAAGCGGCCTTCGGGTGCTCGCGGTGCGGCAGGCCGCGGTGCCGATGGTGGAGCTGCGGTTGCGGATTCCGTTCGCCGGCGACGACGCGCTGCACACCGCGCGGGCCGAGGTGCTGGCGAACACGGTGCTGACCGGTACCGCGCGGCGGGACCGGTTCGAGGTGGACACCGAGCTCGCGTTGATCGGCGGCGAGCTGGACGCCAGGGTAGATCCGGAGCGGCTGCGGATCTCCGGAAGCTCGCTGTCCAGTGGCCTGAGCACGTTGCTCGACGTGCTGGCGGACGCGCTTACCTCTGCGGCGTACCCGGAAGGCGAGGTTGGCCGGGAGCGTGATCGGTTGGTTGAGCGGATCGCGATGGCGCGCTCGCAGCCGAGCGTGATCGCCCGGGAAGCGTTGCAGCGGCACCGTTACGGCGAGCATCCGTTCACCAGGGAGATCCCGCAGCCGGACGACGTCGCCGGGGTGGCTGCCGAGCAGGTGCGCACGCTGCACGCGGCAGCGGTGTTGCCGCGTGGTTCGGTGCTGATCCTGGTCGGCGACCTCGATCCGGAAGGCGTGGTGGCCGATGTGCGCAGGGCGTTGGGAGACTGGAGTTCGGACGCGGCGGCGACCGGGTTGCCTGAACTGCCCGACGTGGTCGGTGGGGACCTGAAGCTGGTGCCGAGGCCGGGTGCGGTGCAGTCGCAGCTGCGGCTGTCGGCACAGGCCGTCGGCCGCACCGATCCGCGGTATCCCGCGCTGCAACTGGCGAACTTGGCTTTCGGCGGGTATTTCTCCTCGCGGCTCGTGGAGAACATCCGCGAGGACAAGGGATACACGTATCACGCGCGGTCGGCTCTCGAATTTACCCCGCACGGCGCGACGTTGCTCATCGATGCCGATACGGCGAGCGAGGTCACCGCGGCCGCGTTGCTGGAGATGCGTTACGAGCTCGGCCGGCTCTGCCTGGTGCGACCCAGTGCGTCCGAAGTGGACGCTGTGCGGCAGTATGCGATCGGCGCGCTGCTGACCTCGAGCGCGAATCAGCCCGGCCTCGCCACCCAGCTGGACGCGTTGACAAGCGTGGGGCTCGGCCCTGAGTGGTTGCGCGAACATCCGGAACGGCTTGCGGAGGTGACCACGGAGCAGGTCGGTCAGGCGGCGATGGAGTTCTTCGCGCCAACCCGCTTCACCGGCGTAGTAGTTGGCGACGCCGACCGGTTGGCTCCCGAACTCGGCGCCCTTGGTGGCGTTTCGCTGCGATGACGGTCAGCTCCGGTGTGCGGCCCTTCCAGCTGGCCGCTCTGCCGAACCTCTCGCGGTCCACAGTGGACAGGGACGAGATGCTGCGGCAGGACGCCGACCGGTTGGCCGCGCAGTGGGCGAACGCGAGCGTAGTGCTGGTGGACCGGCTTGGCCGAACCGCGGTGCGCGCAGGGGGGAGCTCGCTCGCGCTTCGCCCTGCGACGGAGTTCGGCAGCGAGCCGCCGGACGACGCGGTGCTGCTCGGTGAGCAGGATGGCGTGGTGTACTGGGCGATTCTTGCGGCCCAGCACACCGACGGCGGCGATGCCGATGCGGATCCCGCGGAGGTCGCCCGGCGGGTGTGGGAAGCCCCGCCGGATACCGATAAGGAGAGCTGGTCGGATCTACGGGCCACCGGTGCGTTGCTCGACGACACGTCGGCCGGCTTGTTCACCACCGCGGTCGCGTTGCTGAACTGGCATCGGCGTGCGCGGTACTGCGCGCGTTGTGGTGCGGAGGTGTCCCGGGTGCTCGCCGGTTGGGCGACGCGGTGTTCCGGGTGCGGGCGGGAGGAGTATCCGCGCACCGATCCCGCCGTGATTTGCCTCGTACACGACGATGTTGGCGTCAACGGCGAATATGTTTTGCTTGCCCGCCAGCCGATCTGGCCGGAGGGCCGCTATTCCGTGCTTGCCGGCTTCGTGGAGGCAGGCGAATCGTTGGAATCCTGTGTGGTGCGGGAAATCCGTGAGGAAGTCGGGGCGGACGTGTACGACGTGCGCTACCTCGGCAGCCAGCCGTGGCCGTTCCCGCGTTCGTTGATGCTCGGTTTCGCTGCCCGCGCCTCCCGTTCGGGTGACCTGGTGCCGTCCGACGACGAGATCGCCGAAGCGCACTGGGTTCCCAGGGCCGATGTGCGGGAAGCCATGCGTGCCGGTGGTCGCAGCGAAAAGCTCGGCCTGCCGGGAGGTTCGTCGATCGCGCGGCTGATGTTGGAGGCGTGGGCCGACGCCGAGCCGTGAGCCCGTGCAGCCACCAGCCGCGACATCGCGTTCTTCTCAGAATGGTGGTGGGTCGTCGGGTTGCGCTGGTGGTGTCGGTGGTGGTGTGGGTTGGGGTTCGTGGAGTGGTTCGGGGGTGAGGTGGTGGGTGTGGCCGGTGGGGCTGGTCCAGATGAAGTGTCCTGGGGTGGGTTGTGTGAGTGTCCAGGGTCCGTGGTCTTTGGCGTGGTGGTGGTGGGG
>WHSZ01000034.1 GCA_009379845.1 Pseudonocardiaceae bacterium | reverse complement strand
TGGGTGGTTTGAAGCCTCTCCCCGCAGAGCGGCTCCGAAGGGCCAACCTTCATCATCCACGCAGCACCACTTCAGGAAGTCCTACCTACAGACCAACTCCCCTCCACGTTCGTGACACACCAACACCCTCCACACCCAACTCTCCGGCGCGGGCAGCTAGCACCTGTGCGCACTTTTGGCGCCATGCAACCAAGAAAGTTGCTCCTGAATGCGCCGGCGTGGCGCCGCATTTCCGGTCCAGCTTTCAGCTCGTAGAATTCAACGCCGTCAGGCTGGCAGCCAGGAAGGGGCTGAGATGTCGACTCCCGATGCCGTGGAACCGACGGAGTTTCCGTCGCGAATGGGCAAGGTAGCTCCTCGCGAGCTGGCTCTTCACGGCTACACGCGGTACGAGCAGTTGACGAGCGTCACGCCAGCGGAATTGTTGAAGATCCATGGCGTGGGCCCCAAGGCGATCCGGATTCTCGAGGAAGAGCTGGCGGCGAGAGGGCTCGCCTTCGTTCGCTCTTGAACTCCGGAGTTCTTGCCCGAACGCGGAGCCAAGTGTAGGCGGTGCGTCAGCTGAATTCCGGCTCGGCGCCCGGTAACCGCACCGCGAACTCGGTTCGTCCCGGGCGGCTGGACACCTCGACGCTGCCATTGTGCGCGGCTACTACCGCGGACACGATGGCCAATCCCAAGCCGGTGCTGCCGCCGGTGCGGGAGCGGGAGGAGTCCGCGCGCGCGAAGCGTTCGAAGATGTTCGGCAACACGTCCCCGGGAATACCGGGCCCGTCGTCGGTCACGGTCAGCACGACGCTGCCGTCCGCGGACGCCGAAAGCGCGGTGGTGACCGTGGTTCCGCGCGGCGTGTGGGCACTGGCATTAGCCAGCAGGTTCGCCAGCACCTGGTGCAGCCGTTCGGCGTCGCCAGGAACGGTCACGGGCTCCGGCGGCAGCTCGAGTTGCCAGTGATGCTCGCCAGCCGCGATATGCGCGTCGTTGACCGCGTCGACCACCAGTCTGGACAGGTCGACGTCGGCGGATTCCAGCGGACGCCCGGAATCCAGCCGGGCGAGCAGCAGTAGGTCTTCCACCAGCGTGGTCATCCGCCCGGCTTCCGACTCGACCCTGCCCATCGCGTACGCGATATCGTCCGGCATCGCGTCCCGGCCCCGCCTGGTCAACTCGGCATACCTGCGGATGGCCGCGAGCGGGGTGCGCAGTTCGTGGCTGGCGTCCGCGACGAACTGCCGAACGCGAGTCTCGCTGGCATGGCGGGCTTCCAGTGCATTACCGACGTGCCCGAGCATCCGGTTGAGGGCGTGCCCGACCTGCCCGACCTCGGTGCTGTGGTTCGCGTCCAATTCTGGCACCCGCTCGGAGAGCGCCACCTCGCCGCGATCAAGCGGCAGCTCGACGACCTGGCTCGCGGTCGCGGCCACCCTGTCCAGCGGGCGCAGCGTTCGGCGCACCACGAGGGCACCCGTAACTCCGGCGGCGAGCAACCCGGCGAGCGCCACACCGCCGAGTATCAGGCCGATCGTGAAAACCGTCTCGTCCGCGGAAGCCAGCGACAGCCCGGTGACCACCACATCACCGCGCTCGGTGGTTCGGGCGATGAGCCGGTAGTCCCCGAAATCGCCGAGGTACCGGGTGTACGGGTTGCTGTCTACCGGCAGCTCGCTGATGGTGTTCCGCTGCTCGGCGTTGAGTTGCTGCCGCTCGCCCGTATCGGTGAGCCGTGCCGCGAAGACGAGGCGCCCGTCCACGATGCGGGCGTTGACCGTGCCGGCCGCCTGGCCGGGCGCCTTCAGGGGGTCGGGTGGCGGCAGGTCCCGCACGCCGGGTGGCCGTTCGCCTTGCGGGGGCGGCGAGAAGCGTGCGGCCCGTTCCGCTGCGTCGAGCACCTGGGAATCCAGCTGCCGCACCAGGAACCGGTGCAACGCGAACGCGGTGATCCCACCGATGATCAAGCACATGACGGCGAGCAGCGCGACCAGCAATGCGATGAGCTTGGTGCGCAACGGCATGGGGCGGTGGCTAGCCCGCCGGCTTGAGAACATAACCAGCGCCGCGCATGGTGTGGATCATCGGCTCCCGGCCCGTGTCGATCTTCTTGCGGAGATAGGAAATATAGAGCTCGACAATGTTCGCCTGGCCGCCGAAATCGTAGTTCCACACCCGATCGAGAATCTGGGCTTTGCTCAGCACGCGACGTGGGTTACGCATCAGGAAGCGCAGTAGCTCGAACTCGGTAGCGGTGAGCTGGATCTCCTCACCTGTGCGGCGCACCTCACGGGTGTCCTCATCCAGAGTCAGGTCGCCGACAACGAGGGTCGCCCCAGCGGTCGCTTCGGTGACGCCGGTCCTGCGCATTAGCGCGCGCAGCCGCAGCACCACCTCCTCCAAACTGAAGGGTTTGGTGACGTAGTCGTCGCCGCCGGCGGTGAGCCCGGCGATCCGGTCCTCGACGGAATCTTCGCGGTGAGGAACAGCACCGGCAGCGCGGGCTCCTCCGCGCGCATCTTGCTGATCAGTTCCAAACCGCTGAGGTCCGGCAGCATGATGTCCAGCACCACCACGTCGGGACGGAAGTCGCGGGCCACCCGCACCGCGGTCGCACCGTCCTGTGCGGTGCGGATCTCCCAGCCTTCCAACCGCAGCGCCATCGACATCAGTTCGGTGAGGGTGGACTCGTCGTCCACCACCAGCACGTGTACCGGTAGCCCATCGGGGCGGCGCAACTCGGATCGCTCGCCGTCGCCGGGGCCGGTGTGCGCTGTCATGCGGTCATTGTTGTCCGCGGGGATGTGCGGGCGCTGAGGAAAGCTGTGGGTCCGCTGTGCGATAGACACAGCCGTCCCTCAATCGGCGCACAGCTCGGGCACAGCCTGGCCCGGCGAGGCTCGTGGGCATCAGGCCGATACGAGGAGGACAACGATGGCCGAGCAGAACGCCGGCGAACAGCCCACCATCTGGGGCGGGGAGCAGCCGCCGCCCCGCTGGACCACCCCGGCACCGCACGGCGAGTACGTGGTCGCCGACGCCACGGCGGAATCGGTGACCGAGGGTGATATGCGAAGTGGTGGCATGCCTGGCGGTGGTATGCCTGACGGTACGGGGTCCGGCGGCACGGGGCCCGGCGACGGGAGCCAGGGCAACCGGTAGTTTTTCCTGGCCCCTACCGAGAGACCAGAAGGTGGACCAGGTAACCGTGACGACCGCGACGGAGACAGCACTGCACCAGCGGATCGCCGAGGAACTCGGCGTTGGCCAGCGGCAGGTGGCCGCGGCCGTCGAGCTACTTGACGGCGGCTCGACCGTGCCGTTCATCGCCCGCTACCGCAAGGAAGTCACCGGAACCCTTGACGACGCGCAGCTGCGCATGCTCGAGGAGCGGCTGCGTTACCTGCGGGAGCTGGAGGAACGGCGCACCGCGATCCTGAACTCGATCCGCGAGCAGGGCAAGCTGGACGACGAGCTGGAAGGGCGCATCGACGCGGCCGATTCGAAGGCGCGGCTGGAGGACATCTACCTGCCGTACAAACCGAAACGGCGCACCAGGGCACAGATCGCGCGGGAAGCGGGCCTCGAGCCGTTGACCGATCTGCTGCTGGACGATCCGAGGCACGATCCGCAGTCCGAGGCCGCGGCGTTCGTGGACGCCGACGCCGGGGTGGCCGACGCGGCCGCGGCGCTGGAAGGCGCGCGGGCGATCCTGGTTGAACGGTTCGCCGAGGACGCCGACCTGATCGGTGAGCTGCGCGAGCGGATGTGGGTACGCGGCCGGCTGGTTTCCCGGGTGCGGGAAGGCAAGGAGACCGACGGCGCGAAGTTCGCGGACTACTTCGAGTTCAGCGAGCCGCTCACGAAGCTCCCTTCACACCGGATCCTCGCGATGTTCCGGGGCGAGAAGGAGGAGATTCTCGAACTCGATGTGCGGCCGGAGGAGCCGCCCGAGCATGGCGAACCCACCAGCTACGAGGCCAGCATCGCGCAGCGGTTCGGGATCGCCGATCGGGGCAGGCCGGCGGATCGCTGGCTGACCGACGCCGTTCGCTGGGCCTGGCGCACGCGGATCCTGATGAACCTCGGCATCGACGTGCGCGGCCGGTTGCGCCAGGAGGCCGAAGACGAGGCGGTGCGGGTGTTCGCCGCTAACCTGCGGGACCTGCTGCTCGCCGCGCCCGCTGGCACCCGCGCGACCATCGGCTTGGACCCGGGGTACCGCACCGGCACGAAGGTCGCGGTGACCGATGCGACCGGCAAGGTTGTCGCGACCGAGACGATCTACCCGCACAAGCCGCAGGGCCGCTGGGACGAGGCGCTGGCGACGTTGGCGCGGCTGGTGATGGCACACGACGTGGAACTGATCGCGATCGGCAACGGCACGGCGTCGCGGGAGACCGACAAGCTGGCCGCGGAGTTGGTGAAGCACAACTCCAAGCTGCGCAAGGTGATGGTGTCCGAGGCGGGCGCCTCGGTGTACTCCGCTTCCGCGTACGCCTCGCAGGAGTGGCCGGATCTGGACGTCTCGCTGCGCGGCGCGGTCTCGATCGCGCGGCGGCTGCAGGACCCGCTCGCCGAGCTCGTGAAGATCGACCCCAAGTCGATCGGGGTCGGCCAGTACCAGCACGACGTGTCCGAGGTGAAGATGTCCCGCTCGCTGGACGCTGTCGTCGAGGACTGCGTCAACGCGGTCGGGGTGGACGTGAACACCGCATCGGTGCCGCTGCTCACCAGAGTCTCCGGGATCGGGGCAGGGCTCGCCGAGAACATCGTGGCGCACCGGGACGCGGGCGGGCGGTTCCGATCAAGGGGAGCGCTGAAAGAGGTGCCACGACTCGGGCCCAAGGCATTCGAGCAGTGCGCGGGCTTCCTGCGCATCCCGGACGGCGACGACCCGCTCGACTCGTCAAGCGTGCACCCGGAAGCGTACCCGGTCGTGCACCGCATCCTGGCTTCCACCGACTTCGGGCTCGGTACGTTGATCGGCAGGAGCTCGGTGTTGCGCGCGCTCGATCCGCGGCAGTTCGTTGACGAGAAATTCGGACTGCCCACGGTGACCGACATCCTCGCCGAACTGGAGAAGCCAGGGCGGGATCCGCGCCCGGAGTTCCAGACCGCGGCTTTCGCGGAAGGCGTGCAGACCATAGCCGATCTCCGGCCTGAGATGGTGCTGGAAGGCGTGGTCACCAACGTCGCGGCGTTCGGCGCGTTCGTGGACGTCGGCGTACACCAGGACGGGCTGGTGCACATCTCGGCGATGTCGAAGAACTACGTGTCCGACCCGCGCGAGATCGTGAAACCCGGCGACATCGTGCGGGTCAAGGTGCTCGACGTGGACGTGACGCGGAACCGGATCGGGCTGACGTTGCGGTTGGACGATGAGCCCGGTGGTGGCCAGCAGACGTCGAAGGGTGCCGGAGGTCGAGAACGCAAGGGTGCCGCGAAGGGCGGTGCGAACCAGGGCGGCGGTCGGGGTGGCAAGCAGCGCCAGCGTGACTCCGGTTCCGGCGGCGCCCAGCAGGGCGGCGGCGCGATGGCCGACGCGTTGCGCCGCGCCGGTCTCGACAAGCCGCGCTAGCCTCCGGGAGCGCGCCGTCGCACCCGGAGTCCTCGGCATGCGCACCGGCGAGGCATGCTCCGTTACGTGGTGTGTCCGATACCAGACCGTAATGATGATCACTAGCCGATCCGGTGCTGTGCGATGGCCGGTGTCGGTGGGCAGGATTAGTCTGAGAATCGACAAGTACAAATTCCTGCGCAGCAGTGGAGGTTGCGCGATGAGTGCCGCGGATGTGCTGCATCCCGTGCTGTGTGCGGTACTGGGGCCGGGGATCGCGATTCGAGTGCGCTGCTGGGACGGAAGCGAGGCCGGCCCGGCTGACGCGCCGCTGCGGTTATCGCTGCGGAACCGGCGGGCGCTTCGCCGGTTGCTGTGGGCGCCGAACGAGCTGGGCCTCGCCCGCGCCTACGTGTCCGGCGATATCGACGCGGAAGGCGACCTGTACGACGGGCTTGCCCAGCTGGACCGGGTCGTCCATCCGGAAGAAGGGGCGCCGCTGGCGACCGACTGGGCGACGAAGCGCGCGGGGCTCAAGGCCGCCCTTCGACTCGGCGCGATCGGACCGCCCCCGAAACCTCCCGCGGAGGAGGTCCGGCTGCACGGCCGGCTGCACTCGTTGCGCCGCGACGCCGACGCGATCGCGCACCACTACAACGTGGGGAACGACTTCTACGCGCTGGTGCTCGGCTCCACGATGACGTACTCGTGCGCGTACTGGGCGGCCGATCCGGGCCGAAGCTACACACTGGACGAAGCGCAAATCGCCAAGTGTGACCTGGTGGCCCGCAAACTCGGGCTGACCGAAGGAATGCGGGTGCTCGACGTCGGCTGCGGCTGGGGCAGCTTTGTGCTGCACGCCGCCCACAAATACGGCGTGCGGGCTGTCGGCGTGACGCTGTCCGAGGCGCAAGCGGAGTTCGCGCGGGAGCGCGCGAAGGAGGACGGGCTCGCCGATCTCGTCGAGATCCGGGTGGAGGACTACCGCGATGTGACCGACGGGCCGTACGACGCGATCGCCAGCATCGGCATGGCCGAGCACGTCGGCATGTCCATGCTGCCGACCTACGCCGCCGACCTGTTCGCGTTGCTGCGCCCGGAAGGACGGCTGCTCAACCACGCCATTTCCCGGCGCCCGGAGCGCGCGTCCGACAAGTTGGGCGCCCTCAAGAAGAGGCCGTTCACGAAGGGGGCCCAGTACGAGAAGAGCTCGTTCATCGACAGGTACGTGTTCCCGGACGGCGAGCTGGAACCGATCGGCGTGATGGTGAATGCCATCGAGGATGCCGGTTTCGAGGTGCGCGACGTCGAATCGCTGCGCGAGCACTACGCGCTGACCCTGCGCGCCTGGGTGGAGAACCTGGAAGCCCGATGGGACGAGGCGGTGCGGCTGGCCAGCCCCGGCAGGGCGCGGGTGTGGCGGCTGTACATGGCCGCCTCCGCGCTCACCTTCTCCGCCGGCCGGATCGGGGTGAACCAGGTGCTCGCGGTGAAACCGGGCCCGCGGGGTAGCAGCGGCATGCCGCGGATCCGGTCGTTCTAGCTCACCGCCCGTTGGCAGGCGGAACGATGCGGCGCAGGTTCTCGCGCTTCGACGGGCCGGAGTTGTTCTCGCCGATCCACGGACCCTCGATGGACGGATCGATGATGCCGTCCTCCATCCAGGTGTAGTCGCCGTCCAGCACCTTCTTGGCCAGCGAGCGGTCCCCGGCGTCGGTGTTGTGCCACAGCTGCTCGAACAGCTCGTCCACTCGCTTGCGGGATTGCCGGCAGAACGAGTCCGCCAGCTCCATCGCCGAATCGCCCCGCTCGTCCCGCAGTGACTTGGCGTACACGCAGGTCGCGCTGATCGCGAATAGCTCGGCGCCGATGTCCACGATCCGCCCGAGGTAGAGCTGGTGGTGTTCCAGCTTGGCCTGCCACCGGGACATGCCGTAGAAGGTTTGCCGCGCCAGCTTGCGGCTGGCCCGCTCGACGAACCGCAGGTGCTCGGCCAGCGGTCCGTAGTCGCCGAAGCCGCCTGGCAACTGCCCCTTGCCGGTGACCAGGCTCGGTAGCCAGCGCGCGTAGAAGCCGCCTGCCTTCGCGGCCGCGCGGGCCTTGCGCTTGGTGTCCGCCTTGGGATCCACGATGTCACCGGCTACGGACAGGTGGGTGTCCACCGCCTCGCGAGCGATGAGCAGCCGCATGATCTCCGTCGAGCCCTCGAAGATCCGGTTGATCCGCATGTCGCGAAGCACCTGCTCGGCCGGCACGCCCCGCTCACCGCGCGCGGCGAGCGATTCGGCCGTCTCGTAGCCGCGCCCGCCGCGAATCTGCACCAGCTCGTCGGCGACCAGCCAGCCGTGCTCCGAGCCGTACAGCTTGGCCAGCGCGGCCTCGATCCGGATGTCGTGCCGGTCCGCGTCGGCGAGCCGCCCGGACACTTCGAGCACCGCCTCGAGCCCGAACGCCGTCGCCGCGATGTAGGAGATCTTGCTGGCGATCGCCTCGTGCGCACCGACCGGCTGACCCCACTGGACGCGCTGCCCCGACCACTCGCGGGCGATCTTCAGGCACCACTTCGCGGCTGCCGCGCAGGTCGCCGGCAACGAGAGCCGGCCGGTGTTCAGCGTGGTGAGCGCGATCTTGAGCCCTTCGCCCTCCTTACCGATCCGGTTCTCGGCCGGCACCACGACATCGTGGAAGCGGGTCACGCCGTTCTCGATACCTCGCAGGCCCATGAACGCGTTCCGGTTCTCCACGGTGATCCCGGGCGAATCGGCGTCCACCACGAACGCGGTGATGCCGCCCTTGCGGCCCTCGGACTTGGGCACCCTGGCCATCACCACAACCAGATCGGCGAAAACCCCGTTGGTAGTCCACAGTTTCACGCCATTCAGCGTGTAGCTGTTCCCGTCCTCGCTCGGCACCGCGCTGGTGGCCAGCCGGGCAGGGTCGCTGCCCACATCCGGCTCGGTGAGCAGGAACGCGGTGATCTCGTTGACGCAGCGCGGCATGAACTGCTTCTTCTGCTCCTCGGTGCCGAACATCTTGACCGGCTGCGGCACGCCGATCGACTGGTGGGCGGACAGCAGCGCACCCAGAGCGGGGTTCACCGTGCTCACCAGCATCAGCCCGCGGTGGTAGTACACCGCGGGCAAACCGAGCCCGCCGTACTCCTTCGGGATCTTGATACCCAGAGCGCCGAGCGACTTCAGGCCGTTGACCACGTCGTCGGGAATCCTGGACTCCCGCTCAATCAGCTGGCCGTCGATCTTCGTCTCGCAGAACTCGCGCAACCGGGCGATAAACTCCTCGCCCTCGGCTTCCGATTTCGGATCGCTGCCCGGCAGCGGGTCGATCAGATCGAGGCGAAGGCGCCCGAGGAACAGCTCCTTGCCGAAACTGGGCCGGTCCCACTTGGTTTCTCGAGCTTCCTCGGCCGTCTGGCGGGCTTCCTCGGCGTCTACCTGCCGAGTTTCCGTGCTGGCGGAGTCCACTGTGGCCATTCCTGACCCCTAACGACTGTTTGGAGCAACCGGCAAGCGTGGCCGCCGATCACTCGGCCGGTGATCGTTGCCACATCCACGCTACTACTGGTTAGTAACATTGTGAATCCCGATTACCCGGACTCCCGCGCAGGCAAACTCAGCGGCCAGTGCGGCAGCCAATCCTCGCCTCACGCCGGGCACGGGGTGTCGTCATGCGGCACGTTGCCGTCGATCAGGAAGTTCGTCACCGCCTCGGTCACGCACTCCGACTGGCCGACGCCGCCGTGCCCGGCACCTTGCCAGGAAATCCGCACCGCGGTGCTCAGGTTCTGCGCGGCCCGTGAGGTGCCCCTCTCCGGGGTGACCGGATCCGCCCTGGTGCTCACCACCAGCACGGGTGGCAGGCCGTTGCCCTTCGGCGAGGGCAGTGGCGCGGTGCGCCGGGACCACGGGCTGCACCAGGCGAGTCGCTGCGCGATCAGCCCGCCGAACAGCGGGTACTTGCCGCGCCAGTCCCGAGCGGTCTTGTTGATCCGGTCCGGCGAGAGCCGCGACATCGAGTCGTTGCAGCTGGTCACCAGCGCGCCGTCCAGCCGGGCAGGCTTCGTGGCGGTGCTTTTCAGCATCGGCTCGACGAACCTGGCCAGCTCGGCACCGTCGCCGGTTCGAGCCTTGGCGATCGCGGTGGCCAGCTCCCGCCAGCGAGGTCGATCGGCCAGCCCGTTCAGCACCGCGCTCAGCGCCGCGCCGGGCCCGAGCGTGGTGCCCGATGCGGTGTTCAGCGGCCGATCGCGCAACCTGTCGACCAGCTCGCTCAGCGCTTGTTCCGGGTCCGGGCCGAGCGGGCAGTCACCGGAGGTGCACTCGGTGGCGAAGTCGCGGTAGGCCGCCTGGGCGCCGGCTGCGGTTTCCTCGGTCGCGGCGAGGTCGTCCCGGCTGGGATCGGGTGCGCCGTCCAGCACCAGCCGGCCGGCATTGTCCGGATGGCGGGTGGCGTACAGGCTCAGCACACGGGACCCCTCGCCGCGGGCGATCGCGTTCAGATGCCGTATGCCAAGGGCTTTGCGCACGGTTTCCAGGTCGGCGACGGTGCGTTCGCTGTCCAGCGCGCCGAACTGGGTTTCCAGCTCGATCGAGCATTCCTTGCCAGCTTCCCGCGCCGCGTCCACCACCGGCTCCACATCGTTCGCCGCTGGATCGATGTTCACCAGCTGCTCGCGGGCGGGTCCGGGGATGCACCGAGCGGCGTCCGAGTCGCCGGTGCCCCTTCGGTCCACGCCGATCAGCGAGAACTTGCTCAGCATCTCCGGCGGCAGGATGCTGGCCAGCTGGGCGGCGTACAGCGTTCCCGGAACGCCGTTGACGTCGTTCAACACCACCAGCGGGGTCTTACCGTGGCCGGCTTTGAGCAGGCCGATCCGGGATACCCCACGGCCCGGAGCGTCCGGCGAATCGAGTACCCCGAAAACGTGGGCGCATTCGATCCGCAGATCGGCCCGCAGCGGGGCGTGCGGCTGGTCCATTCGTTCGCTGGTCTCGTCGGCGCACGCGTCCCAGTTGATCCGGCTGCCCGGTTGCTCCAGTGGCGGCAATTCGGCCGGCCCGCGCTGGGACTGCGGCTGGCGCGGCTGGGTGCCCTGGTCGTTCATCACGATCGCCGGGCGGGTGGACGGACCCGCGGTGCACGCGGTCACCAGCAGCAACCCGGTGGCCGCCAGCAACGTGCTGCGCAACCGGTGCGCGGAGGGCCGGCGCGGCACGATCTTCCTGCTCTCCTCGGACACGGTGAACTCTTCGATGGCGGCTACGAGCCTCGCATGTGCCGGGTGAGGGCTCAGTGAGTAGGGCGGACTTCGCCGTTCAGCACGGCGTCCACGTCGTATCGCGCGGGCTGCTCGAGCTGGGCGTAGCCGCATGAGTCCGGATCCCGGTCCGGGCGCCAGCACACGAACTGCGCGGTGTGCCGCAGCCGTGCCGGGTGCGCGCCCTCGGTGTGCTCGTAGCCAACCTCGACGACGCGTTCCGGGCGCAGCGGTACCCACGGCAGCTCGCCGCTGCGCCACCTGGTCGGTGCGCTCGGCAGCCGGCGGCCGTCCTCGGCGTGCTCGCCGAGCCACGGGTGGGGCTCGTCGGTGATCAGTTTGTGCAGCTCGCTGGCGAGCTCCCGGCGCCTGGCGGCCGCGAACGACCCGACCACGCCGACGTGGTGCAGCACGCCGTGCTCGTCGTGCAGCCCGAGCAGCAGCGACCCGACCGCCGTGCCCGGCTCGGTGTCCGCGTGCCAGCGCAACCCGCCGAGCACGCAGTCCGCCGTGCGGGTGTGCTTGTACTTGAACAACGCGCGCTTGCCAGGGGCGTACGGATCACCGGCCGGCTTGCCGATCACGCCGTCCAGCCCCGCGCCTTCGAACAGGGTGAACCATGTTCGCGCGGTCCCCGGGTCCTCGGTTGCCGGGGTGAGGTGCACGCCCTGGTTGTCGTGCAGCAGCTCGACAAGCACGTGCCGCCGCGCCGAGGTTGGCCGGTCGAGGTAGGCCATGTCCTCGACGGCGAGCAGGTCGAAGGCCACGTAGCGCGCCGGGGCCTGCTCCGCGAGCAGGTGGACCCGGCTTTCCGCCGGGTGCACCCGCTGGGTGAGCGCGTCGAAGCTCAGCCGGCGCTGGGCGGCGACCACCAGCTCACCGTCCAACACGATCCGCTCCGGCAGCGTGTCGAGCAGGCGCTCGCACACCTCGGGAAAGTACCGGTTCAGCGGCTTCCCCGACCGGGATTGCAACGTCAGCTCGGTGCCGTCCCGGAAAACCAGGCACCGGAAACCGTCCCACTTCGGCTCGAACAGCATCCCGTCCGAGTCCGGGATCTTCGCCACCGGCCGCGCGAGCATCGGCTTGACCGGCGGGCTAAGTGGTAGCGCCACGGGGCTCCATTCTGTCGCTCGTGAGTCTGCGAAGCCCGCTCGTCATCTGGTCACGCGACTGCCACCGGAGTCGAGCTCCAACCGGACCGCGGTCGGCAACGAGGCGATGCCGAGTGTTTCGCGGGCTCGCGCCAGCACGCGGCTGTCGAGCTCCGTGCATACCGCCCGCAGATCCGCGCGGAAATGGTGACCCGAACCGCGCGCACGCGGTACGCGGTGATGCGCTCGACCTCCTCGGCCACCCGGGTGCGGAGCTCATCGACAACAACGCGGATCGACGCGCAGCGTGCCGCGTTCCTCCGGCGGCGGCAGGGTGCTTGCCGCGCCGCCCGGCTCCGCGTTCACCGGTCCCGGCCCCGGCCGAACACGTCGTTCAGGTCCCACGCACCGTCGATCACCCTGCCGACGACCAGGCCGATCACGCCCACCGCGAGGGTGACAAGGAAAGCGACGAACCCCTGCGTGGCCGCGAGGCCGAGTACCAAGCCGACCACGATGCCCGTCTGCGTTGCGTTCATTCTCGTTAGCTCCTCCTCCTCAGCGTCACCGGAGACGGCCGGCTCGTGGGAATCCGCGATTCGCCCGCCCGCCCGCCCGGCCGGGCCCGTCGACGAACCGTCACCGCACCCGCGGCGGGCCCAGATGCCGGTCTCGCAGGCGCCGGAGATAGTGCGTGATCCATCCGAATCCCTGGGGGCGGCGAACCACCTCGATCGGGGCGTCGTAGCGGTCCTTCGGTGGCTGCTGCGCGGCGAACGGGTTCTCACCTCGGTTGAACCGGTTCACGCCCGCGATGAACACCTCCGGGTCGCCACCGACGTCCGGGTGATGCATCCGAACGAAGGCCCGGAACGCCGCACGGTCCACTTTGCTGCGGTTGTGTTCGGCTCCCACCTGCGTCAACTCCGACGACTCGTCCGGCAGGGTGCGGCGACCCGCTCCGCAAGCTGCTCCGGCTCGGTCAGCAGGTCGGCCACCGTGATGTCCACCGGGACATCGCCGGCCACCGCACGAACCCGATCCCGCAACACCTCGATCACCTCGGGCAGTGGGTGGCCGGCATCCAACACCACGGCGACGCACCGGTCATCGGATCCGCTCCTTACTGTTCGCCGACTGTCCGTCATTGTCTCGGGCTGGACCGGTTTTGGCGAGCACAGTGCCGCCTACTCCACCCGCGAGACCTGGGTTTCCTGGTCGTCATCCTCGAGCAGGTGCACGTCGTTCACCGCGATATTCACCTCGAGCCCGGTCATCCGCTCGACCGCGGTGATCACGTTCTTGCGGACGGCGCGCGCGACATCCACGATCGCCGCACCATATTCGATGACCAGGTCGAGGTCGATCGCCGACTGCCGCTCACCGACCTTGACGGCCACGCCGGTGGTTGTCGTGGTGCCGGCGCCGGGGATGCGCTCCCTGATCGCACCGAAACCCCTGGACACCCCGCCGCCGAGAGTATGCACACCGGCGATCTCCCTTGCCGCCATCCCGGCGATTTTCTGCACCACCGGCGAGGCGATCGTGGTCTTGCCGTGCCCGTTGTCGTCGGCCACCCTGGCCGCCGCGTTGTTGCCACGGGGAGCAGGCACCGTGCTGGATTCGGATCTCGTTGAACTGTTCTGCGCCATGAAAGTATGACTCCTTTCGACGTGGAAATCCAAGATCAGTGTCCAAACGGGATTCGGTTTGGCCGGTAACGCCAGCCTCGCTCGGTGTCGTTACCGAACGCAAGGCCCGCTCGGCCGGGTCATCGTCGTTGCCGGCGATAGCGCAGCATCAGGAACCCGTCGTCGTGCAGCACGGACGCCAGCCGCATGGCGTGCGGGCTGGCCGGCAGCGGACCGACCGCGATCCGGCCCGCGTCCCCGCCGGCGAGCAGCGGTGCGATCGTCAGGCACAGCTGATCGACGAGGTCGTCCGCGATGAGCTGGCCGAACAGGTGTGGCCCGCCCTCGCAGCAGATACGCCGGAGCCCGCGCGCGGCGAGCGCGTCGAGTGCGCGTGGCAGGTCGACCGATTCGTCGCCGAGCTCCAGAACCTCCGCCCCGGCTTCGGCCAGCGCGGCCTTTCGCTGTTCGGGCGCGCCGCGGCAGGTGAGGATGATCGGCGCAACCGTGGCGTCGGTGAGCAGCGCGGAATCCGGAGTCAGCGAGCAGCGCCGGGTGACGACGGCCACCGGCGGGATGCCACGCAGCCCGAGCCGCTCACGACGTTCGACACGCGCGGTGCTGCGCCGGACCGGCCGGTACCGCTCGACCAGCGCGGTGCCGGCGCCGACCAGCACGACGTCGGCCAGATCCCGGCCGAGCGCGAAGATCCGCTTGTCCGTGGGACCCGACAGCCCCTCCGACCGGCCGGATACCGCGACCGCGCCGTCCATACTGCTCACGAAGTTCGCCTGAACCCATGGGCGGCCGGCGGTATCCGGATAGTCGTACAGCCGCTCCAGTTCCCGGTCGCTGATTTCAGGGAGCGAGCGCTCGCCGCCCGGCTCGGCGGGCAGCGACGTGGGGAAGAGGCTGTGCACGAGCTCATGACAACACGTGGCTACGCTCGAGGGTATGACCGGCACGCGGCTGACCGATCGGCAACCGGAGGTGCGCCAGGACGAGCTGATCGATTCCTTGGTGCCACCGCCGCGTTTCGATCATGTGAGGCTTTCCACGTACGTGCCCAATCCGGAAGAACCGAGCCAGACCGATGCGGTGGCCGCGTGCGAGGCGTTCGTGGCGCGCGTCGAGGCCGGGCACCCTCGCCGTTCGCGGTTGCGGTCACTGTTCCGACGTGGCCGCCAGGCGGACCAGGGGCGAGCGGGGATGTACCTGGACGGCGGGTTCGGGGTCGGCAAGACGCACCTGCTGGCGTCCATGTGGCACGCGATCGACGGGCCGAAGGCGTACGCGACGTTCGTCGAGTTGACCCATCTGGTTGGCGCGCTGGGCTTTTCCAGCGCGGTACAACGACTCAGCGAGCACCGGCTGCTGGCCATCGACGAGTTCGAATTGGACGATCCGGGCGACACGATGCTCGTCACCCGGTTGCTCACCGAGCTGGTGGAAGCCGGGGCTTTCGTGGCCGCCACGTCGAACACGTTGCCCGACAAGCTGGGAGAGGGGCGGTTCGCCGCCGAGGACTTCCTGCGCGAGATTCACGCGCTGTCCGCGCGGTTCTCGGTGGTGCGGGTGAACGGCCCCGACTACCGGCACCGTGGGCTGGTGGAAGCTCCGCCGGCGGTGCACAACGAGACGTTGCTGGATATCGCGCGCCAGCGTGCGGGCTCCACTGTGGACGATTACGACGAGCTGTGCGGGCAGCTGGCCACCCTGCACCCGTCCAGGTACGGCCGGCTGCTCGATGGTGTGTCCGCGGTGCACATCCGTGGCGTGTATCCCGTTTCGGATCAGAACGTCGCGCTGCGCCTTGTGTCGTTCGCCGATCGGCTCTACGACCGGGCGATTCCCGTCGTTGTCTCCGGTTGCCCGCTGTCCGAGCTGTTTCCGGATGAGATGCTGGCCGGCGGGTACCGGAAGAAGTACCTTCGCGCGGTGTCCCGGCTGGTCGCGCTGGCGCGCGAGGCCGTGCACGCCGCGCCGTGAGGAAACCGCGACGGCACGCCGGTGTTTGCCTGCTCGAAACCTTCGGCTGGTACAGCTCTCCGATGTGGACTACGTCGACGCCTACTGCGAGCGGGTGGCGCCGGGGCTGCTCGGCGAGCCGTTCAACGCGATCAGCAACCTCGCCTTCCTGATCGCCGCGATCGCCGTCTGGCGCTCCACCCGCCACCTGTCCGGCTCACCGAAGGTCTTCCCGGTGCTGCTCGCGCTGATCTTCGTTGGCAGCACCGCGTTTCACACCACCGCGAGTGGCTGGGGCGGCATGCTGGACACCGGTTTCATCGCGGTGTTCCTGCTGTTCTACATCGCCTACTTCGTGCGCTGGTTCGCGGGCGTCCGCTGGCGGCTCGCCTGGCTCGCCTCGCCGGTGTTCGTGGCCTTCGCCGCGCTGCTGTCGTTTGCCATCACCGGACCGGGTATGTACCTCGCGGCGCTGATCACGTTGTTCGCGCTCGCCGCCTGGCTGCGCTGGCAGCGAAACGCGGACATCAGTCCTTACTGGCGCCCGCTGGCCACCGCCGGCGTGATCTTCACCGCCTCGCTGACCTTCCGCAGCATCGATCACACCGTGTGCGGCTGGTTGCCGACCGGCACGCACTTCCTCTGGCACCTGCTCAACGCGTGCACGCTCTACGTCGTCTCCAGCGTGGGAATCCGCCGCTGGCGGCAGGTCAACGAGTGAGCACCCCGGTCATCGCGTCGAGGCCCCTTTCCAGGTCCACCTCGCTGATCACCAGTGGCGGTGCGATGCGCAACGTCGAGTCCTGCGTCTCCTTGCACAGCACGCCGCGTCGTGCCAACGCCTCGGAGGCGGCGCGCCCGGAAGGACCACCCGGCGCGATATCCACCCCGGCCCACAGCCCGCGGCCACGTACCTCAGCGACACCGCGACCAACCAGCGAGCCGAGCCGCGCGTGCAACAGCGCGCCGAGCTCTCTGGAGCGCTGCTGGAACTCGCCGGTGGCGAGCAGCCGGATCACCGCGCGGCCCACCGCGCAGGCCAGCGGGTTGCCGCCGAACGTGGAACCGTGCTCACCGGGCCGGAGCACGCCGAGCACGTCCCGCCGACCCACTACCGCGGAAACCGGCAGGATGCCGCCGCCGAGCGCCTTGCCCAACGTGTACAGGTCGGCGCGCACCCCCTCGTGGTCAAGCGCGAGCACCTCGCCGGCCCGCGCCAGCCCGGACTGGATCTCGTCCGCGATCAGCAACACGCCCGCTTCGTCGCAGATCCGGCGCACCTCGGGCAGGTAGCCGGCGGGTGGTACCACGACGCCCGCCTCCCCCTGGATCGGCTCGACCAGTACCGCGGCGGTGCGCTCGGTGACCGCCGCACGCAACGACTCGGCGTCGCCGTATTTCACGATCCGGAATCCCGGGGTGAACGGTCCGAAATCGGCCCGCGCGGTCTCGTCCGTCGAAAACGACACGATCGTCGTGGTGCGCCCGTGAAAGTTCGATCCGGCTACCACGATCTCCGCGGCCCCGTCCGGGATTCCCTTCACCCGGTAGGCCCATTTGCGGGCGACCTTGAGCGCCGACTCGACGGCCTCCGCCCCCGAGTTCATCGGCAGCACCATCTCGGTGCCGGTCAACTCGGCCAGTTCCCGGCAGTACGCCCCGAGCTGGTCGTGATGGAACGCCCTGCTGGTCAGCGTGACCTTACCGAGCTGCTCGGCGGCGGCCGCGACAAGGGCAGGGTGCCGGTGGCCGAAGTTCAGCGCCGAGTACCCGGACAGGAAATCCAGGTACCGGTTGCCGTCGACGTCGGTGACCCACGCCCCCTCGGCACGGCTGATCACGACCGGTAGCGGATGGTAATTGTGCGTGCTCCATTCCTCGTCGAGTGCGAGGAACTCGGCTGCGGTGTACTGCGCACCGCGCGGGTCGGCCGTCATGGTCATAACCTAAGGTTAGAGCCTGTTCACGTGTGGGTTCATCCGCGGAGCATTGTGTTGGGCGACACTTCGTTGCGTGATCAGGCGATCCAGCAACGAATCGTTTCCGGCCTGGGCTCCTGTACCGTCGCCCGGCAAGATCTGCGAAGGTCAAGGGGTGACGAGCGAGACCCCGTTCCTGCGGCTGCAAGCACGGACCCAGCGCTTCACTCTGGGCGCTCCGCGAAACTTCCAGAGCGCACCGGACGGTTCCAGGGTGCTGTTCTTGCGCTCGCCGTCCGGTGAGGACAACCGAACCAGCCTGTGGTCGCTGGATGTGGACTCCGGCACCGAAGCCGTACTGGTGGACGCCGGGACGCTGACCGCCGACGGTGAGCAACTGTCCGCGGAGGAACGCGCGAGGCGGGAGCGCAGCCGGGAACGCTCCGCTGGGGTGGTCGGCTATGCCTGCGACGCGGAGTTGCGTCGTGCGGCATTCGCCCTTTCCGGTCGGCTGTACGTGGCGGAAACCGGCAGCGGCGAGGTCACCGCGCTGGACACCCAGACCCCGGTGGTGGATCCCCGGCCCGATCCCGCCGGCAGCTATATCGCCTACGTCGCCGACCGCGGTCTGCGAGTCGTGGAGCTGGCGACCGGGGAGGATCGCGCGCTGTCCGAGCCCGGCACCGAGCAGGTCGCATGGGGGCTCGCCGAGTTCATCGCCGCCGAGGAGATGCACAGGGCGCGTGGCTACTGGTGGGCCCCGGACGGCAGCCGGTTGCTCGTCGAGCGCAGCGATCGCTCGCCGGTCACTCGCTGGCATATCGCCGATCAGGCGAACCCCGATCGAGCACCGGCCGCGGTCGCCTACCCGTCGGCCGGAACGCCGAACGTGGACGTCTCGCTGGTGCTGCTCGGTCTGGACGGCAGCACGGTGCACGTCGACTGGGACACGGACGCGTTGCCGTACCTGGTCAACGCGCACTGGTCGCCACGAGGCCAGCCGCTGATCGCCGTGCAGTCCCGCGACCAGCGGGTGGTGGAGATCCGGTCGATCGACCCGGAAACCGGAGCGACCACGCTGCTGTGCACCGAGACCGATCCGGACTGGGTGGAGATCGTGCCAGGGCTACCGGGGTGGACCTCCGAAGGGCGACTGGTGCGGGTCGGCGTGCGAGGCGGCGACTACCGGTTGCTGATCGACGGTGAGCCCGTCACGGATCCCGGTCTGCAGGTGCGTTCCGTGCTGGACATCGGCGATGAGGTGCTGTTCACCGGTTCCGAGGACGATCCGACCCAGACCCACGTGTACCGGACACATTCCGGTGGGGCGCAACGGCTTTCCGACGCGCCGGGGGTGCACATCGGTGGTGGCACCGCGGGGCTCGCCGTGCTCAGCTCGTGGAGCCTGGACTACGACGGCCCGCGCGTCGAGGTGCTGCGGGACGGCGCCGCGGTCACGAAGATCGACTCTTACGTCGTCGATCCGGGTCTGCGCCTGAACATCACCATGCTCACCGCGGGCAGCAGGGAGCTGCGGTGCGCCCTGCTGCTGCCGAACGGGTACCGGCAGGGCAGCGGGAAGCTCCCGGTTCTCCTTGATCCGTACGGTGGGCCGCACGCACAGCGCGTTCTGCAGAGCCGTAGCGCGTTTCTGACCTCGCAATGGCTCGCCGACCAGGGTTTCGCGGTACTGGTCGCGGATGGCCGTGGCACGCCGGGAAGGGGAGCGGGCTGGGAAAAGGAAATCGCCGGCCGGATCGCCGATGTCACGCTCGCCGACCAGGTCGACGCCGTGCTTGCCGTCGCGGGCGAATATCCCGATCTGGACACCGATCGGGTGGCGATCAGGGGCTGGTCATTCGGTGGCTATCTGTCCGCGCTCGCCGTGCAGCGCCGCCCGGATGTCTTCCACGCCGCGGTTGCCGGCGCCCCGGTGACCGACTGGCGGCTCTACGACACCCACTACACCGAGCGCTACCTCGGCCAGCCGGACACGGAACCCGAGGCCTACCAGCACAATTCGCTGCTCGCCGACGCGGAGAAACTGCGCAGGCCGTTGATGCTCATTCATGGCCTCGCGGACGACAACGTCTTTCCCGCGCACGCGCTGCGGCTGTCCGCGGCGCTGTTCAACGCTGGGCGCCCGCACCAGTTCGTGGCGCTCGTCGGCGCGACACACATGCCGCCGAACGGCGAAGCGGGAGCGGAAAGCCTGATGCTGCAACAAGTTGACTGGCTCAAGCGGGAACTGAAGGTAACCGAGATGGGAGCTGCTGAATGAACTCGGAGCTGACCGGCAAGACCGCCCTCATCACCGGTTCGTCACGGGGCATCGGTAAGGCGATCGCGCAGGCGCTGGCCGCGGAAGGGTGCGACCTGGTCATCTCCTCGCGCAAGCAGGACGCGCTTGACCCGGCGGCCGAGGAGATCCGTTCCGCACACGGCGTCAGGGTGCTGCCCTTCGCGGCACACGTCGCCGAACCCGATCAAGCTCAGTCCTGTGTGGACGCCGCGGTCGCCGAGTTCGGCGGCATCGACGTGCTGGTGAACAACGCCGGAACCAACCCGTACTTCGGCCCGATGGTCGACCTGGACATGACGAGGGCGGAGAAGACCGTTCGCGTCAACCAGACGGCGGTCGTGCTGTGGACCCAGCTGGCGTGGAAGGCATCCATGGCCGAGCGAGGCGGCACCGTGGTGAACATCGCCTCCGTTGGCGGGATGGCGACCGAGCCGGGTATCGGCTTCTACAACGCGACCAAGGCCGCGGTGCTGCATCTGACCCGGCAGTTCGCCTCCGAGCTGGCGCCCAGCGTGCGGGTGAACGCGATCGCGCCGGGCATCGTGCGCACCCATCTGGCCAGGGCCCTCTGGGAAGATCACGAGCCGCGGCTGAACGAGTCCCTTCCACTCGGCCGGATCGGCGAGCCGGAGGACATCGCGAACGCCGCGGTGTTCCTCGCCGGGCAGCAGTCGGCGTGGATGACCGGCCAGACGATCGTGATCGACGGTGGTGCGCTGGCCAGGGGCAAGGTCGGTTAGTCGGCGAGAGAAGGAGGACGCATGAGGCGTTGGGGAATCACCATTCCGTTGACCGGTGTGCCGCTGCCGGCGCACCGCGAATTGATCGCGGAGCTGCCGGCCCTCGGCTACACCGACGCGTGGTCATCCGAAACGGCCGGCACGGACGGATTCTCCCCGCTGGTGCTCGCTTCCGAGTGGGCGCCGGAGCTGCGCCTCGGCACCGCCATCGCGCCGGTGTACACCCGAGGCCCCGGCCTGCTCGCGATGAGCGGAGCAACGCTCGCCGAATGTGCCCCCGGGCGGACGGTGCTCGGGATCGGGTCTTCCTCGCCTGCGATCGTGGAGCGGTGGAACGGCGGCAGCTTCGACGAGCCGTTCGGGCGCACCAGGGATACCTTGCGGTTCCTGCGTTCCGCGTTCACCGGGGAGAAGGTGACGCACGAGTACCCGACGTTCTCGATACGGGGTTTCCGGTTGGAGCGCCCGCCGTCGGCCGCGCCGGAGATCATGCTCGCCGCGTTGCGGCCGGGAATGCTCAAGCTGGCGGCTAGGGAAGCGGACGGCGTCATCACGAACTGGCTCGCCGCCTCCGATGTGCCACGGGTTCGCGCCGAGGTCGGCCCCGATGTCGAACTGGTCGCCCGGATCTTCGTGTGCCCGACCGAGGACGTGGAGGCCGCCCGCGGGCTCGGCCGGTTGATGATCTCGAGTTACCTCACCGTGCCGGTGTACGCCGCGTTCCACGAATGGCTCGGCAGGGGCGAGATGCTCCGGCCGATGCACGAGGCATGGGCCGCCGGTGATCGCAAGAAGGCCAACGAAGTGATCCCGGATTCGGTGGTGGACGAGCTGGTGGTGCACGGCAGCGTCGACGAGTGCCGGGAGAAGGTGCGAGCTTACGTCGACCAGGGCCTGGACACCCCGATCATGGCTGTGACGCCGACCGACCAGGATCCCCTCGAACTGGTGCGCGCACTCGCCCCGAAACACCTGTGAGTACTTTAATTGGAAAATCGCGGGATCCGGTTTCTGCGCGCCGTGCTCGTAAGACAGCACGAACACCTCGACAAGATCCGCCAGCCCTTCCGCGGCGAAGGCGGGCCGCAGGTCGACGTGGATGTCGCTGAACACGCCGATCTTGCGGCCGCGCTTGGCCAGCGCCCGCATCGTGGCGGCTGCGGCGATCGCGCCGCACAACTGGCCGATCGTTTCCTCGTCGTGTTTCCTACCGAGCAGCCGTAACGCCTCGCGCACCCAGCCTTCCTCATCGAGGGTGGTTACCAGGTGCCCCGCCAGTCGAAGACGACGGCTCGCAGTTGAGTCATGTCATGAACGGTAATGCGTGGAGACAAACGGAATTACTCACGGCTGGGAAATTCGTGTCCTCGTGATTGTGGAAACCTGACAATGGTTTCGGCGATTCTTCCTCGATGGTGTTTGCGGTGCGGTGACTCGGGCATGCTGAGCCCGCGGCGCGCACGGCGCCAAGGAATATCGACGAGGAGGTCGTGCGAGTGCGAGTTTGGCGGGCGCACAATAAAACGAGAATCAGACCTGGTGGCCGGCGAGTGCGATCCGTGCGCATTTTGGCGCCATTGCTGGCCTTGCCGATCGTGGTGCCGGGAAGTGCCGTGGATGCCATGCTCTCGGCGGAAAACCCATGGATTCGTTACCTGGACGCAGGGGGCAATCCCGTTGACGCGCAAGGCAATCCGCTGAATGTGGACGGATCGAAAGTCGAGCCCGATCCGCCGAACGGCGGCGCGGATTCCACTTCACAGGGCGAAGACCTCGATCCGTTCGCACGACTGCCGAATGGTCCACTCGGTATACCCCGTTCCGCACTGACGGCCTACATCAAAGCGGCGGACCTGTTGGCGGCCCAGCAGCCCGGCTGCCGGATGCACTGGTCGTTGCTGGCCAGCATCGGGCGGATCGAATCGGGTCACGCGAGTGGTGGGAACGTGGACGCTTCCGGTCGAACACGAGCACCGATTCTCGGCCCGGTGCTCAACGGGGCCGGCGAATTCGCGGCCATCACCGACACCGACGACGGTGCCCACGACGGTGACCAGGTCTGGGATCGCGCGGTTGGGCCGATGCAGTTCATCCCCTCGACCTGGCGCGGCTACGCCGCGGACGGCAACGGCGACGGCAGTTCCGATCCGAACAACATCTACGACGCCACCCTCGGCGCCGGCCGGTACCTGTGCGCGGGTGGCCTGGACACCTCCGACCCGGCGCAGCGGGCGGCCGCGGTGTTCCGCTACAACCATTCGAATTCCTACGTCAGCACGGTGTTGCTCTGGGCGGATGCCTACGCGCGCGGCGTGCACCCGACCGTTGACACCCTGGGGTTCCTCGGCGGGCTCGGCACAGATCGCTCGGTGCTGGCCGCACAGGGCGGTCGCGCGCCGTCCGGCGGCGCGAAACGGTCGGCCAGCGCGAGCGAATCCGGACGTGCATCATCCGCCAGACCCGCACCGCCGTCGGCTGGCGGCGGATCCGGCTCGCCCCGACCACCGGGATCGTCGTCGCCGAAGCCGACTCCGACCCCGACGCCCGGCCCCACACCGTCACCGACACCGGCGCCCCCGCCGGATCCGAGTGAGCCACCGACGTGCGAACCGGACGATCCCTCGACCTCTCCCAGCCAGCCGCCTGACGACGAGCAGCCGGGTTGCGAGCCGGACCCCAGCGAGACGCCGTCTCTGCTGCCGGCGCCGGCGCCGTAGATCCAATACTCCGGAGGAAGCAGAAATTGTCGTCCGATGACAAACCGAGAAGTGCGGTTTGCGATTTTCTTATGAGTTACCGCGGGAATCGGTGCCAGAATCGGTTCTATTGCCGTTCCCTTGTTGTGTACCGCGTTACTCCGCAGTAACGTGGCCGTTGCGGGAAGCGCCCGATAACTCGGTGCCTTACCGGATATACGAGCAGACGATTTTCGTGGACGCGGTTTTCCAGGCCGATCCGAATAGATTCCATGTCCGGAAACAGCTGACTCGCCAACTTCACCGAGCTTTTCTGTGCCGGTGAATTCGTGCTACTGATTACAGGAAGGGGTCGCCGTTGGAATTGACTGCTCTGGCGAGTGGCCTGTCAGGGAAGGCGTGACTCCCGGAGCACCGCACAGCTTTCGTCAATGAACTAATCCCCGAAACAGCGGTTATGGAGGAATTGATCACGATGCGCAGACGCGTAGCAAGTACTCTCGCTACCGGTGCGGCAGTAGCTATGGCGATCGGCCTGAGCGCCACATCGGCCTCTGCACAGCAGGAGCAGTGGACTATCGATCCGGGTGGGGACTACACAGCGACTTCCGGTGAGACGCTCCTGACGAATACCCGCAACGATGTTCAGCTGGTGTGTACCTCTTCCGAGGCGGCGGGCATGTTGGAAACCGGTGCCAGTGGGACCCCCGCCCAGCTTGGCTCGATCGACCAAGTCGCGTTCAGCAACTGCTCGGGTCCACTGGGCCTCACGTTCGAGGTCGGACAGGTCGGTAGCTGGAGCATCAACGGTGAGTCCTTCGCGGATGGTGTGACAACCGGATATGTCGGCGGCGTCGAGGCCAACCTGACCGGTCCGGGGTGTCAGGCGACGGTCACCGGTGAAGCCGACGGAACATACGACAACGCGAGCGGCACGCTGGCGCTCAGCCCAGTCGCCGATTCGGGTCACGAACTGGTGGTCAGTTCCGTAGACCCGGGGAACAACTGCTTCGGTCTGATCCAACAGGGCGACGTCGTCGAGTATCAGGGCGACTACGCCATCACCCCGGCACAACAAATCTCTTTCGGATAAAGGCTGTGAATCGCTCGGCCGGGATGTTCCCGGTCGAGCGATCCCGGCTGGTTACGCCACTGACGCGGGAAGATGAACCCGGGAAGATGAACCCATGGCTCGTTGGACGCATCGTCGGATGATCGGAGTGGCTCTCATCGGAATGGTGGGAATGCTCTCCGGTGTACTCGGTGCCGCCAGCTCGGCCGCCGAGCAGCAGGCCGGCAGGACCGACGTCGACACCACGTGGTTCGCCTACAACTGCGAGTTCCCGTCCGGGAGACACCAGATCGGCGTACGGATTCAGGCATCGTTTCCGGAAAGCGGTGCGGTGGGACAGCCGATCCAGCCGACGGATGTCACGGTACGGGCGAGTATTCCGGAGGCGGCGCTCGCCGATCTGACCGGATGGGGCGCCGCCACCGTTACCGGCACCGCGAATCTCACCGCCGCGGTGGCGCAGAACGGGACGTCGAACGACGTTTCCTGGTCCGAGCTGAACGCCCCGTCAACGGCGATTCCGGAAAGTGGTGAGCTGGCGCTGGCTGCATCCGGAAAGGTGCCACCGGCCACCGTGCGCGACGCGGGCCCTGTCACCTTCACCGCGGGCAAGCTGGCGCTGCAACTCGGCATGCGACAGGCGGACGGCAAAGTCACCGATCCGGCGCTGCTGTCGCTGGACTGCCTGCCCGAAGCGGGCGAAGACACCCTGCTCGCAACCGTGCCCGTGGCCGGCGAGGAGACGACCCCGCCGACGAGTGGCCGGTCGGAAGACCCTCGGGACGGTACCAATCCTCCGTTCGGTGGCGCCGAGACTCGAGCCGCCGAGGACGATATTCCGGAGGAATGCCACCGGATCGGTAACGAGGGCACACCGATGTGTACCTACATCGGCGGATACACGAACGTCCGCAAGCTCGAAGCGGCGGCACGAATCCCACTCGGGATTCTGAATATCGACAACGCCAATCCGGAGCCATGCAACGACGGTTCGGGCATGTGGTGCCAAACCGCGATTGGCGAGCTGAACCACGACGGCAAGCAGCAGTTTCCTCCTGAGGATAATTCGTTCCTCCCGTTCGGCTTCATGCCGACCACGGCGACGATGGAGTTGAGGCAATCGGCGCCGATGGAGATCGATATCCGATTCCAGGCGCAGCCTCCGTTCGATGGTTCGGTGGTAGGCAACGCGAAGATGGTGGCCCGGGTGTACGACGCCACGGTCAATGGCGCTCGGCTCGATGTGGGGAACCATTGCGAGACCACCATCGACATCACGCTGACCGCGGACTATCCGGAGGGCTATAACGTGCAGGACGGAGGGATCCTGGATGGCACCACCACGATCCCGCCGTTTTCCGGGTGTGGTGCGAAAGAGGATCTGGATCCACTGCTCACCGGACTGATCTCCGGGGCCGGTAACTACGTGAAGATGACGCAGGGGAATGCGTGCTGGCTGGGTAACGGCTTCCGATGCCCACCGGAAAAGCCGGAATTGAGGCGCTGAGAAAGCATCCAGACAGGGAAGCCGGATGGCGGTCATAAGAAAATGCCGGAGAAATTCGTATCCAGACGTCGCCTACTGCCGAAGTCCGTGGAAATCGACGGGCGGAATTACGGGGTCGACATCGTCCAGGTAGGCAGCACTCCAAGGCAGTGGCGCCGGCAAGGATTTCATTAGCCAAAACCGGAAGGTCGAGTGTCCACGTGCCTGGTCGCAGAATTTGCGCATCTAGCAACGAAGGTCGCGGCGAAAGTTGTCACAGAACCTCAAAAAATCGAAGTTTGCCACGACATAACTTGTCTGGTTATTGGGCCGAGGTTTAGCGTACCGGTCAGTAACCCACATTCCGATGATAGCGCCGCGAAGAATTCGCCGGTTCACCCTTCCCCAGGGAGGTGACCCGTGAATCGTGGCGCCTAAATCGGGTCCGTCGCCATGCGAATGTCCCGCCCGGTGCGGAGGCAATCTGGGAGGTGTGGTGGGAGTCGAACTCCGAACGACAGCAGGACGGGTGCGACCCTTATGAGTACCCGGATGTCGTCGTTTCCCGGTGCCGCGGCGATGCGGCAAACCGGTCGGCTCTACGCGCTCGGCCTGGACACCGTTCGGTGCACGTTCAAGCGACCATTCCAGTTCCGCGAGTTCGTCCAGCAGTTCTGGTTCATCGCCAGTGTGTCTATCCTGCCCAGCGCGCTGGTGTCGATCCCGTTCGGCGCCGTGATCGCGCTGCAACTCGGTTCGCTGATCACGCAGTTCGGCGCGGAATCGTTCAGCGGTGCGGCGAGCGTGCTCGCCGTGGTCCAGCAGGCCAGCCCGCTAGTGACCGCGTTGATCATCGCCGGCGCGGGTGGCGCGGCGATCTGTGCCGATCTTGGCTCCCGCACCATCCGCGAGGAGATCGACGCGATGGAGGTGCTCGGGGTCTCCCCGGTGCAGCGCCTGATCGTGCCACGGGTGCTGGCCGCGATGCTGGTTGCGATCTTCCTCAACGGCCTGGTCAGCGTGGTCGGTGTGCTGGGCGGTTACTTCTTCAACGTCGTCATGCAGGACGGCACGCCGGGCGCGTATCTCGCCAGCTTCTCCGCGCTCGCGCAGCTGCCCGATCTGTGGATCAGCACGATCAAGGCGGCGATTTTCGGCTTCGTCGCCGGCGTGGTAGCCGCGTACCGGGGCCAGAACCCGGCCGGCGGCCCGAAAGGTGTCGGTGACGCGGTGAACCAGGCCGTGGTCATCACGTTCCTGCTGCTGTTCCTGCTGAATCTCATTCTCACCACGCTGTACCTGCAGCTCGTACCGCCGAGGGGAACGTGACGAGCCGATGGTCACATCCACAACTCCCCGGCAGCGAGTGAGCGAGTCGATCGACCGGCAGTTCAGCTTTCTGGACACGCTCGGCGACCAGATCCTGTTCTTCCTGCGGGCACTCGCCTGGACGCCGCGCACGGTTCGCCGGTACAGCAAGGAGATCACCAGGCTGATCGGGGAGGTCAGTTTCGGTAGCGGTGCGCTGGCGGTGATCGGCGGCACCATCGGTGTCATGGTCGGCATGACCGTGTTCACCGGCACGGTCGTCGGAATGCAGGGTTATTCCGCGCTCAACCAGGTCGGCACCTCGGCATTCGCGGGGTTCATCTCCGCGTACTTCAACACCCGGGAGATCGCGCCGCTGGTCGCGGGCCTCGCCCTGTCCGCGACCGTGGGCTGCGGGTTCACTGCGCAACTAGGGTCGATGCGGATCTCCGAGGAGATCGATGCGCTGGAAGTTATGGGCGTGCCGAGCATTCCCTACCTGGTCACTACCAGAATCGTGGCGGGTTTCATCGCCATCATTCCGCTTTACGCGATCGGGCTGCTCACCTCCTACATCGCGTCCCGTCAGGTGACGGTGTGGTTCTTCGGCCAGTCGGAGGGCACCTACGACCACTACTTCGCGCTGTTCCTACCCGCTATCGACGTGCTCTGGTCGTTCGGCAAGGTACTCGCCTTCAGCGTCGTCGTGATGATCGTGCATTGCTACTACGGCTTCCGCGCCAGTGGCGGGCCAGCTGGCGTCGGGGTCGCCGTTGGTCGCGCGGTGCGCACCACCATCGTCATGATCAACGTGCTGAATTTCTTCCTCGGCCTGGCGATCTGGGGGTCCACGACAACGGTGCAGGTGGCGGGATGAGCAGCGAGGGACGGCAGAAGTTGGTGCGCCGCTTGGCCGGCGTTGTCTTCCTCGCGGTGATGTTCGCGCTCGTCGCGCTTTCCGTGCAGATCTACGAGAAGAAGTTCGACTCCTCGGTCGCGGTTACCTTGCAGACCGGCACGGTCGGCAACCAGCTCCGGGAAACCTCCGAAGTGAAGGCACGCGGTGTCGTGGTGGGGGAAGTCCGCGAGATTCACAGCCGCCGCGACGGCGCCGAGATCCAGCTCGCGCTCGATCCCGCCCACATCGACAAGCTGCCGGAAGACGTCTCGGCCTTGCTGATACCGAAGACGCTGTTCGGTGAACGCTACGTCCAGCTGTCCATTCCGGACAAATCGACGAGTCCAGCTCTCGAGCAGGGTGATGTCATCAGCCAAGACCGCTCCGCCAACGCGATCGAGCTGGAGAAGGTTTTCGACAACCTGATGCCGGTCCTGCAGGCCGTACAGCCGCAGAAGATCGCGTCCACGCTCACCGCGGTATCTACCGCGCTGGAAGGGCGCGGCCGGCAGCTCGGCGACACGCTGGTGACGGCCGCGAACTACCTGGAGGAATTCAACCCCAACCTGCCGGAGCTCAACAGGAACATTCGCAATCTGGCCAGGGTGAGCGAGCTGTACGGTGACATCGCACCTGACTTGCTCGACTCGCTGACGGATACCGCGGTAACCCTGCAAACCGCATCCGAAAAGCGAAGCGAGCTGAGCTCGCTGTACTCCCGGGTCACCTCGTCCTCCCAGGACGTGACGGTGTTCTTGCGCAACAACAAGAACAATCTGATCCAGCTCGCCGCCACCGGCCGCGCGCCGCTGGAGGTGGCTGCCCGGTATTCGCCCAGCTTTCCGTGCACCCTCAAGGCGATGACGGATCTGAAGCCGTCGATGGACAAGGTTCTTGGCGCCGGCACCGGTCGGCCGGGCATGCACATCGAGGCGACAGTCACCCAGTCTCGGGGTAAGTACGTGCCCGGTAGGGACATACCGGTGTACAACGCGCGCGGCGGTCCACGCTGCTATCCGAGCGGAATCTCGCCCTCCTCGGGCGTTGCCGCGGCGCCGGTCGGCAGCCGGGGACACCCGCTGCTCGGCGATAGCGGGGATGGCGGCGATGACCGGGGCCGGTCCGAGCTGCCCAATTCCCCGCAGGAACGGGAGCTTCTAGCCGGGTTACTGGCGCCCTCGCTCAGTGTTCAGCCGGCCGGCGTGCCGTCGTGGAGCAGCGTGCTCGTCGGCCCGCTCTACCGTGGAACGGAGGTGACGCTGAAGTGAGGAAGTTCGCCGCCCCGATGATCAAGGGGCTGATCTTCGTTCTGGTCACCGGATTGGCCACCACGGTACTGGCCCTGTCGATCTCCAACACCGGTGTCGGCGACACGATCGGCTACAGCGCGCGGTTCAGCGACGCCACCCAACTCAACCCCGGCGACGACGTCCGCATCTCGGGAGTACGCGTCGGGCAGGTTGACGAGCTGGAAATCGTCGACCAGAACCTCGCCCTGGTGCACTTCTCCGCTGATCGCAACTGGGAGCTTCCGGCTGACGTCACCGCGACGCTCAAGTACCGCAACATGATCGGGCAGCGTTACCTCGCGCTCGAGCGCGGACCGGATCCGAGTAACCGCAAGCTCGAGCAGGGTGCGGAGATCCCGCTGGAACGCACTCGGCCAGCGTTGGATCTCACCGATCTATTCAACGGCTTCAAACCGTTGTTCCAAGCGCTTTCTCCGAAGGACGTCAACCAGCTCTCCGGGGAGATCGTGCAAGTCCTGCAGGGAGAGGGTGGCACGGTGGAGAGCCTGCTCGCTCATACCGCGTCCCTGACCGACACCCTTGCCAGCAAGGACAGGGTGATCGGCCAGGTAATCACGAACCTCAATTCGGTGCTGGAGACCATAAACAACGAAGGCGATCGACTGTCTACATTGATCTCGACGCTACAGCGACTGGTCTCCGGATTGGCCGAGGATCGAACCGCCATCGGCGACTCGGTGGAAGGAATGGCCCGGCTGACCGAGTCCACCGCGGGGCTACTGAATTCCGCCAGGCGTCCACTCAAGAACAGCATCGCCGGACTGCGCAGACTGTCGGGGAACCTGGTGACCGGCTCGGGTGAACTCAACCGGTTCCTCACCCTGCTCCCGGAAAAGTTCGACGCCATCGCCAAGATCAGCTCGTACGGATCGTGGATGAACTTCTACCTCTGCTCGGCGACGCTACAGACCAACCCGCCCCGAGGAATTCCCATCACCCAGCCGAGGTGCCAGCGATGAAGTCGTTCCGGGAGCGCAATCCGGTGGTAATCGGTCTGGTTGGCACCGCGGCACTGGCAGCGGTGGCGACCGTGACGTTCTACTACGAGGAGTTACCCGTGGTCGGCGGCGGCACGACCTACCAGGCCGAGTTCGGTGAGGCCGCCGGCTTGGGGCCGGACGACGAGGTTCGCGTGGCCGGGATCAAGGTGGGCGAGGTGTCCGACGTAGAACTGGCCGGCGACCGCGTGCTGGTGAGCTTTCGGGTCAAGGATGCGTGGATCGGCGACAGGACGTCGGCCGAAATCAAGATCAAGACGCTGCTCGGACAGAAGTTCCTTGCCCTGAACCCACTCGGCGGCACCGATCAGGATCCCGACGAGCCCATCCCGCTGAACAGGACGACCACGCCGTACGACGTCACGCAAGCCTTCGAGGGACTGTCCAACACCGTTGGTGCGATCGACAGCGACCAACTCGCGGAGAGTTTCCATACCTTATCGGATACTTTCCGGGATTCCCCCGAGCACGTCCGAACCGCACTGGATGGACTCAGTGCGCTCTCCAAGACGATTTCCTCCAGGGACGACCAGCTGGCAAACCTGCTGTCCAACACCAGGGACATCAGCAAGACCCTGGCCAATTCGAGCGAGGATTTCGAGAACCTCATCGAGGACGGCAACCTGTTGCTCACCGAGCTACACAACCGGCGGGACGCTATTCACAAGTTGCTCGTCGGTTCCCGGCAACTAGGCGAGCAACTTTCCGGCCTGGTAGCGGACAATCGCGCGCAGCTGGCGCCGGCATTGGAACGACTTGACCAGGTTACCGGACTTCTCCGGAGACACGCGGCGAATATCGACAAGGGTCTGAAGACCGCCGGACCGTACTTCCGGGTCGTGAACAACAGTCTGGGTAGCGGTCGATGGATCGACAACTACCTGTGTGGACTCGTGGAGTACAACCGGAATCCATGTACGCCACCGAAAGTATCCGGGGGTAGCAGGTGACTACCACACGGTTGCTGAACACGACGCGATCGCGTAGGCGCGGCACGCTGCTGGCGATCGCCGGCGTAGTGCTGGTACTGGTGATGGTCGGTGTGCTCTGGTGGATTTTCTTCACCGAGGACAAGCGGATCACCGCGTACTTCGACCGGGCGGTCGGCGTCTATACCGGATCCGATGTCCGGGTGCTCGGTGTCGCGATCGGGCAGGTCGAATCGGTGACACCGCGCGGCGAGCAGGTGGAGATTGGCCTGACCGTCGATCCAGAGGTTCCGATTCCCGCGGACGCCACCGTGGTGATCGTCTCTCCCAGTGTGGTTGCCGATAGGTACGTGCAGTTTCCCGTTTACCGCACCGGCGAACAACTCGCCGACGGCGCGGTTATTCCGGCGGAACGCACCGCGACACCGGTGGAGTTGGACGAGTTGTACGCCAGCCTCAACGAGCTCACCACCGCACTCGGTCCGAAGGGCGCCAACTCCGAAGGGGCGCTGTCCGATCTGCTCGACACCGGCGCGGAGAACCTGCGTGGGAACGGCAAGGCGTTCAACGACATGGTTCGTGACTTCGCCAACATGGCCAGAACGCTCGCCGATTCCAAGGACGATCTGTTCGGCACGATCGACGAGTTGCAGAAGTTCACCACCATGCTGGCGAACAACGACGACCAGGTACGCAAGGTGAATCAGCAGATGGCCTCGGTGTGGCGCACGCTGTCCGCCGACCGGGATGAGCTTTCCTCAGCGCTACACAGCCTCGGCAAGGCGCTCGGTGAGATACAGGGGTTCATCAAGGACAATCGCGCACGAATCAAGTCCAATGTGGACAAATTGGCCAAAACCACGCAGCAGCTCGTCAGTCAGCGTGGTTCGGTCGCTGAGGCGTTGGATGTCGCACCGCTCGGGGTGACCAATGCATTGAACTCGTTCGATCCCCGCTCCGGATCACTGCAGGGACGGACGAATCTGCTCGAGTACCTGGACTCGTGGAAGCAGGCGTCCGCAGGGCAGACCGCGATACCGCAGGGCTCACCGATACCGGAATCCGCGCCACGGCTCCCGTTGCCGACTGCCGGGTCGACTTATGTCCCGAACGGCAGCACCGAACGAGGCGGTAACTGATGACGGCACCGAGTAGCGGCATCACGCGTCGGGTTCGCGGCCTCGTCGCCGGTGCCGTCCTGTGCCTGGCGGCCACGGTGACCGCGGGCTGCTCGTCGGACGGATTCACCGGACTCTACGACCTGCCGTTGCCGGGTGGTGCGGACATCGGTGACAACCCGTACCAGGTTACCGCGCGATTCGCGGACGTTCTCGATCTGGTGCCGCAGGCGGCGGTGAAGGTCAACGACGTCACGGTGGGCAGGGTGGAGTCGATCGGGCTGGTTGGCTCGAACGACTGGACGGCGGAAGCCGTGCTCGCCGTCGACGCGGATGTGGAACTACCCGCGAACGCGGTCGCCAACCTACGGCAGTCCAGCCTGCTGGGGGAGAAGTATGTCGAACTGAGTGCTCCGCAGACCACCGGGCGCGGCGGGACGGTGGCAGGGCGACTCACCGACGGCGCGGTGATACCCCGGGACCGCACGAACCGTTACCCCGAGCTGGAGGAAGTATTCGGCGCGCTGTCGCTGCTGCTGAACGGCGGCGGGATCGAGCAACTACGGACGATCAACCGTGAGCTCTCCAGTGCGATGACCGGAAACGAGGAGGAGATCAGGTCGTTCTTGCGCAACATGAACGACTTGGTATCGAATCTCGACGGTCACAAGCGGGAGATCACGGCAGCGCTGGACGGGATCAACAGGCTGTCGTCGACGTTGGCCAACCGGGAACGGCAGATCTCCGGCGCACTGCGCAACCTCGAGCCGGGCTTACGAACCCTTTCCGATCAGCGTTCCGCGCTGGTGGCGATGCTGCAGTCCCTCGACGATCTCTCCGACGTAGCGGTGCAGACCATCAACCGGAGCAAGAACGACATTGTCGCCGATCTTCGTGCGCTGGCTCCTATTCTCGATCGGCTCGCCGATGCCGGGCAGGATCTTCCGCGGGCCCTGGAGATCCTGCCCACCTTCCCGTTCACCGATGCGGTATTGAGTGGCATCAAAGGCGACTACTTGAACGCCTTTCTCTCGATTGATCCGGACCCGAACTGGAAGGAACCGATTCCACCGTTGCCGATTCCGCCTACGGACACCAACACCACCGTGCGGTCGGATGCGGGGAACGGAGGTACGTCCTGATGCTCCCTCGGAGAGTGCGTATCCAGGTACTCGCGTTTGTGCTCGTCGCACTGTCCGCGGTCACCTTCGTCGGCGCCAACTATGCCGGGCTGGACAATTTGTTCGGTAGCGGCTACGTGGTGAAACTTCGGCTGTCCGAAGGTGGCGGCGTGTTCACCAACGGCGAGGTGACCTACCGCGGGGTTGCTGTGGGGCGGGTGGGTGAACTGCGGCTCACCGATGACGGTATGGAGGCCGATCTGCGTATCGACGATTCCGCGCCGCCGATCCCGTCGAATACCGAAGCGGTCGTGGCGAACCGGTCCGCGATCGGCGAGCAGTACGTTGACCTGCAGCCGCGCACCGAGGACGGGCCGTATCTAGCCGATGGCGCGGCAATCCCGATGGAATCCACAAGCCTGCCGCTTCCGGTCTCCACGGTGCTGCGGAATTTGAACGACCTCAACGCATCCATACCGACCAACTCGCTCCGTACGGTCGTCGACGAGTTGTACAACGCCACCCAGAGTTCTGGCGCCAACCTGCAGGTGCTGATGGACTCGTCGCGGTCATTCACCTGGGAGGCGGCAGACCACCTGCCGCAAACCTCCACATTGATCGAGGACGGCGCGACCGTGTTGCGGACCCAGTACGACTCGTCGCGGGCGTGGCGCAGTTTCAGCGAGGATGCCAAGCTGTTCGCCAGCGAGCTCGCCAGCGCCGACGGCGATCTGCGTAAGCTCATCGGCACCGCTCCGCGGGCCGCCACGCAGCTCAGCGGGTTGCTGAAAGACACCAATCCGGGCCTGTCGATCCTGGTGGCGAACCTGCTGACCACCGCGCATATCTTCAAAGCCAGGACGGGCGGTATGGAGCAGTTGTTCGTGACGATGCCGAAGGCGGTGGCCGCCACGTCGACCGCGATCACGCCGAATCGGGGCAACATCTCCATGGCGCTGACGTTCTTCGACCCGCCGCCGTGCACCGCCGGATACGGGACGAGATACCGGCGTGGAGAGAACACCTCGCGAGGGGAGTTCAATTCCGCCGCCCGCTGCACGCTGCCGGCGAGCAGCGGGAGGAACGTGCGGGGATCGCGGAACGCCCCGAAGGGCGGCGTGCCGCCGGCAGCGAAGCCCGGTTCTGTCCAGTTCGCCGGACCGCTGGGCGCACCGTCACTGGGATCGGTATCCACCAGCCTGGAGGAACTGCTGTGGCTTCCGAAATAGCTTCCGACGTAGACGCACCCGAAACCGGTGACACCGCGGACAGCCGGCGAGGCCGGAACGGGTTCCTCGCCGTCGCCATCGCGATACTCGCGTTCGCCGCGGTGTTCGTGGGCTGGGCGGGTTGGTCGTGGATCAGCGCGTCGAACGACGACTCGCTGGAGTACGCCAGCGCACGCGACGAGGTGCTGCGGGCCGGCCGGCAACACGTCATCGAGTTGACCACCCTTGACCACGACAATGTGGACAAGGGAATCGCCCGATGGCTGGCGTCATCCACCGGGGCGCTGCGGGACGAGCTCGCCAGCACCGACGCGAAAACGAAGAAATCCCTTCGGGAAGCCAAAACGGTGGCCAACGGCAAGGTGCTAGATGCCGCGGTCACCGAGCTGGATCTGGACGCCGGCACCGCGACGATGTTGGCATCGGTGGAGATCACGGTGTCCGAGCAGGGCAGCGAGCCAACCAGCCAGCGCAACAGGTTTACCGTGCAGCTGGCCCGTACCGACGGTGGCTGGAAGCTCAGCGCCCTCGATCAGGTACCCGTCGGCAATTCCTGACCGCCTACAAGGAGCGTGCACCATGTCCAGCACGGAAGCCGAAGCGGTGGCGAACGAAGCAGACGTCGCCGAGCCGCCGGCGGACGGGACCACCGAGGCGGACCGTTCCACGGTAGACGGTGGGTGGGTGCGATCCGCGTGGCGTGGGCGCCGGCTGCCGGTACTGCTTATCGTGGTGGCCGTGTTGCTCACCGGTTTCGGTGCGTGGAGCACCGTGCGGGCGTACGCGCTGCGCTCCTCGGAGTCGGCCGACAACCAGGCATTGGTGGACGCGGAGGCGACGGCGGAGGTCAACGCAGCGGTCAGCAACTCGTTGAACAAGGTGTTTTCCTACTCGTTCGACAAAACCGAGGCGACCGAGCAGGCGGCGAAGAACGGGTTGCGCGGGCAGGCGCTGGAGACCTACAACGCGCTGTTCGACCAGGTACGCGAGTTGGCCCCGAAGCAGCGGATCATGGTCACCACCCGGGTGGTGCGCTCGGGTATGAAAACGCTGACCGACGATCGCGCGCGGCTGCTCGTATTCCTCGACCAGTCGGCGAGCCGAGCGGACGGTGGCGGGGGCAACGATTCGAACAGCAGCGCCGCGGCGCAGCTCTCGGTCACCGCCGAACGGCACGGCGACTCCTGGCTGATCACCGAAATCGACCTCCCGTGATCGACAGCTGCCGCGGGGTACCGCAATTTGGAGGCAAATTGGGGTAATGGGTTACCCACATGCGAGCGGTCAGCGACGGGTGTCTCGGTGGTCGATGATGATGACCGAGGACGACGGGCCGAGGATGCGACGGGACAGCCACTCATCGTGGTGCCGCTCCTCGCGCGGCGGGGTAAGCGCCGACGGCACCCGATGATGCTCCCAGCCATGTCCGTTGGGGGGACGGGTGGTCGCCGATCGGGCCGCCGATCCGGCACGCAAGATGAGCTGCATCTCGAACCGGGCGTCCGGGTCCGCGAGGCGATCGCCGAACGTCGCCTCCAACTGGCGCATGCGATACCGCACGGTCTGTGTGTGCACCTTCAGCCGTTCCGCCATCGCGGTTACGGTGCCCTGCGTTTCCAGCCATGCGTGCAGCGTCTCGATCAGCCTTTCCTGCTGCTTGTCGGTAAGCCCGTGCAACGGAGCCAGCAGTTGTTCGCGCAACCGCGCTACCAGGCTGTCCTCCGAATGCAGCAGCAAGGTGCACAGGTGCCGCTCCGCCCACGTCACCTGGCCGCCGTTCGCGATCAATCCGTCCTCGACCGCGGCCAGCGCACGCCGCGCCCAGCGCAGCGAATCGGACGCGGAATCCAGCGGTACGCAGGGACCGACGGACAGCCGGCAGTCCGGCAGCGCGGCTCGCACGGTCGCCAGCCGAGCATCGGTCAGCTCGCCGGGAATCAGCAGATGCGGCTCGATTCCGTCCAGATCCGCGAGTATTTCGTCGTCCAGTTCCGGGCAACGGTGGGATTGCCCGACATTCGGCAGCGGAGTCGTCGCGATCGGTGTCGCCTGCTCGGGCATCGGCCATCCGGTCAGCTGCGCGAGTTCGACGATCGCCTCGGTCGGTACCGACGGCCGTTCCAGGATCAGCTGCAGAAGTCTTCGCCGCCAGGTTTCGATCGCCTCGGTACTGTGCGCCTTCGCTTCCAGGTAACCGTCCAGCGCGACCGATGCCAGCTCGTCCATGAACGCCAGCAACGAATCGGCAAGTTGGGACATCACCGCGGACGACAGCCCGCTTTTCTTGCCCACCCGCATGATTCGCTGCCAGGCAACACGAGTCCCGGCTCGATAGGCCGCCTGCAAGCTGTCCAAGCTGCGGCCCTCACGCATCTCGTTTTGCCCTAATCGGCGGTGTACATCGTGCGCCTGGGTTTTGGACACGGTGGGATCGGCGATCTGGTCCACGAACAGCGTCATGGCGTGTTCCACGCCGGCGCGGATCGACTTGCCGTAGGCACTTTCCAGCGGTCGGCGGTATTCCGGGATGAGGGTTCGTATCTCATCGATGATTTCCACCGCAAGGCTGGACAGCTCGGGCCGGAGCATGTCGGCAAGTCGACGAGGCAGCACAGCCGAGGACACGATTCCACCGGATACTCGGCCAGTTTTCATCGCAGCTCCTAAACGTCCCCAGAGCACGCGCCGTTCGCCAAGCAAGGCGTGTTGGCCCACTGTCATTGTGAGGTGACACTCGACGTATCGGAAATTAGCCGCAAGTGTGTCACCAATCGACTACTCAACTTATTTTTTGTCACTCACATGATAAATTTGAGTAGTCCGATTTCAGTTATCCGACAGTTTCCCGACGTTCATGCCGTCAACAGTGCCGCGATCAACAAACCCGTTGCGGCAGCCGCGAATCCGGTCAGCACCGTGACCATGACGTTGACAACCGCGAGCAGCCGCGCACGTTCACTGAACAGTCGAATCGTCTCGTAGCCGAACGTACTGTACGTGGTGAGCGACCCGCACAGGCCGATTCCCACCAGCATCCGCACCGGCTCGGGATCCGAGCCGAACAACGCCAACCCGGCGAGCATGCCGAGAATCAACGAGCCGAGCACGTTGACAAGGAACGTGCCCCACGGGAACACCGAATCGTGTGCGCGCTGCACGCGCCGATCGATCAGATACCGAAGGCTCGCGCCGGCCGCGCCGCCCACCGCGACGAGAAGCACGGTCACCGCGCGTTCTCCTGGCCCGCCCGGCCGACGTACCGGATTACCTCGATCTCTTCCAGCGTCACCAGTCCCTCGTCGACGAGCTCATCGAGCTGCGGGAGGAATCCCCTGATCAGCTCCTCGTTGTCGATGATCACGACCGCGACCGGCAGGTCTTGGGACAGCGAAAGCAGGCGAGCGGTGTGGATCAGCGAGCTCGCGCCGTAGCCCTCGATGCCGCGCAGCACCGATGCCCCCGCGAGGCCGGCCTCCCGTGCCCGCCGCACGATCTCGTGGTACAGCGGTTGGTGATGCCAGATGTCGTCCTCGCCGACGTACACGGTCAGCCGCATCGCCTTGCCGGAGAGCCTCATCGACTACCTCCTGCCCACTGCCGAGCGGCCGCGAGTCAGCGCTGACCTGGTCACGAGTAAACCCAACACCACCGAGAGCAGGCAGGCAACGACCGTGCCGAGCAGGTAGCTGACGGCCATGACGGGGTGGCCGGTACGTACCGAATCGATGGTTTCCACGACATAGGTGGACAAGGTGGTGAAACCGCCGAGGAACCCGATGCCAAGAAACGGGCGAAGCAGCCGGTGCGGCGCGGTCGCTTCGGTGATCACCGCCATCAGCACACCGATCGCGAGGCAACCGCCGATATTGGCGAGCAACGTGGCAACCGGGAACTGACCCGGCTCGTGCGGCACGACGAGGGACAACCCGTAGCGGGCGATGCTGCCGAGCGCGCCCCCCGCGGCGACCGCGAGCACCACATCCCACTGCCGGGCGCGCGGCGCGGTGCGGCGGGCGTGCAACACATCCGTTCGTTGGCCGGCCCCGGTCATCGCGTCTCCCGTCCCCGCGCAGCACTCTTCGCACCGGACAGGGACCGTTGGTGGCGATGCCACGATTGGCCGGCGAGCCCCACCGCCGGGTCACGCCGCAGCATGACGACGTGGTGAGACTACCCGACGGTGGGTTACCGGCGCAGCGATCTGTGGCGCGTCCTACTTCCGACTACGTCCGGCCCGTCACCGGCCGCAGGTCGAGCCGGCGGAGCAACTGGGCGTTGAGTGCTACCACGATGGTGGACAGGCTCATCGCGACCGCGCCAGCAGCGGGAGCCAGCGTGAACCCGATCCCTGCCAGCACACCGGCGGCCAGCGGCACGGATAGCAGGTTGTAGCCGGTGGCCCAGGTCAGGTTCTGCCACATCTTGCGGTAGCTGGCGACCGACAGCCGGCGGGCGGACAGCACGCCCCTCGGGTCGTCGGAGGCCAGCACGACGCCCGCGGACTCGATCGCCACGTCCGTTCCCGCGCCGATCGCGATGCCGACGTCCGCCCTGGCCAGCGCGGGCGCGTCGTTGACACCGTCGCCAACCATCGCGACCCGTTGCCCCCGCTGCTGCAGTTCGGTGACGGCGGCGTCCTTGTCCTCGGGCAGCACCTCGGCGAACACCTCGTCCACACCGAGGTCGGCGGCGACCGCCTCGGCAACGTTGCGCGCGTCGCCGGTGATCATCACGACCCGCACCCCCGCGGCGTGCAGCGCGTCCACGGCCTGCCGGGATTCCGCGCGGATCTCGTCGGCAAGGGCCACTGCCCCGATCACCGCGTCGTCACGCAGCACGTGCAGCACCGCGGCGCCCCGCTCGGCCCAGCTGTCCGTGCGGCCGGTCAGCTCGTCAGGGAGCGAGACCGCACGCTCGCGGAGCAGCGCCGGTCCCCCGACCGCGATCCGCTGACCGCGTACGGTGGCCGCGACCCCACGTCCGGTGAGCGAGGTGAACTCCGTTGCCCGCGGCACCTCGCCGCGTGTCTCGGCCGCCTCCACGATGGCCCTGGCCAGCGGGTGTTCGGAGTCCCGCTCCGCTGCGGCCGCGAGTGCCAGCACCTCGGCTTCGGGGACGCCCTGGACGGCGAGGGTGCCGGTGACGGTCGGACGGCCCTTGGTCAGGGTGCCGGTCTTGTCGAACAGCACCGCGTCGACGGTGCGCATCCGCTCCAGCGCGAGCCGGTCTTTCACCAGGATCCCGTTCCTGGCCGACAGGCTCGTGGAAATGGCGATCACCAGCGGGATCGCCAGCCCGAGGGCGTGCGGGCAGGCGATCACCAACACCGTCACGGTGCGTTCCACCGCCGTGGTGGCATCGCCGATGAGCAGCCAGATGGTGGCCGTGAGGGCGCCGGCGGTCAGCGCGAACCAGAACAGCAGCGCGGCAGCCCGGTCGGCCAGCGCCTGCGCGCGGGATCGGGAGCTCTGCGCATCGGCAACCAGCCGTTGGATCCCGGCCAGCGCGGTGTCCTCGCCGACCGCGCCCACGCGCACCCGGATCGCGGAGTCCGTGGCCACCGTGCCGGCGACCACCCGATCGCCCGGCTCCCGCCGGACCGCGCGCGATTCGCCGGTGACCATCGACTCATCCACCTCGGCGCTGCCGTCGGTGACGCTGCCGTCGGCCGGGACGCGGGCACCCGAGCGAACCAGCACGGTGTCACCGACCCGGAGTTCGGCCAGCGACACCGACCGCACCTCGCCGCCTTCCTCAATGCGCTCGGCGTTGTCCGGCAGCAGCTCGGCGAGGGCCTCAAGCGCCCCGGAAGCCTGTCCGAGTGCGCGCATCTCCAGCCAGTGGCCGAGCAGCATGATCACCACGAGCAGTGCGAGCTCCCACCAGAAGTCCAGCCGCAATCCGGCGACGCCCAGCGTGGTGAGGCCGCTTGCCACGAACGCCACCGTGATCGCCAGTGCGACCAGCGTCATCATCCCGGGCTGCCGGCCACGTAGCTCGCCAACCGCTCCGGTGAGGAACGGCCAGCCGCCGTAGCAGAAGACCACGGTGCCCAGGACCGGAGCCACCCAGCCCGCCCACGAGGGCACCTCATAACCGAACAGCTCGCCGACCATCTGGCTGGCCGCGACGGTCGGAATCGACAGCGCCAGGCTCAACCAGAAGCGGTCCCTGAACTGCGCCGCGTGATCGCCATGACCGCCGTGACCGTGGCCGTGCTGGTGGTCCTGTTGCTCCGCGACCGCGACCGATCCGTGCTGGTGCTCGCCGGGCTCGTCCATTGGCTCCTCCTTCGCCGTCCCGACGATAATACCCACTAGGGGTATATGCAAGCGAGGCGAGTCACCGGATGTGGGTGCTCCCGCGGGCTACCTGGCGGGTGGTGCGAGTTGACAGTCGAAGGATTTCGGGCGAGATTACCGACGCCCGAACGAGTCACACGGAATCTGGGCAGGCGGTCAATGAGGATGGCGAACGGCGACGGACATTTCCCCAGCTACGCGGAACTCCGAAACCGGCGGGACGCGCCGCCGGGTTCGGCCTGGGGCGTGTTCGGCGCGGATGACGAGCTTGGCACGCTCAACCACCTCACGCCCGAGCGGGTGCGCGCGGCCACCGGCCTGGTGCGTAACGGTGAGGCTGTCAACCTGGATCTTCCGCTGGACGCGCTGACGCCGGCCCTCATTCCGACCCGGAAACCGGTGCGGCACAACATGTTCGGCACTAATCCGTACCAGCGGGACGAGTATCTCGACGGTTTCTATACCCAGTCGAGCAGCCAGCTGGACGGGCTGCGGCACATCGGCAATCCGGACGCGGGTTTCTACAACGGTGCCGATCCGGAACGCTTCGTGGAAGGCGAGCCGTTCCTCGGGATCAACCGGTTCGCCGACCACGGCATCGTTGGCCGGGGAGTGCTTGTGGACGTGGACCGCTACCTACGGGGCCGGGGTACCCCGATCGATCACGATACCGGCCAGCCGATACCGGTTTCCGTGGTGGCGGGCGCCGCCAGGGAGCAGAAGGTCGAGTTGCGGGCAGGCGACATTCTGATGATCCGCATCGGTTGGCTTACCCATCACCTGTACGAGCTCGGCCCTCGGGAGCGGGAGCGCAACATCGACCCGCTTCGGTGTCCAGGCCTCGAGCAGAGCCACGACATGGTGGAATGGTTGTGGGACAACCAGTTCTCCATGGTCGCGATGGACAACTTCGCGGTGGAGGCTTGGCCGCCCCCGGAGGATTCGCCGTTCGTCAGCGACGCGGAACGCAGTGGCGTGCTCTCAAGGAGCGGGCACACCGGACTGATGCACCGGGTACTCATCCCACTGCTCGGCATGGTGCTCGGCGAGCTGTGGGCGCTCGACGAGCTCGCCGGGAGATGCGCCGCGGACGGCCGGTGGGACTGCATGCTGGTCGCCAAGCCACTCAACCTCACCGGCGGCGTCGGCTCGCCTGCCAACGCCGTCGCGATCCGGTAACGCGGGACCAGTAGTGCGGCGGCCGGCTCGCCCGCCCGCACCGTTTGACGCCCGATGAGCTTTAGTTCACCAGCCGTTCGGTTGCCGGTGCGCGCGGTAACCTGGCATCCTTGAAAGATCGCGACATCGCGATGCCAACTCGCCCGGGACCCCGGCGCGCAAAAGTGGGCGCGACAGGGAGGCCCGGTATGACTTCGTTGGTAACCCATGACCGGCAAGGCAGTGACTTCGCCGAGCTGTCACGCACTATCAAGCAGCTCGGTTTACTTGATCGACGACATCGCTACTACGCGGTGCGGATCGTCCTCAACATCTTGGCCTTCGGGGGCGGCTGGGTGGCGTTCGCCTACCTCGGTGACTCGTGGTGGCAATTGTTCCTGGCCGCGTTCTTCGCGCTGATCTTCACCCAGCTGTCCTTCATCGGTCACGACGCCGGTCACAAGCAGATCTTCCGCACCCGCCGTGCCAACGATGTGATCGGGCGGCTGCACGGCGGGCTGGTCGGCCTCAGCTACGGCTGGTGGATCGGCAAACACAACCGCCATCACGCCAACCCCAACCACGAGAGTGAGGATCCCGATCTCGACGTTCCCGTGCTGGCCTTCAGCGAGGGACAAAGTCGCGCCACGCGTGGAGTTCTCCGCTGGTTGGCGAAGTATCAGGCGTTCTTCTTCTTTCCGCTGCTACTGCTCGAGGGGCTGAACCTGCACTGGTCCAGCGTCCAATCGGTGTGGCGGAGGGAAGTAAAGGCGCGCCGCCTGGAAAAGGCCCTGTTGCTCGGTCATATCGGCGCGTACTTGGCTGCCGTGTTCATCGTGCTATCGCCACTCACCGGGCTGGTGTTCATCGCGGTGCACCAGGGGCTGTGGGGCGTCTATATGGGATGCTCGTTTGCCCCCAACCACAAGGGAATGCCGACCTTGCAGGAAGGCCACAAGCTGGATTTTCTGCGCAAGCAGGTCCTCACGTCCCGCAACGTACGCGGCGGGCCATTGGTGGACTTCGCGTTGGGTGGGTTGAACTACCAGATCGAACACCACCTGTTCCCCAGCATGCCGCGCCCGAACCTGCGTCATGCGCAGGCGGTGGTGCGCGAGTTCTGCGCCGGGCGCGACATCGAGTACAGCCAGTGCGGGTTGCTGCGCTCCTATGGCTATGTGCTCGACCATCTCCACGCGGTCGGCGCGCCGCTGCGAGCCGCCGCCCGCTGAGAAACGCGTGCCGGCTGGCCGGGACAACCGGCCACACGGGCGCGTGCCGTCGCGAGATTGGGCGCCATTGATGGACGGCGGCGACGACTTCGGCAGGCTCACGCGAGTGCACGCCTGGGTAGCCGAGCACGCGGGACGGCTCCAGTTGCCGGTGGCGGAACGTGCTCTTTGCGAAACCGCGGTGGATCGGCTGCGCATGAACGGGGCCGGGATCACCGTCGGTGACGGTTCCGGCTGGCCGGAAACGCGGTATTCCACCGACACGCTGAGCAAGAGGTTGGCCGAACTTCAGATCACGGTTGGCGAAGGGCCGTCCGTCATCGTGTTGCGGACCGGCGCCCCGGTGCTCGCCGCCGATCTCGACAGCGTGCTCAGCCAACACCGTTGGCCACTGTTCGCGCCGCTCGCGGTGGAGGCCGGTGCACGGGCGTTGTTCGCGCTGCCGCTGCGCGTCGGCACGAAGCGGGTCGGAGTGCTCGCGCTGCATCGGGTCGACGCGGGCTGGCTGGACATGGAGACGCTCGCCAACTCGGTGGAATTCGCCGAGCTGGCTTTCCTGCTGTTGCTCGACGAGCAGGCGCGGAGCTCCATGGTGGACAGCGAGTTGGCCGCCGAGCGCTGGCCACTCGATTCTCCACAGGTACACCAGGCCACCGGGATGATCGCGGTACAGGCCGCGATCGGGCTGGAAGACGCCTTCGCGCGGCTGCGCGCCCGAGCATTCGCGGACCGGCGGCGGTTGGCCGACCTGGCGGCCGACGTGGTAGCCCGACGGCTGCGTTTTGATGTCTACTAGCTTTGGTTACGTGTCCCACGACCGTAGCCTGGACCAGCGGAGGTGACGTCGATGAGCGAGGCGCGTCTCGTCGAAACATTCGTCGAGCTGGCGGATACCTTGATCGACGATTTCGACGTGATCGATTTCTTGCAGGTGCTGGTCGATCGATGCGTCGAGCTGCTCGATATCGACGCCGTCGGCTTGTTACTCATCGACGAGCGTGGCTGGCTGCAGCTGATCGCCACCTCCAACGAGCAGGCTCGGCTGGTCGAGCTGTTCCAGTTGCAGAACGAGGAAGGGCCCTGCCTGGACGCGTTCCATACCGGCGCTTCGGTCAGTCATCCCGACCTGGCGAGTGCGGGCGACCGATGGCCGCGATTCGCCCCGGCCGCCACCGAGGCCGGCTTCGCCGCCGTACACGCGCTTCCAATGCGGCTGCGTAGTGACGTGATTGGCGCACTCAATCTGTTCCGGCCCGCGGTGGGCGAATTGAGCGAAGCCGCGGTAAGGACCGCCAAAGCCCTCGTCGCGGTTGCCACCATTGGACTCTTGCAGGAGCGTGCGATCCGGACCAGGGAGATCCTGACCCACCAGTTGCGGACCGCTCTACAGAGCCGTGTGGTTATCGAGCAGGCAAAGGGAATGGTCGCCGAGCGGCTCGGCGTGGACATGGCCACCGCGTTCACCGCGCTGCGCGGATACGCCCGCCACAATAACCGAAAGCTGAGCGACGTCGCGGGCACGGTCATCGCGGATTCGACCGCGGCGCTGGAACTGCTCTCGGATCCCGACCACCGGCGCACGTGATCGTGCCTTGCGGGCTTGCCGAGATGGGCTGCCAGCGCCGCGAGTGCGCTGACAGCCCGATGACGGATGCCGCGATCGGGCCGCCGGACACCGTCGACGGATCCCTGGTGGGCGCCTTCGGCTTCGATCGGAACCGGAGCGTAGCTGGGGCAGCTCGGTGGCCATGACGGCCAATGAGATCGGTCGCAGGTCGAACGTGTGGCCCGGCCTCGTGCCGGCACACCCGTCCCGGTCGGGCAACCGACCGGCTTCGGTCTCGTCGAGAGCGACGGTGGCTCCACCGCCGAAACGCGGATGCTCTCGACACGCCCAACCCTACGCGGTTGCCGGCGTGATCGCTCGACTCCCGCTGGAACCCGCCGCGGGCCTGACCAGCGGCTCGGATACCGACCACCTACCGTGTAGGCATGGACATCCACTCCGACAGCAATTCGGCGTTCCGGCGCGGGTTGGCCGGTTACCTGCGTGCCATCGCTGCCGCGGTCGGTGTTTCCAAGGAAGGCACTACTTTCGAGATCAGCGACACCGCGACCGCCTACCTGGCACTGGACGGGCGCTGGTCTGGGCGTCCCGGTCAGGATTTGATGCTGGTCTGGAGCGAGCGGCACGGCTGGGTCGTCGCGGTGGAGACCGATCCCGCCGAAGCCCCCGTGGTGCTGGCCTATTTCGGTGGTGACGATCCGGTGCCGGAGCCCCGGGTTGTCGCGCGGTTCGTGACCGACGTCGTGGCCGGCGTCGCGGCCGGCGGTCACGACGACCGGCCGCCGCGCCCGGCCTTTTCTATCGTCAACAACCGGCAGTTGCTGGCCGAACGGCTCGCCAGGTACGACGTGGACCCGTCCTGACGGGAGTGCGACGCCGGAGCGATCACGGCGTGCGGCACACTCACGGCGATGAGTGGAACGGTCTTGGTGCTCGGCGGGCGCAGCGAAATCGGCTTGGCGGTGGCCCTACGTCTTGTCGGCCGCGGCTACCGGACGGTGGTGCTGGCCGCTCGCCGCAGCGACGATCTCGACGAGGAGGAGACCACGTTGCGGCAGGCGGGTGCCGCGACCGTCGAGCGGGTCGAGTTCGACGCGGACGACGTGGCGGAGCACCGCCGGGTTCTCGAGGAGCTCGTCACCCGTTGCGGCACGTTGGACGTGGTGGTCACCTCCTTCGGGGTGCTGGGTGATCAGGAACGTGCCGAGCGGGACGTGGCACACGCGCTGGCCGTGATACACACCGACTACGTGGCACACGTGGGCGTGCTGACCCAGCTGGCTAATATCCTGCGCGCGCAAGGGCATGGCCAGCTCGTGGTGTTCTCCTCGGTGGCGGGGATGCGGGTGCGCCGCGCCAACTACGTGTACGGCTCGGCGAAGGCCGGGCTCGACGGGTTCGCCTGCGGGCTGTCCGACGCGCTCGCCGGCAGCGGGGTGCGGCTGCTGCTGGTCCGTCCAGGGTTCGTGATCGGGCGAATGACCGAGGGGATGAAGCCGGCGCCGTTTTCCAGCACGCCGGACCAGGTTGCCGACGCCACGGTCACCGCACTGCGGCGCGGCCGCGCGGTGGTGTGGGTGCCGCCGGTACTGCGGCCGTTGTTCGCGGTGTTACGCCTGCTGCCGAGGGCGCTCTGGCGGCGCATGCCGCGCTGAGGGTCACTCCGGCGGCGTGAGGCGCAGCACCGGATTGATCGGCGCCGTCCCGTCGAACGGTTCGGCCAGTTGGGTTTCGGCGAGTGCGCTGAGCCCGTCGAACGTGGCGTTGATGAGCGCGGTGTACGGCTCGCTCATCGGCCATTCCTCGTCCCCGCTTTCGAACCAATCGGCAAGCGCCCCGGGAATCTCGTAATTCGCTGTCCGTCCTTTGTAGAGCGGTGAGCGTGCCTTCGCCTGCCGGGCGAGCTCACGGTATTCGCGCAGGGCGAGCCGCATCCTGATCCACCGGTATCGGTCTGTCTGGGTGAATCCAGGGGACTCCTCGTCCTGGCGTTCGGCGGCGAACCGGTGCCTGAGTTCTTCGCCGGCGCGGTATCCGCGCATCGCCAGCTCGGCGATGACGTCCGGTGGCATGAAAAGGTTCGTGCCACCCTCGCCATCACCTTGGCGCACGCTGGCGATCCGGCCACGGAACCCCGGTAGTGCGGCCTGCATGGTGTCTCGCCAGCTGAACGAGGTGTGCATGATCAGTTTGGCGAAGCCGTGGATCCCGGTGCCTACCTCCGCGCACTGCTCGGCCGGCGGCGAATCGTCCTGCTCTGGCAGGAAAACCGAAGTCTCGTCGGTGATCTCTCCGTCCAGCCGGTCCAGGTTCAGTCCGAATGTCGGCCAGCGGGGGAGCAGCGTGTCGAAGAAGTGGATCGGGAAGTTACTGGTGAGCCCGCCGTCGGAGAACCAATGCATCCGTCCGCCCCGGCACAGCGGCACGGGGCAGATCAGCCCCGGCAGGGACAGGCTCATCCGCGCCGCGAGCACGACGGGTACATCCCACGGGTCCGGTAGCCAGTACAACACGCCGTTCTCGTGTCGTGGGCACCGCGCGGTCGCCGTGCCCGTTGCTTTGAGCTGCTGCAACACGCGGTGCGGCACGATCCCTTCGAGGCAACTCGGGCAGAACTGCCAGCGGTCCCGCTTGTTCGCGGGGATGTCGAACGGCACCCGGCACGGCCGGCCCGCGACAAGGTCTGTGGTCATCAGCTCCAGGTTGATCACTCGCTGCTCGCTGTCCCGCACCAGCCGGTGCCACTCGTCCCGATCAACCGGGCGCTGCCGGTCGGGGCCGAGCCACAGGTCGCCGAATGTCAGCGCCCTGGTGTGCCAGCCGTCCGGCTCCGGGGTGTGCCCGGCGAGATCGTCGAGGCGGTTGGCGAGCCAGTTGGCCAGCGGCGGCACGCCGGTTGATCTCGGCATGCCGACCAGCCGGTCCACCCAGTTCGGCGTGTAGGACGCGGCGCCGGGCAGCACGCCGAAACCGAATCGCTCCGATTCGGCGATCACCGGCCAGCTCGCCTTCGTGTAGATCGCGGCGAACGCGGCGATCACGGCGAACGTCAGCAACAGCCAGCACAGCACGATCAGCGAGGCCGCGACGATCCACGCGGGTGCCGACGCTCCTGGTCCGGCCGCGAGGAGGGCGAGCGCGGGTATCAAGGGGACTGCCAGCGCGAGCGCCGCCAGCCAATGGATCCGCCTGGCGATGAACCGGACCACGGGAACGGCCGCGAGCAGCGCGAGCGCGGCCATGCCGATCGCCACCAGCCACGGCGCGCCGTCCCATCGATCGGCCGGCAGCGCCAGCTGTAGCGCGAGCGGCGCCGCCAGCCAGCCGGCGAACATGGCGATCAGCGCGAGCCGGGAAACCGGGCTGACCACGAGCAACAGCGCGGCCAGTATCGCTGACAAGCGGTTCCGGCCGGTCGTCTTCGTGCTCTGCATGGTGGCTACGACCAGCCGGAAGGTTCTGCGTAGGTGGGTGTTCGGCTGGAACAGTTGCGGCAGCCGCCAGCGTGCGTCGCCGGTTCCGGAGATCAGCCAGTGCACCAGCCCGTAGAGCCCGGCGAAACCGGGCCGAACCGAACCTTCCGGCACCGTGTCCGGTTGCTCCGCGAATCGACCGTACTCGGCCGCCGCGGTCGCCGAAGCCGCGATCGCTCCCGCTGAGGCCCCGCCGATCGAGCGGAAGACGTAGCGCTGCGCGAGCGAGCACACCGCGAGTGGGTAGATCACGCCGCTCGTGGTGCCACCGCGCATGGTCAGATCGCAGGACCGGTCCGCGTACCGCCGGTACTCGTCCGGGTCGGCGTCCCGGTCCACATCCAGCGGTGGTCGGCGCAGCAACTCGTCGCCGGCGTCGGCGGTGTACCGCGCGGGATCGTCCAACCCCAGTGTCTCGATCGTGGCGGCGTGATCACCATCGTTGGTCATCGGAACCTCGAATCCTCGATCGCCTGGCCGGGCGCCAGAATAGCGCGCGGATCGAATCGCTCTTTGGCCGCGAGCAGCGATTCCCACGCGGGACCGAAATGTTCCCGCCAGTCCTCCGGTGTCATCGGCAGCGCGTTCACCGGATAGCAGGTGCCGCCCGCGAGCCTGGCTCGTTGATACAGCGCGGAGTTCAGCCGCAGCATCCGTGCGGTGCCGGCCGGATCGTATGGCTTTCCGGTGCGCAGCACCGCGAACAGCCACACCGGCTCGCCTGGCGGGATGCGAAGCAGCGGCGTGCCAAGCGCCCCGGCACGGATCGGGTACAGCATCACCAACCCGGATTCGCCGAGATCCGGTCGCCGGATGTCCGCGAGCGTATCGGCCACAACGGTTTCAGCCACACCGTCCGGGAGGAACACGTTCAGCCACGGGTGCGGATGGAACCAGCTTCCCTCGGCCCGCAGCAGCGCTTCGCCTTCAGCCATGCGATCAAGGAATTCCAGATATGTGGTGTCCTCGGCTTCCGTCGCGGCGCGATCGAAGGCGAGGCCGGCCAGCAGTCCCTGCTCGTCCGGCTCGGCTGGCGGGGAGTAGTAGCTGACCGCCTCCAGCATGTATCGCCAGCTCGCGTCCGCGTCGTCGGGTACCAGTTGCCCTTCCAGGTAGTCGAACCGGCCACCGCGCAGCACGGTGCGCTGGTCGGCGAGGAGTCCGTTGAGCGAGCCGTAGAAGAGCCTCCAGCGACGAGCCCGCTGCCGGGCTGTCACGACCCGGATGGTCGCGCGGGTGATCACCCCGCACTGCCCCAGACCGGCCCGCACCGCGTCGAACAGGTCCCGGTTGTACCGCGCCGAACATGTCCTCGGTTCGCCGGTGCCGGTGACGACCTCGAGCTCGGTCACGGTGTCGGTCTGCGAGCCGTGATGCTGGCTGGCTCCGCCGATCCCGCCGACGGCGAGCGTTCCGCCGACGGTGAGGTCGAGGTAGTCGGCCAGGGCGGGTGGGGTGAGCCCGTGCGGGAGGGTCGCTGTGAGGCGTCACCAGATTGTCAGTAAGCAAGCGTCACCTGAGTGTCAGTAGCTGGGGTGTGACGGCTGGTCGCCGGGATTCCTGGGCTACAGGTCTTCGGGGTGGGCCAGGACGTGGCTCAGGCGGTCGATGATCCAGGTGGCGGCGCTGTCGCCGGCCATGTCTCCGAAGGTGCCACCTTCGTACTCGTTGTGAATGTGGGCGATCAGGTGCTCGACGGTGGCCTGGTCCAGTTCGGGGGTGGGGTCTTCGACGTGATTGCGGCCGTAGACGTTCGCGCTGCTCATGGCGCTCAGCGTGCCAGGTGGTACCGACATTTCTCGGGCCTCGTAGTCACTCGATCCGGTGGTGCCGGGCCGGTTACGCGGCGATCAGGTGTTGGATTTGCCGAGGAGATCGTGTCCGTGGTCGTCGCGCGGGTTTGGGCTGGGAGGTTCGCGCTGGTGGATGCCGACGCGGCCGGGCGCGCGCTGCGCGAGGCTGCGGTGCGTCGGCTAGCGCTGTTGGATTCCCGCGGGGAGCTGTCGAGCGAGCACGTCCGGTTGACCGCGACGGCGGTCGGGGTGTCGGAGCGGACGGTGTGGCGGTGGGTGTCCAGCGCCCGCGCGCAGGCCGAGCGGCAGGAGCGGGGCCGGTTCCGGATCGATGACCGGTTGCGGGTGCGGCTGGCGTATCACCGGGGCAACGCGGCGGCACTGCACCGTGAGCTGGTGGCCGAGCGACCCGCGGACGGCCCGGCAGCGCCGAGCTTGGAGACGGTGCAGCGGGCGATCCGCCGCGATCTAACGGCGGGCGAGCGGGCCGGGCTGCGCAGGGGCGAGCGGGAACGGCGGAAGTTCGACGTGTTCCTGGAGCGCCCGTCGTCGTATCGCAACGCCGCCTGGGAGGCCGACCACGTGGAGGCCCCGGTCGAGGTCGAGGTGGACGGGCGGCTAGTCAAGCCGTGGGTGACCTGGTTCATCGATGCCGCGCACAACGCGATCTGTGGCACGGCAGTGACGCCGGGCTATCCGAGCCGGGAGAGCATCCTCGCTGCGCTGCGGGCGGCGCTGCTGAGGATCGAGCCATATGGGCCGGTCGGTGGTCTGCCTGCGCTGGTGCGCGTCGACCAGGGCAAGGACTTCCTGTCCCGCACGGTGGGCGAGGCGTTGGGCGCGTTCGCGGTGAAGTTGGTGCCGCTGCCGGGCTACAGCCCGTTCTGGAAGGGCAGCGTGGAAACGCTCAACGGCGCGGCGGAGAAGATGCTGTTCGCCGAGCTGCCCCGCTACACCCACGCGCAGACGCTGGCCAGCGGCGCGGTGGCGGATCCGGACGCGCCGGCGTTGACGTTCGAGGCGTTCACCGCTGAGGTGCTGGCCTGGGTGACGTGGTGGAACGACGAGCACTCGATGGACGAGCTAGACGGCGCCACCCCGGCCGCGGCGTGGCTGGCCGACCCGTCGCCGGTCGAGGACGTCGATCCGGCCGCGTTGTGGATGTTCACCCTGGAAGACGACCGCAAGACCCGCAAGATCACCAGCAAGGGTGTCGCGTGGGGCCGGGGCCGTCACTACGTGGCCGAGTGGATGGTCGGCAGGGTCGGCACGCCGGTGCGGCTGCGGTACATGCCGCACCACGAGCACGAGGTGGAAGTCTTCGACGCCGACTCCGGCGAGCACCTGGGCTCGGCGACGCTGGCGAATCAAGCGTCGGCTGAGCAGGTCGCGGCGCTGCTGCGCACGCGGGCGCGCAAGGCGCGGCAGTTGCGGGCGGACTTGTCGGCGGCCGAGAAGTCCCGTCGTACCCGTTACGCCGCGGCTACCACGGCCGCGCCGGCGAAGCGGCTGGAAGCGATTACCACGGCGGAGGCCGGTGCCGAGCTGGCCGAGCATGGCCTGGACGAGCTGGCCCGGCTGGCCCGCCCGGACCTTCTGCCGCACTCCCCGCCGCCGGCGGGCTGGGTGATGCCGGTCGACCTGGACCGGGTCGCCGCCGGGGACGGCACCGACACCACCAGCGCCGAGACCGGCACGACCAGCAACGGAAGGGAGCCGGGGTGACCGGAGCACGTAATCCCGGCCTGGAAATCGCCGACGACCGGGCCGACCACTACCTGGGGCTGCCTGGCGCGCACATCGTGGCCACCGACTCGCTGCTGATGGTTCGGGACAACCTCGCCGACGTACTCGCAGCGAAGGCGATGATGTGCGTGCACGGCGACGCCGGGCTGGGCAAGACGTTGTCGGTGAACGCCTCGCTGCGCGAACTGGCAGCCAACACGGTGTGCCGGGTGCAATTCCGTGCCCGGCCGACCCCGCGCGACATCCGGCACGAGCTGTTCCGCGCCCTCGGGATCGGCGGGGAGCCGCCAACCAAGCCGATCGAGTTCGACGCGGTGCTCAAAGACGTTCTGGGGCAACGGTTCCGCGTGTTGGTGTGCGACGAGGCGCAGTGGCTCTCGCGCGAGTGTTTCGAGTACTGGCGGCACCTGTGGGACGACCGCGCCACCGACATCGCGATCGTGTTCGTCGGCGGCGGCGACTGCTATCAGGTGCTGCGCCGCGAACCGATGCTCTCGTCGCGGGTGTATGTGTGGCAGGAGTTTCAGCGGATGCCGCGCGAGCAGGTCCTGCGCGTCATCCCCGCGTACCACCCGGTCTGGGAGAACACCGACGCGGAGGTGATCGGCTTCGCCGACGCCCACGCAGGACACGGCAATTTTCGGGCCTGGGCGAAGATCACCGCGCACGCGGCCCGCGCCCTGTCCCGGTTGGACCAGTCCGGTGTGGATCGCGAGGTGCTGGGCTGGGTGTTCTCCAAGCTGTCCGGGCGGGCCGGATGAGCCGTCGCGTCGCGGCCCCGATCGGGGTCGTCGCGGAGCGAGCGACCGCAGCGCTGGCCGCGACGGGCGGGGTGGAGCCGGACGATGACTGGGACGACGAGGTCCGGCCGGACGTCCCGCCGCCGGTGACCGTGCTGCTCGACCCGGCCGACGACGCCGCGGTGACCAAGGCGCTGCTGGCCGCGCACTGGCCCGCTGCCGGGCGGATCACCGTGCACCCCACGCCGGCCACGTCCGCGCCGAACACCCTGGCCTATGACGTGCTCGCCGCGCTGGAGCGGCCGGTGACCCGGTTGGCCGAGGAGAAGATCACCGGCGGTGTCCCGGCCTGGCAGGCCGTCGCCGCGTGGATGCTTGCGGAGAACATCGAGCAGGTCGTGGTGCTGCGCGCCCACCGTCTACCCGCCACCGGGTGGAGGAGGCTGCTGGAGCTGCGGTCGCGCACCGGCATCGACCTGGTGATGGTTTGGCACGCATCCTCGTTCCTCAAGCCGTGGGGGCAGTTCCTCGTCGACGTACCGCACCGGGAGGTCGGCGACGTCGACGAGGTGATCGACCCGGACCGGCTGCCGCCGGACGACGACCAGGACCAGGACGAGTTCGACACCGAATCCGACGAACGGGACCGGGTGTCGGCCGCGCCGCACTGGGACCTGCCACCGCTGCCCGAGGGTGACGTCGCCAGCTTCCGCGCCGAGGCGTACCGCCAGTTGCCCACCCTCGACTTTCTCCAGGTGGATGATGCCTACCAGCACGGATTACGGACGGCCTGCCGCTGGCTGTCTGGCCACCCCGAGCAGCGCACCGCGGTGTCTGAGACGGGCGAGCTGGACCACTACCTGCGCCGGCTGTTCCCCGAGCCGGTGGAGGACGGGCAGGCCGCCGCGGGGGTCGCGCTGCTGGAATCCCGCTACCCCGAGCATGCCCTGCGCGCGGTGGCGGGCGGGCTGCTGTGCGTCGGACGGGGCCGCGAGGCCCGCAACTTCCCGAAGCGGTTCACTGACGAGGTCGGGTTGCAGGTGTTCCTCGGCGGCCTGGTCGCCGACGCCCTGAGCCGCCGCCACGCCATCGCCCGGCTGCGCGGCGCCCAAGCCGGGGCGATGCTGCACGGACTGCTGCTCGCGCTGCCGTCGGACCTGCTGAGCCGCGGCGGGCCGGGGCTGGGCACGGTGGCCTTCGGGTACGAGACCGCCGACCGCATCCGCTCCCGCATCGCCAGCCCGGTGCACGCCGCCGCGCTCGCGACCGCGCTGTTCACCGGCTGCACACCCGACGACCTGGCGGCCAACGTCCCGATCGAGGCGCTGTCGGAGGACGCCGCGCTGTTCGCGGTGCCCGGACCTGGCGGCCGGGATGGCGTCCACACCGCGGTGTTCGTCGTGCCCGATCCCGCCCGGCCCCTGCTGGCCGCGGCCCGTACCTTCCTGAAGCTGCGCGGCACCCCGCCGCACCGCAAACTTCTGTATCCGGGCATCGGCAAGGACGGCGCGATCCTGCGGGACAGCGCCGAGGCCGCCGAGCTGCCGCTGCCGGTTACCGACGAACACCTGGGCCAGTGCTGGACGGCCGGCGCCACCGCCTGGTGGATCGGCACCCACCTGCACCATCCCGGCGGTGAGCACCGGTGACCGTCCGCTCGGCGCGGGTCGCGGCCCGCACGACGCTGAACATGCCGCTGATCCGCGAACGGGTCGCCGCCCTGGGCCTGGTCGACGGCCAGGTCGCCACCGCGATCGGCGTCTCCCTCTACGAGCTGGGCCGTGACCCGGATTCCCGCGCAGTGAGCCTGACCATCCTGGTGCGGCTGTCCCGGCTTCTGGAGTTGCCGTTGGACGAGCTGGTGGTCACCGACGACCCGCACGTCCACTCACCGGACCAGCCAGAATCCGCCCATCTCGACGCCAGGGAGGTCGGCGACGACTACCTGCTCATGGGGCTGGTGGCCACCTACAACGGCCTGGGCATCGTCCGCATCCTGAACCTGCTGGGCTGGACCCGGCCCCGCCTGGACGCCGCACTCACCGTGATCGGCGAGCACCTGGCGCACACCGCCCTGCGCGTGGTGGCCACCGACGAACGGCTGACCCTGATGCTGCGTCCGGACGTCATCCCCGCCGTGGTGCGCGCCCAGTTCGAGCACGAGTACCGCCTTGACTACCCGCTGGACCCCAACACCGCAGTCGCGGTACTCGAACTGGTCCGGGAGAAGATCCTCGAACCGTTCCCCGAGCACGACGACCAGCGCCCTTACGCCCGGCCCCAGTCCTTCGACGCCGCCTACCTGGTCGGTGCCCGCCTGGCCGTGCCCGTCGCACCGAGCGCGGACGGCACGAACACCACCGAGATTGAGATCCACCCGGACGTCCTATTCGCCCTGGGCCTGGTCGACGCTCCAGCCGAGAATATCGTCTGAAACTCCCGAGGCTGACCCGAAGTGCAAAGTGACCGGTGAGTAGCTTCTGGTCGTGCTGGCGTGGTTGTGTCGGGAAACGCTCGTTTGTCGACGGTTCGCGGTGACCAGCGGAACCCGCAGGTGGCCTCTGTCGAGAACTCGTGTCGGTAATCTATGTCGGCAAACCCGACAGTCGGCTATTGTCGACACATGTTGATCGGCTATGGGCGGGTGTCGACCGCCGAGCAGAACCCGGCGCACCAGATCGACGCGCTCAGCCGGGCCGGAGTGGCGCGGGAGCACATCTACCTCGACACCGCGTCCGGGGCGAAGGCGTCGCGGCCGAAGCTGGACCTGGTGCTGAAGATGTTGCGCGCCGGGGACACGCTGGTGGTGACCCGGCTGGACCGGCTCGGCCGCTCGATGCTGCACCTGGTCACCCTGGGCGCCGAGCTGCGCGAGCGGGAGGTCGGGTTGAAGGTGATCGAGCAGGGCATCGACACCGCCACGGCCGAGGGGCGGGCGATGTTCGGGATGCTGTCGGTGCTGGCGGAGTTCCAGCGGGAACTGATCGTGGCCAACACCCGCGACGGGCTCGCCTCCGCCCGAGCCCGCGGCCGCACCGGCGGCCGCCGCCCCAAGCTCACCGCCGCGCAGGTCCGCCAGGCCCAACGGCTCTACGACGAGGGCGAGCACACCGTCGCCGAGATCGCGGCACTGTTCGGCGTTCCCCGCTCCACCGTGTACGGGCATCTGGACAAGACCACCGTCGGCGCCCGCCCGAAAGCGGCGCGGCCGCGCACACCGGCGGCCGGCGCCGGGACGCCAACTCCGAGTGCGCCACCAGACCAGGCCGATCGGTCCGGTTCCGTGGACGGAGCGAGCGGGCGGTGCCCGAGCTGCGGCGCCGATCCTGGTCGTGGGGCACGGGCACGCTGGCAGCGGCGGCAGGACTTGGCGATCACCTGGCTCTACCCCGATCCGCAACGGCCCGACATGGTGATCGAGCGGCACCACTGCGCGAGCTGCCAGCCGCACGAGCAGGTCACCGTGCTGGAGTGCCCGCGGTGCGGGGACGGCCCGATACTCGCCGGCGAGCTGGCTGGGCAGGCCGAGTCCCCGGCGGGGGCGGTGCGGGCGTGGCTGGTCGAGCACGGCTGGCACGAGGACGACAAGCGGGGTCTGGTGTGTGGGGCTCATCCGGCGCCGGTGCCGGCGGGGAGCTCGCGGTGAGCGCCCGCACGACCACCGCGGCGCCGGCCCGGTTCGTGCGCCGGGTACGGCTGCCCGCCGAGGCCCGCACCGGCCGGTACCCGTTCACGCTGCCCGCAGTGGCGTGGCTCGCCGACAGCGCGGAGGGCCTGGAGCTGCCGGGCGGGGTGACGTTCCTGGTCGGCGAGAACGGCACGGGCAAGTCCACGCTGATCGAGGCGCTGGCCGTGGCGGCCGGGTTCAACCCCGAAGGCGGGTCGCAGAATTTCCGGTTCGCCACCCGCGCCTCTGAGTCCACCCTCGGCGACCAGCTGGTGCTGACGTGGGGCACGACCAAGCCGCACACCGGGTTCTTCCTGCGCGCCGAGTCCTACTACAACGTGGCCTCCGAGATCGAACGCCTCAACCAGGAGCCGGGGCCGCCGCTGCTGCCCGCCTACGGCGGCATTTCACCGCACGAACGCTCCCACGGTGAGTCCTTTGTGGACCTGGTGACGCACCGGTTCGGGCCGGGCGGGCTGTTCCTGTTGGACGAGCCGGAAGCGGCGTTGTCGGTGCGTGGCTGTATGGCGGTGCTGGCGCGGCTGGCCGAACTCGCGCAGCAGGGATGTCAGATCGTGGTGGCCACGCACTCGCCGATCCTGCTCGCGCTGCCCGGCGCGACGATCTATGAGATCGGCGAGGACGGCGCGATCGGGCCGGTGGACTACGACCAGGCGCTGCCGGTGCGGCTCACCCGCGAGTTCCTGGCCGCCCCGGACCGGTTTCTGCGGCACCTGCTCGCCGATGACGAACCCTGACCGCGCAAGGTGGGTCAGGGTTGGAGGGCGGCGAGGACGCGTTCGGCGTTGTGGTGCAACGGAATCGCAAGGTCCGGGTAGTCGCCGGAGTTGATGCGCAGCAGCATCCGCCCGGTGACATACAGCTGGGCCAGCAGCCCATCGCGGGCGGCGAGCTGGTCGGCGAACTCGCGATGTACCCGCTCGGCCATCTCCGGCACGGCCAGGGTGTGCAGGTAGAGGGTGGCGGCGTCGAACCCGGCCGGTGCCACGCCCCAGCCTTCCCAGTCGACCAGGGCGCAGCGCGGGGCCATGAGGTTGGCCCAGTGCAGGTCGGTGTGCGCCGCGGTCCACGCGGTGACGGTGGAGTCGGTGACCCGATCGCCGAAGAACACCCGGATGCGGTGCGCGAGGTCGGCCTGGGACAGGTGCACCCGCTGCGTGTCGGTGTCGGCGAGCGCGGCCAGCGAGGCGTGCAGACCCGGCCACCAGTCCTCGGGCAGCGGTAGCGACTGGCGTAGTTCCGGGGTGGGCGAGCAGTGCCGGCCGGGCAGCAGGGTCATCAGCTCCGCGCGCAGCCGATACTCGTCGTCGGTCCATTCCCAGTGACGTAGCACCTCGGGCTTGACCACCCCGGCGATGGCCGCGGTGGCGTCGGTGTTGCCGGTCCAGAAGTCTCCGCCGGCGTAGCGGTGCTGTTCGGAAACCACCCGCAGCCACCGGGCACCCTCGGCAGTGGTGACGGGGGCGCTGATGGTGCGTTCCCGCCAGCCGAACACCGGCTCCCCGGTCGCGGTGGCGCCGATCTCGGCCGCGGCCTTGGCCAGCGTGGCGACCAGCCACGCCTGGTGGCCGGTCTCGGGGTGGAAGTCCAGCTGCGACGACATACCGGTCAGACCCTAGTCAGTCGTGGACTCGCCCGGCGGCTGCTCGGCGAGGATTTTCCGCGCACGAGCCATCGCCCGGCGCTCGGCGTCCCGCCCTCGCCGACGTTCCCGAACCCGAGCCGCGTCGGCCTGTTCACCACGCCGCTTCAGGTCCCAGTAGGAGTCCCGCTGGTGGTCGGGCATAACGGCAGTATCCCACCGATGCGCCGGGAGAGGACGGGTCGAGCGGCTTACCGGCCGCGGTATTGCGGCCAGCACGAGTTCGGCTTGCACGAGGTGGGGTTGCAGGTCGGGCTGCACCGTGGGGCGCAGTTGGGTTGGCAGGCGGGGTTGCAGTCCGGGTAACACGGCCGCGCCGAGCGCGGCCGGTCCGTGTGGGCGGCGAAGGCGGTGGCCAGCTCGCCGCGTATCCGATCGGCCTCCGCGCTGGCGAGGATCGCGGCCAGTTCGGCGTCGAGCACGCTGCCGGCGGGCAGCCAGCGGGAGAACACGCACGGCCATACCGCGCCGTCCGGGGAGATCGCGGCCACTCCGTCGCCGCAGCGCCCGCACAACTGCTCGGTGCTGGCCTGCTGGTCGCGGATGCCGCGCCCGACCTGCCGCAGCCGGTCGTAGCCGATCTCGGTCACGCCCAACTCGGCGAGCTCGGCCTGCGCGGCCTCGGCACGTTGGCCGCCGCCGAGGTCGATCACCCCGGCGCGCAGCGGGATACCGCGCCGGATGGCCTCGGCGATGTTCGCCTTCGTGCGCGGGTGGCTGGGGCGGCCGGTGACTGCGACGTGCTGGGCGGGGTCGTCGGAGTAGTAGCTGGTGGCCAGCGACACGCCGGGCCGGGCGAAGGTTTCCCACAGCTGGTCGGTGACGTGCACCAGGTTGGTGAACACCTCCACGGCCAGGCCGTGGTGCAGGGCGTGTGCGACCAGCCGAGGCAGGTCCGGGTGCAGGGTTGGTTCCCCGCCGATGAACTGCACCATCTCCACCCCGATCCCGGCGGCCTGGTCGAGTACCCGCAGCCAGTCCGTGCTGGTCATCGCGCCGTGGGTGCCGGACGGCCCGGATTCGGCGTAGCAATGCGAGCACGTGAGCTGGCATTTTCCGGTGATCTCCAACCACAGAAACGATGTCCCGCTCGCCGTACCCGCCACCGCGCACCTCCGAGGAATCGGCCCACACCTGCACCGGCCAGTGTGACGCAGGGCACCGACAAGAACACGCACCGATGACGGCAGCGCCGGTGCGTTACAGCACCGATCCCCGGACGCGGGTGCCTCGTCCTTCTGCTGGGTTGCCCGCCGACCTGCCCCCGATGGAAACCGAACACTGACAACCTGAAACCCGTTGTGGCGCAGAAAAGCCGCCCGAGGAGCTGACGACGGGCGCCGGCACCGACATCGAAGGTGTGTCCGAAAAATGTCAGCGGTGAGACGTCATTACTGACAACGCAAGGAGCCCCGATCCCCCTCGCCGTTACTGACACGAAGTGACGCCTACCCGCTGACACCTGGTGACGTATCCCAGGTCAGTGAGATGACGCCTCACAG
>WHSZ01000053.1 GCA_009379845.1 Pseudonocardiaceae bacterium | reverse complement strand
CTTCACCACCACCCGGCCACCAATCCCCTCAGCAACCGCACGCGCCCCCTCCACATCACCCGCCACAGAACCCGACAACACCGGCACCCCATACGCAGCAAACAAATCCCTCGCCTGAAACTCATACAAATCCACTTGAAAAATCTCCGTTCAAGTTCAGTCCCGGTTCCGTCACGGTATGGATTTCTGCATACTGTATTCTGTACGCCAGATGATGTCCAGAGGCTCGGCCGGAGCCGGAAGTGTTGTCGGCCCGCGCCGACGGGTACCCACAGGATGGCGCGGCGGCGTGCCGCGCCGTCGGGGAACCGGCGGGCTCTACGCTGTTGGCGTGGCCGTCGGTGGCCACGATCGCGTGGCTCGGTGATCGGATTCACCCAGACCGGGCGTTGTGGTCATTGTATGCTGTAGGCAGTCGACGAAGTTCGTCGACGGGACGAAAAAGGCGTGCCCCCGAGGTTGGAGTCCACCATGCAGTCGACCGAGTTGGCCCAGGGAATGCTGGAGCGCCGGATCGACCGACCGGTGCCACTCCGGGAGCGCGTCTACCAAGCTATGCAAGAGCTGATTATCTCGGGTGAGCTGGCACCTGGCCAGCACCTCGTGGAAAGCGAGCTGGCCGAGACTCTCGGAGTATCACGCCAGCCGGTGCGCGAAGCGCTGCAACTGCTGAACTCCGACGGGTGGGTGGACCTGCGACCGGGCTACGGCGCGTTCGTGCACGCCCCGACCCCGAAGGAGGTTGACCAGCTGCTCGCGGTTCGCTGTGTACTGGAGGGCGAATCTGCTCGGCTGGCCGCCACGCTCGCGGACGCGGAGGGCATCGCGAAGTTGCGCGAGCTCTGCGACCAGGGCGAGGCGGCACTGGCCGCGGACGACGTGGACAACATGGTGGCGGCCAACGCGGAGCTGCACCGGTACGTCACCGAGCTGTCCGGAAACGAAGTGCTGCTCGACTTCGTGACCCAGGTCGATCGGCGGGTGCGCTGGTACTACACGCCGATCGCGCGGCAGCGGGGCACGCAATCCTGGCAGGAGCACCGGAAGCTGATCGACGCGATCGAAAACGGCGAGACCGAGAAGGCCGCCCAGATCATGCGTGAGCATACCGAGCGGACCCGTGAGTCGTACCTGAAGGAAAGCGGGGACGACCCGAACTCCGAGGAGCCGAAGGCAGCCCCGGTACGCACCAGGCGCCGCAGAACCGCGCCGCCCGCGTAGCAGTTTCGCAGTTCCCCCTCACTCACCGGCGCCGTGACGAGGCGACGCCGGGACATTAGCGATGCATTCGGAATGGAGGTGATAGTGATGCGTACTTGGAAGGAGTTCCTGAAGTCCTTGACGCGCGCCCCACTCGGCTCCCCAGCCGACGGGCGGACGCTGGGACTGGGACTGGCGACGGCCATGGAGCGCTCCAGGCAGGACGCGACCGCCGAGGTCGAAGAGTTCCTGCGCAGCAGGGCCCGCGACGAGCGCAGGGCCACCACGTCCCGCTAGGAACAGAAATACAGTTAGTGATCTGAGGTAGCGGCTGGGGCTGCCAGCGTCGCCAGCTCAGTCCGCCTCTACCTCCTCTCGAACTGGGTCGCTGGTTGCTGCGTCTGGCTCGTCTGGCTCGGCCTTCCGGTCCAGCCGGACCTTCACCAGGCTGGCCACCGTGGTCACAGCCAGCGTTCCAACGATCACCGCGAGGGACGCCACGATGGAGATCTCCGGCGCCCAGCTCACCCCGTCGTGGTGCAGGGTCTCGAACACCAGCTTCAGGCCGATGAACCCGAGGATGACGGCCAGCCCGGTGCTGAGGTAGACCAGCCGATCGAGCAGCCCGCCGATCAGGAAGAACAGCTGGCGCAATCCCATCAGCGCGAAAGCGTTCGCCGTGAAGACCAGGTACGGCTCCTTCGTCAGGCCGAAGATCGCGGGAATCGAATCGAGCGCGAACAACAGGTCGGTGGTACCGATCGCCACCATGACGATCAGCATCGGCGTGACCACTCGCCGACCGTCTATTTTGGTCAGCAGGGATGCGCCGGCGTAGGTGTTGGTGGCCGGCAGGAACCGTTTGGTCATCCGCAGTGCGGCGTTCTCTTTGAACTCCTCTTCGTCGGAATCCTTGTGGCGCACCAGTTTCCACGCGGTGTAAATCAGGAACGCGCCAAACACGTAGAACAGCCAGTCGAACCTCGCGACTGCCTGGGCGCCGACCATGATGAACAGGCCGCGCATCAGTAGCGCGAGCGCGATGCCGATCAGCAGCACCTTCTGCCGGTAGATCTTCGGTACCGCGAAGCTGGACATGATCAACACGAAGATGAACAGATTGTCCACCGACAGCGAGTACTCGGTGATCCAGCCGGCGAAGAACTCGCCGCCGTACTGCGGGCCGGCTACCAGGAAGAGGCCGAGCCCGAACAGCACGGCCAGCGAGACGTAGAAGGATACCCAGCCGGTGCTTTCCCGTAGCGTCGGGTCTCGTGGATTGCGTGCCACAAGGTAGAAATCGAACCCGATGATCGCGCACAATCCGGCGACCGTCAGAATCCACGTCCACGCCGATATATTCATAGCCGCCTTTCTGCCGCGCTACGCGGTTATCGGGTCGCACGGTTGCGCTTGCGCGCTTGCTTCGCCTCCCACATCGCTTCGGCGTGGGCGGCGTAACCGGAGTAGACGCGCTCGGCGAGCGGGTTGTGCCCGCTGACTCGCCGCCACCACCTCGGTGCCAGCCGCTCGTGCAACCAGAGGAACCCGATCGCGAAGCCCGCGCTGACGATTCCTTGGTAGGCAAGGAAACCGATCAGATCGTTTGGCAGGCTCGGCTCGCCGGTCAGCACCGCGCGGGTGGCGACCTCATGGATGAGCCGGGCGATCGGAAAGCCGACCAGCCAGTACAACGCGACCGGTGCGAAGCCGCCGATGCGCACTCGCCCGTACGCGATCAGCAATCCGTACCCGCCACCGAGCAACGCGAGCGGCAGCCCGAGCGCGAGCATCGTGGTCAGTGCCCAGCCAGTGGGCTGGCCGACAACGGCCGCCAGCCCACCGGCGGTGACGCCGCCGACCAAACCCACCGCGAATCCGGGAAGCGCGACCTCCCCGAGGCGGTGCAGATGTGCGGTATCCATGTCAACTCACAACCACGCCGTAGGCGAACAGACTGTAGAACAGCATGCCGAGGTAGAACACCGCGCCGAACCCGATGATCGCGTTGGTCCACCACTTCGGACGGATGGGTTTCGGCAACATTCGGTTGTTCACCAGCAGCAACACAACGCAGTAGGCACCCATGGCGAATGTGGAGAGGAACGCGAGGATGTCCAGCACGCCACTCGGACCATCGGCCGGACCGAACAGCAGGATGGCGATACCGAAGGCGATCACACCCCACAGGAAACCAGCGTAGAGGTGCGACATCTTGAGCCGGCGCGCGCCGGGCACGAAGTGGTATGTCATGTCCGCCTGGCCACGGGAAAACGAGTCGAACAGACCGAGCGTGGCGTTCAGACCGATCAATGCGATGAATCCGAAGAACAGCCCGCCGAGTAGCGGCCCGCCGACCGAAGCGAAGGAGTCGGACATCGCGCTCAATGCCGCTTCCCGCTCACCCGACTCGATCAGCTGAGCAACGTTCGGATTATCCCGTGCCGCCGCCTGGGCGAGCACCGTGAACGAGATCGTCACCAGCATGGTGATGCCCCAGAACAGCAGCACCGCATCCCAGGTGACCCAACGGCGCCAGCCGCGCCACTTGTGCATCTCGTCAGGATCACTGGTGTCGAACATGAACCCGCGGGACGGCATCTTCTCTTCCTCGCCGGCGTGTCGCAGGCCGCGCACCTTCGGAATGTGCGAGCCCATACCGGCGCCACTGTCCCGCAAATGCAGCGTGTACCACATCTGCTGCATGCCGGACGGGCCGGCGAACGCGATCGATCCGACCACGATCGGGAACCACGCCTCGGACATCATCCCGTCAGGGAAGTAGCCGAAGGCGAACATGCCACCAAGGGTGCTACCCAGATCGCTCCAGCTACCGACGAGGGACGCGATGATCGCCGTGCCGACAACCAGCACACCGATCAAGATGGAAAGCACGTTTTCCAGAAGGTTGTAGATAATCTTGGCGAGGCTGAACACGATCCCCACCAAGATCAATCCAACGCAGGCCGTCACCAGCCAAGGTATGCCTGTTAACTCCTCGAAGGCGGCGGCTCCCGCCGATAGGTGGCCCGGCCAGATATAGACCAGTATCGCCACCGTGAAGAAGAACCACATGATGGGTTTGAAAACCCTCGCGGCGCCGAAGAAAATACTTTCCCCGGTGGCCATGGCGTACCGTGCCATCTCCAGCATCACGATCGCCTGGAGCGTGACACCGATCAGGAACAGCCATCTGATCTCCGGGCCGAAGACGAGTACCAGCCTCGGCCACATGTAGGACTCGCCCATCCCCACGCCGAGTGCGACCAGGAAAACGGTCGGTCCGAGAAGGTGGATGGACGGTGGAGCGTCGGGCAGTTTGCGAATCGGCATCGGCTCCAGCTTGCCGGCTCGCCAGACTCTCTCCTGGTCAACTTCGTGGGAGGCAGTCGCTTCGCCACTCGGCTGCCCAGCGGGTGGGGTTTCTGAGGTATCCACCGTTGGACCTCCTGATTTCGATGCACCAGTTTTGGGCTCGAGTCCCCTCGATTCGTCCTGCTTGTGCGGGACCGAGTGCGGTGTGCCCGCTGGCCGGTGCTGACCAGCGGGCACACCGAATCACTTCGTGATCAGTCCGGCGGAGCGCGCCCATCGGTACTTGGCGCCAAGCGCCGCGACCGGGCGCTCCGTGGTGTAGGGATGGGCGATAATGCGGTGGTCGAACAGGTAATCGCTCGCCTTCTCGACCTCGGTGTCACCGGCAAGGGAAGCGACAACGGGCTTGTCGATGCCCTTTGCCCGTGCCTCTTCGACAACCCGAGCGGTCAGCTCGGCGAACACCATAGGCGGAGTGACGATGGTGTGCCAGTACCCGAGAATCAGCGCGTCGATGCGCGGGTCCTCGAGGCCGAGCCGGATCGTCGACTCGTATGTGGACGGGGGCTCGCCGCCCGTGATGTCGATCGGGTTGCCCGCGGCGCCGAATGGCGGAATATAGCGTCGGAACGCCTCATCCAGGTCCGGCGGAATGTCCATCAAGGACAGTCCGGCCTCGACGCACGCGTCGGAGAGCAGCACACCCGACCCGCCGGCGCCGGTGATGATGACGACGTTCTCACCCCGCGGGGTCGGGAGCAACGGCAACGCCCGCGCGTAGTCGAGCATCTCGTTCAGGCCCGGTGCGCGGACCACGCCGGCCTGGCGGAGAATGTCGTCGTAAACCTTGTCGTCGCCGGCAAGGGCGCCGGTGTGTGAGCTCGCCGCGCGGGCTCCCATCGCGGTGCGTCCCGCCTTGAGCACCACGACCGGCTTCTTCTTCGTCATCCGCTTGGCGGTATCCACAAAGGCCCTGCCGTCCTTCAGGTCCTCGAGATGCATGGCGACACATTGCGTGTTGTCGTCCTGCTCGAAGAAGGTCAGCAGGTCGTCCTCGTCGATATCGGACTTGTTGCCGAGCCCGACGATCGCGGAGACACCCATCTTCGTGGTGCGGCTGTAGCCGAGAATGGCCATGCCGATACCACCGCTCTGCGAGGTCAATGCCACGCTGCCACGCACGTCGTACGGGGTGCAGAAGGTCGCACACAGGTTCTGCGGGGTGTAGTAGTAGCCGTAGATGTTCGGCCCGAGTAGCCGTACGCCGTGCTGCTTGGCGGTTTCCACCACCTCCTCTTGCAACTCAACATTGCCGGTCTCGGCGAACCCGGACGGGATCAGCACGGCTGCCGGCACGCCTTTCTTCCCGCATTCCGCGATCGAGCTGGCGACGAACTTGGCCGGCACGGTGAACACCGCGACGTCCACCTCACCGGGCACGTCGCTGATCGACGGATACGCCTGGTACCCGAGGATTTCCGTTGCCTTCGGGTTGATCGGATAGATCTTCCCCGCGTATCCACCGCCCTGCAGGTTCTTCATCACCGAGTTGCCGATCTTGCCCTCTTCCGAGGACGCACCGATGACGGCGACGGCACGCGGATTCATCATCCGGTCCATTACCCGCATGATCTCTTCCTGGGACGGCCGCTCCGGTTCGGTTACCTCACCGGTCTCCACCAGGATTCGGATATCGGCGGCACAGGCGCCGTCCGCGGTCGCGAACACCGGGTTGAGGTCGAACTCGCTGATCTCAGGGAAATCCGTGACCAGGGTCCCGACCCGGTGGATGATGTCCGCCAGCGCGTCCAAGTCCACCGGATCGGAACCCCGCGCGCCACGCAGGATCTCGCCGGATTTGATTCCATCCACCATGGACCGCGCCTCGGCGAGATCCAGCGGCGCGAGCCGGAACGTCACGTCCTTGAGCACCTCGACGAGCACGCCACCGAGTCCGAACGCGACGACCTTGCCGAATGTCGGATCGGTCACCGAGCCGACGATGACCTCGTGCCCGCCGCCGAGCATCTGCTGTACTTGGACGCCGGTGATGTTCGCGGACGGGTCGTACTTCTTGGCGCTGGCGACGATCTTTTCGAAGGCGTCCTTCGCGGCGGCCTCGCTGTCCACCCCGACGATCACGCCGCCGGCTTCGGTCTTGTGCAGGATGTCCGGAGAAACGATCTTCATCGCCACCGGTGCCCCGATCTCCATGAGCAGGGAGGCCGCTTCGTCAACGGTGGTGGCCAGGCCCTCCGCCGGGGTGGGGATGCCGTAGGCGTCGCAGATCCGTTTACCTTCCGGACCGGTCAACGCCTCGCGGCCCTCCGCGCGAGCCTTGCCGAGAATCTCGCGGACGGTTGCCTTGCCGGCGTCGTCACTGGTCATAACTCAAATCACTCCGTTCGCCTCGAGCTCGGCGAGTTTGGACGCCGGCACGCCCAGCTCGCTCTCGTAGACATCGCGGTTGTGCTCCCCGAGCAGCGGGGAGCGCGCGACGTCCACGGTGGAATTGGACAGTTTGATGGGGCAGCCAACGGTCGCGAAGTCGCCCCGTTCGGGGTGGTCCACCCGCACGATCATGTCGTTGTCCGCAAGCGATTGATCTTCGATGAGTTCCTTTGTGGACAGGATCGGACCGCATGGGATGTTGTGTTCGTTGAGTTTTTCGAGCACTTCCCACTTCCCGTGATTGCTCGACCACTCCTCGATCATCTGGAACATCTTGTCCAACTTGGACAGCCGTGCTTTCGGGGTGCTCCACTCCGGATCGTTCGCGATTTCAGGGCGGCCGATCAGCTTGGTGATCGGCTCCCAGCCGACCGGTTGCACGATCACGTAGATGTAATCGTTCGGGCCGCCGGGGTGGCACTTGACGGCCCAACCGGGCTGTCCGCCGCCGGAGGCGTTGCCGGAACGGGGCACCTCGTCGCCGAACTCCTCGTTCGGGTACTCAGCGAGCGGGCCGTGTGTGAGGCGCTGCTGGTCACGCAGTTTGACGCGGCACAGGTTGAGCACCGAATGCTGCATCGCGACGGTGACTCGCTGCCCGGTTCCGGTGTGCTCCCGCTGATACAGCGCGGCGAGAATGCCGGCGACGGTGTGGATCCCGGTACCCGAGTCACCGATCTGCGCACCCGTAGCCAGCGGCGGACCATCGTCGAAACCCGTGGTGCTCATCGAGCCACCCATGGCTTGGGCGACAACCTCGTACGCCTTGTAATGCGTGTACGGGCCCTCCCCGAAGCCTTTGATCGACGCGTAGATCAGCCGCGGATTGATTTCTTGCAACTTCTCCCAGCTGAAACCCATTCGGTCCACCGCGCCCGGACCAAAGTTCTCCGCGAGCACGTCGAAATGCGGAAGCATGTTCGTGAAAAGCTCTTTGCCTTCATCGCTTTTCATATTCAACGTGATGCTCCGCTTGTTGCAGTTGAGCATCGTGAAATACAAACTGTCCACATCGGGCAGATCGCGGAGCTGACTTCGGGTGATATCCCCGGTCGGTGATTCGATCTTGACAACGTCCGCACCGAGCCAGGCCAGAATCTGCGTGCAGGACGGCCCGGATTGGACATGTGTCATGTCGAGAACGCGAACACCCTCGAGCGCCTTTGCCATGGTTTTGTTCTCCCTCGCGAGGGCCGTCACTTGTACATGGTTTGGTTCATGGTTCCCGGGGCGTATACCTCGGGATCGACCCATACGTTGATCAGTGAAGGCTTTCCGGATGCGCGGGCGCGTTCCAGTGCGGGACGGATGTCCGCCGGATCGGTGACCTCCTCGCCATAGCCACCGAGCATGCGAGCGAATTCCCCGTACGGCACCTTGCCGAGCGTGTTGCCGACACGGCCGCGACTTTCGCCATACTTTTCGATTTGTCCGTACCGGATCTGGTTCATCGACGAGTTGTTTCCGACAATTCCAATGAACGGAAGGTCGAACCGGACCAGCGTTTCGAAGTCCCACCCTGTGAGGCTGAACGCGCCGTCCCCGAACAGGCACACGATCTCCTTGTCCGGGCGGGCGTACTTGGCCGCCATCACGAACGGAACACCGACGCCGAGGGTGCCGAGTGGGCCGGGGTCCATCCAGTGGCCGGGGGACTTCGGCTGTACCACCTGTCCTGAGAAGGTGACGATGTCGCCGCCGTCGCCGATGTAGAGCGAGTCCTCGGTGAGAAACTCGTTGATCTCGTGCACCAGCCGGTACGGATCGATCGGGCTCGCGTCGGAAAGCTGGCGGGGGAGGCGCTTCTCGTAAGCCTGGTTCTCCACACCGCGGAGCTCTTCCAGCCATGCCTTGCGTTCCGCGGCACCGTTGTGCCCGCGGCCGGATGCCGCCTCGGTGACCGCGGAGAGCACTCGGCCGGCATCGCCGACGATGCCGAGGTCGATATCCCGGTTGCGGCCGACCGTCCGGTAGTCGAGGTCGATCTGCACCACCTTCGCCGATTGGGACAGCCGCTTCCCGTAGCCCATCCGGAAGTCGAACGGGGTGCCGACCACGATGATCAGGTCGGCGTTCTGGAACGCGTACCGCCTGGACAGCTGCAGGTGGTGCGGGTCGTCCGGGGCGAGCGTGCCGCGACCCGAACCGTTCATGTACGCGGGCACGTTGAGGGAGCGGACGAATTCGATAGCCGAATCCGTCGCCCGGCAGGTCCACACCTGGCTGCCGAGCAGGATGCACGGCTTTTCCGCCTGGGTGACGAGATCCGCGAGCTGCTCGACGGCTTCGGGGTCGCCGGCGCTGTGCGTGGAAGCGCGGTAGTGCCCGGCTTCGGGGATACGCGCCTTCTCCAACGGAACCTTGGCATCCAGCACGTCCCGTGGGATCTCGAGGAATGAAGGTCCAGGGGAGCCGTGGTAGCACTCGCGGAATGCCATCGACACCAGGTCGGCCACTCGCTCGGTGGCCGGCACGGTGGCCGCGAACTTGGTGATCGGGTTCATCAGGTCGACGTGCGGCAGGTCCTGCAGCGAGCCCATCTTGTGCTGGGTCAGCGCGCCCTGCCCGCCGATCAGCAGCATCGGGCTCTCCGCCCGGAACGCGTTCGCGACACCCGTCATGGTGTCGGTGGTGCCGGGTCCGGCCGTGACCACGGCACAGCCCGGCTTTCCGGTGATCCGTGCATAGGCGTCGGCGGCGTGCGCGGCCACCTGCTCGTGCCGTACGTCGATCACGTCGATGCCTTCGTCGACGCACCCGTCGTAGATGTCGATGATGTGCCCGCCGCACAGGGTGAAGATGACGTCCACGCCCTCCGCCTTGAGCGCCTTGGCCACCAGATGTCCACCGGATATCAGTTCGGGCTCGCCGGCGCTTTCCGTCTCATTGGACTGTGCGTCGCTCTCGGACATTGTTTTGGCCAGCTGCGCCATTTCCGTCGTCATCTCCTCACACCTAGCGGCTACCGCATACTGCATACCATATGGACGTCATACTGGACCCCAAGCCGGTTGGTTGTCTAGAGCGCCCTGCGCGCCGGCTCGCGGGGTCCGTGCCTGTCAATCGCGGCCTGTCAATCGCCGCCCGTCAATCGCCGCCCGTCAATCGCCGCCCGTCAATCGCGCCAGTCGATGCCGCACCGTTGCCGGATCAGTTCATCGAGGCGTGCGGCGGCATCCTCGGGGGACAGTCCACGACCGACGGCCACGCCGAGCAGGTAAACGGTCACTGGCGCCATCGATCGCGGCAGCCCCCTGCGAACTTCGTGTTCGATTCGCGTGGCCACCGCGCAGTCAAGCTCGTCGGCGTTGAGGCCGAGATCCGAGCACACCGCGGAAGTCCAGTCGGTAAGCGTGTCCATGGCGTGTCGCCTCCCGGGGATCGACCCGTTGACCAGGCTGGCTCATACCGTATACTGCATACACCTTCCGACGCAAGAACGGAGCCGTTGTGAGAGTTGCTGTTCTTGGTGCCGGCGCTATCGGCGCGTACGTCGGTGCCAGCCTCCATCGTGCGGGGGCCGAGGTACACCTCATCGCGCGCGGAGCTCACCTACAAGCTATTCGCCAATCCGGAGTGCACGTGCACAGTCCGCGCGGTGATTTCACCGCGCACCCGCACGCCACCGACCAGCCAACCGAAGTGGGGCCCGTGGATCACATCTTCCTCGGGCTCAAAGCCAACCAATATGCCGCGTGCGGCCCGCTCGTGCGGCCGATGTTGCACGACGGGACCACGATCATCGCGGCACAGAACGGGATTCCGTGGTGGTACTTCCACGGGATGTCAGGCAAGTACCAGGGACACCGGATCGAGAGCGTGGACCCTGGCGGTGCGGTGAGCGCGGCGTTGCCGGTTCACCGCGCGATCGGCTGCGTCGTGTACGCGGCCACCGAGATCTCCGCGCCGGGGCAGATCCGGCACCTGGAGGGAACTCGGCTGTCCATCGGCGAACCGGACGGGACGCAGTCCGCCCGGTGCAGGGAATTCGCCGACGCCATGATCGCCGGTGGTCTCAAGTGTCCAATCGAAACGGACCTGCGCCGGGATATCTGGGTCAAGTTGATGGGCAATATCGCCTTCAATCCGATCAGCGCGCTGACCCGTGCGTCGATGATCGGAATCTGCCAGCACATGAGCACCCGCGGCCTGGTCATCGAGATGATGCGGGAAACCCTCGAAGTGGCCGCGAATCTCGGTGTGCGTCCGGACATCTCCATCGAACGGCGGCTGGCCGGCGCCGAGCGGGCCGGCGAGCACAAGACATCGACCCTGCAGGACCTCGAGAAGGGTAAACCCCTCGAGCTGGACGCGATCCTGCGTGCCGTGGTGGAGCTGGCCGATCTGACCGGCGCGGCCGTACCGGTGCTGCGAGTGGTCAACGCGCTCGCGGACTTGCTCAGTGAGCAGCTCGAACTCGCCGCTGCCTGAGCCGTATCACGAACTCCGATCAGGAGGTATTGGATGACCCTCGACGTCAAGCCGGGAACCGGATGGGCGGCGGTATACGACCGCTGCAGGGATGCCGCGCCGGAAGCATTTCACGACGATCGGCTGCTGAATTACTGGGACGGCGGCTGGTCGCGAGACGGCGTACCGGAGCCGTCCACCTCCCCGGTCGACGGCACCGCCATCGCGGGGCCGCCCCTGATCGACGGCGCGGCCGCGACGCGCGCCGTGCGGGCAAGCGCGGATCAGCACCGCGCGTGGGCGGAAACCCCCTTGGCTGAGCGGAAGGCTCGGGTCACCGCGGTGGTTGACGAGCTGGCCGAGCATCGCGACCTGCTGGCACTGCTTCTCGTCTGGGAGATCGGCAAGCCGTGGCAGAGCGCGACCGCGGACGTCGACCGGTGCATCGACGGAGTTCGGTGGTACGTAACGGAAATCGACCGGATGATCGCCGGGCGCGGCTCGATGGCCGGGCCGGTGAGCAACATCGCGAGCTGGAACTACCCGATGAGCGTGCTGATGCACGCCATGCTGGTACAGATGCTGGCCGGCAACGCCGTGATCGCCAAGGCGCCGACGGACGGTGGCGTCAGCTGCCTGACCCTGGCCACCGCCCTGGCCACCCGGCACGGCTTGCCGGTCACGTTGATCAGCGGCGGCGGCGCCGAGCTGTCCGAGGCGCTGGTGGGTTCTCCCGAGATCGGCTGCCTGTCCTTTGTGGGTGGTCGCGGCGCGGGCGGCGCGGTCGCGGCGAGCGTGGTCGGCTCGGACAAGCGGTACATCCTGGAGCAGGAAGGGCTGAACTGCTGGGGGATATGGGAGTTCAGTGACTGGGCGACGCTGTCGGGGCACATCAGGAAGTCGTTCGACTATGCCAAGCAGCGCTGCACCGCCTACCCGCGCTACGTGGTGCAGCGGTCCCTGTTCGACCAGTTCCTCGCCACCTACCTTCCGGTGGTTCGGGAGATCAGTTTCGGTCATCCGCTCGCCGTGCGGTCCCCGGACGATCCGCTGCCGGCGCTCGACTTCGGTCCAATGATCAACGACGCGAAGGCGAAGGAGCTGCGGGACACCGTTGACGATGCGGTAGGCAGGGGCGGCGTGCCGATCTATCGCGGTGACCTGGACGCCGGCTGGTTCATTCCAGGGCAGCAGACCTCGGCGTACTTCGCGCCGGTCGCCATCCTGGAACCACCGGCGTCCTCGCCGCTGCACCACGCGGAACCGTTCGGCCCGGTGGATACCATCGTGCTGGTGGACACCGAGGCGGAACTGCTCGCCGCGATGAACGCCAGCAACGGCGCACTGGTCGCTTCCGTTGCGTGCGACGACGAGTCGACGGCGCAGCGGCTCGCAGCCGAGGTACAGGCATTCAAGGTCGGTATCAACCGGCCGCGCTCGCGGGGCGACCGGGACGAGGTCTTCGGCGGTCGCGGTGCTTCGTGGCGGGGTGCGTTCGTCGGCGGGGATCTGCTCGTGCAGGCGGTCACCCACGGGCCAACGGGTGAGCGGCTGTATGGGAACTTCCCCTCCTACACGTTGTACCCGCCAGGCTGACCGCTGGCGCTGACCGCTGGCGCTGACCGCTGGCCGTACGCGCGCGGGACGGCGAGGTCAGGAGCCCGACCGGGGTGGTGCGCGGCACCGGTCACGTACCACCCCCGATCGGCTACCTCTCGCCGGTCTTGGCGCCGGCGGTGTAGGAGTGCGCGCCGGCGCCGGCCAGCGCGCCGCCCTTGACGATGAGGTACTCGTCGCGGATCGGGCGATCATCCAGCCAGCATTCCAGTATCTCTCTGGTTCCCCCCGCGTAGCGCGCCTGCGCGGACAGCGACGTTCCCGAGGTGTGCGGGGTCATGCCGTGATGCGGCATGGTGCGCCACGGATGATCGGCAGGGGCGGGCTGCGGGAACCAGACATCCCCGGCGTATCCCGCCAGCTGCCCGCTTTCCAGCGCCCGGACGATGGCGTCCCGGTCGCAGATCTTGCCCCTGGCTGTGTTGATGAGGTACGCGCCGCGCTTCATGCTGCCGAGCAGCTCGTCGTTGAACATGTGCTCGGTTTCCGGATGCAGCGGGCAGTTGATGGTCACCACATCGCAAACCGGCGCCATGTCCTGCGGGGTCGCGTGGTAAGTGAGGCCAAGCTCCTCTTCCACCTCCGAGGGCAACCGGTGCTTGTCGGTGTAGTGCAGGTGGACGCCGAACGGCTTGAGCCTGCGCAGCACCGCGGTGCCGATGCGGCCGGCTGCCACCGATCCGACGTGCATGGCCTCGAGGTCGTAGGAGCGGGAAACGGCATCGGCGATGTTCCAGCCCTTGTCCAGAACCCACTGGTGCTGCGGAATGTAGTTCCGGACCAGGCCGAGAATCATCATTACCACGTGTTCGGCGACGCTGATGCTGTTCGAATAGGTGACCTCGGCGACGGTCACGTTGTTTTCGATCGCGGCGTCCAGGTCGGTGTGGTCCGAACCGATTCCAGCGGTGATGATCAGCTGGAGGTTCCGCGCTTTCTCGATGCGCTCCCTTGTCATGTACGCGGGCCAGAACGGTTGGGAGATCACGACATCCGCGTCCACCAGTTCGCGGTCCAGAACCGAGTCGGGTGCTTCCTTGTCGGAGGTCACCACCAGGGTGTGCCCGCGCGATTCGAGGAAGTTCCGCAGGCCGAGTTCACCGGAAACGCAACCGAGTAGCTCGCCGGGCTTGAAATCGATGCGCTCCGGGGTCGGGGCGGTCTGCCCGTCCGGATAGCCCGCGATGGTGGGAACGTCGTCTCGGGCGTAGGCAGGCGGGTAGCCGTCCACGGGGTCGTCATATAGAACACACACGATTTTTGACATAGATGTCCCCACATTCCCCATCGGATGTTTTGGGTAGCAGCCCGAATGGCTTCCAACGCCCACTTTCCTGCCTGCTGGCCGTGCAGTCAAAGTGTTTCGATGTACCGGGCGATAACCGACGTTTATCGTGCTACCGCGCTATGCCCTCATCGGGCGGATCGCCGGGGTCACGCGCCGCGATCGGCTGCGCGTCCTGCGACCGGACGACGAGGGAGACCGGTCACAAGTTCAGGATCACGTGCGCGACGAGGAAGTAGATGAGCAAGCCGGTGGCGTCCACGAGCGTGGTGACCAGGGGAGCGGACACCACGGCTGGATCGATGCCGAGCCGTTTCGCGAGTAGCGGCATGGTGGAGCCGACCACGGCCGCCCAGCCACAGACGATCACGATCGATATCGAGACGACCGCGGCAACCGGAAAGTCCACCAGGATGGTGCCGATGACCAGCCCGACCGCGGCGAGCATCGCGCCGAGCAGCAGGCCAACCCGGCATTCTCGCCACGCCACCCGCAGCACGTCACCGGCCCGCACCTCGCCGACGGCCAGCGCGCGCACCGCCGCGGTCGCGGCCTGGGCTCCCGCGTTGCCACCGGTGCCGACGAGCAGCGGGATGAACAGCGCCAGCGAGGTCACCTGCGCGAGGGTGGCTTCGAAGACCTGCAGCACGTTCACGGTCAGCGTGGCCGCGACGATGAGCAGCAGCAGCCAGATGACCCGGGATCGGGCAAGCTGGCCGACACCCGCGGACATGTAGTGGCCGCTCCACGGGCTTGCCGCGGATTGCCGCGCGATGTCCTCGGTGTCCGCCGTTTCGATCAGCTCGATCGCGTCGTCCACGGTCAGCAGACCGACGAGCCGGCCCTCGCTGTCCACGACGGGTAGCCCGAGCAGGTTCGCCTCCTGCATCAGCCGAGCGGCGTCTTCGGCGTCATCGGTGGCCTGCACGCGCGGCACGTTCGCGTTGACCAGATCCATGACGCGCTGGTGTGGCGCGGCGAGCACGAGCGAGCGCAGCGTGACGGTGCCGACGAACTGCCGGTGGTCATCGACGACCGGCAGGGTGTAGATGGTTTCCGCGTCGGCGCCCTTCAAACGGATCCGTTCCAGCGCCTGCTCCACCGTGCTTTCCTCGCGCACCGGCACGGTTTCCGGGGACATGTGCCTGCCGACCGAGCCCTGCGGGTAGCCGAGCAGCGCCGCGGTCATCTTCTGCTGTTCCCTGCTCAGCCCGGCAAGCACGCGGCGCGCGAACTTCGCGGGCGCCTCTCCGAGCAGCCGCGCCCTGTCGTCCGGATCCATCGCCTCGACGAGCTCGTAGAACGCCTGATCCCGTTGCCCGGAAAGGATTTTCTGCTGGTCGGGCGGATCGAGCTCCTCGAAGACGGTCAGTGCCTCGTTCTTGTCCAGCAGGCGGAACAGCAGGATCGCGGTAACCGGATCGGTGCGGCCGAGCTCGTCGGCGATCTCGTGTGGCGGGTGTTCGGCCAGCCATCGCTGCATACCGGCGATGTCGTTGGTTTCCAGCAGCTCCGCAAGCGCTTCGGTACCCACACCGTCCTCCGTTGTTCGCCTCGCGAGCGCGATGGTTTCACATCGATGCTCCGGGTATCCGGAACGTGACCGGTGGGAGGCCCCGTTCAGCCCGGTCGGGCTAACCGCGGGATCGGGCCAGCGGTGCTCGGCGGCCTCGAAGCGGATCCCTGACCTGGCACACTGACCGGCATGGCAGCCGAAGGGCCAAAGCGCTTGGTGCTCTGGGACATTGACCACACGTTGATCGACAGCCGGGGAGTGGGGCGCTCGATCTACGAGCGGATCTTCCCCGAGGTAACCGGTCAGCCGCTGGGTGAGCTGGCGATGTTCCACGGGCGCACGGAACTCGACATCATGCACGACACCCTGCGACTGCACGGCATCGAACCCAGCGAGCCGACGGTGAACCGGCTCGCCGCCGCTCTCGGCAGGGGCTTCGGCGCCGCGATCGCCGAGCTCACCGCGCGGGGCCGGGTGCTGCCCGGCGTCTGGCAGGCACTGGAGAGCCTCGCGGCGGAACCGGACACGCTCCAGAGCGTGCTCACCGGCAACACGGCGGTGGTCGCGCGTGTCAAGCTGGAGGCATTCGGCCTGGACCGCTACCTGGACCTGCCGGTCGGCGCCTACGGTGACGACCATCGTGACCGCGCCGAACTCGTTGCCATCTCGCGCGGACGGGTTGCGCACCGGACCGGCGTCACGATCCCTGCCGAGCACGTCGTGCTCGTTGGAGACACGCCCAACGACGTGCACGCCGCACTCACCGCGGGTGCGCAGGTCATCGCCGTCGCGACGGGCAGCTACTCCGTCGCGGAGCTGCGCGCGGCCGGTGCGATGTCGATATTGGACTCCCTCGCGGATCTGCCGCTGTTGCGACAGGCGTTGGCAACCCGGTAATCGACAACCCGGTGATCGACAGCGGAGCGCGAATCTAGCTCCCGCGGTCAGCCGTGAGCCGGAAGACGACGGTGCCGAACGCGTATAAGCGGCGGTCGGTCGCGCCGAGCACGGAGACATCGCACCAGTACATGCGTTCGTCGCTGGCCCGGATTCTGGTCCGCGCAACCAGGCCGTCGGCGGGTAACGGCCCGAGTAGCTGGGCGTGCAGCGCCACGGTGGAACCCCATGAGTCGGCCGAAATCGGGGCGAGGGTCCACGGGCAGTTCGCGCCGGCCCCGTCGATCAGGGTGAGGGCCGCGCCCTCGTGGATTGTGCCGTCCCGGTCGAGATTCACCTCGGTTGGCGGCATGGCGATATCGATCCGGCCGCGATCCACGCCGGTGACGCGCAGCCCGCGCCTGGCGAGAAACGGGATCATGTCGAGGTACGTGTTGAACACGCCCGGATCACCGGCCAGCGGCGGTTCGGCGGGCGCGTGTTCCCGACCGTCGCGGCCACCGGCGAGGGTGGCCGATGCCGTGGCGATCACCTCGCCGTCCTGGTCGGTGATGTGGGTTTCCACGAAACCGAGCTCCCTGGCCGTCCGGATCAGGCGGGCGTCGGCGGTGAAGGACCTGCCGCGCGCCCCGCGCGCGTAGAGCACGTGCAGCGAGACGGTGCTGACCGCCGACGCCTCGGGTAGCGCCGCCCTCGCGGCCAGCGCCGCGAGCGAGGCGATCGCGCCGCCGTGCATCGACCGGACCGCGGTGTTCCGCTCGTCGTACGGCATCGCCAGTCGCGCTGTCCCTTCACGGGCGGCGAGCAGTCGCACCCCGAGATCGCGGGCGTACGGGGTGTCATCGAGAGAGTCCTTCGGCATCGCAGTCGAATACTGCCACCGGTGGCTTCAGGCGTCCCCGGTGGTGACCATGACCTTCACGGACTTGTCGGCGTCCAGCTGTGCCTCGAAGGCTTCGGCGAGCTCGTCGAGCGGTTTGCGGTGCGTGATCAGCGGCTCGTACCGCGCCTTCCCGGTCGCCAGCAGCTCGATCGAGTCCCGGAAATCCTCCGGCGTGACCATCGCGCTTCCGCGCACGGTCGCCTCCTTGTGCACCACCACCGTTGCGTTCAGCTGCGCCGGTTGCTCGTAGAGTGCCACGGCCATCACCAGACCGCGCGGCCGGACCAGCTCCAGCGCGCGCTGCAACAACGCCGGCGCCCCGGTCGCCTCGAACACGACGTCCACCTCGCCGTCGTCGAGCAGCTCAGCGATCGCCGCCGGCACGTCGGCCGCGCCGTCCACGACCGTGATGCCGAGTTGCTGGGCGACCTGCCGGCGCAGGGCGGAGAGGTCGACGCCGATGACCGGTGCCACTCCCGCCGCGAGCAGGACCTGCGCGATATGCAGGCCGATCGTGCCCAGCCCGAGAACAACCGCGACCTGTCCCGGTCGGGGTTCGGTGTGCCGGACCGCGTGCACGGCCACCGCAAGTGGCTCGACCAGCGCACCGGCCTCGAAGCTCACCGTGTCCGGCAGCCGGTGGACGTTCTGCCCGAGCACCGCGTCCGGGATGCGTACCCGCTCCGCGAAGGCGCCCGGCAGGCCGAACGCGATACTTCGGGTGTTCCACACCTCGCAGAGATGACCGATGGACTCGCGGCAGCGCCGGCACCGCCCGCACGGCTGGATCGGCAGCCCGGTGACCCGATCGCCGACAGTGATGCCCGTCACTCGCCGGCCGACTTCGATCACCTCGCCGGAGAACTCGTGGCCCATGATCTGCCCGACGTCGCCGAACACGCCCTGCGCGTAGGGATGCAGGTCGGAGCCGCACACCCCGCAGTTGCGCACGTTCAGAACGATGTCGGCTTCCCCGGCGACGGGGTCGGGAACCTGCTCGATGGGCATCTGCCGGACGCCGCGGAACACACCGGCTCGCATCTCGTCTCCTTCCCGCGCCGGGCCGCCTACCGGCCGAGGCGACCACGAGATTAACCCCGGCGGCCGGTCGTGGCGCTACCTTGCGCGCAGGGACAACAACTCTCGCGTGAAAATCCAAGACCGCGCTACCGGCGTGGCCGGTAGCACCCGGTAACCGTGGTTGAACCCGGGACCATTCCGGGGCAGGCTGACCCACGATTGACCGACAATCCGCCGAGTACCGGTTCACAGGGAGGCGGGGCAATGGCTGCCTTGTCCAGCGTGCCCGACACGTGCGAGAGCGAACCTGAACGCTGGCGCATCCGGCGCGATTCGGGCGGCCGTAGCGCCGTCAGTGAGTGGGAGGACGTGCTGGCCAGCACGCACGTGGCCTTCGATGTCCGGTTCACGCACCGCACGCCGAGCAGATTCCATGGCACGGTCACCAGGCGGCGGTTCGGCGACCTGACGCTGGTTGACTGCGCCTGCACGCCGTTCACCGGCCACCGCGGCGTGGTGATGGGCGACAAAGGGGAGTCGTCCATCGGGTTTCAGACCGTGCGCCGCGGTGCCGAGCAGGTGCGCTACAAGTCCGTCGAGCACACCGTCACGCCCGGCGAGGCGATTCTCTGGGACGGCTCGCATGCGGTGGACATCGAGGTCGTCGAGCCGTTCATGAAGCGCACGTTGATCTTCCCGAGGGACCGCGTGCTCGCTGTCTGCCCGCGGTTGGATGATCTGTCCGCGCTGCCATCCCTCGGCGACAACCCGAGCGCGCGGCTGCTCGCGCGGTACCTTGACGCGCTGGCCGCGGAGTTGCCAGGCCTCGGCGACGACGGCACCGTCGGCACCGCGACGGACGTCGCCCTCGAGCTGCTGCGCGCGGTTGTGGAGCCGGGCCTGCCGGAAAGCCGGGCCGCCAAACGGGACGCGCTGCGCGCCAACATCCACCGCTACATCCGGATGCACCTGCAGGACCCCACGCTGAGCCCGGAGTCCATCGCGAAGGCGCACGCGATCTCGCTTCGTGCTTTGCACGGGCTCTTCGAGGACACCGGCGAGTCGGTGGCCGCGCTGGTCAGGCGATCCCGGCTGGCACGGTGCCGGTCGGATCTCGAACAGCCGGGTACCGGCACCGTCACCGAGATCGCGTTCCGCTGGGGCTTCTCGGACGCCGCGCACTTCTCGAACGTGTTCAAGCGCGAGTTCGGCGTGACGCCGCGCGACTGGCGTCGCGCGGCTCGTGAGTCTTTTTGAGGGTTACAGCACCTAAAAAGACTCACGAGCCGGTGCGCGCACGGATACGCAAGGAATCGGGCACGGACGCCATGGCGCGAGCCGCGCGCACCGGCATAGCTTCTCCTCGAACGTCGGCTGGCGTACGGCGAGGAGGCTTGGTGGGCGCGCTGCTCAGTGGCAAGGCTGGGCTGGTCACCGGTGCGGCCAGCGGGATCGGGCGAGCGTGCGCGATACGGATGGCCGCGGAAGGTGCCGCGGTCGTCGTGGCCGACCTCGAGTCGGCGCGCGCCGGCGGGGAGCAGACCGTCCAGACCATCACCGAGGACGGCGGGAGGGCGGAGTTCTTCGCCTGCGACGTGGCGCGCGCGGCGGACAACCAGGCGCTTGTGGAGCACGTGGTCGACCGCTTCGGCACGCTCGATTTCGCGCACAACAACGCCGGCGTCGGGGTGCACACGCTGCTCGCGGACACCGAGGACGAGGACTTCGACCGGGTTATCGCGGTGAACCTGCGCGGCACGTTCCTCGGCATGAAGCACCAGATCCGCCAGATGTTGCGCGGCGGGAGCGGGGCGATCGTGAACACCTCGTCGAACGCGGGGCTGCGCGGTGTCCGGCTGCTCAGCGCGTACACGGCGAGCAAGCACGGCATCCTCGGGTTGACCAAAAACGGCGCGATCGAGTACGCCAACGACGGTATCCGGATCAACGCCGTCTGCCCCGGCGCGATCATGACGCCGTTGATGAGCAACGAATCACCGGAACGCCAGCAGCAGATCCTTCGCCCGCAGGCGATGAGCCGGTTCGGCGAGCCGGACGAAGTCGCCGCCGCGGTCACCTGGTTGTGCTCGGACGAGGCCTCGTTCGTCACCGGTGTCGCTATGCCGGTGGACGCCGGTTCCGTCGCGGGCTGGTAGCGATGCCCGAGATGCGAATGCCCCGGCTGTCCGAATCGATGCGGGACGGCCTGGTCGTTCGGTGGCTGCGAACGTCCGGTGCGCAGGTCGAGCGCGGCGAGGAACTCGTCGAGATCGAGACCGACAAGGCGACGGTCACCTGCGAGGCCGACGCCGCCGGTGTGCTGGAGATCGTCGCCGGGGAAGGGGAGACGGCCCCGGTTGGCGCGCTCATCGCGCGGATCGGTGCGACGCCCGGCGCTGATGTGCCCGCCATTGATTCGCCCGGCGCTGGCCCTTCGGCCCCTGGTTCTTCGGGCCCTAGCGCGCAGGTGGCCGATGGCGCGCAGGTGGCCGATGGCGCGCAGGTGGCCGATGGCGCCCAGGTGAACCGCCCTTCCGGCGCCCGGTTTCTCGCCTCCCCGATCGCCAGGCGGCTCGCCAGGGAACGCGGCGTGGACCTGACCAGCCTGCGCGGATCCGGCCCCGGCGGGCGGATCGTGCGTGCGGACATAGACGCCGCCGTGGCCGGGATGACGGCGAGCGAAACCAGGGGCGAGATCACGGTGGTCCAGCCGGACCATGCGCAGCGGCTGGTCGCCGACCGGATGGCCGAGTCGAAAGCCACCATCCCCGAGTTCGCGCTGTCCCGCGAGATCGACATGACCCGGTGCGTCGAGCTGCGCGACCGGATCGAGGCGGCAGCCGGCCAGGTACCCACCTACAACGATGTGGTGATCCGGGCCGCCGCGTTCGCGCTACGCGAGCACCCGCGCGCGAACGCCGCCTACCGGGACGGGCGTTTCGAGCTTTACAGTCGCATCAACATCGGCGTTGCGGTGGCGACCGAGGACGCACTGCTGGTGCCAACGGTTTTCCACGCGGATACCCGCTCGCTGACCGATATCGCGCGAACCACCCGCGAGCTGACCGAGCGGGTGCGGTACGGTCGGATCACACCGTCCGAAATGGATGGTGCTACGTTCACCGTCTCGAACCTGGGCATGTACGGGATCAGCGAGTTCACCGCGATCATCAATCCGCCGCAGGCGGCGATCCTCGCGGTCGGCGCCGTCGAGCAGCAGCCACGCGCCCGCGACGGCGATGTCGTGCTGCGCCACGTCATGCGAGCCACGCTGACCTGCGATCACCGGATCCTGTACGGCGCGCCGGCCGCACGGTTTCTCGATCGGATCCGCGTGCTGCTCGAGGAACCGCTCGGGTTGTTATTGGAGGTGTCGACATGAACGACGACGCAGGTATCCCCGCGGAGTCATCAAACGCGGGGGCATCAAACACCGCGCCGTTGCTCGGTTCGTACTGGACGACGGCCGGTCCGGTGGAGATCCACGGCGGCCGGGAATGGAGCCTGTTCGACTGGCGGGATCGGTGCGCCGAGGCGGCTCGGGTCGGCTTGCGCGGGCTCGGCCTGTGGCACGCCGATCTCGAGCACCAGCTCGAGCAACGCGGGCTGCCGGAGATCAAGCAGATCTTCGACGATCACGGGCTGGAGTTCCTGGAGGTCGAGTTCCTGACCGACTGGTTCCTTGACGACGGCAGCGAAGGAAGGGCGGCCTCTGACAAGGCGCGCGGGCTGCTGTTCGATGCCGCGGCGGCGCTGAACGCCAACCACATCAAGGTGGGCAACATCTTCGGCACTCCCTGCGCGCGATCCCAGGTCGCGGACCGGTACGGCGAGCTGTGCGCGGACGCCGCGAAACAACACAGCGCACCGATCCTGTACGAGCTGATGCCGTTCGACGTGAACGCGCCGACGCTGGAGGGCGCGCTGGAAATCGTGGTGGGCGCCGGCGCGGACAACGGCGGGCTCGCGCTGGACACCTGGCATCTCGGCAAGCTCGGTCTGCGGCCGGACAAGCTCCGTCGCATCCCCGGCAAGTATCTGTCCTATGTGGAGCTCAGCGACGGAATGGTTGAGGACATGCCGGACACGGTCGAGGAAACCACGAAGTACCGGCAGCTGCCAGGGGAGGGCGAGTTCGATATCCGCGGCTACGTCGAGGTCATTCGCGAGCTCGGCTACCGCGGCCCGTGGGGCATCGAGGTACTCAACGAACGGCTGCGCGCGATGCCCATGTCAGAAATGTTCGAGCGGACCTTCGCGACCGCGTCCGCACAGTTCGCTACATCACGGGAGGACCGGCCATGACCGACCCGGATTGGACGAAGGGCCTCGACAACGACCGGCTCGTCTGGATGTTCACCCAGATGACCCGGATCCGCGAGTTCGAGGAGCGGGTCAAGCGCACCTTCACCGACCACCCAGGGGTGATTCGCGGGCACACCCACCTCGCGGACGGCGCCGAGGCGTCGATCGTCGGCTCGCTCACCGCGGCGAAACCCGGCGATCAGTACTTGGCCACCTACCGCTGCCACGGGTATCCGCTTGCGCTCGGCACCGATCCGCGGGCGATGATGGCGGAGATCTACGGCAAGACCACCGGGCTGTGCAAGGGATACGGCGGCTCGATGCATCTCGCCGACCCGGAGCGCGGCTTTATCGGCACCTCCGGCATCGTCGCGCAGAACATTCCGCAGGCGACCGGTGCCGCGTACGCCGCGCAGATCCGCGGTGCGGGGCAGGTGGTGCTGTGCTTCTTCGGGGATGGTGCCTCGAAGCAGGGCGCGTTCCACGAGTCGTTGAACATCGCCTCGCTGTGGAAGCTGCCGATCGTGTTCGTGATGGAGAACAACAACTACAACGTGGTCACCCGTACCGATCAGGAAGATGCCAACGCCGCGGCCGGTGAACCGCTGTCGGTGAAAGCGGCCGCGTTCAGCATGCCGGGCGTGACCGTGGATGGCGGTGATCCGCTCGCGGTGTACGGCGAGGTGCGTTCCGCGGTCGCCCGGGCCCGTTCCGGTGCGGGCCCCACCCTCGTGGAGTCCAAAGTGTACAGATTGAGCGCGCACGGCAACATCATCGCGCCGCCCGGTGTGCCTTTGCATTTCCCTGAACACGAGGCCGTCGAGGTTTTCGGGGACGCGGAGGAGTACGAGGCTGCCAAGCTCGGCGATCCGGTCCCTCGGTTCCGCGGCACGCTGGTTACCGGCGGCGTGCTGAGCGCGCAGGACGCGGACGGCGTCGCGGAAGCCGCCCGTACCGAGATGCAGGAGGCCGTCACGTTCGGTCTGGACAGCCCGTTTCCGCCGCCGGAAACCGCATTGGACTACGCATACGCCTAGGAGGGTGTCCCATGGCACGCGAGATTTCCTATATCGGCGCGATCAACGAAGCGATTCACCACGAGATGACGCGCGACGACACGGTGCTGTACTTCGGGCAGAACATCGCGACCACCGAAGGGGATCCGTTCCTGACCGCGTTCGGATCCGATCGGGTGCGGGTGACGCCGATTTCCGAGACGGCGGAGATCGGCATGGCGGTGGGTGCCGCGATGGCCGGCTACCGGCCCGTTGTGGAGCTGTACATGGCGGAGTTCCTGCTGGTGGCCATGGATCAGGTGGTCAACGAGGGACCGCGGATGCACACCATGACCGGCGGGCAGGTAAAGGTGCCGCTGGTGCTCAAGGCCGGCTACGGCTTCACGGCAGGCTGGGCGGGTCAGCACACCGGGTCCATCTACGGCATGTTCATGGGCGTTCCTGGCTTGAAGGTCGCGTTGCCGGCCACCGCCGCCGACGCGAAGGGGTTGATGGCGAGTGCCATCCGGGACGACAACCCGGTGCTGTTTCTGCACCACTACCTGCTCACGCTGGACGAGGGCGATGTGCCGGAGGGCGAGCATGTCGTGCCGTTCGGCGAGGCGGACGTGAAGCGGGCCGGCACCGACGTCACCGTGGTGGCCACCGGGTGGATGGTGCCTCGTGCGCTCGCCGCCGCGTTGCAGCTTGCCGCGGACGGGATCAGCGTGGAAGTGATCGATCCACGCACAATCGCACCGCTGGACATGCCAACGATCCTGGAATCGGTGGCCAAGACCGGCCGGTTGGTGCTCGTCGATCAGGCGACTAGGCACGGCTCGGTGTCCGCGGTGATCGCGGGCGAGGTCGCCGACGAGGGCTTCTCCCTGTTGCGCGCCCCTATCAAGCAGGTGACCGCGCTGGACACCACGATCGCGTACAGCAAACCGATGGAGGAGTACGTGCTCCCGGACGAGGCCAAGATCGTCGGTGCGGTCCGCGATGTGCTCAACGTCGACCGCGCCGAAACCCCGGCATGACCCACGGCCCCGTCGATGACTGAGCTGGATGGGCGGACCGCGCTCGGGCTGCTCCGGACGATGTGCCGGATCCGCGTGTTCGAGGAACGAGTGGGGAAGCTGAAACGCGCGGACGAGGTGCACGGGCTGATCCACCTGAGCGTCGGTCAGGAAGGCGTTGCCGCCGCGGTGTGCGGGCAGCTGCGCGACGACGACCCGATCTATACCGGGCACCGGCCGCACGGTCACGCGATCGCCAAGGGAGCGCCGCTGGACGGTGTGCTGGCCGAGCTGATGGGGCGGGCGGATGGCCTGTGCCGCGGTCTGGGCGGCTCGATGCACCTGGTGGACGTGGCACACGGCCTGCTCGGCGCGACCGGCGTCGTCGGCGGCAACATCCCGATGGCGGTCGGCACGGCGCTGTCCGTTCGGATGCTCGGCGGGGACCAGGTCGCCGTGGCGTTCTTCGGGGACGGTGCGGTGCAGGCCGGCCATTTCACCGAGGCGATCAACCTCGCGGCGCTGTGGCGGCTGCCGCTGATCCTGGTGTGCGAGAACAACGGTTTCGCGGAGTTCACGCCACGTTCCGCGCACACCACCGTGGAGTGGGTGAGTGACGTCGTGGCGCCCTACCAGCTGAGCAGTCGAACCGTGGACGGCAATGACGTCGCCGAGGTGTGGGCGTCGTTCGGCGAGCTGCTGTCCGCCGCGCGGCAGGGCACCGGCCCGGCCTTGCTCGAGTGCTTGACCCACCGGTTACGCGGTCACTACGAGGGTGACCCGGATCGGTACCGGGAAGCCGTGTCCACAGAGGACTGGCAGCGGAAGGACCCGATCCAGCGGTTGCGGCGGCGCGGCGTCGATGCCGGCTGGTTCACCGAGGACGACGTGGCTGGGGCGGAACGGGACGCGGAAACGGCGGTGGATGAGGCGGTGCGCTCGGCTCGGGACAGCCCGTTCCCGCCTGCCACGCTTGCCGCGTCCGTTGTCTACGCGGGCGGGGCGGCGCGGTGAACGAGACGACGTACGCGAAGGCGATCAGCACCGCGCTCAGTGCGGCCATGCGGGCGGACCCGCGGGTTTTCGTGCTCGGCGAGGATGTCGCCGAGGGCGGTCCGTTCACCACGACAGCCGGAATGGCCGAGGAGTTCGGCACCGACCGGTTGATCAACACGCCGATCAGTGAGGCGGCGATCTGCGGCGTCGCGGTGGGTGCCGCGCAGTCCGGTATGCGGCCGGTGCTCGAAGTCATGTACATCGACTTCGTCACCCTCGCGCTCGACCAGCTTGTCAACCAGGCGGCCAAGGCGCACTTCATGTCCGGCGGTCAGCTACGCGTGCCGCTGGTGCTGCGAACCCAGGGCGGCGCGGGGTACCGCGGAGCGGCCCAGCACTCGCAGAGTCTGGAGAGCTGGCTGACGCACATTCCCGGCTTGAAGGTCGTGATGCCGAGTCGCGCGGCGGACTCGGCCGGGTTGCTCGCGAGCGCGATCGCGGACGACAACCCCGTGGTGTTCATCGAGAACAAGACGCTGTACTTCCGGCGGGGAACGGTGCCCGCGCAGGTCGATCCCGTCCCGATCGGCGAAGCGTGCACGCAGCGCTGTGGGCGCGATGTCACGGTCGTGGCGCTGTCCCGGATGGTGCACGAAGCGCTCTCGGCTGCGGATGTCCTTGCGTCCCAAGGCATCGAGGCCGAGGTGATCGATCCGCGCACGCTGGTGCCACTCGATGTGAACACTATCGTCGACTCGGTGCGCCGCACCAACCGGTTGGTCATCGCGCACGAGGCCGTTGAGTGCGGCGGGTTCGGCGCGGAGATCGTCGCCAGGGTGCAGAGCGCGGCATTCGATTATCTGGACGCCCCGATCGAGCGGGTGGGCGCGCCGTTTACCCCCGTCCCGCTCAGCCCGCCGCTGGAGGACGCCTACCTCCCAGGCGCCCCCGAGATCGAGGCCGCGGTCCGCACCACCCTCAACACCCCTACCCACTAGCCCACGCGTTTTGCCGTCAGCGCGGGGGTGGCGTTCGAGACGGCGGGGTCGTGCTCCGGGTCCCAGCGGATGAGCACCGACGTGGCGAATCCGATCAGCGGCACGATCGCCATGATGATGATCGTGGTTCCCGGGCCGAACGCATCGAGCACCAACGGGAACACGAACAGCCCGGTCACCGCGCCGGTGCTACCGGCCATGTTGGTGACGCCGGAGCCGAGCGCCCGCAGGTTACTCGGGTACGCCGCCGCGGCGAGGCTCATGCCGCCTGGCGCCGGCCCGCCGGAGTGCAGCAGCAGGAACAATGCGGGCAACGTGAACGCTAGCCACAGCGGGATGTTGTCGAACAGCGCACCCAGCATGATCAGCACGAGCGCAACGAGGGCGAATCCGATCAGCATGGTGCGGCGGATGGTGAATCGCTGAGCCAGCGCACCGGAGGCGAAACCACCGACGATGCCGAACACGTTGAACAGCGCTGCGCCGAGCGTAGCGGCGGCGAAGTCCTCGCCGAACAGCCGCAGCGAGATCACCGGCAGGTACCAGCCGATGGCGAAGTACTCGAGGCCCTGCGCGTAGAACGTGACAACGGCGAGCATCGTGCGGCGCAGGTACGGCCCGCGCACGAGCTGCCCGAAATCGGCCCACGACGATCCCGCGGACGGCCCCGACGGCGCACCGGCCGCCGGAACATCGGGACTCGCGCCGGCCACCACGTCCACCTCGTACACCTGCCGCAGCGACCGCGCGGCGCGCTCCATCCGGCCACGACTCGCCAGCCACCGCGGGCTTTCGCTGAGCAGGAACACCTGCAACACCCCGAGAATCACCGCGATCACTCCGGCCGAACCCAGCGACCAGCGCCAGATGCTCCCGCCAACGCCCAGCTGGTAAATCCCCACGGTGAGCAGCAGGTTGAACGTGGTGGCCACGTACCAGATGCCCTGCCACCTGTTCAGCCGGCTGCGGTGCCGGATCGGCAGGAACTCCGCCAGATACGCCATCACCACGGCGAAGTCGAAGGCCCACGCCACACCGGCCAGTGCCCGACCGGATACCAGCAGCGGATAACTGGTGGCCGAGGTCGCCAGCACGGCTGAGAGCAGCGCGACCGCCTTGGCTGCGATCAGCATCGGCACCCTGCCGAGCCGATCGGCCAGGAACCCGGCGACCGGCCCCAGTATCAGCCCGACCAGCATCGAGGACCCGGCGAGCAGGCTGACCTCGCCAGGGGTGAGCCGCAACTGCTCGGTCAGCGGTGCCAGCCCGGTGCTCAGCGCGGCATTCGCGTACGCCTCGAAGAAGACGCCGCCCAGTCCCAGGATCCAGATCCAGCGCATCCGCGCGCCGGTCGGCCGACCACCCTCGATGAAGTCGACGACATCCTGCTCAGTTCTGATGGTGATCGCGCCGGACATGTCCCTCCCAACCCTGGGCAGAGGAATGCTCAGCGGAAGGCTATGCGGGCGAGCACAACAAGTTCTTGATCGCGGCTGCAGAAATACTTGGGGTTGCGCGCAGGGACCCAGGCTTCCGTATAACGTCCTATACGCCGCGACGTTGATCAGTGATCGGCAGCAAGGCGTAGCGGCCGGCACCACCGGGTAGCCACCATGCAACGACCGTGGAGGCAAGCATGGCACGCAATCTGGCGCAGAAGCTGATCGAGCGGCATCTGGTGAGCGGGAACATGGTTCCCGGCGAGGAAATCGGTCTCGAAGTCGACCAGACGTTGACTCAGGACGCCACCGGCACGCTGGTCATGCAGGAACTCGAAGCGCTGGGCCTCGATCGTGTCAGAACCGAGGCCAGCGTCCAGTACGTGGATCACAACCTGCTGCAGGCCGACGAGAAGAACGCCGAGGATCACCTGTTCCTGCACTCCGCCTGCCGGCGCTACGGGCTGTGGTTCTCCAAATCGGGCAACGGTGTCTCGCACCCGACGCACATGCAGCGTTTCGGCATCCCCGGCAAGACGATGATCGGCTCCGATTCGCACACCTGCGCCGCCGGTTCGCTCGGCATGCTGGCGATCGGTGTCGGCGGCCTCGAGGTCGCGATGGCGATCGCCGGCCGCCCGCTGCACCTGCGCATGCCCGACGTGTGGGGTGTGCGGTTGACCGGTGAGCTGCCGGCGTGGAGCTCGGCGAAGGACGTGATCCTCGAGATGCTGCGCCGGCACGGCGTCAAAGGCGGGCTGAACCGGATCGTGGAGTACCACGGCCCCGGCGTGGAAACGCTCAGCGCCATGGACCGGCACGTGATCGCGAACATGGGCGCCGAGTTGGGCGCGACCGCCACGGTCTTTCCCGCCGACGATGCGGTACGGGCGTTCCTGCGGAGTGAGGATCGCGAGCACGATTTCGTCGAGCTGGGCGCCGATCCGGACGCGGCCTACGACGTCACCGACGAACTCGACCTGACGACGGTCGAGCCACTGATCGCGAAGCCGTCCGCTCCGGACAACGTGGTGCCGGTCAGGGAAGTGGCCGGCACCGAAACCAGCCAGGTTGTCATCGGCTCGTCGGCCAACCCCGGGCTGCGGGACTTCGCCGTCGCGGCTGCCATGGTGAAAGGACGGCAGACCGACGCGTCGGTGAGCTTCGACGTGAACCCGTCCTCCCGGCAAATCTTCTCCGACCTCACCAAGATGGGCGCGACCTTCGACCTGATCGCGGCCGGCGCGCGCATCCACCAGGCGGGGTGTATGGGCTGCATCGGGATGGGCCAGGCGCCCGCGGTCGGCCACAACTCGCTGCGCACGTTCCCGCGGAACTTTCCTGGCCGCTCCGGCACGAGGGAAGACTCCGTCTGGCTGTGCTCCCCGGAAACCGCTGCGGCGTCCGCCCTGACCGGGGTGATCAGTGATCCGAGGGATGTGGCCGACGAACTGGACATCGAGTACCCGAAGCTGGAACTGCCGGAGCGCTCGTCGGTGAACACCGCGATGCTGGTGCCGCCGCTGCCACCCGAGCAGGCCGCGCAGGAAGAGCTCGTGAAGGGCCCGAACATCTCGGCACTGCCGGACTTCCCGCCGCTACCGGACCGGATCGAGGCGCCCGTGTTGCTCAAGGTCGGCGACGATCTCTCCACCGACGAGATCTCCCCGGCGGGCGCGCGGGCGTTGCCGTACCGCTCGAACGTGCCGAAACTCGCGGAGTTCACCTTCGACCAGGTGGACCAGAGCTACCCGGAGCGGGCAAGGGAGCACCCGGAAGGGCACATCGTGATCGGCGGGGAGAACTACGGGCAGGGTTCGTCACGGGAACACGCCGCCATCACACCCCGGCATCTCGGGCTGCGCGCGGTGCTCGCCAAGTCGTTCGCCCGGATCCACTGGCAGAACCTCGCGAACTTCGGCATCGTCGCGCTGGAATTCGCCGATCGTGGCGACTACGACCGGATCGACGCCGACGACGTGCTCGTGCTTGAGGACCTTCCCGGCGCGCTGCGGGCCGGTCCGGAGGTGGCGGTGCGCAACGACACCAAGGGGGAGCGCTACCGGTTGCGGCATCGCCTGTCCACCCGGCAGGTGGAGGCGGTGCTGGCCGGCGGCCAGATCCCGATGCTGGCTAAGCAACTGACCTGAGCGCGCCACCGTCCGTCGAAACCCGCGCGGGAAATGGCCTTTTCTTACCGGGCACGACTGGGTATGCAGGATGTGTGAACGATGCCACGGCCAAGCGATCGGATCGCCTGGCGAAGTACCAGAAGATGCGGGACTTCAGCCGCACGCCCGAGCCGGCCGGCGAGAACCGGGCCAGCGCGGGTGGCGATCGGTTCGTGGTTCAGCGTCACCGGGCCCGGCGTCGCCACTACGACCTCCGGCTGGAGCTCGACGGTGTGCTGGTGAGCTGGGCGGTGCCGAACGGGCCCACATTGGACCCCAAGGCCAGGCGGTTGGCCGTGCACGTCGAGGACCATCCGCTCGAGTACGCCGACTTCGAGGGTGTGATCCCGGCCGGCGAGTACGGCGGTGGTGACGTCATCGTGTGGGATCGGGGCATATGGCAGCCGGCTGAAACCGATGACCCCGCCAACGCCATCGAGGCCGGCAACCTGCACTTCGACCTGTACGGAGAGAAGCTGAGCGGCCGTTTCGTGCTGGTCCGGTCCAAACGCGACGAGTCGGACGGCAAGCAGTGGCTGCTGCTCAAGAAGAAGACCGACGATCACGCGCAGCCCGGCTGGGACCCCGAGGAGCATCCCCGGTCGGTGAAGAGCGGCCGCACCAACGAAGAGGTGGCCGCCGCGCCCGAGGCGATGTGGCGCAGCGATCTCCCCGCGGCCGAGGCCGAGGTGCCGGTCGAATCCCCGGCACCGAAGGCGAAGCGGCGCTCGGGTTCCGGAGCGAAGGGGACGCCTCGCCGTCGGGTCGCTCGCCCGACCTGGGACCCACCCACCGACGAAGAGCTCGCCGCGCTCGACGCGCTTGGGAACAAGGGGAAGTGGCACGTCGCCGGGCGGGAACTGGTGCTGACCAACCTGGACAAGGTCCTTTTCCCTGCCAGGGACGGCGGGCAGCCGGTGACCAAACGCGACCTGATCCGTTATCACGCCCTGATCGCCCCGGTCATGCTGCCGTACCTGGTCGACCGGCCGTTGAACACGCACCGCTTCCCCAACGGGGTGGACAAGCCCGGGTTCTGGCACAAGGAGGTGCCAAGCCACGCCCCCGACTGGCTTCGGCGGTGGCGCTACGAGGGTGCGGACGCGGACGACACGCAGTGGTACATCGTGCCGGACAGCGTCGCCTCGCTCGCCTGGCTGGCCAACTACGGGGCACTCGAGCTGCACGCGTGGACCTCACGTGCCCCGGACGTACAGCATCCGACCTGGGCGCTGTTCGACATCGACCCAGGCGCTGAGACGTCGTTCGACGACGTGCTGGTGCTCGCCCGCCTGCACGGGACCGCGCTCGAGCACCTCGGCATCGAAGGCCGGCCCAAGGTGACCGGGCAGCGCGGCATCCAGGTGTGGGTGCCGATCAAGCCGGGCTACAGCTATGCGGAGACCCGCCGCTGGGTGGAAACCGTGTCCAAGGCGATCGGCAAGACCGTTCCCGACCTGGTGAGCTGGGCGTGGAACAAGAGCCAGCGGCAGGGCCAGGCGCGGTTGGACTACACCCAGAACGTCATCAACAAGACGCTCGTCGCCCCGTACAGTGCCCGCCCCCGGCCCGGCGCGCCGGTGTCCGTTCCCCTCGAGTGGGACGAGCTCGACGATCCGGACCTGGAACCCAACCGCTGGACGATCCGCACCGTGTTCGACCGGCTGGCGACCACGGGTGACCCGTTCGCCGCCATCCTCGATCTCGAACAAGAACTGCCGACGCTGTAAGGCGCGTTCGACCCCGAGTCTCCGAAGGCCCCGTTCGTTACAGGAACTGGCGGTGCGTCGCGAGCGGTGGCCGCCCGCGACGCGGCGGCGAGTCGGTCAGCGGGCGCGACCCTCTCGAAGCATGCGCACCGATTTGTCGATGCGTCGCTGACGGGTGTCGGCCGTCTTGGCGCCTTCGACGGACAGCACATGCCAGCGCTTGTTGCTATAGGACAGTCCATCGAAGAATTGCTTGGCCTGCGGGTCATTCGCGAGTGCTTCGGCGAAGTCGGGCGGCACGGTCACCTCGCGCGGTCGAGTGTCGAGCTCCAGCTGGACATCCACCTCGTCGCCTGCCGTGATGCCGGCGCTCTCCCGGTTCTCGGCGCTGACCGGGAGCATGAACCGCCCGCCCATGGTGGCAACCGTGCTGCGGTAGCTGTGCCCGCCGATGGTGACCCGCACGCTGGGTTTCTTGCCCGATCCAAGGGCGTCGACGATCTCGGGCGGAACCTCGATGCCAGTGGCGTTCTTACCGCCGAGTTCGAGCGTGGCGCGAAACTTCATGCGAAGAACTCCTTCAGCACGGGCGCGAGTGCCGTGGGCTTGACGATGTGGCTCTGGCCAGGGAGCGTCCGGTACCTCGCGTCCGGCAGCACATCGGCGAGCGCTCGCATGGCATTCCGCATCCAGGTAGGGCTCTTCCCACCGTCCACCACGATGGTGGGAACGGTGACCGCCGCCCACCGGTCGGTCGGCAGCGGCGTGCCGCGCCCGGTGTCACCCAGGATGGCGGCGTCATAAGGCAACGTGTGCGCCACCGCCTTGAGTCCCTTCCATGCCGGCATGAACCGCATCATCGCGACCACGATGGCCGGCAGACCCACGCCTCGCCGCATGAAGTACTTCACCGCATCGCCCCTGCGATCCGCCGCCACCAGCTCGTCGAGTTGAGTCAACCAGTCGGCCGGAATCGGGCGACGACTGTCATCGACCACGAACGGTGCCTCGAACAATGCCAGCTTCTCAACCGGAAGCCCCCGATTCACCGCCTCAAGAGCGAGCGCCGCGCCGGAGGAAATGCCGTAGAGATACGCCGAGCCCCCTGCCTGTTTCACCAGTGCCGTGAGGTCGGATATCTCTCGCTCCACCGCATACGGCTTGGTGTCCGCACTGTCGTTGCGGCCCCGGCGGTCGTAGGTGAATACCGTGAAATCCCGCGCCAACAGCTCGGCCAGCGGTCCATTCGGTCCGGACGCGCGGTGACACAGCGCGCCGTCCACCAGGACGACCGGCGGACCCTCGCCAACCCGGTCGAACGCGATCGAGGTGCCGTCGCTCGACGTAACCCAGTCCATGGTGTCTCCTCATCCAATGATCCGACGTCACGAACGCGTCGACCGGGCACCCGAGCGGATCGACAGTCCGGGCTAACCTTCTTCTTCGACGACGGGCTGGGGACGCCCGGACGTCGATGGCCGCTGCTCAGCTACCCGGAAGCATGGGTGGTGCCGGCATGCCGGTGCGCAGGAGTTTGATGGCTCGGTTGCCGAGGCTCTCGTTTGTCACGAGGTGCTCTGACGTTCTGGCTGCCCCTTCGCACACCCGCCGGGCGGCCGCCAGAAAGGACCCCAGTATCTCGTAGTAACTGCTGCCGTGCAGCTCCCCTGGTTCGTTATCGGATTCCGCTTTCTTGGTGGCCTCGCCGAACAGGGAAGAGAAAACCACCGGTGTGGCGCCGGTAGGATCAATCTTGCCAAGCGTGAATCCCACGACCTTCTCGATGATGAAAAGCAGGGCATCGTCCCAGACGTCGTCTTCGGTGTGCGCACGTAAGGCGTCGACCACCTTCCCCATAAGCTCGTTGAGATTCTTGCGAGCCGTCGCTATCGCCGCCCCGAATTCAACGAGTCGTTTGGACATCACGAAAAGATCTTCGGTTCGGCGCTGGTACCACACATGCATATCCGCATAGACCGCGCCAACCGCCTTGCCGGCGTCATCGGTCCAGTTGGGCAGTAGCAGGCCGAGCGCGGTATCGAGCCGCTCGTACACGTCGGCAGTGTCCTGCGTGGGGCCTTCCGTTCCATCCCTGCGGTGCCGCATTTCCTCGATGAGTGTCACAGCGTTGTCGATCGAATCGATACTCTGCCCGGACAGCACGTCCGCGGCCGCGAAGAACCCACTGACGGTGAGATCCTGCAGAACCGACCCGGCGTTCAGTTCGCGAGCGCGCGGTCCCTCCTTCGTCTCATAGGGGTCGCCGGTGTATCCCGTTCCGATGTCGGTGTGCGTGACACGCCGCGGACCGTCGTGCTGTTCCGGGTGTGCCAGATATTCCAGCCAGCCGGCCAGCGCCGGGGCGTTGGTGAAGGCCTTGTCGAGGTGTTGGATGGACGCGTGACCTGGCTGAGGGTCGGGTGTCGAAGCCACGTTTCACCCACCCAGCTCGTCGAGTCGCTTGCTGAGTTCGCCGAACGACTCGGTATTCCGGAGCTCGGTGTCCAGGTAGAGGCCGTGCGACTGCTGAAGTCGGTCCCGGAGCTCCGCGAGAAACGTCGCGAACTTCCGCTCGTCTTCGATGAACTCTTCGAATACCAGACCCCATTGCTCGGCGAAAGTGGACAAGCGGCCGTGGTAAATGCCCTCTTCTCCAAATCCACCGGTCAACTCTATGTTGAGATTCTCGCAATTCTTGAGCATCGTGGCGAAATGCGTCGCCGCGTTGTCCGCCGCCGTGCGGGCTTGGTCGATGTGCCCGGGGCTGACCTTGCTTACTCGTGACATGCTGCGCTCCCCTCTCGACTTCGAGTATCGATCTCATCGACGCACCGTTACCGCACCGCGTTCCCCGGCCGCGAACTACGGCGGTGGACTTCAGGGAGTGGTGGTTTGCCGGCGTTGCCACTCTTCTCTGGCTAGCCGGTACTCCACGTCTCCGTGTTCGGCGCCGTCGACGTAGGCCGGCCACGGTTGGTGGAAGGTCCGAACCAGCGTCAGGCCCGCCTTCTCCATGACGCGACGCGAAGCCACGTTGACGGTCATCGTCGTGGCGGTCACGCTCCGCACGCCGAACTCGGCGAAGCCTTTGTGGATCAGCGCGCGCGCTCCTTCAGTGGCGTAGCCCTTGCCCCACGCCGAGGAACGCAGCCGGTAGCCGAGTTCGATGTTCGTGACGCCACCGCCGTCCCGCGGCCGGAACTCGAACCAGCCGAGGAACTCGCCGGTTCCCTTCTCAATCGCCGCCCAGAAACCGAACTCCTCGAAGTCCTTGTAGTGGTCCAGAATCTCGGGCAGCACCTCGGTCTCGATTTCCTCTCGGGATATCGGGTCACCACCGTTGAGGAAGCGCATCACCCTGGGGTCACCGTCCAAGGTGACCAGGTTGTCCACGTCGGACTCGGTGAACCGGCGCAGCAGCATGCGCTCGGTCTCCAGGAAGACGTCCATGCCGCCATCTTCCTCCGGCACGTGATATGAACGGTCAGCGAGGGTCCCGGTGGAAGCCTAGTGTGCGGATAGCGCTGCGCAGGCTCGCTAAGGGAGGCGATCGATGCGGATCACCGCTGCGGTGCTCGATGAGCAGGGCGGCCGGTTCACCGTGACCGACGTCGACCTCGCGGAGCCGGGCGCCGGGGAGGTGCTGGTCCGCGTGGTGGCCACCGGCGTCTGCCACACCGACGAGGTAACCCGGCACGGCGACCTGCCGTTCCCGCTGCCCGGAGTGCTCGGCCACGAGGGTGCCGGGGTCGTTACGGCGGTCGGTGCCGGCGTCGAGTCGGTTCGGGAGGGCGATCATGTGGTACTCGGCTGGGCGTGGTGCGGCGAGTGCCGTAACTGCCTCGACGGTCAGCCGCGGTACTGCGCGCGGCTCGCCGAGATGCTGATCAGCGGCGGCCGGCCGGACGGCTCGACCGTGCTACGCCGGCTGGACGGATCCGCCCTGCACAGCCACTTCTTCGGGCAGTCGTCGTTCGCCGGTTACGCGGTGGTCCACGAGCGCAGCCTGGTGAAGGTGGATCCCGGTATTCCCGTCGAATTGCTCGGCCCGCTGGCGTGCGGGCTGTCCACCGGTGCGGGCGCGGTGCTGAACGTGCTGCGCCCGGGTCTCGGCACCAGCCTGGTGATCTACGGGGTGGGGTCGGTCGGGCTCGCCGCGGTGATGGCGGCCCGCAGCACCGCCGTGACGACGATCATCGCGGTGGACCGGCACGAGTCGCGGCTGGCTCTTGCCAGGAGATTCGGCGCCACGGACACGATCAACGCGGGGGACGGGGACCCGGTTGCCGCCGTGACCGAGATCTGCGGTGGTCCGGCGGATTTCAGCATGGAATGCACCGGTGTGATCGACGTGTGCCGGCAGGCCGCTGATTCCGTCGGGATGCGCGGCACCTGCGCGTTGATCGGTGGTGCGCCCGCCGGCGCGCGATTCGAGCTGGATCACCTGAGCACGCTGTGGGGCAAGCGGGTGATCGGCGTTCTCGGCGGGGAGGGGCGCGGCGCGGTCGTGATCCCGGCACTGATCGAGCTGTACCGGCAGGGCCGCTTCCCGTTCGACGAGCTGGTCACCTACTTCCCGCTGGAGGAAATCGAGGGTGCGCTGGGCGCCTCCCGCGCCGGCGAGGTGCTGAAGCCCGTGTTGCGCATGCCGCACTGAGCTCGTGGCCCGGCATTAGGTACCCAGAATGCGGAAATAACGGCGTCAGAAAAGAGTTATGAGTACCCAACGCGGGGGTGAACCGTCACGATGGCTGCTATGACTGCTCCCGCGACGGACCCGGTGCCCAAAGCAGTGCTCGCGCGGGGCCTGCGGCTGCTGGATGCGTTCGGACCGGACGACGTGGAACTGAGCCTGGCCGAGCTGGCGGCGCGCAGCGGGTTGCCGAAGCCAACCGCGCTGCGCCTGCTCGGTGAGTTAACGGTATGGGGCGCGCTGGATCGGTCCGAGTCCGGTTACCGGCTCGGTATGAAGCTCTTCCTGCTCGGGCAACGGGTTGCCCGCACTCGGACACTGCGGGACGCGGCGTTGCCGTACATGGAAGACCTGTACGAGGCGACGCACGAGAACGTGCACCTGGCCGTCAGCGATGACTCGCACACCCTGTTCGTGGAGAAGGTCTCCGGCAGGGAGTCCGCGCCGATCGAATCCAGGGTCGGCGGCCGGCTACCCGCGCACTGCACCGCGACCGGCAGGGTATTCCTTGCCGCCGGCTCGGACCAGGACCTGCGGCGGGTGATCGACAACGGCCTGCGCAGGTGCACGCCGAGGACCATCGTGCTGCCCGGTCTGCTGCGGCAGGAGCTGGATCGCACCTTGGAGCGCGGCTATGGCGTCAACTACGAGGAAGTCGAGGTCGGCGTTTCTGCGGTGGGAGCGCCGGTGTTCGGCAAGGACGGCCGGGTCGTCGCGGCGATTTCGATCACCGGCCGAACGTCCCGGGTTACCGCGGAACGGGTAGCGCCCGCGGTGGTCACGGCGGCGCGCGGGCTGTCCCGTGAGCTCGTCGCCGCCGGCACGCACTGATCGGCATCCCGCGCTGATTCCGGCACGGGACACATTCCAATGGTCGGAACATGCTTCGTGCCGGCCGCCGCCCCACCGGGTTCACTGGTGACATGAGCAGTGGGTGGTACACGACGAGCACGGCTTTCCTCGAGGCGCTGACCGAGGTCGGGGTGGACTATGTGTTCGCGAATCTGGGCAGCGATCACCCCGGCATCATCGAGGCGTACGCCAGGGCACGGGACGAGGGCACCGCGGACCGGTTCCCCGAATTGATCATCTGCCCGCACGAGAGCGTGGCGTTCTCCGCCGCGCAGGGCTACGCGCAGGTGACCGGACGCGCGCAGGCGGTCGTCGTGCACGTCGAATGCGGAACCCAGAACATCGGCGGGATGCTGCACAACGCAGCCAAGGGGCGGGTGCCGGTGCTGGTGTTCGCCGGCAGCTCGCCGTACACCCAGCACGGCGAATTGCGCGGCAGCCGCAACGAGTTCATCCAGTGGATCCAGGACGTGCATGATCAGCGCGGCATCGTGCGTGGCTACACCAAGTACGACAACGAGATCCGCACCGGCGAGAACGTCAAGCAACTGGTGCATCGCGCGGTGCAGCTCGCGCGCAGCGAACCGGCGGGGCCGGTGTACCTGATCGGCGCGCGGGAGGTGATGGAGCAGCACCTCGCCCCGGGTCTGGCCGGCCGCCCGGAGTACGCGCTGGACCGCTACGCACCGCTCGCGCCGGTCGGGTTGGCACCGGAGATCGCCGAGCAGATCGCGCGCGCGGTGGCAGGCGCGGCGCACCCGGTCATCGTCACCTCCTACCTCGGCCGGGATCCGGAGGCGGTACCGGCCGTGGTCGAGTTCGCCGAGCTGCTCGGGATCCGGGTGATCGAGTCGGTGCCGATGCGGTGCAACTTTCCCGCCGGCCATCCGCTGCACGCCGGCTATCAGTGGAACGCTCAGCAGCAGAACCCGACGCTGGCGGCGGCGGACGTGGTGCTGGTGATCGGCAGCGACGTGCCGTGGATCCCATCGGTGAACCGGCCGGACGCCGACGCCAGGGTATTCGTGCTGGACATCGATCCGCTGCACGAGCAGATGCCGCTGTGGCACGTGCCGGCCGAGATCTTCGCCCGCGCCGATCCGCGCACCGCAGTGCGCCAGCTGATCCACGCCGTGACCGGTGCCGGGCTGGCCGAGCACGCGGCGGCCGCGGCGCGGCGCGACGCGGCGGCGGCCGAACACGAGCACCGGCAGGTCGATCGCGCGGACCGGGAACGGCCGGAGCCCAGGGCGATCACCCCGGAGCACCTGGTGGCCGCCGTTCGCGAGCAGCTGGCCGGGCTGGACGGCGAGGTGATCGTGCTGTCCGAGGCGATCACCAATTACCAGGTGGTCAGCGAGCACCTGCGGTGGGAGCGGCCCGGTGCGCTACTCGGCTCCGGCGGGGGTTCGCTCGGCTGGTCCGCCGGCGCGGCGATTGGGGTGAAGCTGGCCCGGCCCGAGGCACTGGTTGTGTCGTTGGTCGGCGACGGCAGCTACCTGTTCGGCGTACCGGCGTCGGCGCACTGGGTGGCCGCGCGCTACCAGGCCCCGAGCCTGACGGTGGTGCTCGACAACCAGGGCTGGAAGGCCCCGAAACAGTCCACCCTCGGCGTGCACCCGGACGGCGTGGCCGCCGCGAACGACGACTTCAACGTCAGCTTCGCCCCCGAAGCCGACCTGCCTGGCGTCGCGGCGGCCGCTGGCGGGGCATGGGGGCGCACCATCGAGGCGCCCGACCAGCTTTCCGGGGCGCTGAAAGAAGCCATCGACACGGTGCGCGCCGGGCGCTCCGCCGTACTCAGCGTTCACCTGCCGGTGGCACAGCAGCCCCGACACTGACGCCGGCCGACCCGGCCACACCTCATCGGGACCGCCACACCTCGCCGGCGTTGTGTACCCAACTCGGGGAAGAGTCGTTCGATCGGGTGGGGGTAAGCGACCCGTCGAGTTCGGCTGCTGGTAACCACGTCGTCTCCCCATCGGCACCGCCTGGACCCAGCCTTGGCTCGGTGGATCGGTCGAACCGCCCTGCGTAGCGGGGCGGGGGAGGAGAGCCTCGACGATGACTCGTATACCCCGGCGCGTTTCCGGCACGCTCGCGATGGCCGCCGTCTCGGTGCTCGCACTGGCCGCGTGCGGCCAGAGTGCCGCCAACGGGCCCGATGATTCCAGCGGTGCGCGCAACCCGGGCACACTGGTGTTCGCCGCGGTACCGGCCGAGGAGTCGACCGGACTCGAGGACGCCTACCAGCCGGTCATGGACATGCTGAAGCGGGAAACCGGCAAGCAGATCAGGTTCCAGAAGGCGACCGACTACGCGGCGATCATCGAGGGCCAGCGGAACGGCAAGGTCGACATCGCCGCGTACGGGCCGTTCTCCTATGTGCTCGCCCGCACCAGCGGGGTCAAGGCCACCCCGGTTGGCGCCGAGATCGACGAGAAGGGCGGCAAGCCCGGCTACCGGTCGTACGGCATCACCAAGTCCGGTTCGAAGATTCGCGGTCTCGCCGACTTCAAGGCCAAGAAAATCTGCTTCGTTGACCCGAATTCCACGTCCGGCTACCTCTACCCGAAGGCAGGCCTGATCAAGGCGGGCGTCGATCCGGAAAACGACGTCAACCCGGTGATGGCAGGCGGGCACGACGCGTCGGCGCTGGCTGTCGCGAATGGACAGTGCCAGGCAGGATTCGCCTTCGACTCGATGGTGGACAAGCAGCTGATCGCGAAGGGACAGCTCAAGAAGGGCCAGCTCGACACGGTGTGGAAATCCGAGCTCATCGCCGGATCACCGCTTGCGATCAGCGACGATCACGATCCGAAGCTCAAGAACACCATCGCCAAATCCGTTCAAGACAAGGCCAACGTTGACTACCTGATGGCGAACGGGTTCTGCGCCAAGGGATGCGCGGTCGGCTTCGAGAAGTCCTGGGGCTACGCCAAAGTGGACGACTCGAGCTACAACGGCGTGCGGAAGGTTTGCCAGATAACCAAGGACAAGCAGTGCACCGAAGGCTGAGCCCAGCCGTCCACAACGGACAGGAGCGAACGTGAGTATCGGCCATCTCCCTGAAGCGCTGGTGCGGTTCGACCGCGTCACCAAACGGTTCGCCCCGGACGTCGTGGCGCTGGACGAGGTTTCGCTGAACGTGCGGGCGGGGGAGGTCGTGGTGCTACTCGGGCTGTCCGGATCGGGCAAGTCGACCCTGCTGCGGCAGGTCGACGGCCTGCAGCAAGCCAGCTCCGGCACGGTGACCGTGCTCGGCAGCGACGTCGGGAAGGCAAGGGGCACCGAGGCGCGCGCCCTCCGCCGCCGCATCGGGTTCGTGTTCCAGCAGTTTCACCTTGTCGGCAGCCTCACCGTGCTGGAGAACGTGTGTACCGGCGCGCTCGGCAGGCTGCGTTGCCCGCGGTTGGGACTGTTCAGCTACCCGAAGCGGGTGCGGCGCGAGGCGCTGCGGCAGCTCGAACGGGTGGACCTGGCGGAAAGGGCGTTCCAGCGCGCGGACACCCTCTCCGGAGGCGAGCAGCAACGCGTGGCGGTGGCGAGGGCGTTGCTGCAGCGCCCGGAGGTCCTGCTGGCCGACGAACCGGTGGCCTCCCTCGACCCGGAATCCGCCGCGCAGGTCATGCGACTGATCCGGGATATCAGCGTGGAAGACGAACTCACCGTGCTGTGCAGCCTTCACCAGGTGGACCTGGCGCTCTCCTGGGGCGATCGCGTCATCGGGCTGCGCTGCGGGCGAGTGGTGCTGGATGCCCCGGTGCAGGGGTTGCGGCGGGACGAGGCCATGTCGGTGTACGCGCGGGTCGGCGTGGACCCGGACGCCGTGCTGGCGACCACCGGATGACGCGGGCAAGTACCCGACCACCGGCCCAGCCGGAGCCGGCGAAGACGCTGGCGCCGCCGAGCCGGCGCGGTTCCGCGGCGCTGCTGGTGATCCTGGCCGTGCTCGGCGTCGCCACCTGGGCCTTCGTCGACCTTCGCATCAACGTGGCCACCGTGGTGGACAGCGCGAACAACGCGGTGGAGTTCGCCGCCAGGATGTTCCCGCTGGACATGCCGCCGCTCGGCGAGTTGCTGCGGCTGTGCGGCCAGACGCTGGCCATCGTGGTGTGCGCGACGCTGCTCGCGGTGCTGCTCAGCATCCCGATCGCGGTGCTGGCGGCTGGCAACACCACGCCGCACAAGTCGGCCCGGTTCGGCGCTCGCGGCCTGATCGTGCTCGCCAGGGCGGTGCCCGACGTGGTGCTGGCCATCGTGTTCTTCCGGATTTTCGGGCTTGGCGCGATGCCCGGTGTGCTGGCGATGGGCCTGCATTCGGTGGGCATGGTCGGCAAGATGTACGCCGACGCGATCGAGCAGATCGACGAGCGGCCCCGAACCGCGATCCGTGCCGGTGGCGCCACCGGTGCCCAAGAACTCGCCTCCGGTGTGTTGCCGCAGGTGTTGCCCGCGTTCGTGGCGAACGCGTTGCACCGCTTCGACATCAACCTGCGGATCTCCGTGGTGCTCGGGTTCGTCGGCGTCGACGGGCTCGGCTACGGCATCGCCACCGCGTTCCGGAAGTTGGACTACCAGCGCGGGATGGCGCTCGCACTGGTGGTGCTCGTGCTGTGCGTACTGGTCGAGCTGATCTCGGGCGCGATCCGGCGCGCGTTGCTGCGGCCAACCGACCGGCGCGCGCCCCGACCGGCCGCCGGCCGTACGCCGCGCCCCCGCGCCGACCGCATCAGTCCACAGTGGACTCCGAAGCGGGTTCGCCGTGCGCTTTATGTCGCGGTGACGGCGCTCGTGGTCGCCGCGTCGGTGTGGGGAGCGGAGCTGTCCCCGGCGCGGTTCCTCGCCGCGCTTGGCGGCCTGGACACCACGCTGGGGTTGTTCTGGCCGCCGGAACTCGGTGCGCTGCTTCCCAGCCTGCTAGCCGACCTGTGGGTGACGATCAAGATCGCGCTGGCCGCGACCCTGATCGGGGCGGTGCTCGCGCTGCCGATCGGGGCGCTCGCCGCGCGCAACGTGGCGCCGTCGGATTCGGTCGCCGCGACGTTCCGCGGGGTCGTTGTCCTCATCCGCGGTGTGCCGGAACTGGTGCTGGCCATCGTTTTCGTGGTGATCACCGGGCTGGGGGAGGTGGCGGGCGCGCTCGCGCTCGGTGTCGGCGCGATCGGATTGCTCGGCAAGCTGGTCGCCGACTCGCTCGAAGAGGTCGATCCGGGTGTGGAGCTCGCGATGCGGGCCACCGGGGCCAGCCGGTGGCAGGTGTTCTTCGCGGGGACCGTTCCGCAGGCGGCACCGGCGTTCGTGGGGCATCTGCTGTACCAGCTGGACGTGAACATCCGGTCGGCCACGTTGCTGGGCATCGTCGGCGCGGGCGGCATCGGTTTCCACTTGCTGAACGCCTCGCGCGTGCTGGAATTCGGCGTGGTCACCACCGTGCTGCTGCTGGTATTCGGCACCGTCCTGGTGGTGGAGTTGATCGCGCTGTGGCTGCGGCGAGTGGTGCGCTGAGGCCCGCGAATGAAACAACCGATCCGGATGTTCACTTGCCGGGATCGGGGTGTTACCGGTGACGCAGTTGTTCGGACAAGTGGGCGGCGCATCGTGAACGGCGTGAGCTCGACCAGATACCTGGAGATCGCGGACAGCCTCGCCGATGAGCTGTCCGGCCGGGCGGCCGGTACGCGGGTGGCGAGCGAGAACGATATCGCCGACCGTTTCGGGGTCGGCAGGGCCGCCGCCCGCGCGGCCGTGCAGGAGCTGGAACGCCGGCTCGTGGTGCGCAGGGTTCAGGGTGCCGGCACGTTCGTGAACCGCCGGATCGATTACGTCATCTCGCGCAGCCGGCCGCCGTCCTGGACGGCCACCGTGACAGCGGCCGGAGCGGTACCGCGGGCGCTGGTCAAGGGCGTCGACCGGATGCCGTTGCCGGCCGATCGCGCCGACCGCCTCGAGCGTCCAGCCGGGGTGGAGATGCACCGGGTGGTTCGCGAGTTCTACATCGACGACCTGCTCACCTGCTGGGTGCATGAGTGGATCCCGGTTGATCTGGTGCCGGATCTGGATCTCGCGCTGCACGCCGTCGATTCGCTGGATCTGGTGCTGCGCCAGATGGGTAGGGTGCGACCGGTGCGGGCTTGGTGCCGGGTGAGCCTGGACGTGCCACCGGCCGACGTGCTGCGCGGCTTGCGCATGGAGACCAGCCAGCCGGCCTGGCTGGTGGAAAGCGCGAGCAGGGATGCGCCGGACGGGCAGGTGCTGATGTGCAGCGACAGCTGGATCCGCGCGGACGCCGTGCGAGTGATCGTCGAGCTGGCCGACACCGTGCTCATGCCGCCCACCCCCGACACCGGAGGTGAGTGCGGGTGACGAGGAGGGTGTGGGTGCCGAATCCGCGGATGATCAGCTGGCCGGTGCCGGAGCCGGAGGTGCCGCCGACGGCACACCCGGCACTGGCCGAGGCCAGCACGGCGGCGGTGGCGGCGTTCCGTGCCGCGAGGGAGAAGCTGGACCGCGACGAGCTCGCCGAGGACGTCGGCATCGGCGCGGACGGTACCGCGACGACGCGGCTGGACATGCTGGTGGAAACCGCGATCTCCGAGGTGATCCAGCGGCGCCGGGTCAACCTCCTCAGCGAGGAGATCGGCACGATCGACAACGGTTCGGCGACCACGCTCGTCATCGACCCGGTGGACGGCACCGCGAACGCGGTGGCGGGGGTTCCGCTGTCCGCCTTCGCCGGCGCCGTCGTGCGGGACGGGGTGCTCACCGAGGCGCTCACCTGCTGGCTGGAAACCGGACGGTGCTGGCACGCGATCGCCGGGCAACCGACACCGTTCCGCACCACCGGGCGACGTGCTCTCGACGGCGCGGCGGTGAGCCTGCTCCGGCCGCACAGCCGGCACCGCGATGGGTGGTTGCGGGTGGCCGACCGCGCCGCCCGGATCCGGATCCTGTCCACGACCTGCCTCGAGGCCGCGCTCGTCGCGGAAGGTTCGACGGATGCCTTCGCGGACGCGGGATCCGACACGCATCGCATCGTGGATCTCGCCGCTGCCATGGTGATCGCGCCGGCGGCCGGGGGCGCGGTGCTGGACGCGCACGGCCGCAGGCTGGAGATCGACACGGATCTCGGCCGCCGCTGGTCCGGCGTGGTGGCGGCAACTCCGGAGCTCGCCGAGCAGCTGGCCGACACCATCCGTGGGTGAGAGGCCCGGCCGGGTGTTCGTCCGCGAGGAGCAGCGCCTTCCTGATCGGCACGGTCAATACGAGACACTGCTCGTCTCGGCCGGCAGGCGCGGCCTGGAGATCGAGTTGGTGCCGGCCGAGCTGGTGCGGTTGTCCGGAGCGGTGGTGGCGCGGATCGCGGGGTGACCGTCGACTCAGAATGGTGGTGGGTCGTCGTCGGGTGGCGCTGGTGGTGTCGGTGATGGTGGTGTGGGTTGGGGTTCGTGGAGTGGTTCGGGGGTGAGGTGGTGGGTGTGGCCGGTGGGGCTGGTCCAGATGAAGTGTCCTGGGGTGGGTTGTGTGAGTGTCCAGGGTCCGTGGTCTTTGGCGTGGTGGTGGTGGGG
>WHSZ01000029.1 GCA_009379845.1 Pseudonocardiaceae bacterium | reverse complement strand
GCGATCGCGGAAGCCGCGCTTGCCGCGCTCGACTGGTTCACCGATCGCCGGCCGGTGCGGTTGCTCGGCGTCCGGGCGGAATTCGGTCGTCAGCCGGATGCCGGAGGCGAGGAGGCGCCGTCCACTTAGGACGATCCGAGCTCGGCAGGGTTGGTCACGCCGGAACGCTACTCGCGTTCAGGTACCGCAGCGCGGACCGCGCCGCGTTGTGACCGCACATCCCGTGCACGCCGGCACCGGGAGGGGTGGCAGCCGAGCACAGGAACACGCCGGGAACTCCGGTGCGGTACGGATCCAGTGCGATGCGCGGGCGCTGGGTCAGTTGAAGCGGGGTGTTGGCGCCGCCGATGATGTCACCGCCGACGTAGTTCGGGTTGTACGCGGCGAGGTCCATCGTGGAGCGCACGAAGCTGCCGACGATCCGCTCCCGAACGCCAGGCGCGAACCGCTCGAACTGGTCGAGGATCGCGTCGGTGGCATCGCCCGAGTAGCCGAGCGGAACGTGCGCGTAGGCGAAGACCGGGTGGATGTCCCCGGCGCTGCGGCTGGGATCGGCCAGGTACTGCTGGGCGACGAGCACGAAAGGGCGTTCCGGCATGCGCCCTCGATTGACCTCCCGCTCGGCGTGCGCGACCTCCTCGAGAGTGCCGCCGAGGTGCAGGTAGCCCGCCCGGCGACAGGACTCGTTGGTCCACGGCACGCCTCCCCGTACCGCGAGATCCACCTTGAACGCCGATGGCCCGTGCCGGTATCGCTGGTACGCGCGGCGAATCCGGCCGGGCAGCCGGCCAGCGAGCAGGTCGGCGGCCGCACGGGGCACGACGTTCAGCAGAACCGCGTCGGGGTGCGGGAGCTCGTCGAGCGAGCGCACCCGCACCCCGGTTTCGATCTTTCCACCCAGCTCGGTCAGCACCGCGGCCAACGCGTCGGTGATGGCCCGCGAACCGCCCTCCGGGACCGGCCACCCGAACCGGTGCCCCGAGGCGATCATCATCGTGCCGAGACTCGCGGTGGCCGGGGTCGTCAGCGGATGCCAAACATGCGCCGCCGCACCCGCGAAAAGGCCGCGCGCCTCGTCGGTCCGCCAGCGGCGGGCGAGGGCGGTGGCTGGCAGCAGGGCACGCGGCCCGAAGCGGGCAAGCTCGATCGGATGCTTCGGCACGTGCGCCAGCGGCCGCAGCAGGTCTTCGGCCAGTGCGTCGAACCCGGAAGCCAGCGGATCGAACAGCCGCCGCCACGCCCGGCCGTCCGGCCCGAGCCGTTCGGCGGTTTCCTCGATCGAGCGCACCATTACCCCGGCGCGGCCGGAGTCAAGCGGATGCGCCAGGTCGACTTCGGGCCACAGCCACCGCAGACCGTGCCGCCGCAGGTCCAGCGAGCGCAGGAACGGCGATCCGATACCCATCGGATGGGTCGACGAGCAGTGATCGTGCACCAACCCCGGCACCGTCAGCTCGCCGGTTCGCGTTCCACCGCCGATTTCCTCGGCGGCCTCCAGAACCGTGACGTCGATGCCCCGCTGGGCGAGCGTGACCGCGGCTGCCAGCCCGTTCGGACCGGCGCCCACCACGATCGCGCTGGTCATGAACCGCCACCACCGAACCTGCCGGATCCGCCGACGTCACCTCAACGTACCCAGCCGCGTTGGATCCCGCTCGGGGGCTACGTCGTCGCGGGGCGCCGGAGCCGTCGGTCGCCGAACACGTGATCAAGCCCGACGAACTTCGGTATCAGCAGGAGCGCGTTCGCCACCAGCACACAGGCGTTCAGGGCGATACCGCGGAACGCGGTGCCGTCGACCATCGGCCCGACCCACATGTGCAGCAGCTTGCTGACCCCAACGGTGGCGGCACCGTACAGCCCGATAACGGCGAGGTAAGGCAACACCTCGGTGCGGAACTTGGCGCGCCCGCGCCGCCCCCACGTCCAGCGCCGGTTGCCGAAGTAGTTTACCGCCACACCGGCCGCGTAACTGATCGTCAGCGCCACGCCCGCGGTGGTCCAGTGCGTCCAGTACAGCAGTGCGACCATCAGGTGGCTGCTGATCATCGCGAGCAGGGACGTCGCCACGAATTTGCTGAAGGTGATGCGCAGCTTCCGGCCGAACCGCAGCCGAAACCGGCCCTCGCCCGCGTCCGTTCCGGTTTCCCCGATACTCCCAACAGAATCATCGGTCACGAGCGCTACCTTCTCATTGTTCTCCCCTGGGCACGTCGGCGGGCTACCAATCCGCTGGAAAAATCGGCGATTTGTCCCCTGGCACACGGTCTATCCGGCCGCTGCCCCCGGAAGGGAGGCGGCCGCGGCCCACGCCTCCTATCGGCATGGGCGCGAGTTCGCGCTGCGGTTCGGGGCGGATGAGATCACGGCGGCGATCTGGCCGCTGATCGTGGACGGCATGTTGCTCACGGCCACAGTCGAGCTATGGAAAACCGGGCATGATCACCGCGACAGCGGCGGGTGGTCGGCTTGGCGGCATCGGCCCTACGCCCCGATACCCACAGCCGACCGAGGGCACGTGCGGGTCTTGGTCTGGCAGAGTAATCGCATGCGCTCGGACGTTCGCACACGCTGGTTGCGCTACCTCGGTGCGGAGCGCGAGGGATACCGCCCCCACTCGCTGGCAGTTCTCTCCGACCTGCTCCACGCGGTGCAATCTGTCGATGATCGCGATCGCCTGGCAGAAGCCGTGTTCCGGGCCTACGAACGCCGTGACGGCCCCCGGAGGAACACCCGCATGAAACTGCGTGAGCCGCTGATCACGCGAGTGCTTCGACCGTACGTGCAGGAGCACATCACCGACCCCCAGGTGCTGTGGTGGGCGATGCAAACCCGCACCACCGACAACGAGCAGCTGGAGATGTACAGCGAGTACGACCGGATCGGCGGCAGCGCGACGGCTGGCGCCATCACCTACGGGATTTCGGTCACCGGCGAGCCGCGGTGGTGGCGGAAACTCCTGGCGTTTCGTCTGGGCCTCATCGACTTCGCTACCCACCACCTGGACGAGGGCCGGGGCCTCGTGAACGGGGCTCTCGTCGAATGTGTACTCCAACTGTGCGCGGCGGTCGCGATCGTGGATCAGGCCCCGGCCGGAGCCATCGACCCGGCACAACGCGACGAGCTAAAGGAGCTGTGGTCACTGTTACGCGATTGGCTGCGCTACGACGCAGGAGGCCGACCCGGCGACGACTTCCCGTCGTGGTGCCGCGAACAGGGCAGCGACCACTGGGTCGCACACCGCACCGGAAAACACCGGCACTACTACTACCAGCAGTAACATGGCAGCCGGGCGCTCGACCGACCGGGATCGCCGTGTTCTCCGCGCGCTTGATGAGCATTTCACTTTGAACGCGCGGGGCGCTCACCCGGCGCGGGCCGCGAGTCCCGGATAGCTGAGCACCAGACCGGACTCGTCGTAGACCAGGCGGCAGGCGACATCGAACGCCGGCGCGGCGTAGTCGTAACTCTGGTGCGAGCCTCCGTCTGGAGTGCGCGTGTAGTCCTGCTCGAGCCGCTCGACGGAAAGGTCGAGCGCGCGCACGTACGCGGCCGGCGCCGCCGAACCGGCATGAACGGGCAAAGCCATCCGATGGACCGGCAGCGCGTTGGTCATCGCGGAGGACTCGAGGTCCACGTCGAGGCAACCATCCAGGTGGGTCGCCTGCTCGCCGTTCACCAGCCAGCGGCCCATGCCGTCCGCCTCGAGCACCGCTGAACGCGACCCGGCCGCCGAGCGCCCCGTGACCCGCGCCGACCGCGTCGTCCAGTTCGTATCCACGGTGATGGCGTAGTCGACAACCCATGCCTGACCGTCTTCAACCGCGGTCGTGCACCCGTCGATCTGCCAGCCGGCGTTCAGAACCTGGAAGTAGACGACCTCGAAGCCCGAGCGGGCATCTCGATGCGACCAGGCCGCGGTGGCCGGCGGGGCAACGAAAACCATACCGAGCACATTTCCACGGAACCGAACCCGTGTCACCGTCCCGGCGAAACGGCCTTCACCGGCCGCGCGTGCTTTCGCCTCACCACGGCTGAGGCGGAACTACTCACCGGCGGCGCGCTCGACGGCTCGCTGCCGATACGTCATTATCGCGCCGGCCGTGCCGAGCAGCACCAACACGACGCCGACCACGACGTCGTTGACCACCGCGCGCTCCGCGTGCACCGCGGACGAGTAATCGAGGAAGAGCGGCGCGAGGACCAGCCACCCACCGAGGGCGGCGATGATCGAACTGAACCACGGGACGTCCCTGGGTGCCACGGTGCGGGCCAGGGCCAGCACCCCGACCACCAAGCCGACGACCACATCGTTGACATCGGTGGCCGCGGACAACGTGGGAAAGTCGTAATGCAGCGCGAACGGTGCGAAACCCAGCCACACCGCGAACAAGAACGCCACCGCACTCGGCAGGCCCGGGGTGAGCCGACCCTCCGTCGCCGGCCCCACCCAGAAATGCCGTGCCCAATCACCTGGCCAAGCGGCCGGACGTTCGGTATCTGTTGCGTGGCTTGCCATACCGCCTCCTGGTTTCCCGAGAGCCGATCCACGCGAACCCGCGGCACACGGATGAGCGGAGAACGCGCTCAACAACGATTGTGCTCCACAACAGTTGCCGAGAACATCAATACCGCGTCAAGATTCGACCCTCCGGCCAACGGATTGTGCGCGGTTTGTCCGGTGTGCGGCGCGAACTCCCGATTCGGCGCCCGGCGACGAGATCTGAGCCATTCACCCGGCATTTCCGCCGGTACGTCGGCGTGCCGCCCGGCGCCTACGCCCGCCGGGTGCGGCCGGCCGGGGCACGATCGCAGATTCCGCGGCAGTCGCCAACGCGCTGACGCCACCGGCCCCGGCCGATTGCGGTGAGTTGCGGCGGTTACGATGAATGGCTCGAGGCGGTGGCGGCCAGGCAGGAATTGGCGTCGTTCCAGAATCCGCGAGTCAGCACCATCCGCACCCGAATATCCATTACATCCCCATCCAGGATGCACCACCGAGTCCACTTCCGTCGCGAGTTCCACAACGCGGAGCTATCGCAGCCCGCTAATAGATCAATTCCACCGAATAGCCATCGAAGCGAGCTCGCTACTGCGGAATACCGAGGCCGATGCCCCGAGCCGGTTCCCCCGGTCGGATCGAACATGCCACGATAGAGGGTTGTATGGCGGCCGGACGATAGCGCGGATCCACGGCTTCCCGCCCGAGATCACCCTCGGTGTCAAGTGTCACAAAAGGCTTCGCAGCAACGAATTCAGCGCACGAATGTGCTAAATGCATCTGAGATCAGCGAGCCCGGCGAGGAGAGGAGCCTCGTGAGCACACCGGAAGATCCGGCCGTTGGCCAGGTGGTCAATACGACCCGCTATCCTCTTTCGGATCCAGCAAGTAATGACTGGAAATACGTGGTTTCTCGCACCCGGCGCGAACTTCATGAGTTCGGATGCAGTGTCCTGCCCGACTTCCTACGACCTTCGCTGCGTGACGCGCTGCGGCAAGAGTGTGCGACGATCGCTCCCCTGGCGTACTACGACGTCGAAACCGTGAACGTCTACAACATCGCCACCGACTCACCGCTACCGGCCGATCATCCGGGCCGCATCGCGATGCGACGCGGCAACGCTTTCGTGGCGCAGGATCACATTCCCGAGAACTTCATCATCCGCCAGCTCTATTCCAGCGAGCTGTTCAAACAGTTCATCGCCAGCTGCGTCGAACTGCCCGAGCTCTACGAACTCGCGGATCCCCTCGCCGGATTGTGTCTCAACGTCCTCACCCCAGGAATGGAGCATCCGTGGCACTTTGACACCAACGAGTTCGCGGTTACCCTGCTCACCCAGGAACCGCAGGACGGTGGCGGCTTCGAGTACTGCCCGAACATCCGCTCGGCACATGCGGAGAACTTCGATAACGTCCGGGCCGTGCTGGACGGGCGGGGTGCGCACTTGGTTCGCCGCCTTTCGCTGCGCCCTGGCGATCTCCAACTGTTCAAAGGCCGCTACTCGCTCCACAGGGTAAGCACCGTACACGGCGAGACAGCGCGCCACTCGGCGATCTTCGCGTACAGCGAACGCCCCGGAGTCATTGGGAGCGTGGCGCGGACGAAGCAAATCTTCGGCCGGGTACTACCCCAGCATCTGGCTGCCGAGGGACACGCTGTCCGGGTTGACCAACTATTGGATTAGGTAGGACGTATCCACAGAGGAGCGCGGCCGTGAATTTCGATGCTAGCGGCAAGGTTTCGCTCGATGACATCTACACGCAACCCGATCCCCGCGCGTACTTCAGTACGCTGCGGGAGCTGGACTACCGCATCCCCCAGCTGGCCAAGCCGTACTTCGTGAAACTCTTCCAGGAGTATCGGGAAGCGCAGCGGATCCACACGCCGAATATCCTGGACGTCGGCTGTTCCTACGGCATCAATGCGGCTCTGCTGAAATATGGCGCGAGTATGGACGAGCTCTACGAACGCTACTGCGGGCCCGATGCCCGCACCCAGAATCACGACTCGCTGCTAGCCCACGACCTGGCGTTGGTTCATTCGCGCGATCACGTGAAAAACCTCCGATTCGTGGGGCTCGACGTCTCCCAGCCCGCTCTTTCCTACGCGCTTTCGGCCGAGTTCATCGACGACGCGGTGCACGCCGATCTGGAAGAGCGCGACCCAACGCGGCGAGAACGCCAGCAATTGGCCGATACGCATATCGTCATTTCGACCGGTTGCCTCGGCTACGTCACCGATCGGACCATCTCGCGAGTTGTCCGTGCGGCCGGTGAGCGTCGGCCGTGGATGGCGCATTTCGTGCTGCGGATGTTTCCGTTCGAGCCGGTCGCGGAAAGCCTGAGCGAATTCGGGTACGACACCATTCGACGCGAAGGCGTGTTCAAGCAGCGGCGATTCGCCTCCCCTGAGGAGCGGTCATTCGTCCTGGATACCCTGTCGACCGTCGGGGTGGATCCGCGAGGTTTGGAGGCGGACGGCTGGCTTTACGCGCAGCTCTACACTTCACGACCACACGGCAGGAATGGCACCGCGGTCATGATCTCGTAACGAGCAACGAATCAAAGGCCGTCACAACCGTCGAAGTCGAGGATGACATTGAGCAGTAGTGAAGAGTGGTCCAGCCGTACCTTTGCCAACGAAGACCGCCTGCCGCGAGTGCCACTTCCTACTCTCGAGGACAGCTGCGAGAGATTCCTGGAATGGTGCGCGCCGCTGTTGACCGCGGACGAGTTAGCGACTACCGAAGCCGAAGTGGCGTCCTTCCGCCGGCCGAACGGTCCGGGCCGCGGACTCCAATCGGCAGTCGAACAGTACGACGCCAGCGAGGGCGTGCACAGCTGGCTGGACACCTTCTGGCCGTTCCGGTACCTGGGCCGTCGCGACCGCATAGCGCTCAACGCGAATTTCTTCTTCCTGCTCAAGGACTCGGATCAGGGACCGCTCGAGCGGGCCGCCGAGCTCATCGCCGCGGCCGTCAACTACAAGGGCCAGCTCGACGATGAACTCGTCACGCCGATCATCCAGCGCCGACAGCCGCTTTCCATGGAGCAGAACAAGCTCCTCTTCTCCACGACGCGGATACCCGGACCGGTGCAGGACACCGTCCGCGCGCCCTACAGCGATGATTGGCCAGGTCCGTCCGACGCGCGGCACATCGTGGTGTTCTTTCGTGGAAGCATGTTCCGGATGGACGTGCTGGGCCCGGATGGCCGGCCCCACACGTTGGACGATCTGGCCGCCGGGCTACACGAGATCAGGAAATCCGCCGCGACAACAGCGAGGAGGGACACCGCCGTCGGGCACCTCACCACCAAGGCCAGGGCGGAATGGGCGGCCAGCCGGCAGGCGCTGATCGCCTGCGAGCCCGGGAATGCCGCCGCGCTCGACGCCGTGGAGACCGCGCTGTTCTGCGTGTGCCTCGAGGACTTCGCGCCCAAGGACACCCAGCAAGCATGCGACCAGTTGCTACACGGTGACAGCGGCAACCGGTGGTTCGACAAGTCCGTGTCCCTGATCGTCTTCGACGACGGAACGGCGGGTGTCAACGTGGAGCACTGTGGCCTGGACGGCACCACGGTACTCAGCTTCGTCGACACGCTGCTGAACTCATCGGCCGAGGAGCACTCCCGGCAATCCGGCGCGCACCCCCAGGGGTTGCCGCCCGTCGAGGCCATCGAATTCGTGCTCGACGACCACCTGCGGGCCGACGTGCGCGCCGCTGCCACCTCGTTCGCGGACTACGCGGCGAGCACCGCCACCTCGATCCTGTCGTTCGACGATTTCGGTGCGAACCGCGCGAAACAGCTGGGCACGTCCCCGGACGCGTTCGTGCAGCTGGCCTACCAGTTGGCCCACAACCGCGCCAAAGGATTCGTGGGCGCCACCTACGAATCGATCGCCACACGGCAGTACCGGCACGGCCGCACCGAAGCGATGCGCGTCGTCACGCCCGAGATAATGCGGTTCGTGGCCGCGATGGACGATCCGGAAGCGGACGCCGCCGCCCGCAGGACCGCGTTTCGGGTAGCCGCCGAAAAGCACGTGGCGCGCGCGAAAGAATGCCAGGCGGGGCAAGCGCCCGAGCAACATCTGTGGGAGCTACAGCTCATCCAGCAGCGGCGCGGCGATGAGCTGGGCGTGACCGAACCGCTCGGGCTGTACGAAACGCCAGGCTGGCTGAAGATGCGCAGCGACTACCTGAGCACGAGCTCCGCGCCGTCCACGAACATCCAGTACTTCGGCTTCGGGGCGACAAGCAGCCAGTGCATCGGCATCGCCTACGTGTTGCTACCGGACCGCTTCAACCTCTACCTGAGCACACCGCTCCCGGTGGCCGACGAGATGTACGCGTTCGCCGGCAAGCTGCGGGACGCGGTGCGCGAACTCCAGGACCTGCTCGACGGCTGACACCTATAAGTACTTTTGTCGTTATGGCGGCCAAAAGTACTCACAGGTCGCGCTGGCCTACCGGTGCTGGGGTCGCGTCCCCGTCAGTGCGGACGGTCGTGGTGGCTTGCGATTCGAGCTCGCGCATGTCGGCGGCCACCCATCGCCGGAAGGACACCAGTACCAGGCCGAGCACGAAGATCAGCGGGAACGCGGTGATGATGGACATTGTCTGCAGCGCTTCCAGCCCACCCGCGTACATCAACACAATCGACACGGACGCGAGTACCACGGCCCAGAAAACCCGGTGCCACCGAGCCGGATCCGCGTTGCGCGGCAGCTCACGGGACGCCGCCGCGGCCATCGTGTAGGCGGAGGAATCCAGCGTGGTAGCGAGGAATACCACCAGCAGCACCACGAACGCGAGCAGCGCGATGCCGCCGAGCGGCAGCTGGGACATCGTCGCCATGATGGCCGCGGCGTCGCCGTCCTGCTGCAAGATGTCGGCAACCGGAAGGATGCCGTTGATCTCGTAGAACAATCCGGTGTTGCCGAGCAGTGCGAACGCCACCCAGCAGCCGAGGTTGCCACCGAGGCACATCGCGCCGATCATGCCGCGCACCGTGCGCCCCTTCGAGATCTTCGCCACGAACAGGCCGACGAACGGCGCGTAGGCGATCCACCAGCCCCAGTAGAAGACGGTCCAGGTTTCCTCGAAGCCGGACCCGCCGACGGGATCGGTGTACAGGCTCATGTGTACGACGTTCTGCAGCATGACGCCGACACTGTTGGTGAACGTGTCAATCAGGAACAAGGTCGGCCCGAACACCAGGATGAACAGACCGAGCGCGCCGGCCAGCCACATGTTGATGTTGGCGAGCCGCTTGAGCCCGCGCTGCAGGCCGAGAAAGACGCTGACGCCGAACAGCGCCGTCCACAGCACGATGATGCCGATGTCGAGCAGCGCACTCTTTTCCAGCCCGGTCACCGAACTGATCGATTCGGAGACCACCGGCACTTCCAGGCCGAGAGAGGTACCGGCGGCGCCGATCAGCCCGAAGATGAACAGCACGTCGATGAGCCGTCCGAGCCAGCCGTCCGCCCTGTCGCCGATCACGCCTCGGCAGGCATCGGACAGCCGGAGGGTCCGTTGCTTGCGCACGTGGTACACGTAGCTCAGCGCCAGTGCGGGTAGGCAGAACAACGCCCACGCCGTGATTCCCCAATGGAACAGCGGATACGCCGTTGCCCAGTCCGCGGCTTGCAGGCTGCGCGGTCGCGCGCCCATCGGCGGGTCGTCGTAGTAGTAGGCCCACTCGATCGCGCCCCAGTACATGATCCCGCCGCCGATGCCGGCTGTGAAGATCATCGCTATCCAGCTCAGCGTGGGGAATTCCGGCTTGTCGTCAACCGAACCGAACTTGATCCGGCCGAACCTGCTGATCGCGAGCCAGACAAGCACCCCGGCGACCAGCACGGCGAACCAGAGGTAGAGCCACCCGAACTTGCCGGTCAGGAATGCCAGCACGCCGTCGAGAACCTGCTTACCGCGCTCCGGTGCGATCGCGACTGGCACGCAAATGACCGCTACGAGCAGCAGGGCGAACCCGAAAACCTGTTTGTCCACCCGTGTTTTCTCGGTTGACGTTGAAGCACCTCCAGAACTCGCGGTCCGCTGGCCAGCAGCCCTCCCGGCGACCGTTGCGATTTCGATTGAGTTGTCAGTTGACTCGAATGATTGAAACACGGTGCCCGCAAAAACAACGACAGGTCAAGTATGCCGGTATATTTTCATTGTTGACATGCGCACAACGACCGCATCGGGGCTCGGGGCATTGCGATTATCGCAACGTACTGTTACGTTTCCCTCGTGCGGGACACGACCGAGGCGCTACGCGAGCGTGTGCGGGAGGTGTTGTTCAGCCACCCCGGCAGCCAGCGAGAGTTCGCCGAGCGGATCGGTCTGGACGCCACCAAGCTGTCCAAATCGCTCACCGGGACAAGGCGGTTCACGCCGGCCGAGCTCACCCAGATCGCCGAGATCGGCAACGTCACGGTGAACTGGTTGATCAATGGCAGCGACGAGGCCGAAACGGTGGCCGCCGCCCCGAGGCGCTCCGCGCGCGCGGGTATCGAACGCGGCGATTCCGGCCGGTACCAGCAGATCCTGGACGCCGCCTGGCACCTGATCGCGGAACGCGGATACCACTCGGTTCGGGTGTCGGATGTCGCGGAGGCGTGCGGGACCAGCGCGGCGACGATCCACTACTACTTTCCCGGCCGCGACGATCTGCTCACCGAAACCCTGCGGTACTCCGTCAAGCAGGCCTTCGACCGCCAGGTCGCGGAGTTGCACCAGATCGAAGGGGCGCATGATCGGTTGCTCCGGCTGATCGAGCTGCAGCTGCCGACGCCCGGCTTGCTGCACCTGGAGTGGTCGATCTGGTTGCAGGTGTGGAACGAAAGCTCGCTACGGCCGGAGTTGCGAATGCTGCACAGCGATTCCTACACCCGCTGGCACGAGACAATCGCCCGCACCATCCGGCAGGGCCAGCGGGACGGCGTGTTCGCCGACACTGATCCGGAGGAGTTCACGGTCAACCTCACCGCGCTGATCGACGGCCTCGGCATCCAGGTGCTCACCGAGCGACCCGGCCGGTCGGTCGCGCGGATGCGGGAGGTCCTCAGGGATTTCGTCGAGCGCGAGATCGTCCGTCATTGACACCGTTCGGGCCGGTACCCGGCGAAAGGAAGTTCCCAGCAATCATGAACCAGGAAGTGATCATTACAGCCGCACTCACCGGTGCGGGCGACACCGTCGGCAAGAGCGAGCACGTCCCGGTGACGCCGGAGCAGATCGCGACCTCCGCGGTCGAGGCGGCCAATGCCGGGGCGGCGGTCGTACACATCCACGTTCGGGACATCGAAACGGGCCAAGGTTCGCGCGAGGTCCCGCTGTATCGCGAAGTGGTTCGCACGCTCCGCGAGTCCGATGTGGATGTCGTGATCAACCTGACCGCGGGTATGGGCGGCGATCTGTTCATCGATCAGGAAGATCCGCTCAAACCGGTGGACGGCACCGACCTGGTCAACGGGCTCGAGCGGCTGCCCCATGTCGAGGAGCTGCTACCGGATATCTGCACGATGGACTGCGGGTCGCTGAACTTCGGCGAGGGTAGCCAGCTGTACATCAGCACACCGGACATGCTTCGCGCCGGCGCGGCACGCATCCAGGAGCTCGGCGTGAAGCCCGAGCTGGAGATCTTCGACAGCGGGCAGCTGTGGTTCGCCACCAAGCTCATCGAGGAGGGGCTGATCGACTCGCCGCCGCTCTTCCAGCTGTGCATGGGAATCCCGTACGGCGCCCCTGCCGATCTCGGGGTGCTGCAGGCACTGGTGAATATGTTGCCGGCCGACGCTAACTGGGCGAGCTTCGCCATCGGCCGCAACCAGTTCCCCTGGGTGGCAGCATCGGCGCTGCTCGGCGGGCAGGTGCGGGTCGACCTCGAGGACAACCTGTATCTGAGCAAGGGTGTGAAGGCCACCAACGCGCAGCTGGTCGAGCGGGCGGTCACCATCGTGGAGGGAATGGGCGGGACGGTTGCCACACCCGACCAGGCAAGGGAAAAGCTCGGTTTGAAGCGGAGGGGATGAGTTGATCGAGCGCACCGGCTCGCCTGCTGAGGTACGGCGAATCGCCTGCATCGGCGCCGGGGTCATCGGCGGAGGTTGGGTCGCGCTTTTCCTGGCGCGCGGATACCGCGTCACCGCGTGGGATCCGGCGCCGGACGCGGAAGCGAAGCTGCGGCGCCTGGTGGATACCGCCTGGCCCGCACTGACCGAACTCGGGTTGGCCGAGGACGCCTCCGCCGAGAATCTCGCTGTCGCACCGACCCTGCCCGAAGCGGTCGCCGACGCGGAGTTCGTGCAGGAAAGCGTCCCTGAGAACCTTGATGTGAAACGGGATCTGCTCGCCCGGATCGATGCGGCTACGCCGCCGGGCGTGGTGATCTCGTCGTCCACCTCGGGTTACGGGATGACCGAGATGCAGACCGAGTGCGCCAACCCGGAACGGCTGGTGGTAGGGCACCCCTTCAACCCGCCGTATCTGATCCCGCTGGTCGAGGTGGTCGGCGGGAAGCACACCGAACCGTGGGCGGTGGACTGGGCTTCGGCCTTCTTCGAGGCTGCCGGCAAGTCGGTGATCACTATGGACCGCGAAGTGCCAGGATTCATCGCGAACCGCCTGCAGGAGGCGATCTGGCGCGAGGCGTTGCACATGGTCGCCAACGGGGAAGCCACCGTCGAGCAGATCGACGCCTCGATCACCGAAGGACCGGGGCTGCGCTGGCCGTTGCTCGGGCCATGCCTGACCTTTCACCTTGCCGGTGGCGAGGGCGGTATGGCACACATGCTGGATCACTTCGGGCCGTCGTTGCGATCACCGTGGACGCGGCTGGAAGCGCCGGAACTCACCGAGGAGTTGCGCGAGCGCATGGTGAGCGGGTGCGCGGAAGCCGCCGAGGGGCGCAGCATCCACGAGCTCGTCCGGGACCGCGATCGGGCGGTGATCGCGGTGCTGCGTGCGGTCCACGGTGTCCGGAACGGACGATCATGACCGCGATCGCTCAGTTCCGGCAGCGTATCCGTCCAGAGTGGATCGACTACAACGGGCACCTCAGCGAGGCGTACTACGTGCTGGTGTTCGGGTTCGCCACCGACGCGCTGATGAAGCAGGTGTGGCTCGGCGAGGCATACCGGGCCCGTACCCGATGCTCGCTGTATACCGTCGAGGCGCATATCCGGTACCTGCGCGAGGTGCCGGCCGGGGCTGAGCTCGCGATCACCACGCGGGTCATCGGCAGTGACGCCAAGAAGCTCAGGGCATGCCACGAGATGACGGTTGGCGGCGTTCTCGTCGCCACCGAGGAGATCCTCGGCGTGCACGTGGATACCGAGCAGGGGCGTGGGGTGCCGTTTCCCGACCATGTGTCGCGCCGGCTGGGCGAACTCGAGGAGAACGCGCCCGCCTACGCCGGCCGTTCCGTTGCCTTATAGCCCAATTTGCATCCATATTGGGGTTTACCGGGAGGCGTCAGCGGCGTGGGTTCGTAGTGCGGCAACCAGCCGCTGGATCTCCGGGCCAAGCGGGCGATCCGTGGTGACCAGTGGCACGGCGTCGGCGACAAATTCGCGGACCGGCGCCAGCCGGGGCGCCCCCGGCACCCCGCGAAGCACGATCGCCTGCCTGGCGGCGATCAGCTCGCAGGCGGTGATCGTCAGCAGCCGCTCGACGGCCTCGCGCAGTTGCTCCCCGGACGCCCAGGCGAAGGCCTGCAGATCTTCCTGACCCGCCGAGGTGTCCACGGATCCAAGTGCGGCAGGGGCGGCGAGCCGGCGCAACGCGTGCAACTCCCCCGCCGCCCGCTTGTGCATCACCACCAGGCCGACCTGCGGTCCCGGTTCGACGGCCAGTTGCGGGTTGAGGCCGGTGAACCGCTCGTCGAGCAGCCGGTGCAGTCGCTGCACGCTGCCCTCCGCGAGGTGCACCAGGGCCGCGGTGGCCGCGTCCATCCGCAGACCCAGTTCGATCGCGTGGTACCCACCGGTGGACACGAACGCCCCGGACAGGAACGCGGGCGAGTCGGTGACCACGCCGAGCATCCGGGTAGCGGAGGCGGCCAGCTCATCGAGGGCCCTGGTCGCGTAGGCCAACGCCTGCGGCGCCACCCGCACCGACACCGGTGCCTGCACGTGCTCGCTCGTGTGACCATCCGCCGTGTAGCCACGCAACTCCTCGAGCACACCGGCGAGCACGTCATCCGCGCCCGCGGCGAGACGCGGATCGTAGATTGCCCGCGGGGCCCCCAGCGCGTCGACGGTGCACGCGGCCGCGGACAGCTGGTGGCCGAGCACCGTGCCGGCCTCCGGCCCCCGCATGATCGCGTGCATGGTGGCGACCGGCGACCCCTGCAGCAGCGCCACGCCTTCCTTCGGGCCAAGCGCGACCGGTGGAATGCCTTCTCGCTCCAGCGCATCGTCCGCGGCTAGCGCCACGCCGCCGTCGAGCACCGTGCCCATCCCGAGGAAGGTCTGAAACGCATGGCACAGCGGGATGATCTCCCCGGCGCACCCTGCGCCGTCCCTCGGGATCGCCGGAATCCACCCGCCGCTCAGCCGGGCGGCGAGGTACTCGCACAGCTCCGCCCCGACGCCCGTTTGCTCGGCCAGCAAGGTCCGCAGCCGTACCGCCAGCACCGCCCGCACGTCGGCAGCCGGCAGCCACGGTGGGCCGCCGACCGCGCGTGCGATCAGCAGACCCGTCTGGTGGTGCGCTTGCTCCTGCTCGGTCAACGTGCGTTCGGCGAGCCGTCCCATTCCGGTGTTCACGCCGTAGACGGGCCGGCCGCCGGCCGCGAGCGCCGCCAGTACCTCGGCGCGGTTGGCCCGAACGCGGTCGAGCAGGCCGGCATCCAGCGTGATCGGCGCGCCCGCCGCGACCCGCAGCACGGCCGGGGGGTCGAGATCGTCCGGACTCCTCACGTGCACGGCGGTCATGTCGATCCTTCAGCGATACCGGAGCATGGTGCCGAGCCCGGCGCTCTCGGCCCTTCGCAGGATCATGTGCGCGACCGCGACGTCCGTTGTGGACAGCCCGCGGTGCCAGAACAGGATGCGCTCGTCGGGATCCTCCCGCCCCGGCTTGGATCCCGCGACGATCTGACCGATCTCGGCGTGCAGCCGCTCCTCGGTGAGCCTGCCGTCGTCGATGTGCGGGCGTAGCGCACCGAACTGGCTCGCGCCGGACAGCGACTCGCGCCAGTTGTCCACCACGATCTTGTCGATCCGATCAAGCAGGTCGATCTGCACCGCGCTGATCGTGCCGTACGGGACGACGAACGTTCCCGGCCGGATGTAGCCGGTGCGCACCAGTGGTGCCCGCTCGGTCAGCCGGGAGGCCTCCACCATGATGTCCGCGCCATCCAGCGTTTCCTCCGCGCTCGCCACCGCACGTACCGGCTTGCCGAGGTGTTCGCTCAGCCGCGCCGCGAACGACTCGCGGGATTCGGGGCGTTTGCTCGTCACCCTGATCTCGCTGAAGTCGAACAACTCGTCGAGCAGCACGACGTTCCACCACGCCGTGCCACGAGCGCCGATGTGCCCGAGAACCTCGGATCCCTTGCGGGCGAGGTGTTTCGCGCCGACCGCGGTCATCGCACCGGTCCGCGCATCGGTGATCATCGTGCCGTCCACAAGCGCGCGCGGCATCCCGGTTTCCGGGTCCAGCAGCAGGATCAGCGCCATCTCGCTCGGCAGGCCGAGCTGATAGTTGCCCACGAAATCGCCGACCACCTTGACGCCGCTGACCTGTTTGGCCGACAGGTGCCCGCGCAACACGTTGAAGTGCCCCTTGCCACCGTTGTCCGGGACCAGGTGGGTTCGGGGCTCGAACACCACCCGGTCGTTTCCGTGGTCGACGAGCACGTCCTCGACCGCGTCGATGATGTCGCCGTTCGTGACCTTCAGCTGGTCGATGTCGTGCCCGGAAACGAACCGCATCCATACGTCTGACATGTCGACCTCAGGAGATGTTCCGCGCTTCGAGCCAGTCCTTGGCCACGTCGGCCGGATCCTCGCCGTCCTGCTCAACGCGGCGGTTCAGTTCCAGCAGTTCCTTCGTGGTCAGCTTCTCGGTGACCGCGTCGATGGTGTTCTGGAGTTCCTTACCCCGTTTCTTCAGCACATCGGAGCTGATCACCGGAAGCACGTTTTCCGGCGGGAGCATGGTCTTGTCGTCCTTCAGCGTCGTCAGGCCGTCGTCGGCGAGAATCGGCTGGGTGGAGAACAACCTGATCAGGTTGACGTCGCCGGACTTGAGTTGCTCGAGGCGCGGTGCCGCCTCCTGAACGCTGCGCATCTCGACGTTGTCAAGACCGTAGATGTCCTTCAACCCCTTCAGGCAGGTATCCCGCTCCCGGCACTCCGGTGGTGCGGCGAGCACGACCTTGTCGAGCTTGGCGAGGTCGCTGTAGGTCTTCAGGCCACGCTGGCCGGCGAGTTGCTTGGTGGTGACCAGCTCGTTGTTGTTCTGGGCTTCGGCGTACGGGAGCACCGTGAACCCCTTCTTACTGAACTGGCCCGAGAGCTGGCTGGTGGCCTTCTCCGGATCGGTCGGCGGGTCGATCCCGAACCCGCTGGACAGTGCCGAACCGAGGTATTCCGGAAGCAGCTGCAGTTCGCCCTTTTCCATCGCGGGATAGACGACCTCGCGGGCACCGAGATCCATCTTGCGAGTCACCGGATACCCGGCCGATTCCAGCGCCGACGCGTAGGCCTGCGCGATGATTACGCTGTCGGTGAAGTTGAACGATGCCACGGTAATCGGCTGACCGCCTTTCTCCGCGGCCTGCTCCTCTCCACCACCGCAACCACTGAACGCCAGCGCGGACACCGCCAGCACCGCTACCGCGCGAGCAACCTTGCCGAGAGACATATCCGATACTCCAATGTGGACGAACTTGGGCTGGGGATTGCGTTCTCCTCCGTTCAGCGACGTGCGATCGCCGTCGCTGACATGCGACGGATTCCGGCGGGCACCGCGGCGCGCTCCAGCACGGTGAACAGCGCCTCGGACAGCAGGGCGAGAAAAGCGACGGCGATGCCACCGGCGAGCACCGCGCCGTAGCCGGTGGCGCCCTGGGCGAATCCGTCCACGATGGGACGTCCAAGGCCACCACCGTCGCTGACGATCGCGCCGATCGCCACGGTGGCCACGATTTGCACGAAGGCGATCCGCGCGCCGGCCAGGATGACCGGCAACGCGAGCGGGATCTCGACCCTTCGCAGGATCTGCATCTCGGTGAAGCCGACCCCGCGGGATGCCTCGACGGTGGCCGGATCGACGATCTGCACCCCGGTGTACGAGTTGGTGAAAAGCGGGGGCAGCGCGAGAGCGGTCATCGCCAGGGTGAGCGGCCAGAACGTGGTGTCGATGTTCGCTCGGCTCGCGGCCAACCAGAAAATGATGATGAGGCCGAATGACGGGATGGCCCGGCCGATGTTGACCGCGGCGCTGGCCAGGAACGCACCCTTCCGGTGGTGCGCGAGCACCACGGCAAGCGGGACGGCGATGAGCACGGCGAGCACCAGTCCGGTGACCGAAACCTGCAGGTGCTCGATCACCCGGTACGGCAGCCCGTCCGGGTGGCTGAAGCTCCACCTGTTCGGCTCGCGCAGCCAGGAAACCAGCTGGTCAAAGATCGACATCAGGCACTCCCCCGCCGCGCCCACGGGGTCAGCGCCCGCTCGGTCAACAGCAGCGCCAGATCGACCAGGATCGCCAGCAGCACGGAGGCCACCACACCGACGACGATCGGCGTCGGATAGATCGGCAAGGTGCGAAAGCCCTGCAGGATGAACGCCCCGAGACCCCCGACACCGAGAATCGAGGTCACGGTCACCAGCCCGATGGTGGTCACCGCGGAGATCCGGGTGCCGGCCACGATGACCGGGACGGCGAGCGGCAACTCGACCTTGCGGAACACCCTCGCGCGCGTGAAGCCCATACCGCGGGCGGCTTCCCGTACGTCGCCCGGAACCTGATCGATCCCGGTGACGATGTTTCGCACCAGAATCAGGATCGTGTAGCTGATCAACGGGATGACGGCGGTCGGGAACGAGAGACCGAAGATCGGAACAAGGAACGCGAAAGCCGCGAGCGCCGGGATCGCGTAGAGCACCCCGCCGATACCGAGGATCACGGCGTGCAGCCGGCGCCAGCGCAGCGACACCATGGCCAGCGCCAGCGCGATGAGCACGCCGGAGGCCACCGCGACCCCGGTCAGTTCAAGGTGTTCGACAACGCGTTCACCGATCCGGTCCATGTTCCGGCCCACCCAGTCCCACTCGAACAGCGGTCGCTGCTCGCCAACGGTGTCCGGTTGCCCGCTCATCCAGCCAGCTCCGCGGTCAGGCCTTCCAGCGTCAGCATGCCGAGATAGACGTCGTCGGCGCCGAGCACCACCACCATGCGGTCCGGCGACGACACGATCGCGTCGAGCGCGCCACGCAGGTTGCCGTCCCGGCGCACCATCGTTTCGACAGGGCGAAGCTCCTGCTCGCCGACCGGATGACCGTCGCGCAGCGCCGGCAGATCGATCCGCCCGCGCAACCGCTCGCCGTCCAGCACAACCGCCCATTCGGTGCCGTGTTCCCGCATCACCTTCCGTGCCGCGTCGGTGCCCTCGCCCGCCTGCACGGCGGGGCCACGTGCCAGGGTGTCCTCGGCGATGCCGAGCAGCGCCAGCCGCTTCAGGGCGCGGTCATCACCGAGGAACGAGGCCACGAAATCGTTCGCCGGGCTGGCGAGCAGCTCCACCGGTGTGGCCAACTGCTCGAGCACCCCGCCCGTGTTGAACACCGCGACCCGGTGGCCGAGCAGCAGCGCCTCGTCCATGTCGTGCGTGACGAACACGATGGTTTTGCGTACCTGCCTGTGCAGTGCGAGCAGTTCGCGTTGCAGGCGGGCACGCACGATCGGATCGACCGCGCCGAACGGCTCGTCCATCAGCAGCACGGCCGGATCGGCGGCCAGCGCGCGGGCGACACCGACCCGTTGCCGCTGCCCACCGGAGAGCTCGGCGGGGTAACGAGTTCCCCAATCCGGATCGAGGCCGACCAGTGTCAGCAGCTCGGTGACCCGCCGCTGTACGTCGTCCCGGCCCCATCCCAGCAAGTCCGGCACGGCGGCGATGTTCTGGTGGATGGTGTGGTGTGGAAACAGTCCAACCTGCTGGATGACGTACCCGATACCGCGCCGCAGAACGTGCGCGGGCGTGGTGGAAATATCCACGCCGTTGACCGTGATCTTTCCCGAGGTCGGCTCGATGAGCCGATTGATCATTCGCAACGTGGTCGTCTTGCCGCAGCCCGAAGGCCCTACCAGCACGACGATTTCACCTTCCGCGACATCGAGGGACAGCTCATGAACGGCCGGCTCAGCCGATTCCGCGAACTTCTTGGTGACCGCGTCGAAACGGATCATGGGCTCGTTCATGAACGTCTCTTCCTGAGCACGACCGGCATGGGCCCGTTGAGCACGTTGAGCCTGTGTTGTATCAGACCATTCATGCCCAAACAAGGAGCTAAATGAAATGAATCAATGAGCACCTCGCGTGGAGAACATAGGACACCACACCGACATGGGAAAGGCACCTGACCGCGACACGCGGCCGATTCACTCAGCTGTTGCTGTAGCCGTGGAAGATTCGTTGCTCGACCACGTGCCGATCGAAATCCTCGAGCCGGCGTTGAAATCTCTCCGGCTGCGCCTCGGTGATCATGTGCAGCACCGCGGCTGCCATCGCCATCGGCGCAGCATGCGAGTCGAACGTGAGCCGGGTGCTGACCGGGGCGGTGAGCACCTCATCGGCGACGGCATTCAACGCCGCCGGTGGCTGCGATTCGGTCAGCACGAAGGTGCGCAGCCCGAGGTTTCTCGCGAACCGCAGGGCGGCGAGCATCTCGCGGGGCAGGTGCGGCAGCACCACGCCGATGACCCAGCTGCCGCCGGCGTCTCTGGCCTGTTCGAGGGCGTCGAGAAGCTGACCCCCGCCGTGGATGTGGGTGCGCACGTCGGGGTGGATCGTGGCGGCGTAGTACCCGAGATACAGCGCAACCGGGGCGGAAGCCCGGATTCCCACGATGCTCAGCGGTCGCGACCCGGCCAGCTCGCGGCACACCGTGCGCAAGGTCGCCGGGTCGGCGAGCACGCCGGCCAACCGCTCGAGGTTTCGCTGGTCAAGGGCCAGACTCTCCTGGTACTCGTTCTGCGGCACCGGTTCGCGCGGGTGCGCGGCCCCGTCCGGTTCGAGGAGCAACCGGCGCAGCTCGTCGTTGAACCCGGAGAAGCCGTCGAACCCCAGCGTCGCAGCCAGCCGCGTGACGGTCGGCTGGCTGACGCCGACCCGGTCGGCCAGTTCGATGCTGGACAGGAACGCGGATTCGGGCAGGTTGTCGAGGAGGTACTGCGCTATCCGCCGCTGAGCGGCCGAGAGCCGATGCTCCTCGAGCATGTCCCTGAGCGCCACATAGCCCGGAGTGGGGCGCCGAGCTGAGTCAGATCGTTCCGGCACGGTTTCCTCCGCTCGATCGCTACCCGGCGAGCACCCCCCGGCTGTATTGACTCATACAGCCCGGCGACTCATTGTGCATGAACCTGCCCGTCCGTGTCCGCGAGGTCCGTCCGGATTTCCGGGCTCGCGCCGTGTGACCGTCTACTGTGGATCTTTTTCCGCGCGTTGACGGGCACGGTAATTGGCCACGTTGAGGCGATTTCCGCAGAGGTCGGGCTCGCAGTACCGGCGGCGTCCGGCCCGGCTGGTGTCCACGAACATCCCGTCGCACACCGGAGAAGCACAATGCCGGAACCGGTCATGATTCAGCACGCGCAGCACGCCGAGCAGCCCGGTACCGATCAGGACGGCCAGCTCATCGGCGAGCGACGCGTCCGATCTGGTCGCGACGTACCACTGCCACCGGTCGTCGGCATCGCGATACAGGGCTGGGCCGGCTCCCGCCCGCATGACGAGCGCACTCGCCCCCTCGGCGGCGCCGTCTTCGGTGCTGGCCTCCAGGATCGCGCGAACCTCCTGGCGGAGGGCGTGCACCTGGTCGAGATCGTCGGTGGTCGGCTGGCGGCCGTGCACCAGTGCCTCGGGGCGGATCTCGTGTTCGGCGACAAACCGCCCGAGGGCGGCCGGGTCGGCAAGGGCCTCACCGGTGCTCCGGCGCACCACGGGTGCGGTGTTGACCAGATCGGTCGCCAAGCCCGCGCCCAGCGCGTAATCGATAAAAGGTATTTTCACGACTTACTCCGTGCTACAGTAACCGGATAATTGGAAATATACTCCTTAGTGCGAGAGGCGGTTGGATGAGTACACCTGCGAAGCCGGAGGCGTGGCGACTTCCCCACCGGGTCCACGTGTCAGGTGGCGAGGTCGCTGCCGGCGTCTTCGGGGAAGGACCACCGGTCGTTCTGGTGCACGGCACCCCGGCCTGGTCCTACCTGTGGCGCGACGTAGCCCTCACCCTGACCCGCGAGCACACCGTGTACGTGTGGGACCTGCTCGGTTTCGGTGACTCGCGCCTCGATGCGGCCGTAGCCCCGTCGATCGCGCGACAGGCCCGCACGCTGGCAGAGCTCATCGAGCACTGGGGTCTCGCAGCGCCCAGCCTGATCGGACACGACATCGGCGGCGGGATCGTGCTGCGTGCCCACCTGATCGACCAGGTACCCGCGCGCCGCCTCGCGCTACTGGACGCCGCCGTCCTCGGCCCGTGGAACACCCCGTTCACCGAACACATGCAGCGCAACGAGGGCGCCTACCGCACCATGCCCCCGCAGGTCTTCGGCGACATCGTCGCGGGGCGGCTGCGCACCGCCACCCATCATCCGATGTCCGATGCGGTCCAGCGCGCCTACCTTGCTCCGTGGCGCGGAGCCGCCGGGCAGCAGCGCTGGGTCGACCAGGTCGCGAGCGTCAGCTTCGAGGACACGCGTGAGGTCGTGGCGCGGTTGGACCGGATCACCGCGCCAACCCTGGTGCTCTGGGGCGAACAGGACCGGTGGCTCGACCCAGCGACCGGCGACCGCCTAGCAGCCGCGATTCCCGGCGCACGCCGCGAGACGGTCACCGGAGCCGGACACTTTCTCCCCGAGGACAACCCGCACGACACCGCGGAGGCGCTCCTGCGGTTCCTCGACGAGCCAGGAGCCCGGGCGTCAGAGCAGCAAGTCGCGCAGGGCTCGAGCCGCGGGTGACAACGGTGCCGCGCGGTGCATCAGGTAGGCGTGCCGCTGCTGCGGCGGGTCGAGCGGGACGAGGAGCACGCCGTGCGGGCTGCCCAGTTCCGCGAGCGGGCGGGGCAACACCGCCGTGCCGGCACCGGCCATCGCCAGGTACAGCGCCGAACCACGCAACCCGACCTCGACGACCGGGCTGAACTCCTGCCCGGATCGAGCGGCCTCGCCCGCGAGAAAGTCGCGCACCACGGTGCCGACCGGTCCGGTCACCAAGTCCATGCCGAGCAGCTCCCGCAACGGGATCCTGCCGCCCGGCGGGGGCGGGCTGCCGGGCGGAAGCACCGCGACCAGTTCCTGTTCGATGATCAGCTCACCGGCGAGGTCGCGGTCAGTGGATTCGACATCGTCGGTCAGGCCCAACTCCGCGGCGCCGGAGCGAACCGCGTCGCGGATCCCGGCCGGCGTTTCCGCGGGCGCGAGCCGCACCCGAACCCGCGGGTGCTCGACGCGGAAGCGCCCGATCACGGCGGCGAGCGGATCCAGCAGCAAGCCGGGCAGCGCGACCAGATCCAGCCTCCCGGCGACGAGCCCCGCCACGGCACCCACCCTGGCGCGGGCGGTATCCATCTCCCGCGCGATGCGGCGCGCGGAGTCGGCGAACTCCTCGCCGGCGGCGGTCAGTCGCACGCCGCGAGACAACCGGTGGAACAGCGTCGCGCCGAGTTCGCTCTCCAGCGTCTTGATCGCCTGGGACAGCGCGGGTTGCGAGATGTGCAGCGCGGTCGCCGCAGTCGTGAAGCCACCGTGATCGATCACGGCGAGGACGTACTCGATCTGCCGCCGCTCCACCCGCCGTCCTCCGTGAAGCCATAAGCAAATTGGATGAGCCCCCAGCATAAGTCGTATTTGTCATATGGGGATCGCCCGGAGTGCTATGTACGCATGGCGACGTCGCGGAAGGGCACCGAGCTTGTCCTGCTCGGTACCGCGGGTGGCCCGCGGGTGCGGGCGGACCGGGCGGGCATCTCATCGGCCGTCGTCGTCGGCGACGCGCTGTACCTGGTGGACTTCGGGTACGGCGCCTGCCGGCAGATCAAGCTTGCCGGCCTCGACCTCGCGGAGCTGCGCGCCGGCTTCGTGACGCACCTGCATTCCGATCACGCCAGTGATCTCGCGAACCTGTTGCTGTACGGGTGGTACGAGAACCTGGAAGGCACGGCTCGACCGGTCGAGCTGTACGGCCCCGGCTCCCGCGGGAGCGTCCCACCGGGCGCGGCCGAGCTCGGCGAGGCGGCGATCGTCTGCCCGGACGAGCCGGCACCCGGTCTGGCCGCGATGGTGCGGTATCTGCTGCGGGCACACGCAACCGACGTCAACGACCGGATACGGGACAACGGCCGGCGCCACCCCGATGAGCTGCTCAAGGCGTTCGACATCGAGTTGCCGGCGGGTGTGCCGTTCGAAGCCGATACCGCGCCCGCGCCGGCGATGGAACCGTTCGTCGTGTACCGCGACGACCGGGTGCGGGTCTCCGCGATCCTGGTGTGGCATGCGCCGATGGCGCCGTCGTACGCGTTCCGGTTCGACACCGAGGACGGGGCCGTAGTGGTCTCCGGTGACACAGGCGTGTGCGACAACATCGTCACCCTCGCCACCGGTGCGGACGTGCTGGTGCACGAGGTCATCGACGAGAAGTGGGTACACGGCCAGTACCACGGGCGCGACCCGGTGGCGCGCGCGATGATCGCGCACCACACCGAGGCGCACACGTCGATCCCGGACACCGGTCGGATCGCGCACAAGGCGGGCGTGCACACCCTCGTCCTCACCCACTTCGTGCCCGGTGCCATCGACCGTCCCCGCTGGCACGAGGCCGCCAACCACTTCGACGGACGCCTGATCATCGGCGAGGACCTCGACCGCATCCCGTTATCCCGCTGAGAACTCGCTTTCCGTGGAGGCTCCGATGTCGCAGCCCAACACCACTCCGCTCCGCCGGGTCGCCATCTCCGGCCTGCTCGGCACGGCCATGGAGTTCTACGACTTCCTGCTGTACGGCACCCTTGCCGCGCTGGTGTTCGATAAGCTGTTCTTCCCCGACCTCAGCCCGATGGTGGGCACCATCGCCGCGTTCGGCACCTTCACGGCTGGATACCTCGCCCGCCCGCTCGGCGGCATCATCTTCGGGCACTTCGGGGACAAGCTCGGCCGCAAGTCGATGCTGCTGTTGACGATGAGCATGATGGGCGCGGCCAGCTTCCTCATTGGCCTGCTGCCCAGCTACGCCACCATCGGGATCTGGGCGCCGATCCTGTTGACCCTGCTGCGCGCCGTGCAAGGGATCGCCATCGGCGGCGAGTGGGGTGGCGCCGTGCTGATGACGGCCGAACACTCCGGGAACCGCAGGCGCGGGTTCTGGAGCAGCTTCACCGCGATGGGCGCGCCGCTGGGATCGTTGCTCTCGACCGTCGCGGTGATGGCCGTGGTGGCGTTGCCGGACGAGGAATTCCTCGCATGGGGCTGGCGGGTGCCGTTCCTGTTCAGCGTCGTGCTGCTGGGCATCGGGCTGTTCGTGCGGCTACGCGTGTCCGAGAGCCCGGTGTTCGCTCAGCTCAAGCAGACCCGCAGCACCGCGCGGCTGCCCGTGGTTGAGATCCTTCGTCGGCCCCGTAACCTGATCCTCACCACCGGCATCGGCCTCGGACCGCTCGTCATCCAGGCGCTGTGGAGCACGTTCATCATCACCTACGCGGTGCGCGCCGGCTATTCGGAGTCGCTCGTGTTGCTCGGCCTTGCCGTGGGATCGGCGCTGCAGTTGCTCACCCTGCCAACGGTGGCCGCGATGAGCGACCGCATCGGGCGCCGGCCGACGATGCTGGCCGGCGCGATCGCCACCGTCGCGATGGCGTTCCCGCTCTTCTGGATGATCGACTCCGGCTCCGCGGTCTGGCTGATGGTGGCGCTGCTCCTCGGCCGCTGCGTGCTGCAACCCCTGACGTACGCGCCGTGGCCCGCGGTGATGGCGGAGAGCTTCGACACCCGCACCCGCTATACCGGCGCGTCCCTCGGCTACCAGCTGTCTTCGTTGCTGGGTGGTGGTTTCGCGCCGCTCATCGCCAGCAGCCTGCTGGCCGCCGGGGGCGGCAGCGCGACCTACGTGGCCGTGTTCGTCGCCGCCAGCAGCGCCGCGACCGCGCTAGCCATCTGGCGCATCCGGGAGACCAGGGACGCCGATCTCACCGATCATTCCGCGCCGGAGCGCCGAGCATCTCGTGGAGCGCGTCAACCATCAGGTCCGCCCCTTTGAGCTGCGACGTGGTCTCGGCGTCCAGGAGGCCCATGTCGGGCGTGTAGGACGCACCGCCGCGCGGTCCGAGCGGCAAGGCGATGCTCGGAGGGCCAGGCTGGTAGCTGGTCAGCTCGTCGCCGCCGTGGATCAGTGTTCGGATGTTCGTCGCGACCACCTCGGCGTGCTGGCCGGCCGCCTTCGCCGTCTTGGCTTCCGGGGTCGCGGTGATGTCGCCGATGGCGAACACGCGTTGCTCACCTGGAAGGCGCAGCTCATCGGTGACATCCAGATGGCCGTTGGCGCGCCGGGCGGTAGCCAGCTCGGCCGCGAGGTAGCCGGTGATCGGTCGCACGCCGAAGCAGCGGAACCAGATGTCCGCGACGATCTCCCTTCCGGACCGCGTAGTCGCGGTGAATGTCTTGATCTCACCGGCCTCCGATGGCGGTTCCGTACGCAACGACGTGCCGAGAAGCAGCTCTATCCCCATCTCGTGGAGCTGGCGGCGAAGTTCCGCACGCAGCTTGTCCGGGAAGTCGATACCGGAGAGGAGGTCATCCACCGGGTCGACGATCGTGACGGTCTTGTCCGCCCACGCCGCCTTCAGCTCGCCGGCGAGCTCCAGCCCGACCGGTCCGGCGCCGAGCAGCAGCACGTTATCGGCCTGTGCCAGCGCGTCGTAGGTGGCGCGGAACTTCTCCTTGGCGCTCGTACTGTCGTCGACGTCGACCTTGGCAGGGAACGGATATCCCGAACCGGTCGCGAGCACGATGTAGTCCGCGGCGATCCGCTCCCCCGAGCCGACGGTGACGGCATCGGAATCCACCCGCACCGCCCGGTCGTGGAGCACCCGGCCACGGCCGAGCAGCTCGTCGTAGCGGAAGAAGATCCGGTCTGTCCACTCCGGATCGACGAGACCGCGCAGCGCAGCCACGTTGTGCACGAAGGTGTCCCGCGGCTCGACGAGCACCACATCGGCCACATCGTCCAACGCCTTGGCGGCCGCGATGCCGCCGTACCCGCCACCGACAACGGCCACCGTCGCAGTCATATGCTCTCCTAGTTCGCTGTACGTACTGTTCGTATTACCAACCAACGTAGTTCGTGATACGAACGGCCGTCAACTACAATCGGGTCGTGGAGGTGCGATGACCACGACGACCGGGACCGCGAAGACGGCAGAGCTGGCCGAGGCGTTGGTGCGACTGACGCACTTGGTGCAACAGGTGTTCAACGAAGTCGCCCGGCAGCACGACCTCACCCCCCAGCAAGTTCAGCTGCTCTGCCTGGTGGCCGACGGCCCGGTCGGGATGGGCGAGCTGACCCGATCGCTGCACCTGGAGAAGTCCAGCCTGACCGGGCTGGTTGACCGTGTGGAGCGGCGCGGCTTGGTGGCTCGCGCTCGCGACTCCCACGACCGGCGAGCCTGCCAGATCCAACTGACCGGTGAGGGCAAGCGGCTCGCCATCGAGTCGCACCACGACGTAACCGGACGGCTCGAGGCGCTCGCCAGCGAGCTGCCGCCCGCAGAGAGAACGCGACTGACGTCCGCCATCGCACGGATGGTCGCCGCCGACGCGGCGGGTTAACGGGTATCCGTCCGGGTCGGCCCGCTGCGGCGCGACCTGCCTTGTCGGTTCAACAACCATGGATTGTCGGTGACCGGACCTAACCTCACCGTATGCCATTAGCCATACACACGCGCGAACAATTCTTGGCCGAGCCGCACGTCGCCGCGGTGTCGGTGTCAGCAGGGCAAGGCCGCGCGCCGTTGACCGTGCCGATCTGGTACCAGTACACGCCGGGAGGAGAGGCCTGGATATTGACGCCGGCCGGCTCGCGGAAAGCCCGACTCATCGAGGCGGCCGGACGTTACTCGTTGATGGTGGAGCGGCTGGAACCCACCGTTCGATACGTTTCCGTAGAGGGGCCAGTCACGCGAACCGTCCAGGGCACCGAGGACCTGTTGTGGGAGATAGCCTCTCGCTACCTGCCGAGCGACAAGGTCGAGCCCTATATCGAGTATTCGAAGGCGGAGCTCGGCGAGAAGGTCGCCATCTACATGCGTCCGCAGCGGTGGCTCTCCGCCGATCTCGGGGCGGCCTGACGCTGCCAAGCTCGTGCCGCCGAGTCGATAACCCGATCGTCCGGGTTTCCGGCGTCCCGCGGGTGATCAGCCTATGGGTCGGCAGGCGGAGACGCGGAGGCCGCCTCCGCCTTGCCTTCCGTGGTGGCGCGCTCGGCGCCGGCCGTGGTGCTGGCCGGCGCGGACGGCACAGGTGCCCGAGCGGCGTATTCGGACCGTGCGGGGGCGTGGCGGGCGGCCGGATGTCGGTCGAGCGCCGCATTGGCTTCGTCGTATTGCCGAGCGATCGACGTGTAGGCGTCCCGTACTGCCTGCTCCAGCCACGAATTCGGGTTAGAAGTCTCGGACACCTGAAGCCCCTTTCTCCCCAGGACTACTCCCCGTCCGGTGCAACCTGCCAAGGGAAGCCGGCCGCTGGATCCCACGCAGATCCAGCGGCCGGTCCGACTCCCCAGCTCCGGTAATTGAAATATCAGGTACACGACCGTATCAGATATTGACGGGACTGTGCTCCGGATCACACCATCGGGCCAGGCTGGTCCGGCTGGAGCTGCGGTAGCTCGTCATCGGCGGCCAGGTGAACACCGTGGAGTTGTAAAGCGTTGTGCAGGATTCCCCAGATCCAGCCTGCGAGCGAGTTGGCGAACTTGTCGCGAGTGATTCCCGCTGGGTTGGCCAGCCACTGACCGGTGGCGGATTCCGCCAGCCCGACGATTCCGGCCGCGAGCGGCTCGGCCAGGGTGGTGGGAGTTACACCGAGCGCGGCCATGTAGCCGCGTAGCAGGTCGCCGATCTGTGCCGTCAGTGTCGCCTTGATATCCCCGACGACGTTGATCCGGCCCGCCGATGCGACGTTTTCCTGCAGGGTCACGAAGCGGTACAGCTGCGAGTTCCGCGCGAGCCACTCAACGAAACCGTGCACGGCACCGTCGATGATGTCGCGCGGCGTGCGGCCCGGCCGCCTCACTACCGGCGCCAACTCAGCTACCACGTGCTCGGCCACGCGGTCGCCAATCGCCCGGTACAGCTCGTCGGCATCCGAGAAGTGCCGATACAACTGCGGCCGCGCGATCCTCGCCTGCGCGGCGATCTGGCCCGTTGAGACCCGGGGCCCGTGCAGGGCAATCGCGGCCAGCGCGGCATCCACGATCTCGGTCCGCCGCCTGTCACGTTGACCTGCCCACCGGACGGCGCGCCCATCCGGCCCGGCTTCTGACCGCTGCTCGTCAGCCACGACAACACCTTAGCGATGGGAAAGACGTTCTCCCCCGCGATGCTTCCCCGCTGTCAGGAGTCGCTTGCCGTATTGATCCGCAACAGGTGCGGCGGCGGTTGGTCACCCTGCTTCTGCCTATCGCCCTCGGAGCCCGCACGGCCTTCAGGTCAGCTGGCGCACGTCCGCGACGTCGTACTCAGCCACCGAGGCGGCGAGGATCGCGGCGCCCTGTTCGTTGCTGGGACCACTACCCCGGAATGCCTCGACAGCCGCCTGCGACTCCCAGCGCTCGAAGATGGCGATGCGGCCCGCATCCACCAGATCCGCGGCGATGGAGAAATCGAGGCAGCCGGGTGCACGGCGAGCCTCTTCAACAACGTCCACGCAGTTCGCGAGATAGGACTCGCGCTGTCGCGGATCGACGACGATGTGCCCCGCGACGATCACCATGTGCTTCTCCTCTGCTGGTTCGAACCGGCCGCAGAATATGACTATCGACCGGTGCCGAACTAATCGGTGGAAAGGTGATCGCCACGGACACCCGGCGTAGAACGACGGCGCCTCCCTATGTCACCTTCGTTCACTGGCGAACATGCCGACTGGTATCGCCTACCAGGTCCGGTATTACGTCAAGCGTCGTCCACCACCACCGTCCAGCCAAGCGCTCGAAGCTGCCATTGAAACGCGCAAAGATGATCGGTTGCAGCGGAAAGTCCGGAAGTGCCTGCCATATGCTGGCGTAGCTCGTGAAAGAAGCGGTTCCCGCTTCGTCGTCGACGTCGATTAGGACGTTCGTGAGCCGATGCTGAGTGTGCGTTTTTCCGTCATACAGGATCACATAGTCATCAAACCAGCGGCGTACCGGTTCCGACCCTGGCTCGCCCGCAAAAGGCCACGTCCCATGTTCCCAGAGCCTCGCGACTCCATCGAAATCGGCATCGTCAATCGCCTCGCAGTACGCGCAAAGGGTACGCCAGATCTCCTTTTCCGAATCATAGGAAGGGCGTCCATGTGCTTGTGGAATCTCGATCGGACTCATTCCCTTTCTCCATCTTCTAAAGCCTCCACTCGCCCAGTCGAGACCGGCCGGCCTTCCGTTTTCAGGTCCCGGGAAGTCTGGTGCGGCGGAGTGCGGGTCGGCCCGGCTAACCCGGCGTCAGCGCGGTAACCAGTTCGTCCAGTCCGTTGAACCGCCAGTCGAACTCATCGGAGCTCGTCGGCGGATCCCCGACCGGTCGCTGGACGTAGGCGGTCCGCATGCCTCTCGCCTGAGCTCCGCGGAGATCCCAGGCATGGGCGGCCACCATGAGCACGCGTTCTGGCGAACATCCGGCGGTGTCGATGGCGAGCCGGTAAACCTCCGGCGCTGGCTTGTAGGCCTGGACGGCTTCGGCGGACAAAGCTTGGTGCCAGCGCAGCCCGGCGTGCGCGTTGAGTCGCAGCAGAGCGGTGCGGCTGGCGTTGGAGAGCCCAAGCAGGGGGAACCGCTGCGCGAGCCGCTCGAGACCGGCGACGGAGTCGGCCCAGGGTGGCAACCGCTGACCAGCTGTGGCCAGCCGGGCGATGATCGCCGGATCGGCGAGTCCGGCATGGTCGGCCACCCGCCCCGCGTCTTCTCCATCGATGATCTCGGAGTTGACGTACGTGCGGTGCCCTTGCCCGATGCGTTGCTGCTCGACCTCGACATGCTCCTGCCACGAGGTGAGCAGCTCGTCGACAGACGCATCGTCGGACACCGGCACCGCGTCGCGAATTTCCGCTCGGAGTCCGCTGGGTTCGTCGACCAGTGTTCCGAGGACGTCGAAGACGACGACCTGGATTTCGGAGATCTCGGCCATGCGTGTCCTTTTCGTGCTGGTGTCGTCAGCTCAGCAGGTGACGATCTGCCGTCAATTTGAAGGTATGCTGCAAGCCACCCTGGCCATGTGCTCAGTGTGCGGACAGCGCAAACCGTGCCATCGCCGGGAGGGGCCAGTCGTCAGGAGTGTGCGCAAGCCCTCGTGGAGGGGAGAGAAGTTCTCGGTGCGCGTGCGGACCACGCCCCACTGGCCCTGCTCGTCGTGCTGCAGCCACTCGCCGCCGTCTGGCGCGCACGCCTTTGGGTCGCGAACGGACGCAGCGTTGATCCACCCGTGGCGTCCGTCGTCATTACAACTCCTTGCGTCGTCAGGCTTTGGTGGTCCTACGTGCACCCGGCACCGTGCGAAGCTAAGCGGTCTGAAAATGTGTTTCAAGACGAGTGATCGCTGTGAATATGAGATTCCCGAGAGTTCACGCGTCGTTGGGCGGGGCGTTTCGCGCGTTCCCTAGCGTTGTGGCCGGTTGGCCGCTAGTGCCCGAACGCCACGAGAGGGGCTGCGATGGGTTTCGCGTTGACTGTGCTGACGTGTGAAGCGGGCCGAACGTCGGGATACTTGCTTGACCACGACGGGCGTCATGTCCTCATCGACTGCGGTCCGGGGGTCGTCGATGCCGTCCAACGGCACGTGTCCTTGAGCGAGTTGCAAGCGGTCGTGATCACGCACGCACACGCCGATCATTGCCTGGACGTGGTGGGCCTGGCGTATGCCCTGCAGTTTCCCGTCCCGCGCGAGCAGCCGCTGCCGCTATATGTGCCGGCGGAGATGACCGACCTGCTGTCGGTGCTCGACGGCCAGTTCGGCGTGCCCACCCTGCCCGCGCTGCGTCGGCCCATCGCCTCCAGCACCGAGCTACATCCACTGGAGCTTGACGACAACAGCCCGATCGAGATCGTGCCCGGGCTGTTTCTGACCGTGCGCCCCGCCCTGCACGCGGTCGCCAGCGCGGCGCTGCGGTTTTCCGCAGCCGACGGATGTATCGCGTTCTCCTCCGACACCGGATGGACCGACACACTCCTTGCCACGGCCGAGGAATCCGACCTGTTCGTGTGCGAAGCGACCTACCTGCAGGCCACGCCCGAGGAACTCACCGGACACGGTCATCTCACCGCCAGCCAGGCCGCACAGCTCGCCCACGACGCCGGCGCCCGAGGATTGCTTCTGACGCATTTGTCCGCGCTCGGAGACGGACCGCAGGCACTTGCCGACGCCCGGCGGCACTACACCGGCGTGCTCGACCTAGCCCGCCGCGACAGCCGATGGACCATTCCCACGTCCTGAAGCCCACACCTGCACGAGCACCGGCACCGCCAAACACCCACCCCGCAAGGGAGATCACCATGCGCACCAGCACCGACCGGATTCTGACCACCCACGTGGGCAGCCTGCCCCGCCCGGAGACGCTGACCCAGCTGATGCACCAGAAGATGGAGGGCAAGCCCTACGACGCGGCCGAACTGGACGACGCGATCGCCGCGGCCCGCCGCGAAATCATCGACCAGCAACGCCAGGCCGGGGTGGATGTCGTCAGCGACGGCGAGGTCAGCAAGACCTCCTACGTCACCTATGTCACCGACCGCTTCGACGGCTTCGCCGGCGAGGCCGTCGGACTCGATCTCGCCGAGTTCCAGGACTACCCGGAGACCATCCACCACGTCACCGCCGACCCCGGCATGCAACACGCTCAGGCGCCCAACTGTGTCGACGAGGTGCGGCTGCGCGATGCCGACGCCGTACACCGCGACATCGCGGCCTTCCGCGAAGCCCTCACCGGCGTCGAGCCCGCCGAAGCTTTTCTCAATGCGGTCTCGCCTGGGGCGATCGCGATGTACATGCCCAACCAGCACTACCCCTCCACCGAGGCGTACCTGTACGCGCTGGCCGAAGCGATGCGGTACGAGTATCGCGCCATCGTCGAGTCCGGCCTGCTACTGCAGATCGACTGCCCGGACATCGGCTGCGCCGCCCACTTGGTCTATCCGGACAAGCCGCGGGAGGAGATCGTCAAGAACGTCGAGATGCACATCGACGTGATCAGCTGGGCGGTAGCCGACCTGCCCGCCGACCGCATCCGCATGCACATCTGCTGGGGCAACTACCTCAGCACCCACCACCGCGACATCGAACTGCGCGACATTGTCGGCGCCGTGTTGCGCGCCGCGCCGCAGGGCCTGTTGATCGAAGCCGCCAACCCACGCCACGCTCACGAATGGGCCGTGCTCCAGGACGCCGCTATCCCGGACGACAAGATCCTCATTCCCGGCGTCATCGACACCAAGACCAACTACATCGAACACCCCGAACTCATCGCGCAACGTCTCGGGAACTACGCCAGCATCGTTGGGCGGGACCGCGTGCTGGCTGGAACCGACTGTGGTTTCGGCACCCTGGTCGGCATGAACTGGGTCAGCCCTCGGGTGGTGTGGGCCAAGCTCGCCACCATGGCCGAAGGCGCCCGCCTGGCCAGTAACCGGCTCTGGCCGGCCGCCGCGTGACGACCGCACTACCCCAGCTGCCGCGAGCGGCCACCGTCCGGGACTGCGCATCGGGCCTTGTCCGCCACCGCGCGGCCCCGGACACCGTGCCATCATGCCTGCCGTGAGCGCAGCCACCGAGGACAGCAGTCCCAGCTCGGTTGTCGCACAGATCCGGGCACAGCTGCCCGCACTCACCGAACGCGGTCGTCGAGTCGGACGCGCCATCCTCGATGACCCTTTGGCCATCATCCATATGACCGTCTCCGACGTCGCCGAGCGCACCGATACCTCGGTCGCCACGGTGGTGCGGTTCTGCCAGGACGTCGGTTTCCGGGGCTTCGCCGACCTCAAGATCCGCCTCGCTGCCGAAACCATCCCACCCGAACGCGGCCTGCACGAAGACGTCACCCCAGGCGACAGTTCGACCGCCGTACTCGGCAAGGTCCTCAACAGCACGGCCAAGGCGGTCACCGGCGCCGCAGACACCGTCAGCCCGGAGGCATTCACCCAGGCCGTCACACTCGTCACACAGGCCAGCCACCTGCTCTGCGTCGGCGTCGGCACCTCGGCCCCACTCGCACAAGACGCCAGTTACCGGTTCCGCACCGCCGGCATCCCCTCCGAAGCCCCCGGCGACACCCACGTCCAACACGTCGCGGCGCGCCTACTCGGTCCCGGGTCTGCCTGCCTGTGCTTCAGCCACACCGGTCAAACCCGGGAAACCCTGAACTCCGTGCGCGCCGCCCTCGCCGCCGGGGCTGCCACGATTGCCATCACCAGCTTCTTCAACTCCCCCCTTACCGAGCTCGCCGATATCGCACTCGTCGCCGGGTCCAACGAAACCGACTTCCGGGTCGAAGCCATCACCAGCCGCATCGCCCACATCGCCGTCCTCGACGCCCTCTACGTCGCCGTATATCTCGCCAACACCGAACGAGCACAAACCGCCCAGCAACTCACGGCCGAAACTCTCACCGACCACCGCATCTAACCCCCCCGGAACTGATTGAGATTTCGAGTGGGATTTCCCCGAAACCGTGGGTTCGGGTGTCCACGATGTCCCGGGACATGGTTGACACATGTCCCGGGACATCGTTGCATTTGAACGAGTTTGTGCGCACCCTTTTGGGGTGCGTTGTCGGTGGGGGCCGGAGAGCTGGTGGGGTGGGGGTCGAAGAGGTTCTCGCGGTCGTCTTCGTGTAGGGGGAAGGTGAGCCTGTCGATGTCGGCGTGTGGGTGGTTGATGCCGTAGGCGCGGGGTTGTCAGAGGAAGTGTCGTGGTGATTGATCGAGCTGGTTGGGGGTCGTTGGCCGGTTAGTCGCGCGGGGAGTGCAGCAGTTCGGCGAGCTTGGTGGTGTCGGCGGTGTCTAGGCTGACGGCTGGCGTGGTCACGGTTGTTCGCGGGTCGTTCCTTGTGGTCGAGTGTGGTCGCCGCTCGTCGGTGGTCAAGGTCGGTTCTCCTCGCTGCGCTGTGGGGACTCCACCTTGACCGTTCTCCTCGGCGGCGACCGTGTGGCGGGGGTCGAGGAACCGGGTGATCAGGCTGCGTCAGGCTGCGGTGGTGGGTGGTGGTCCGGGTTTGACGCCGCGGGGTTGGTAGTCGCGGCTGGGATCGAGGGTGAGGGCGCGCAGGAGTTGGCCGTCGGGGTCCAGGACGCGGATCTCGCGGTCGGCGATGAGTAGCGTGATTTTGGTGCCGGCGTGGCGGCGGCCGAGGCCGATGTGGTGCAGGCGACTGTTGTAGCGCACCGAGACGGCGCCGGTGTCGTCGACGCGGTCGCGGCGGATGCGGTAGTGCGGGTCGATGATTGGCCCGCCGGGGATGGCTTTGGGGCGGGCGGTGAAGGCTTCGGCGGGGGTGCGCCGGCCGAGGGCCCGGTGCGGGCGGACGTGGTTGTAGTAGTCGCGGAACTCATCCAGCTGGGCCTGCAGTTCGGCGATCGAGCGTGCCCGGGGCTGTTTGGCCAGCCATTTCTTCTGGGTCTGGTGGAAGCGCTCCACCTTGCCGCAGGTCTGCGGGTGATACGGCCGGGAGTGGTCGAACCGCACTCCGAACGCGCCGGTTTCGAGCTCGATGGCGACCCTCCCGCCGCCACGGGAGCCGCCGGTGAAGATGGCGGCGTTGTCGGACAGCAGCCCGGCGGGGATGCCGTACTGGGCGCAGCCGCTGCGGAAGCTGGTGACCACATCGTCGGCGAGCGTGGTCGGCCGGGCGTCGCTGACGATGTCGGTCCGGGAGTGGTCGTCTTCGATGTTAAGGATCTCCGCGTCGGTGCCGTCGGCCAGCCGCCAGTGGGTGACGTCGGCCTGCCAGCGCTCGTTGGGTTGGTCGGCGCAGAAGCGGATCAGCGAGCTTTTCGGCCGTTTCCGCGGCTGCGGCGTCACGAAGCCGCGGCGGGACAGGATCCGCCAGATCGTGGACACCGCCGGCACCCGGGGCAGACCGTCGCGGGCCAGGTGGGCGGCGGTGGTCTCCGCGCCGGCGTCCAGGCCTTGTTTGGACAGTTCCTTCCGCAGCCGCACGATCCGCTCCTCGACCTCGGCAGCCACGGCGCGCGGGCTGCGGTGCGGCCGCCGCGACCGCGGCGTGAGTCCCGCTTCGCCCTCGGTCTCGTAGCGTCTGAGGAGCTCGTGCACCCACTGCCGGGAGATCCGATAGTCGCGGGCCACCTCGCTCTTCGAGCGTCCCTCGACCTTCACCGCCGCCACCACCAGCCTGCCCAGCGACATCGCGCACCTCCACCAAGAGGTGTCAACTATGTCCCGAGACAGGCGTCAACTATGTCCTGAAACCAGACACCGTCGGGACGGCGGGATTCGAACCCACGACCCCTTGACCCCCAGTCAAGTGCGCTACCAAGCTGCGCCACGTCCCGGCCGCACCCCTCCCCGAGTGCGCGACTAGCCTACCGCACCAGATCACTCACTTCTTGCCTGGGCGCTTTTCCCGTACCCGGATCGAAATCCGCACCGGGCTGCCGGGGAACCCGAACCGCTCCCGGAGTTTGCGCTCGATGAACCGCCGGTAACTCGCCTCCAGAAAACCCGTTGTGAACAGCACGAACATCGGTGGCCGGGTCTGCGCCTGGGTGGCGAACAGCACCTTCGGCTGCTTACCGCCGCGCACCGGCGGTGGGGTCGCCGCGATCAGCTCGGACAGCCAGGCGTTCAGCTGGCCGGTCGGCACCCGGCGATCCCACGAGCTCAGCGCGGTTCGCAGCGCCGGCGCCAGCTTCTTCATCGCCCGGCCGGTCAGCGCGGAGACGTTCACCCGCTCGGCCCACGGCACCCGCACCAGCCCGCGTTCCAGTTCCCGGACCAGCTGGTGCCGCCGCTCCTCGTCGACCAGGTCCCACTTGTTCATCGCCAGCACACACGCCCGCCCGGCCTCCACGACCATGGTCAGCACCCGCAGGTCCTGCTCGCTGATCGGCTCGCTGGCGTCCAGCAACACGATCGCCACCTCGGCGGCATCGATCGCCGCCTTGGTCCGCAGCGACGCGTAGTACTCCGCCCCGCTGGCCGTCTTCACCCGCTTGCGCAGCCCCGCGGTATCCACGAACCGCCACACCTGGCCGTCCAACTCCACCAACGAGTCCACCGGATCCACCGTGGTTCCCGCGACCTCGTGCACCACGGCCCGCTGCTCACCGGTCAGCTTGTTCAGCAGGCTCGACTTCCCCACGTTCGGCTTGCCGACCAGCGCCACCCGCCGCGGGCCGCCCGGCCGGTCGGCGTCCTTCGGAGCATCGGGCAGCGCGTTCACCACGGCGTCGAGCAGATCGCCTGACCGCCGACCGTGCAGCGCGCTCACCGGCATCGGCTCCCCGAGCCCGAGCGACCACAGCGCCGCGGTGTCCGCGAGCAACCGCTCGTTGTCCACCTTGTTCGCGGCCAGCAACACGGGCTGCTTCGCCCGCCGCAGCACCTTCGCCACCGCCTCGTCCGTGGTGGTCGCGCCCACCGTCGCGTCCACCACCAGCAGCACCGCGTCGGCGGTCCGCATCGCCAGCTCGGCCTGCGCCGCCACGGCGGCCCGCAACCCGCTCGCGTCCGGTTCCCAGCCGCCGGTGTCCACCACGGTGAACCGCCGGCCGTTCCACAACCCGTCGTAGGCCACCCGGTCCCTGGTTACCCCGGGCACATCCTGCACAACGGCCTCGCGCCGGCCGAGCAGCCGGTTGACCAAAGTGGACTTGCCGACGTTCGGCCTACCCACCACGGCGAGCACCGGCTGCGCAGCGCTGTCGTCCGCATCGCCCGCGTCGTCGGCCTCCGCGGCGGCGTCCAGCGCGGTCCACTCCGATTCCGCGCTCCAGGTTCCGTCCGCACCGGACAGGTCCGCCTCAGTCACTTCCGAGTCTCACTTTCCTCACGTAGTACATCCACCTCGCGCACCAACTGCGCCAACTCCGTGCGCAACCGCTCGGTGGCCTCGATTAATCCAGCGCGGCCACGCCCGACGTCCACCGTGAAGGGCTTCCCGTACAGCAGGTCCACCACTGGCCGAAAGCGTCGCCGGACGCCGGCCGGCCGTAGGGTGCCTCGGCACGCCACCGGCAACACGACCGCGCCGGACGCGCGCACCAACCAGGCCGCACCCCGCTCGGCGCTGTCCACATCGCCCGCCCCCCGAGTGCCCTCCGGGAACACGCCGATCACTCCCCCGCCCCGCAGCACCCGGACGGCCTCAAGCAGCGCCGTGCGATCCGGTTCGCCCCTGCGCACGGACAGCTGGCCGATCCTGCGCAACGACCGACCCACGACACCTCGGAACAACTCCTGCTTCACCAGGAAAACCGAGCGCCTCGGCAGCTCCGCGAAGATCAGCTGCGGCTCCATCATCGTGCTGTGATTCGCTATCAACACGACGGCACCGCTGCGCGGGACCCGATCGAGCCCGTGCACCCGCACCCGGAACGCCGGCCGATACAACACCCGTGCGAGCACCCGAGCGAACTCGTGCAGCCGCGGCCAGGCATCATCCGGCAGATCGTTCACCGCGAGCCCGCCTCGGCATTGTCCAGCATGCCACGCTGCGCCACCAACTCGAGCAGCCGCGTCAGCACGTCATCCTGGTCGATCTCGGTGGTGTCCAGCTCAACGGCATCCGGCGCCGCCCGCAGCGGCGAACTCGCCCGTGTCGAATCGAGCCGATCACGCCGATCCACGTCGACCCGCGCACCGTCCACCGTGGATGCCCGCCCCTCGGCGACATCCTGGGTACTCCTGCGCTGCGCGCGGGCATCCGCGGACGCGGTCAGGAACACCTTCAGGCCGGCGGCAGGCGCGACAGTGGTGCCGATGTCCCGGCCCTCGACCACTATCCCGCCCCGCTCCTCGAGCACCCTGGCGATGATTCGTCGCTGCTCGCCCACCAGCAGCTCACGCACGGCCCCGACCGCGGACACGGCCGAAACCGCCGCCGTCACCGCGGCACCACGGATCTCCGCGGCCACGTCCGCACCGTCGAGTGTCACGGTCGGCCCATCCGGGTCGTTACCCAGCTCCAACGTGACTCGCTCGGCGATCTCGAACACCGGGCCGTCGTCTGCCGGGTCGACGCCGGCGCGCAGCACCGCCAGCGTCACCGCCCGATACATCGCCCCGGTATCCAGGTAACCCGCGTCCAACCGGCGCGCCAACGCGCGCGCCACGGTGGACTTACCCGTCCCGGACGGCCCATCGAGGGCGATCACTCCGTCCAACCGGCCGCGTGCCACCCGGTCTCCTCGCTGCTCGCTCGCCGCTGCCCACGTCCAGCGAACCATTCTGCCTGGCCGCGACATCGCTTCGTCGGGGCCTACCGCTCAGTTACCTCACCGCCCGGCGGCGCGCCGTGATCGTCCCGGTCACCGGCCAATCTGGACCGGAGCTCGTCCACCACGAGGGTGTCCTGCCGCAGCACACCGATGCGGTACGCGGCGCGGCCGACGATCTGGGACAGCACGGGCGCGGTGCATACCTGGAACAGCATCACCAGCACGATCCCGATCCCGTCGGCGAGATCCAGCCGCAGCGCGACGCCGAGCAGGATCAGCAACAGGCCGAGGGTCTGCGGCTTGGTGGCCGCCTGCAGCTGGGACAGGGTGTCCGGCAACCGAAGCATGCCGAACGCGCCGACCACGCACAACGCCGCACCGGACAGCAGGCATACCGAAACCACCACGTTCATCGGTGGGTCTCCTTGTCCTCGACCAGCCGCGCCCCGGTCACCGAGCTGACGAAACCGAGCAGCGCCACCGCGGCCAGCAAGGCCAGGTTGGCCCCACGCAATGACATCGCCATCTCCACGGCCACTCCGGCGACGGTCAGCATCAGCAACACGTCCACGGCAAGGATCCGATCCAGAGTGGACGGCCCGCGCAGCAATCGGATCAGCACCATGGTCGCGGCCACCACGAGCAATCCCAGCGTGACGGTGAAAACGACAGTCACGTGCCCTCCTTCTGGCCGGAGTGATTCGCCAGCGCGCGCACCTCGTCGCGCGGCGCGAACGCCTTGATCACTTTGAGCTGCAGATCGAGCAACGATCGCCGCACGCGCTGCGCATGCTGATGGCTGCGTGTTCCCAGCGCGTGCACGTAGTAGATCCCGCGAGCCCGATCGACCTGCAACACGAACTCGCCCGGCGCCAAGGAGATCACGTTGGCCGACACCGCGATCACCTGGTCCACATCGGACAGCATGGGTACCTCGATGATCGCGGACGTGGCGTCCTTGCCGTACCGCAGCGCGTGCCAGCCGACGATGATCGCCGAACTCACCAGCTCGTAGACCAGGAACAGGACGAGCACCAGCAGGCTCGCCGGGCGAAGCGTCAGCCGGCCGGACGTCCTCGGCAGCGGGAACACCAGCACGATCCCGACCGCGACCAGCAGCCCGAACAGCACGGTCGCGGTGTCGAGCGATCCCCAGAGCATGATCCACACGAGCAGCAGCCAGCCCACCATCAGTAGCTGTCCCGGCCTCGGTCGCGGCATGCGTCCCCTCATCAGCCGGCCTCCCGCACCGCGGAGTGCCCCAGCACCGCCGACCGATAGTTGTCCCGGTCAAGCAGATCGGTTGCCGCCCGTTCACTCGCGCCGGACAGCGGCCCCGCCGCGCCCGCGATGAACAGACCGGTGAGCACCAGCACGCCGGTGGCCGCGACCATCGAGACCGATCGGCGTCGGGTGCCGACCACCACCTCGTCGTGCGGGTCCGGGTCGGCGTGCGGTGGCCGCGGGTCACCCCAGAACGCCGTCACCCACACCCTGGTGAGCGCGTACAGGGTTAGCAGGCTGGTCAGCACGGCCACCGCGGTGACCGCGTAGGCCATCGGCGTGGCCACCTGGACGCCTGCCCGCAGCAACGACACCTTGGCCACGAAGCCGGACAGCGGCGGGATCCCGGCCAGGCTCAACGCGGGAATCGCGAACAGCGCGGCGATCAGCGGGGAAGCCCGTGCCACCCCGCCCATCTCGCGCAACGATACGGTGCCGGTTTGCCGGGTGATGAGCCCGCTGGCCAGGAACAGCGCCGCCTGCGCGGTGATGTGGTGCAGCACGTACAAGATCACGCCGGTCACGCCGAGCACGGTGAACAGCGCCAGCCCGAACAACATGTAGCCGATGTGGCTCACCAGCAGGAAGGAGAGCAGCCGGTTGATGTCGTCCTGGGCGATCGCGCCGAGCGCGCCGACCAGCATGGTCAGCAACGCGAGCACCAGCAAGATCGTCCAGCTGGCCGTGTGCGCGAACACCAGTGTCTGGCTCCGGATCATCGCGTACACGCCGACCTTCGTGAGCAGCCCGGCGAACACCGCGGTGACCGGAGCGGGCGCGGTCGGGTAGCTGTCCGGGAGCCAGAAATGCAGCGGCACCATCGCGGCCTTGATGCCGAACACCATCATCATCAGCAACGCCAGCCCGGTCTGCATCCCGCCCGGCAACTCGTCCACCTTCATCGCCAGATCCGCGAGATTGACCGTCCCGGTGGCCGCGTACATCAGCGCGATCATCGTGATGAACAGCAGTGAGGAGGTGAGGCTCACGATCACGTAGGTCATGCCGGCCCGCACCCTGCTCGCCGTGGTGCGCCTGCTGATCAGCACGTACGACGCGGACAGCATCACCTCGAAGGCGACGAAGAGGTTGAACAGATCGCCCGCCACGTAGGCCAGCGACACACCCGCGCACAGCACCAGGTACATCGGGTGGAACGCGGTGCTGGACACGTCCGGCCCCAGGTCGGTGATCCGCTGTCCGATCGCGTACAGCAGCACCGACAGCGTCACGATCGTGGACACCAGCAACAGCAGCGCGGCGAGCCGGTCCGCGATCAGCGTGATGCCGAACGGTGCGGCGTGCCCGCCGAGCTGCAGCACGACCGGGCCGGCGGTGTCCACCCGCCTCAGCAGCACGACCGCGTCCACCAGGATGGCCAGCAACACCCCGATTCCCAAGCCGCGCTGCAGCCACGCGAACCGGCCGAACACCAGCGACAGCGCGGCCGCGAGCAGCGGCAGCAGCACAGGCAGCACCACCAACGCCGTCACGACGCCGTCCCCCCACGTACCTCGGGCGGGGTCATCGGAGACTCTCCTGGGGCGCCGACTCGCGAGGCGCGACGAAGCTGTCCGGTCCGCTGTCCCGCCTCGGCAGCTCCCTGATCCGGCGGTCGTAGATGTCGTCCTGTACCTCGTCGTGGCCAAGCAGGACCCAGGACCGGTACGCCATCGCCAGCAGGAACGTGGTGAGCGCGAAGGTGATCACGACCGCGGTCAGCGCCATCGCCTGCGGTAACGGGTCGGCCATACCCTCGCGCACGCCTGCCGCCACCATCGCCGGGTCGCCCGGCGGCCCGCCCGCGGTCTGCAGGAACAGGTTCGCGGCGTGGCCGAGCACCATGATGCCTAGCACCACCCGCATCAGGGAACGCTGCATCAGCAGGTAGAACCCGATGGTGTACAGGCCGGCCAGCAGCACGGCCATGGTGACGTTCACGGTGTACACGCCTCAGCCCTCCTCCTCGGCTCGGTCCCTCGCCCGCTGGTGTTCGATCCCGGCGCCCAAGGTGCGGAGCAGGTCCAGCACCACGCCAACCACCAGCAGGTACACCCCGATGTCCAGCAACAGGCTGGTCGCGAGCTTCAGCTTGCCGAGCACCGGAACGACCGGCTCGGCGACGGCAGCCGTGAGCGGCTCGGTCCCGAACGCCAGGGGTGCGATCGCCACGGCCGCCGCGATGGTCAGGCCGATCCCGACGACCACCGGTGGCCGGATGCGCACCACCGCGGACAGCTCGGCTGGCCCGCCTGCCACGTAGCGCAGCACGAAGGCCAGCCCCGCGACCAAACCGCCGGTGAAACCCCCGCCGGTGTCGTGGTGCCCGGCGAACAGCAGGTACAGCGACAGCGCCAGCACGGTCGGGAACAGCACGCGGGCGACGACCTCGAGCAACACGGACCGTTTCCAGCCGGGGCGGGCGTCGTCGGTCCGCAGCCAACTATCCCGCGGGGTGTCCCAATCACGCCACGCCGTGGCGTCCGGTTCGCTCGCGTCCGGCTCCGTCGCGCGCGGTCCTGCCTGCCTCGTCACGGGGACACCCCTTCCTGCTCGGCGGCTTCTTCCTCGGCCACCTCGTTCTCGCTCGCGGATGGCGCGGACGCCTCGGCGGGCGGCTCGGCGCCGCTGGTCGTCTCCACCTCCGGCTCGGGCTGCCGCGGTTCCCGTTGCGCGGCAAGGATGAGGCTCGCCGCACCGGTCGCGGCGATCGCGAGCACCGCGATCTCCCCCACCGTGTCCAGCGCGCGGAAGTCCACCAGAATCGCCTCGACCACGTTGGTCGCGCCCGCCTCGGGTTCCGCGCGGGCGGCGTATTCCCGGCTGGCCACCGGCGCGTGCCGCCGGGCCGCGGAGTAGAGCACCGACGCGACCGCGACGAAGGCGCCCGCGCCGCTCGCGATCGCGGCGTTTCGCCAACGCAGCGCGCGCACCGGCCCGCCGTGGGTGAAATGCGCGGGAAACCGGCGCAGCACGAACACGAACACCACCAGCACCAAGGACTCCACCAGGAACTGCGCCAGCGCCAGATCCGGTGCACCGTCCACAACGAACAACGCGCCGATGCCGTAGCCGACCACGCCGGTCAGCAGCACCGCGGTGAACCGGCGCCGTGCCGAGATCACCGATCCGGCCGCGACGAGCACGAACAGCGCGAGCGGAACCTGCAACGGGTTGTCCCACCACCGCCAGTCGTCCGGCAGCGGTACCCCGGAGGCCAGGCCGGCACCGGACACCAGCACCACGCTCAGCAAGATCACGCTGAGGTACCCGGGCAACGACCCCACCTGAACGCGGCCGGTCACCCGGTGCGCCAGATCGTCCAGCCCGGTGACCACCCGCTGGTAGCCGTGCTGGGCGTGCAACGCGCCCGGCAGCCGGCCGCCCAAACGCCGTACCAGCGGCTGGGCGCGGAACACCGCGAACCCACCGGTGATGGCGAGCACCGAGGCAACCACCGGCAGCCCGAACCCGTGCCACAGCGCGACGTGATACGGCTCGCCACCGGCCGGCAACCCCCGCGCGGTGGGTTCGACCAGGGCGGCGGTCAGCGGGGTGGCGGCCCCGAACACCGCACCGGCGAGCGCCGGGATCATCGCCGGCAGCAGCAGACCGGCCGGCGGCGCGCGCACCTCGGTGGCCGGCTGGCCGCGCTTGGTGCCGAACGCCCCCCACAGGAAGCGAATGCCGTACGCCACCGTGATCATCGAACCGATCACCAAACCCGCCAGGATCAACACGTCGACGACGCTGCCGGGCGCGAACGCCTCGAAGGCCGCTTCCTTCCCGACGAAACCGAGCAGCGGTGGCAGCCCAGCCATGGACGCCACCGCGAGTACGCACCCGCTCGCCAGTACCGGCATCCGTCGCCCCAGCCCGGATAGCTCACGGATATCCCTGGAGCCGGTCTGCCGGTCGAGCACGCCGGCGGCCAGGAACAGCGCCGACTTGAACAGCCCGTGCGCGAGCAGCATGGCCCCACCCGCCAGCGCGGCGGTCCGCTCGCCGACCGCGACCAGCACGGTGAGCATGCCGAGCTGGCTCACCGTTCCGTAGGCAAGCAGCTCCTTCAGATCCGTCGCCAGCAACGCGCGGTAGCCAGCGAAGATCATCGACCAGCCACCGATCAGCACGGCCGGCACCCACCACGCCGGAACGTCCCCGAAAGCCGGCGCGAAGCGTGCGAGCAGGTAGATGCCCGCCTTGACCATCGCCGCGGCGTGCAGGTACGCGCTGACCGGTGCCGGAGCCACCATCGCGCCGGGTAGCCACGGGTGGAACGGCACCTGGGCGGACTTGGTGAACGCGCCGACCAGCAGCAGGATCAGCGCCACGTTCACGGACGGCCCGGACGGTGGGTTCGCCACGATCTCAGAGACCCGGTAGGTGCCGGCGGCGTCGGCGAGCAGCACGAAACCGAGCAGCAAGGCCAACCCGCCGAGCACGGTGACGAGCAGGGCCTGCACCGAAGCCCGCCGCGCCTCCGCCCTGCTGCCGTTCCCGCCGACAAGCAGGAAGGAGCACAGCGTGGTGAGCTCCCAGAAGATGTAGAGCGTGAACACATCGTCCGCGACGACGAGCCCCAGCATGGCGCCGGAGAACACGGACAGCAGCGCGGCGGTGGATCCCACGCCGCCCTCGCCCGGTTTCACGTAGTACGCGTAGTAGACCAGCACGAGTGCGCCGATCCCGGTGACCAGCACGGTCATCAGCAACCCGAGGGCGTCCAGCCGCAGCGCCCCCTCCAGCCCGATGCGCGGCGCCCAGCCGATCGACTCGGACCACGCCTCGCCGGAGAGCACCGGGCCGGCCCGGGTCAGCACCCATCCGAGGGTGACGGCTGGGCTCAGCGCCGCGATCACGAACACCCACCGGCCGAGGCGGCGCGCCAGCGGAAGCAACACCGCGGCCAGCACCAGGTGGACCGCGATCGCCAGCAGCATCCGAGTACCTCCGCCGCGCTCGTGACCGGAAAACACACGCCCCTTGCTGGCTACCCGAAAGAGGGGCCGTTGATCCCTCCCGCGCGCCGATCGCCGAATCCGCAGGTCGTTTCGGCCCGCCGCGGGAGGAATCGGTAAGCTGGGTTGTTGTGAACGTCGAAGTAACACCGCTGCCCGGAATCGGAGTGCGCAAGGACTTCGCGACCAAGACGGGGCGGCGCATCGGCGTGGTCAACCACCGCGATGGCCACACCGAACTCATCGTGTCGAAGTCCGACGATCCGGACGCGTGCTTGGCCTCGTTGCCGCTGACCGGGGACGAGGCCGGGGCACTCGCCAACCTGCTCGGCGCACCGCAGCTGGTCGCCCAGCTCATCGAGGAGCACCGCGAGCTGCCCGGCATCAACACCAAGCAGCTGCCGATCGCCCCTGGCTCGCCGTTCGATGGCCGCAATCTCGGGGACACCGCGCTGCGCACCCGCACCGGCGTTTCGGTCGTCGCGGTGATGCGAGCCGGTCAGGTGATCCCGTCACCCGGCCCCGAATTCACCTTCACCGCAGGCGACGTGCTGGTCGTGGTCGGCACGTCGGAAGGGCTGACGAAGGCCCGCGAGATCCTCGCCCACGACTGAGCCGTGGACCATACCGCGCTATCGCTCATCCAGCTGGGGGTTGTTTTCTTCGCCCTGGGGGTGCTCGGACGACTCGCCAGCCGGTTCGGCATGTCCCCGATCCCGCTCTACCTGCTCGGCGGTTTGGCGTTTGGCGAGGGCGGCATCGTCCCGCTCGGTGGCATCGGCGATTTCACGCATCTGGCCAGCGAGATCGGCGTGGTACTGCTGCTGCTCCTGCTCGGGCTCGAGTACTCCGCGGCCGAATTGTTCACCGGCCTGCGCCGCTCGTGGACGGCCGGGATCGCGGACGTCGTGCTGAACGCGACACCAGGGGTTGCGGTGGCGCTGCTGCTCGGCTGGGGTCCGGTCGCCGCGCTCGCGATGGGCGGGATCACCTACATCTCGTCGTCCGGGATCGTCGCGAAGGTACTCGGTGATCTCGGCAGGCTCGGTAACCGGGAAACCCCGGTCGTGCTGTCCATCCTGGTCTTCGAAGACCTCGCGATGGCGCTGTACCTGCCGATCCTGACCGCCCTGCTCGGTGGTGTCAGCCTCCTCGGCGGGATGACCGCGGTCGGCATCTCGCTCGCGGTGATCACCGTGGTGCTGCTGATCGCGCTGAAGTTCGGCCGGTACGTCTCGGCGATCGTGGACAGCCCGGACCGCGAGGTATTCCTGCTCAAGGTGCTGGGCGCCGCGTTGCTGATCGCCGGGCTCGCCTCCGCGATGCAGGTCTCCGCCGCGGTCGGCGCCTTCCTGCTCGGCATCGCGATCTCCGGATCCACCGCGGAGAACGCCACCCGGATGCTCGAACCGCTGCGGGATCTGTTCGCCGCGATGTTCTTCGTGGTGTTCGGGTTCAACACCGATCCGACCACCATGCCCCCGGTGCTCGGCGCGGCCATCGGGCTGACCGTGGTCACCACGCTGACGAAGATCGGCACCGGCTGGTGGGCGGCGAAGCGGCAGGGCATCGGCCGGATGGGCCGCGCCCGCGCGGGTGCCGCGCTGGTGGCAAGGGGCGAGTTCTCCATCATCATCGCCGGGCTCGCCGTCTCGGCCGGCGCGGTGCCGCACGAGCTGGCGGCCCTGGCCGCCGCGTACGTGCTGCTGATGGCCGTCCTCGGGCCGATCGCCGCCCGGGTCGTTGAACCGACGGCCCGCGCGCTGACGGGCCGGTTACGCTCAGCCCCCGCCACGACCTAGTTCCACGGCGCGGGCTCAGGCACTTGAGGAGACCGTGGCGGCTGCGATCACCAGTTCGGTGAGGTGCTCGATGAGACGCTCACGGGACACGTCGAGCCGGCCGTCCAGGTACGCGCCGCCGAGTTCCACCAGCATGCCGATCAGGGCGAACGCCGTGAGGTTCGCGTCGGTCGGCTCGGGTGCGTCGGCACAGAACACCTCGCGGGCCAGCTGAGAGATCAGCTCGGCTTGCGCCTGCATGGCCTCTCGCCTGCGACGCTGCAGCGCCTCGTTGGTCATGGCTTCCAGCGCGAGCACCCGCCCCTTGCGGGGGTCGTCGGTGAGCAGCTCGACACCCGCGGTGATCGCCGCACGCACGGTCAACCGGAAGTCCTTGGGTGCCGCGGAAATCGCCTCCAGAACCACCCGGATGCCCTCGCCCAGTACCCGCTCGTAGACCGCGACCAGCAACGCCTCGCGGTCTAGGAAGCTCTCGTAGAAGTACCGCTCGGTCAGCCCGGCCCGCCGGCACACCCCGCGCACGGTGGTGTTCGCCCAGCCGTGCGTACCGATCACCTCGAGGCCGGCCTCCACCAGCTGCGCGTGCCGCTCCACGCGACGCTCTTCGGCGCTGACGCCACGCCAGCTGCGAGTCGGGTTGGTGCGCACAACGACCAATGTTGACACCGGCCGTTGTCCATGTCTACCGTCGGATTGGACTACCCAGGTTGTCCATCAACTCTCCACCTGGAGCGGCCGATGAGCCCGACACGCGTACCGGACGACGTCGCCCGCGAACTGACGCTCGGGCCGGAGTCCGTTTCATGGCAACGTTCCAGCGATGTCCGCGGCTTTCTCGGGGCCGGCTACGCGCTGCTGCTGCAGGTCGCCTACCCCACGGTCGGCTCGGGCGTGCGGGATCATTCGAACTTCCTGAACGAGCCGTGGCAGCGGCTGATTCGCACCCTCGACTACATCATGCTCACCGTGTACAGCGGCGAGGACGCCATCGAGGTGACCCGCAAGCTCCGCGAGATGCACAAGTCGATCAAGGGGGTAAACCCGGACGGCAGCCGGTACCACGCGCTCGAGCCGGAGGCCTACGCGTGGGTGCAGGCCACCCTTGTGCACACCATCATCACCGTGCACCAGCGGTTCGGGCGCGCGATGAGTGCGGAGGAGATCGAACAGCTGTACGCGGAGTGGCTCGGCCTCGGCCGGCTACTCGGCATCCGCGACGGCGACCTGCCGGCGGACTGGAGCGGGTTCCAGGCGTACTTCGACACCATGATCGATACCCGCCTCGAGCACACCGAAACGGTCGACACGGTGCTGCGCAGCCTCGCCAAGCCCGCGCTCCCGCCGGGGCTGCCCGGCTGGACCGAGCCGCTCTGGCGGACGGCGAGCGCTCCGATCTCGTACGTGATCATGCTGAGTACCGTCGGGCTGCTGCCGCCAGCGCTGCGCGAGCGCTTCGGCCTGCGCTGGACGCCGGGCCGGGAGCGGCAACTGCGTGCCTTCGCCGCGCTCTCCCGCGCGATCACGCCGCTGCTGCCGAAGTCGTTGCGCATCCAGGGCCCGATGCACTTGCGGGTGCGCCACAAAGCCATCGGTTTTGACGAGTTCGCCCCGGAGCGCTACACCCGCACTTGAGTACTTCCGGCTGCTGAGGCGATCAACGGCGCACCGCTCACAACCCGACGGTGGAGTACAGCGAGCCGATCTCCGCGCGGTTCAACGGGCGAAGCGTGCCGGGCCGGGCATTGCCGAGGCGCACGTCACCCACCGCGGTGCGCACCAGCCTGGACACCGGATGCCCCGCCTCAGCCAGCAGCCGCCGCACGATGTGCTTACGCCCCTCGTGCAACACCACCTCGACCATGGTGTGCCCGCCGATCCTGTCCACCACCCGGAAGTTGTCCACCCGCACCGGACCGTCCTCCAGCTCCAGCCCGGTGGTCAGGGTCCGCTTCAGCCCGCGCGGCACCGAACCGTCCACTTCGGCCAGATAGGTCTTGAGAACGCGGTACGAAGGGTGCATCAACCGATGCGCCAGCTCGCCGTCGTTGGTCAGCAACAGCAAGCCCTCGGTCTCGGCGTCCAGCCGTCCAACGTGGAACAGCCGCTCGGGGCGATCGGCGACATAGTCACCCACGCACGGGCGGCCGCGGTCGTCGGTCATCGTGGAATGCACGCCGTGCGGCTTGTTCAACGCCAGATGCACCACATCATCGCGCACCAGAATCCGGGCACCGTCCACGTGGATCACCGCGCTTTCCGGATCCACCCGGCGCCCGAGCTCGGTCACCACTACCCCGTCGACGCTGACCCGGCCGCGCGCGATCAGGTCCTCGGCCACGCGCCGGGACGCGACCCCGGCACGGGCCAGCACCTTCTGCAGGCGCACACCTCGCGCGTCAGACGTCATCGATCGAATCTACCTCGGGCAGCAGCGGCGCGATCGGCGGCAGATCGCCGAGCGAGGAAAGACCGAGCCGCTCGAGGAACAATTCCGTTGTGGTGTACAGGGTTCCGCCGGTCTCGTTGTCCGTACCGGCCTCCTCGATCAGGCCGCGGGCGAGCAGCGTGCGGACCACGCCGTCCACGTTCACGCCGCGCACGGCGGCGACCCGGGTGCGGGTCACCGGCTGCCGGTAGGCGATCACCGCGAGGGTTTCCAGCGCCGCACGGGTCAGCTTGGATCGCTGCCCGTCCATCAGAAGCTTTTCCACGAACGGCGCGAACTTGTCCCTGGTGTAGAACCGCCAGCCCTCACCGGCCCTGCGCAGGTCGATCCCGCGGCCGTCTTCGGTGTAGCGCTCGGACAACCGCCGAAGCGACTCGGTGACCCGCTCGACCGGCTGATCCACCGCGGTGGCAAGGGATTCCTCGGTCGCGGGGGAATCCACCACCAGCAGGATCGCCTCCAACGCCATTTCCACGTCGGAGTCCGATTCCAGGCCCGGCACCGAGCTGTCCATCGCGACGAGGCCCGCGTCCTGCCCGGAACCAGCTCCGGTCTCCTGCCCCGACGCCGGATCGGGCTCGGGGACCGGCTCGAACCGCTGCTCCGCCTCGGGCTGCTGCTCGGGCCGCTGCTCCGCCGCGGGTGCCGGCTGGTGCTCCCACGCCGATTCTCGCTCCGATGGTTCCCGCTCCCACGGTTGCGGCCCCGCAAGCCGGGCGAGCGCGGACTCCGGCTCGACGTCAACCGGCGCTTCGAGATCCACGCCGGCATCCCGAGCCGGCGCCACCTCGGCCGCACCAGTTGCCTCCGCGACGTCCTCAACGGACCGCGGCTCCGCCGTCCCCTCCGGTTGTTCCGTCACCCGTACTCCTCGTCTCCGACACGTGCGCGGTCCGCCTCGGCTTCCGCCCGCGCCTGCTCGAGCGAGCCGCCCGTCCAGCGAACCTCCAACTCCCCCAACGCATCCGGTTGGCTGAAGTCGACATTCGCCTCGCGATACAACTCCAGCAGAGCCAGGAAGCAGGCGACAACTTCCCGCGTGTGCTTGCATTCCGTCACGAGCTCCGCGAAGCTCGCGTTCCCCTGCTCGGCGAGCCGCACCCGCAGCAACGCGGCCTGCTCGCGCACCGAGACCTTCGCGGCGTGCAGATGATCCGTCGCCACCATGGGCGGGGGCTTCGGCCGGAACACCGCGGCCGCGATCTCCGCGAACCGATGCGGATCCACGCCGATCATCACTTCCGGCAACAACCCGAGGTAACGGTCCTCGAGCGCCACCGAACGAGGATAACGTCGCAGCGCGCCCGCCTCGAGTTCCGCGAACAACGCGGCCACCTGCTTGTACGCCCGGTACTGCAGCAGTCGCGCGAACAGCAGGTCGCGTGCCTCCAGCAACGCGAGGTCGTCCTCGTCCTCCACCTCGGCCGAGGGCAGCAGCCTTGCCGCCTTCAAGTCCAGCAGGGTCGCCGCGATCACCAGGAACTCGGTGGTCTCGTCCAGGTCCCAGCCTTGCCCCATCGCCTTGATGTGCGCGATGAAGTCATCCGTCACCTGGTGCAGCGCGACCTCGGTGACATCCAGCTCGTGCTGCGAGATCAGCTGCAGCAGCAGGTCGAACGGGCCCTCGAAGTTGGACAGCCGCACGGTGAACCGGCCCGCGCTGGACGCCTCCTCGGCGCCGAGCTCCGAGAGGTTGGCGGACCCGCCCGGCGACTCCGGCTGGACACCAGGCGCTGGCTCCTCGGCGTCCGGCTGACTCGAATCCGGCTCGTCTGTCACAAGTGCGGTCACTTCCCGGCTTCCCCGCCCTGCTCATCGGACTGACGCAAGCGGCGGACCAGTACCGAGTCGGCGCCGGTCTCCTCGAAATCGGCCAGCAGCACGGCAACCGCCTCACGCACCAACCGCCCCCGATCGACCGCGAGCTCGTGCTCAGCGCGCAACGTCAGCCGCGCCTGCTCGAGGGCAAGCAGTTCGTTTCCCGATACGTACACGGTGATCTTCGCATCATGCTTCTGGCGGGGCGAGCCGCGCCGGTCGCGTGCCGGCTTCGCGGACCGCTCGGCGGGGGCTTCCGCACTGGACGATTCACCGTTCGGCGGTTTGGTCGGCGTGAACCAGCCAGGGGGCTCGGACTCACCGGCGGACCGTTGGGCCGAACGCCCACCTTCCGAGGTGCGCCGGAACAGCTCGGCGGCCCCCGGCAACGGGATACGCCGGTTCACCGCGAAATCACCTCGCGGGCCAGCGCGCGGTACGCCTTCGAGCCGGCCGAACGCGGGGCCCAGCGGGTGATCGGCTCCCCAGCGACGGTCGTCTCGGGGAAACGCACGGTCCGGTTGATCACGGTGTCGAAAACGATGTCGCCAAAGGCCTCCACCACGCGCGCCATGACCTCTTTCGAGTGCAGCGTGCGCGGGTCGAACATGGTCGCGAGGATGCCGGTGATGTCCAGCTTCGGGTTCAGCCGCTCCTTGACCTTCTCGATCGTGTCGATCAGCAGCGCGACCCCGCGCAGGCTGAAGAACTCGCATTCCAGTGGGATGAGCACCCCGTCCGACGCGGTCAGCGCGTTCACCGTGAGCAGCCCGAGCGAGGGCTGGCAGTCCACCAGGACGAAGTCGTACTCGTCGATGATCGGGCGAAGCACGCGCAGCAGGGTGTGCTCACGCCCCACCTCGGCGACGAGCTGCACCTCCGCTGCGGACAGATCGATGTTGCTCGGCAGCAGGTCCATCTGCTCGCAGGTGGTTTTCCTGATCACGCTGTGCACGTCCACCGAGCGTTCCATGATCACGTTGTAGATGGTCTGCTCGAGTTCCTGCGGCTGCATGCCGAGCCCGACCGACAGCGCGCCCTGCGGGTCAAAGTCCACCAGCAGCACCCTGCGGCCGTACTCGGTGAGCGCGGCACCCAGATTTATGGTGGAGGTGGTCTTCCCGACACCACCCTTCTGGTTGCACATCGCCAGCACGGTGGCCGGGCCGTGCCGATCGAGCGAGGGCGGTTCCGGGATTCGCCTCGGCCGCCGGCCCGTTGGGCCAAGGCCGCGCTGACCGTCGGTAGTCTCGAGCTCCTCGTCGGTGTCGGCCGCGGGGCGCGGGGCAAGGCTGAGCTGGGCCGCGCGGCCACTCGCGGACCCTCCGGTGCCTGGGCTCAATGTCGACATGGCTCCTTGTCTCCCTCTCTGCCGCAGCGAAGCCTAAGCCTGCGGGTGCACCTGGGCCAACGCGCCTCGCCGTAGCACGGTGTTTTGGCCTAGCCCCTGGCGCGCGGGTGCGCGGTCGCATACACCTCGCGCAGCGTGTTTACGGTGACCAGGGTGTACACCTGGGTCGTGGTGACCGAGGCGTGCCCCAGCAGTTCCTGAACCACCCGAACGTCCGCACCGCCTTCCAGCAAGTGGGTGGCGAACGAGTGGCGCAGGGTGTGCGGCGACACCGAAGCGGCCAGCCCCGCACGTTCCGCGTTCGTCTTGAGCGCCTGCCACGCGCTCTGCCTGGACAGCCTGCCGCCACGCGCGTTCAGGAACACCGCCGGTTCGCCACGCCCGTGTTTGGCCAGCTCCGGCCGCGCCCGCACCAGGTAGGCGTCCAGCGCGTGGAGCGCGGGCCGGCCGACCGGCACCAGCCGTTGCTTGCCGCCCTTGCCGTCCAGTAGCACGGTCCGGTCGGTCGAATCGATGTCGTCCAGATCCAACCCGACGGCTTCGGAGATCCGCGCGCCGGTGGAGTACAGCAGTTCCAGCAGCGCCCGGTCGCGCAGTTCCCGCGCGCCGTCGTTGGCCGGCATGTCCAGCAACCGCAGCACATCGTCCACGCCGAGCGCCTTCGGCAGCCTGCGTACCGGCGACGGCGGGCGCACGTCCCGCGCGACGTCGTCGGTGACGATGTCCTCGCGTTGCGCGAATCGGTGCAGTCCGCGCACCGTCACCAGCGCGCGTGCGGCCGACGATTCGGCGAGCGGCCGATGCTGGCCGTCGCCTTCCCGCAGTGAGATCAAGAACTCGGTGACCTGCCGATCGGTGATCGCCCGGAACTCGCGCACCCCGGCGCCGGTGAGGTAGCCGGCATAGCGGCGCAAATCGCGCCGGTAGCTGTCCAGCGTGTTCCGCGATGTGCCGCGCTCAACCGCCAGGTGGTCAAGGTACGCGGCGACGACTCGCGCCAGTTCCGGTGCGATCTCGTCCTCGTCGCTCGATTTCGTGGCTGCCCCATTCCCGTGCGCCGCCGGCACGCCGATCGTCGCTGGCTAACCTCATCGTGGCGGGCACTCTAATGCAGCGGGGCAGCACTCGGCGGAACGAGCGAAAAACCGTGACTATCGCGGGGTCTCCGATACCGTGGGTAAGCATGACGGGCGCGCACGGCAGCGACGACATCCGAGTCGGCACCGCCGAACGTGAGCAGGCGATGGAGGCGATCCAGGCGCACTTCAGTGCGGGGCGGTTGGACGTCCACGAGTACGACGCGCGGGTGGCCAGCGCGATGACCGCGAAGACTCGCGCCGAGCTCCGTGAGCTGTTCACCGACCTGCCGCCGCCCCTCCCGCCGTTCCTGGCCCCACCTGCGCCGGCGTACGCGTACCAGCCGGCAACGTACGCCCCGCCACCGCCACCGGCGCAGGTGTATTCGGACAAATCCCGGGTCGCCGCGGGGTACTGCAGATCCTGCTGCCGTTCGGCACCGGCCGGTTCTACACCGGGCACACCGAATCGCCGTCGCCCAGTTGCTGACCGTCTTCATCGGGATCGGAGTGCTCTGGTCCATCATCGACGGCATCCTCTTGGTGGTGAACGGAGGTACCGATCTGTACGGTCGCCCGCTGCGGCCGTGAGCCGTGGCGTCACCGCTGCCGGGCTGCGAAGCTGTGCGGGCGGCTCGGCCACGGCGCATCCACCGGGCGGGTAGCCGCCGCCCCGGTGAGCACCGCGTGGGCAGCCAGCACCGCTCCCACCGCCGTGCCGTTCACGATCTCCCCGGCGAGCGCCATCCGCACCGTCTCGGCCAGCGGGAAGCGGCGCACCACCAGATCGGCCTCCTCGTCCGCACCGGCGACGTCCCGATCGACCTCGGAGAGGTCCTCGGCGAGGTAGACGCGCACCACCTCGTCGGTGAAGCCAGGGGACGCGGCGACGTCCACCAGCAGCTCCCAACTTCCCGCGGCCAGCCCGACCTCCTCGGCCAGCTCGCGGCGGGCCGTGTCAACCGGGTGCTCGTCGGCCACGTCGACCAGCCCCGCCGGCAACTCCCAGAGCCGCCCGCCCATCGGGTGCCGGTACTGGTGGATCATCACGATGTTCTCGTCGTTGTCCAGCGCGACGACGGCGACCGCACCGTAGTGCTCGACGACCTCCCGGTACGCCGTGCCGCCGCCGGGCATCACGACCTCGTCCAGCCGCAGCCCTACCACACGTCCAATGTGGATGTCCTTTGTAGACGCGATGGTGAACTCGTGGCCTCCGGGCTCCGTCACGAGCGCGCTCCGACGGCCGTCGAGGAGTTCCGGAGCTCGACCGGCAACCGATCAGCCGTGCGGTAGTCGACAACCGCACGAACGAAAGCGTCGAACAGCGGGTGCGGCCTCGTTGGCCTGCTCTTCAACTCCGGATGAGCTTGCGTGCCAACGAAAAACGGGTGCAGATCGGTTCTCAGCTCGACGAATTCCACCAGCTGCTCATCCGGCGACAGCCCGGAGAACACCAATCCGGCTTCACTGAGCCGATCGCGGTAGTCGTTGTTCACCTCGTAACGGTGCCGGTGGCGCTCGGATACCTCCGTGGCGCGGTACGCATCCGCCACCAGTGATCCGGCGCGCAGTTTCGCCGGGTAGGCGCCCAGCCGCATGGTGCCGCCCATATCCCGTTCGCCGGCGACGACGTCCTTCTGGTCGGCCATCGTGCTGATCACCGGATGCGTGGTGTGGTCGTCGAACTCGGCGGAGTTCGCGTCCGGCAGGCCGGCGAGGTTCCTGGCGACATCGATCACCATGCACTGCAACCCGAGGCACAGCCCCAGCGCCGGGATCCCGCGGGCCCGTGCGTAGCTGATCGCGCCGATCTTGCCCTCGATCCCTCGGACGCCGAAGCCACCCGGCACCAGCACGCCGTCCACCCCGGACAGCGCGGCGGCGGCTCCGGTCGGCGTGGTGCATTCATCGGAAGCCACCCATGCGATCTCCACCTTCGCGCGATGTTTGAAACCGCCCGCGCGCAACGCCTCGGTGACCGAAAGGTACGCGTCCGGAAGATCCACATACTTGCCGACCAGCGCCACGCGCACGGTCTCTGACGGGTTGTGCACGCGATCGAGCAGATCGCCCCACACCGTCCAGTCGACGTCCCGGAACGGCATCCCCAGCCTGCGCACCACGTACGCGTCCAGGCCCTCCCGGTGCAGCACTTTCGGGATGTCGTAAATGGACGGTGCGTCGGTGGCTGCCACCACGGCCTCGGTGTCCACATCGCACATCAGCGCGATCTTGCGTTTCAGCCCGTCCGGGATGTCTCGGTCGGCCCTGCACACCACCGCGTCCGGCTGAATACCGATATTCCGGAGCGCGGCAACCGAATGCTGGGTCGGCTTGGTCTTCAGCTCACCAGACGGTGCGAGATACGGCACCAGCGACACGTGCACGAACAGGCAGTTGTCCCGCCCGACGTCGTGCCGCGTCTGGCGGCAGGCCTCCAGGAACGGCAGCGACTCGATGTCGCCGACGGTGCCACCAACCTCGGTGATTACCACGTCCGGCGCGTAACCGTTCTCGTCGGCCTGGTCCATGCCGAGGATCCGGGACTTGATCTCGTCGGTGATGTGCGGGATCACCTGCACGGTGTCGCCGAGGTACTCGCCACGCCGTTCCTTGGCGATCACTTCCGAGTAGACCTGGCCGGTGGTCACGTTCGCCGAGCCGGACAACGCACGGTCCAGGAAGCGCTCGTAATGGCCGATGTCCAGGTCGGTTTCCGCCCCGTCGTCGGTGACGAACACCTCGCCGTGCTGGAACGGGTTCATCGTGCCCGGATCCACGTTCAGGTACGGGTCCAGCTTCTGCATGGTGACCCGGAGCCCGCGTGAAGTCAGCAGCTGACCGAGACTGGATGCGGTCAGTCCCTTACCCAATGAGGAGGCGACGCCTCCTGTGACGAAGACATGCTTTGTCGTCCGTGCTTGCGGCACCAAGGAGGCTCCCATGGTCACTCGAGTCCCAACCGCGCCTGGTCGGAACGTCTCCGGCTGGACTCACGCAATACGCGTCCAACCCGTCTTCCCACGGGACTTCACGGTAACACGTTTTGACGCTGACGCGTCAGACACGCCCGCGCGAGTCGTGGCTGTGACCGCCGCGAGCGCTCACCAGGCCGTGAACACTTCACGTCGGTGTCGCCACCGAAGCACGCGCGCCTCAGCCGTTGTCGGATTCGGCGCCTGGCGCCGGAGCCTGCGCGTTGCCCGCGACACCGTACCGGCCGGCCTTCTCTTCCAGCTGCTCCCGCAAACCCAGCACGGTGGCCACCTGCCCGGCAGCGGAATGCACGTTGTCCACTGTGGACAGAATTGAGGTGGCCGCGGTGTCCGCACGGGCCACTCCGACCGGCCCGGTACCGTCCGCGGAGCCGCGCCCGCCGGCCAGCACGGTCCCGGCTCCGGAGCGATCCAGCTGCGTGGCGAACCGCGCGACGGTCGACGCCTGGTCGCCTGCCGCCTCGCCGGTCGCCTTACCGCCGGTCAGCACGACCGCGAGCTGGCCGGGCCGCACGCCCCCGGTCGGCTTGACGAAACCTCCGTCGACCAGCCCCGACAACGCCGCTGTCGACTCTTCGGGTGAAGCCTGCGGCTTGTTGTTGTCCTTGTTCAGCAGCACCAGGTTGCCGATCAGACCGCCGGCAAGGGTTCCCGGGTCCGAGGCGGTCGGCAGCTGCGCCCCTGAGGGCAGCGAACGGGTGACGATTTCCCTGAGCTGATCCGCCTTGTTCGTGTCCGTGAACGACTCGGTGAGCTGCAACTCGCCGGTCACCTTGGCGCCCGATTTCTCGATCAGTTGCCGCACCGCGTCCCGGTCGGCCGGCTTGGCATCCGGCGTGGTGACCAGCGCCACGGTGCGCTTGTCCAGCTGACCACGCACCGCCAGCGGCCCGATGCCGCCGGCGAACGAATCCGCCTTGTTCAGCTCGGCGTTCAACTGGTTACGTTCGGTCTCCAAATCGGACACTCGCTTGCCGAGCTCGCCCTTCTGGTCGGACAGCCCGGAAAGCAGCGACCCGTTGAGCGCGGTCGAGCCGAGTACGACGCCGATCGCGAGCGCCAGGAAGACCGCGGCGATCGAGACGATGTGGTAGCGCAGCGAAATCACGAGAAGAGCCCCTTGACCCAGCCGATGAAGGAATTCCAGATGTCGGTCACCCAGCCCACGTAAACGGTGCCGACGTCGGAGACCGCCAGCGCGGCGATGACCACGACCAGCGCGGCGACGACCAGCAGCACGACCGCGGACACCGACACCCGGCTGCGGTGCAGAGTGGACACTGCCTTGCCGTCGACCACTTTGGTGCCGAGCTTGAGCCGGGTGAGGATGGTCGACGGGTTGGAACCGGACCGGCCGCGATCAAGGAATTCCCGCAATGTGGCTTGGAATCCGACGGTCACCACCAGGCTCGCGCCGTGCTCGTCGGCGAGCAGCAGGGCGAGGTCCTCGGCGTTGCCAGATGCCGGGAAGGTCACCGCACCGATACCGAGGTCCTGGATCCGCTCCAGCCCCGGGGCGTGGCCGTCCGGCTGCGCCGGAACCACGACCTCGTCGGCCGCCTTCAGCGGACCGTTGCCGATCCCGACCGGATCGCCGACAACCACCTGAGGCTTGTAGCCGGCCCGGTGCAAGGTGTCCGCTCCACCGTCCACACCGATCAGCACCGGCCGGTGTTCCGCGATGTACCGCTTCAGGTTCGCCAGGTCCTCGGCGTGCTCGTGGCCCGGAGCGACAACCAACACATGCCGTTCCTTCAGCGGCGTACGCAGTTTCGGCACGCCCACCCCGTCCAGGATGAGGGTGCGCTCCCGGCGCAGGAACTCGATGGTATTCGCGGAAAACGCCTCCAGTTGCGCCGACATACCCGACTTCGCTTCGATCATCTGATCGGCGACGGAGTCGGCCGTTTGCTCGGTGCCTTTCGCCACTTCCCGGTCGCCAACGAATACCCCGCCTTCGTGCAGCCGGAGTTTCGAGCCGTCCCGAATAGCGCGCAGCGCCTCGCCGCCGACACCGTCCACGAGCGGAATGCCAGCGGAGATCAGGATCTCCGGGCCGAGATTCGGAAAGCGCCCTGAGATCGAGGGGGATGCGTTCACCACGGCGGTGACCTCGGCACCGACAAGCGCATCGGCGGTCGCTCGATCCAGATCGAGCTGATCCAGTACCACGATGTCACCCGGACCGACGCGGCGCAGCAAATCGCCGGTGCGCCGATCGACCCTGGCCACCCCGGTGATCCCGGGCAGGGTCTCCTGTGTGCGGCTACGCAAGCCGGTCAGCTTCATGAGTGTGATGGTGACAAAAAGAAACCGAATAATCGGTGTGCCACGCCGAAGCGATTCGCGCTGGTCAGGTCATTTCGGCAATGATCTATGCGACATCCGCGCAACAAGTGCGACAAAAGCCACGCGAGGCCTACCGCGCCTTACGTTTGCCGCTGCCCAATCGGCCGCCTTTGCGATCCTTTTCGACGGATCCCGTTTCCGCTGCGGCTTTGTCGTTTTCGGCGGCGGCGAGCAGTTCTTCGGCGTGCGCCCGGCCGGTTTCCGTACCCTCCATTCCGGCGAGCATCCTGGCCAGCTCGACCACCCGCTCGGTGTCCTCAAGCACCCGAACACCGCTGCTGGTCACCCCGCCCTCCGCGGTCTTGTCCACCACCAGATGCTGGTCGGCGTACGCGGCGACCTGCGGAAGGTGTGTCACCACCAGCACCTGGTGGCTGCGCGCGAGCCGGGCGAGCCGCCGCCCGACCTCCACCGCGGCGCGGCCGCCGACGCCCGCGTCGACTTCGTCGAACACCAGCGTGGGGGTGGTGTCCGCATGCGCGAGAACCACCTCGATCGCCAGCATCACCCTGGACAGCTCGCCGCCCGAGGCGGCCTTGTGCACCGGCATGGTCTGACCGCCGCCGTGCGCGCTGAGCCGGAGCTCGACCTCGTCCACCCCGTCCGCACCGGCGTGCAGAAGCTCCCGGCGGACCCGCAGGGCGTGCTGATCCCGCTCCTCGGCCACCCGCCGCCGCACCCCGATCTCGATGGTGGCCTCGCCCATTGCCAGGCCGGTCAGCTCCTCGCTGATCGCCTTACCGAGCTCCTGGGCCGCCTGCTCGCGCGCCGCGCTCCCCGCGATGGCGTGCTCCGCGAGCTCGGTTTCCAACGCTTCCTTGCGGGCGGCCAGCTCAGCCAGCGCCTCCTCCGAGGTGTCCAGCCCGGCCAGCTGCTCTTCCGCGTCCTGCGCCCACGCCAGCACCCCGTCCACGTCGGCCGCGTACTTCCTGGTCAGTTTCTTCAGCTCGGCCTGGCGGGCCAGCACCCGCTCCAACCGCTCCGGATCGGCGTCCAGCGACTCGAGGTAGCTGCCGAGCTCGCTGCCGACGTCGGTGAGCAGCATGGCCGCCTCGGCCAGCCGGGGTTCCAGCTCGCGCAGCGCGGAGTCCTCGGCCGCGGCGATCCGCCTGCGCGCTTCGGAGATCAACCCGAGTGCCCCCGGTGCGTCCGGGTCGCCCTCTGCCGACCCGGTCACGGCGAGCTGCGCCTCGCCGGCGGCGGCCCGCAGCTCATCGGCATCGGCCAGCCTGCGGGCCTGCTCGGTGAGCTCGGTGTCCTCGTTCGGCTGCGGCGCGACCGCCTCGATCTCGCCGAGACCGTGCCTGAGCAGGTCGGCCTGCCTGGCCATTTCCCTGGACCGCTCGGTGCGTTCGGTGAGTTCGGAGGTCACTTCGAGCCATTCCTGCCGTACCCGCCGGTACTCGGCGAGCGGTTCGGCGATCGCCTGGCCTCCGAACCGGTCGAGCACGGCGCGCTGCTCGGCAGGGCGCAGCAGCCGAAGCTGGTCGTTCTGGCCGTGCACGGCCAGCAGTTGCTCGGAGAGCTCGCTGAGCACCCCTACCGGCGCGGACCGGCCGCCAACGTGCGCGCGGGAACGCCCGTCCGCGCCCACCGCGCGCATCGCGATGAGGCTGCCGTCCTCGTCCGGCTCCGCCCCCGCGTCGCCGGCGACCGCGACGGCCGGGCTGTCCGGTGCCACGTCGAAGCGGCCCTCCACCACGGCCCTCGACGCGCCGCTGCGCACCCTGGACGCGTCCGCGCGCCCGCCGCTGAGCAGGTGCAGCCCCGTCACCACCATCGTCTTGCCCGCACCGGTCTCACCGGTGACCACGGTGAATCCCGGATGTAGTTCGAGCACCGCCTCGTCGATCACGCCGAGGCCCTGAATGCGCATCTCGGCCAGCACGTCTGCGACCCTAGCGCGACGTGCCGGCGCTACGCGGACACAACCCGCGTTTCCCGGCGATTGGCGCGAACCCAACGGCACATCGGTGGCGCCGTCACTCCGGGTGAGCCGGGCCCCGCCAGCCATGAACCGGCAACGCGAACTTGCGCACCAGCCGGTCGGTGAACGGCGCGTCCCACATGTGCACCAGTCGCACCGGTGCGCTGCCTTCGACCACCTCGACCCTGGTGCCGGTGGGCAACGCGAACGTGCGCTGCCCGTCGCAGCACAACACCGCCTCGTGGCCGTCTGGATCGATCTCCAGGGCGATCATCGAGGACGGCGAGACGATCAGCGGTCGTGCGAACATGGCGTGCGCGTTGCTCGGCACCACCAGCAACGCCTGCACGCCCGGCCACACCACCGGGCCGCCCGCGGAGAACGCGTAGGCCGTTGAACCGGTTGGGGTCGCGCAGAGCACCCCGTCGCAGCCGAACGACGACACCGGCCGGTTGTCCACCTCGATCAGCACGTCCAGGATGCGCTCCCGGCTGCTTTTCTCCACGCTCGCCTCGTTCAGCGCCCAGGTCCGAGCAATCACCGTGCCGTTCAGGGTGGCGGTGACGTCGATCGTCATCCGGTCCTCGACTTGATACTCGCCGTCCACCACCCGCCGGACCGCGTCCTCAAGGGTGTCCGACTCCGCCTCGGCGAGAAAACCCATCCGCCCGAGGTTCACGCCAAGCACCGGAACCCCTGCCATCCTGGCGAGTTCCGCGGCGCGCAACAGGGTGCCGTCGCCGCCGAGCACGAACACCAGCTCGGTGCCCCGCGCCGCGTACCCGTCGGCGGCCACCACGGTGCACCAGTCCCTGGCTTGCGGCTCGGAAACGATCACATCGCGCAGCTCGTCGGCGACCACCCGCACCCTGAACCCGGCCGCCATGAACTGTTCGGCGACGTTCGCGGCGGTCTTCCGGCTGGACAGCCTGCCGGTGTGCACCACGAGCAGCACTTCTCGCGACCCGCTCATTGAGGTCCCTCCCGCACCGCGACGCGTACCAGCTCGTCCAGATCCACCGTGCCACCGCCGCGACGTAGCCAGGCGAAGTACTCCACGTTCCCGGACGGGCCCGGCAGCGAGCTGGCCACCACGCCACACGCCAGCCAACCGAGCCCGGCGGCATGCCCGAGCACGTCGAGCACCGCGTCGGCGCGCAGCTCCGGCTCGCGCACCACACCCCCGGAGCCGAGCCGGGTCCTGCCGACCTCGAACTGCGGCTTGATCATCGGCACCAGGTCGGCGTCCTCGGTGGCACAGTCGGTGAGCGCCGGCAGCACGAGCCGCAGGGAGATGAACGAGAGGTCCGCGACCACCAGCTCGGCCGCACCACCGATCAGCTCGGGCGTCAGCTCCCGCACGTTCGTCCGGTCGTGCACCACGACCCGGTCGTCGGTGGCCAGCCGCCAGTCCAGCAGCCCCCTGCCCACGTCGGCCGCGATCACCTGGCGGGCGCCCGCGCGCAGCAGGACGTCGGTGAACCCACCGGTGGACGCGCCGGCGTCCAGGCACCGCTTGCCGGCGACCGTCAATCCGGCCGGCTCGAAGGCGGCAAGCGCGCCGAGCAGTTTGTGCGCCCCGCGGGACGCCCAGCCGGGGTCGTCTTCGGTCCGCACCACCACCGGCGCGTCCAGGTCAACGGCGGTGGCGGCCTTACGCGCCAGCATGCCGTGCACGGTGACCTTGCCATCCGCGATCAACGTGCTGGCGTGCTCGCGGGACCGAGCCAGCCCCCTGCGAACGAGCTCCGCGTCGAGGCGTGCCCTCCGCGGCACCGCTCACACCTTGTCGATGCTGGACAGCGCCACCGTGAGCGCCGTGTGTACCGAGTCGAACCGCTCGACGTGCTCGTTCAGCGGCAGCTCCTCGATCCCGTCGAGCCCGGCCACCGCCTCTTCGACGGCTTCCGTCGCGTCTCGCGCTTCCGTCGCGTCTCGCGCTTCGGCCGGCTCGGCCGGCGGGTTCTCATCGGGTCCCTGATCCACCGGCTGCTCGGCCGCGAGCGGCTGCTCTGGCGATTCCTCGGGCGTCATGTCACTCCCGTTACCGTCAACGTGCACTCCCCAACGCTAGCCGATTCGCCGGGTCGCGCCGCGCATTCCACGCCTCAGCCGAGACCCAGCTCCGCCAGCGCCGTACCGGCCGGCTCGTCCGCAGCCCGGATCTCCGGGACGGTGTTGCCGGACGCTCGCCACCAGGCCGCGCACATCGCCCGCAGCAGCTCCAGTGGTTCGCCGGGGATGTTGCCACGTGCGGCCACTTCGATGGCGCCGTCACCCACCCGCACCTGCCAGCCCACACGTTCACCGATCTCGAGCAGCTCGGCGGGACGCAGCACGCCGCGGAGGTCGTTCGCCAGGTAGCGCGGACGATGTTCCGGCGGTGCGGCGAGCAGGTCGGCGGCGGTGGTCACGCCGCTGAGCACCAGCATCCCGTCCAGTTCAGCGTTGTTCGCCCCGGCGATATCGGTGTCCAGCCGGTCGCCGACGACCAGCGCGGTGCCGCCACCGCAGGAGGCCACGGCCTGATCGAACAGCGGGCGCTCCGGTTTGCCGGCCACCGTCGGAGTCCTGCCTGTTGCCGCGGTCAGCGCCGCCACCATCGCGCCGTTACCCGGCACCATGCCCTGCTCGGTGGGCAGGACCGGGTCCGCGTTGCACGCCACCCAGCCGCTTCCGGCCCGCAGCGCCAGGCATGCCTCTGCCAGTTCCGCCCAGCCCGTACGCTTCGACAGGCCCTGGACCACGGCGGCGACGCCGTCGTCGGCGCGCTGCACGGCCCGCAGCCCGCGGGCCCGGATTTCCTCGGCCAGCGCCTCGGTACCGAGCACCAGGACGTGGTCGCCGTCGGCCACCTCGCCGGCGAGCACGGCGGCGGCCGCCTGCCCGCTGGTGCTCACGTCGGTCGGCTTTGCCGGCACACCGATCCCGGTGAGCTGGTTCGCGACCTCCTCGGGTGCGCGGGAAGCGTTGTTGGTGATGAACCGGACGGCCAGATGCCGCCGTTTCACCTCGCCCACGACCTCGCCGGCGTCGCCAACCACGTCCGGGCCGTGGTACACCGTGCCGTCCAGGTCGAGCAGCAACACCTGATAGGCATCCAGAAGGGCGCTCATTCGCCCTCCGTTCCCGCCCCGCCCAGCTCCATGGCCCGCTCCGCGGCGTCCGTTTCGCCCTCGTCGTCGGCGTCCGCGGCGTTCAGGAACCAGCGGATCGCCTCGTCGGTCCGGCCGGCGGCGAGCAGGTTGTCCGCGTAGGCGTAGAAGAGCCGCGCACTCCACGGGTGGCGGACTTTCGGATCGAGGTCGCTGCCCTGCAGCGACACCACGGCCGCGTCCAGCTGTCCCATGTCCCCGCGCGCGCCCGCCGCCACGATTCGCAGCTCCGTTGCGGTTCGCTCATCCAGCGCGCTGGCCGGGGTTTCCCGCGCCAGTTCGATCGCGCGTTCCGGCCGACCCAGGGCTCGCTCGCAGTCCGCGAGCACCGCGACATGCGAATTCGAACCGCTCATCCGGCGTACCGCGCGCAGTTCGGCGATCGCCTCGGCCCATTCGCCCGCGTGATACGCGGCCAGCCCTACGGCTTCCCGAACCACCGCGACGCGGGAGGCGTTCTGCCTGGCGTAGCGCGCGTGTCGGAGCGCCTTCTCCGGGTCCTCGTCGAGCAGCATGCCTGCCGCGACGAGATGCTGACCGACCCGTTCGGCGAGGGTTTTCGGCAGCCCGCGCAACTCGCGGCGTACTTCCGGGTCCAGTGCGGAGAATTCCGCGTCCTCCGGCAATTCCGGTGCGGCCGGGCCACGCTCTCGCTGGTCGCGTTCGTCGCGCTGCCGTTGCCCAGGTGGGTTGTCCTTGCGTTCGCCCGGCTTCCCGGTCCGCCGGTCCCCGCCGCGGGAGTCCTGCCGACCGCCCTGCTGCCGAGCGGGCCCACCCCCCGAACTCCGGGGACGTTCGTCTTTCCGCCCGCCCTGAGACCGTCCCCTACCGCCGGGGCCTTTTCCCCCGGAGCCCTTACCGCCGGCGCCCTTGTCGCCGGAGCGTCCGGACCCCGGAGCGTTCCGTCGCCCGCGGTCCCCGGGATCATCCGGTGTGTTCCGCCCGAACTCGGACACTCAATTTCCTCCTGGCAACAGAAAAGGAGGGATTGTGGTTTGTGATCCCACAATCCCTCCTTTTCTCAAAGGGTGTTCGGCGGTGTCCTACTCTCCCACACCCGGTGGGGTGCAGTACCATCGGCGCTGGAGGGCTTAGCTTCCGGGTTCGGGATGGGTCCGGGCGTTTCCCGCTCCGCTGTCACCGCCGTAACTCTTGACCGCACCCT
>WHSZ01000094.1 GCA_009379845.1 Pseudonocardiaceae bacterium | reverse complement strand
GCGTGTGGAGATCCCGCACGAGAAGCCAGCCGGCTCGGTGCAGAAGTACATCCTGTCCAAGCTGAACGCGGCCGAAGCGTTCGAGACGTTCCTGCAGACCAAGTACGTCGGGCAGAAGCGGTTCTCCCTCGAGGGCAGCGAGACGCTGATCCCGTTGCTGGACACCGTGCTGGACAAGGCCGCCGAGCACGAGCTGGACGAGGTCGTCATCGGCATGCCGCACCGCGGCAGGCTGAACATGCTCGCGAACATCGTTGGCAAGCCGATCTCGCAGATCTTCCAGGAGTTCGAAGGCAACCTGGATCCGGGTCAGGCGCACGGTTCCGGCGATGTGAAGTACCACCTCGGCGCCGAGGGCAAGTACTTCCGGATGTTCGGTGACGGCGAGACGAAGGTGACGCTGACCGCGAACCCCTCGCACCTGGAGGCCGTCGACCCGGTGCTGGAAGGCATCGTGCGCGCCAAGCAGGACATCCTGGACAAGGGCGGTGAGGGTTTCACCGTGCTTCCGGTTCTGCTGCACGGCGACGCCGCGTTCGCCGGTCAGGGCGTGGTGGCCGAGACGCTGAACTTGGCGCTGCTGCGCGGTTACCGCACCGGCGGCACCGTGCACGTGATCATCAACAATCAGGTCGGCTACACCACCGCGCCGGAGCACTCCCGGTCCAGCCAGTACGCGACCGATGTGGCGAAGATGATCCAGGCGCCGGTGTTCCACGTGAACGCGGACGACCCGGAGGCGTGCCACTGGGTGGCGAGCCTGGCCATGGAGTACCGGCAGACGTTCAACAAGGACGTCGTGATCGACATGATCTGCTACCGCCGGCGCGGGCACAACGAGGGCGACGACCCGTCCATCACACAGCCGGCGATGTACGACGTCATCGACACCAAGCGCAGCGTGCGCAAGACCTACACGGAATCGCTGATCGGCAGGGGTGATATCTCCGTCGAGGAGGCGGAGAAGGCGCTGCGGGACTTCTCCAACCAGCTCGAGCACGTGTTCAACGAGGTTCGGGAGCTGGAGAAGCACCCGGTGACGGTGAGCCCGTCGGTCGAGGAAGAGCAGCAGGTGCCCGCGAAGGTGCCCACCCCGGTGAGCCGTGATGTGCTCGAGAAGATCGGTGACGCGCACATCAACCTCCCGGACGGTTTCAACCCGCATCCGAGGGTCAAGCCGGTGCTCGAGCGGCGCGCGAAGATGGCCCGCGAGGGAAACATCGACTGGGGTTTCGCGGAGCTGCTCGCGTTCGGTTCGCTGGTGCTGGACGGCAGGCTGGTGCGGCTCGCGGGCCAGGATTCCCGGCGTGGCACGTTCACCCAGCGGCACTCCGTGCTGATCGATCGCAAGTCCAGCAAGGAGTACACGCCGCTGCAGAACCTCTCGGAGCGCCAGGGCCGGTTCCTCGCCTACGACTCGGCGCTTTCCGAGTACGCGGCGCTCGGTTTCGAGTACGGCTACTCGTTCGCCAACCCCGAGGCGTTGGTGATGTGGGAGGCCCAGTTCGGGGACTTCGTGAACGGTGCCCAGCCGGTGATCGACGAGTACATCGCGTCCTCGGAGGCCAAGTGGGCCCAGCGTTCCGACGTGGTGCTGCTGCTGCCACACGGTCACGAGGGCCAGGGGCCGGACCACTCGTCGGGGCGCATCGAGCGGTTCCTGCAGCTCTGCGCGGAAGGCTCGATGACCGTGGCTGTGCCGTCCACCCCGGCGAACTACTTCCACCTGCTGCGCCGGCACGCGCTGGACGGGGTGAACCGGCCGCTGGTGGTGTTCACACCGAAGGTGTTGCTGCGCAGCAAGGTCGCGGTGAGCGCGGTTGAGGACTTCACCGACGCGCGGTTCTCCTCGGTGATCGACGATCCGGCGCAGCCGAATCCGGAGGACGTGCGAAAGATCCTGTTCGTGAGCGGGAAGCTGTACTACGAACTCGCTGCCGAAAAGGAGAAGCGCGGGGCGAACGACACCGCGATCGTGCGGGTGGAGCAGTTGTACCCGATCCCGAAGAAGAAGCTCGGCGCGATCTTCGACCGCTACCCGGATGCCTGGGACATCCGGTGGGTACAGGAGGAGCCGGCCAACCAGGGCGCGTGGCCGTTCTACGGGCTGCATTTGCCCGAGAAGTTCGGCGATCGGGTAATCGGGCTGCAGCGGGTTTCCCGGCGCCCGATGTCCGCGCCGTCCGCCGGCACCTCGAAGGTGCACGAGGTGGAGCAGCGCGAGATCATCGAGAAGGCCTTCTCCGACTAACCGCTTTTGCCGTGAAGGCCACCTTCCGGGCGTTGAGTGCCCCTAATGGGCCCCTCGCTCGTCGTTGGGGTTGACAAGGAGTAGCTGGGTGTACTTCACCGACCGCGGCATCGAGGAGCTCGAGGAGCGCCGGGGTGACGAGGAGTTCACGTTCGCGTGGCTGGCGAGCAAGCTCCGCGCGTTCGTGGACACCAACCCCGAGTTCGAAACGCCCGTCGAACGGCTGGCAACCTACCTCGCCCGCGACGACGAAGACCTGGACGACTAGGCGCCCGCTCGTGAGTCTTTTTGGGTGCTATAACCCTGGAAAAGGCTCACGAGCGCTGACCAGCGCTGGCACGAGTCCGGCACCGGGTCTACTGTCTGAAATCTCAGACAACAGGAGTACCGGTGGGAACCAGCAGTGACGTGCCCGCCCTGCGACGTGGCCTCGCGGTGCTGCGGCTGCTCGCCAGTCACGCGGGACCGATGACGGCGACGGCGGTGGCGAGGGAACTGCGGTTGCCCAGGTCCAGCACCTATCACCTGCTTTCCGAGCTGGCCGAAGCCGGATTCGTCACCCACCTTCCCGAGGAGCGCAGGTACGGCCTCGGCCTCGCGGCGTTCGAGCTTGGCTCCGCGTACCTGCGCCACGACCCGCTCGAGCGGCTGGCCAGGCCACTGCTGCGCCCGCTGGCCGAGCGGATCGAGTGCACCGTGCAGCTGGGCGTGCTGCACGGCCCGGACACCCTGTACCTGTTGCGTGAGCAGCCGGCCCGGCCGCAGACCCTGGTAACCGATGTGGGTGTGCGGCTACCCGCGCACCTGCCGGCCTCCGGGCTGGCGATGCTGGCGCACCTGCCGGCGGCACAGGTACGCGCGCTCTTTCCGAGCAAGTACAGCTTCGTTTCCCGAACCACACGTGCCGCACGAGACCTGCCGGCGTTGCGGCGGACCCTGTCCGCCGTCCGGCGGCGCGGCTGGGCGATCGAGGACGGCCAGGTCACCATCGGGTTCGCCTCGGTGGCCGCGCCGGTGTTCGACCACGACGGGCGGCCGATCGCGGCGATCAGCGCGACCTTCCGGCACGCCTGCGAGCCGGAATGCGGCCAGCAGTGGCCGGACCGCGCGCACCACGTCCGTTCCGCTGCCGCGGAGCTCACCACTCGGGTCGGCGGGCGTAGCGCCTAGTGTGATGTCCAGGCAGGTTATTGAGCCTGGCGAGACCATGAACAGCTTCGCGACGTGCACGACGGGATGTTTCCCGTCGACGATCATCTGCGCGAGGCGGAGCCTCGTACGCGGGGTAAGGACAGCGTTGGCGTGGGACATGACCAACCTTCCGGCGAATACGAGCAAGCCCTCGCGCCGCCGCCGACGTCGCTCCCACTTGCTTTGATCGTGAGTGCGGCGCAGTTACCGCGGGTGTACGGCGTAGCTAAGATGTGTCGTTCGCGACGACGGTTCCGTGCGTACGTGTTCGAGGGCTACTCGGCTCGCGTCCACGCCCTTGAACAGCCCGACTCCGGAACCGAACAGCACGGGTGAGAGCGCGATGTGGAACTCGTCGACGAGACCCGCGTCGAGGTACTGCACGATCGTCTCACCGCCGCCCGCGATGCGGACGTCACGCTCGCCGGCGGCCTCGTGCGCCCGGTCGAGCGCGGACTCGATCCCGTCGTTCACGAAGTAGAATGTGGTCCCACCCAGTCGCTCCCAGGGTTCGCGCTCCTCATGAGTGAGGACGAAGACCGGTGTGTGGAACGGCGGGTCATCCGGCCACGCGTGCTCCCCGGCCTCGAACATGCGCTTGCCCATCACGGTTGCGCCGGTGCGCTCGAACGTCTCCCGGGCAATGTCGTTGTCGCGCCCTTCCTCGCCGCCCTCGCCAAGCTTGAGATTCTCTCGCGTAAATCGCAGTGGAAACATCCATGCCTGCAGTTCCATCCACCGTTGCCCCATCAGTTCCTCAGGAGACTCGGGCGCGACGAACCCGTCCAGTGACATGGACACACTGAAAAACACTTGCCCGGCCATCAGTCCTCATCTCCTCCGGTCGCCAGATGTCCCACGACGTAGGCTGCGAGGTTGCCCAGGGTCTGCTGACCACCCTCGATCGCGCCGTATTTGTGGACCGCCTCGTCCCGCTGCTCTTTCGTGGGGAACACCGTGCGCATCTCGATCTGGGTCGCGTCCCCGACGGGTTCGAAAGTGAGCACCGAGGTGAATGCGTTCGGATCGTCGCGGTACTCGCCGTGGAGCATCGCGATCCGTTCTGGTGGGGCGATCCCCGTCCACGTGATCCACTCGGGGTAGTCGGTGCCGTCCGGTCCGTGCAATACGAAGTCCCATACACCGCCGACGCGGAATTCGAACGTGTGCGTCGTGGTCGAGAATCCTTCCGGCCCCCACCATTGAGACAGGTGCCGGACCTCGGTGAACGCCTCGAACACCAGCTTCCGCGGGGCGTCGATGTCGCGGCTGATCACGATCTCGCGGTCGTCCGTGGGCCGTGCCGCGGGGTCTGGGGTTGTCTCGCTCATCTGCTCGTGCTCCTGTCTTCCTTCTTGAGTTCCTGCACGTACGCCTCCAACCGGTCGAAGCTCTCGTTCCAGAACTGCTCGAACCCACCAATCCACTCGGAGACCGACCGCAGCCCTCGCGCGTCGAGCGAGTAGAGGCGCTGCTTTCCCGCTCGGCGGTCGTGCACCAGGCCGACCTCACGGAGGACACGCAGATGTTTGGACGCCCCGGGCTGGGACATCTCCAGCTCTTCAGCGACCGTCGTCGCTGGTCGTTCACCCGTCCGGAGTAACACCAGGATGTCCCTGCGCTGCGGCTCGGCGATCGCGTTGAAGACGTCAGATGTCGTCGCGGCTCGTGCCATGCGACAAACATATACCCATATAGGAAAGTGTGACAACTGCGACGCCACTCGCGCCGCTCAAGCAGGGTTAGCGGGATGCTCACGGGCCTGACCCAGGCATGAGGCCTCGCACGGTTCCCCAGACAGCAGCAACCCACTCGTTGATCGAGAAGCAGAAGCAGAGACTGACGCCAGGACGACAGCGCCCGAGAACGCAACGACTGCCGCGAAGCTAATGCCTCATGTTCGCTCCGGCACTGTGGCAATAACCTGCCTGGACATCACACGTCGGGACGGCCGAGGAACGGTTCATTGCTCGATCCTCGTGGTGGGCGCGGTGGCCGCGTAGTCCTCCAGCAGGTCCGCGAGCTCTTTGGGGCGGCTGAGCGCGACACAGTGGCTGCCCGCGATCTCGTCGGGCACGATGCCCAGACGTTCGGGCACCAGCCGACGGAAGAAGTCGGGCGGGAAGAAACGGTCCTCGGTGCAGAGCAGGAACCTCGTCGGCACGTTCGGCCACGCATCCAGCGGCCACGGAGCGGACATCGCGGCGCTCGACGGATGGGCGCGTTCCTTACCCATCGCCTCCTCGGCCAGTGCCCGCGGTACATCGTGGTAGAAGCTCACGTATGGATCCGCACTACCGGTCAACCCGCCATCACGCTCGGCCTGCTCGGCCACCGCGCTCCGGTAGCCGGTGTTGGCCCACCATTCGTCCGGCGGCTCGCCCGGCGTCGGGATCATCCCGGCCAGCAGAACCAGCACGTCGACGGGCAGCCGCTCGGCGACCAGCGGAGCGGTGAACGCACCGAAGGACTGGCCCACGACGGCCAGGTTCTGCTTCCCGCCGACGGCCTCGACCACGGCGTCGGCGTAGTCCGCCAGGGTCTTCGACTCGTCATCGCCCGGAAGGTTGGGAGCCACCACGTCATGCCCACGCGCTCGCAGCTCGGCGCCCACCAGGTGCCAGTACCAACCGACATCTCCTCCGCCATGGATCAACACGAACGTGCTCATCGGGATGCAGCCTCCTCTGGGGTAGGGATCGCGGGGCCGTCTCGGAGGACTCCGCGGACATGGTCGAGCGTCATCTCCTCCGGTTCGAAGTCCGTCAGACACCACGTGGCGCCGGCAGCGACGTACGCGGCGGGATCGGCACCAGGTGGCACGCGCACCGCGATGTCGTAGGGCGCCGCGATGTCGTAGGCGCCGCGATGTCGTAGGACGCCGTGGGATCGGCGCGGAGACCGCGAATAGTCTCGCCGATCCCCGCGAGCAGGTATTCGCGCGGGCCGCTTCGTGCCAGGCTCGTCTGATGGACGATGACCTGGATGAGCTGACCGGGGCCGAGCTCAAGGCCGAGGTGAGGCGGCTGCGAGCCGGGATCCGCGAGCACCGCGACAGCACGGGACACGAACTGTGCTGGCATCATCCGCGGCTGTGGGATCTGCTGCCCGAGGCGGTTGAACCGGAGCTCGCGGTACCCGCCTGGCCGCAGTTCCTCCGTGGCTGCCTTCGCTACCGCGAGTCGCTGGACAAGCAACTACCCGCCGCGCCGCGCGTCACGCGGGAATACGGCGACTGAACCGCGCCAAGCCCGGCCGCGAAGACCGGCTCCGCTCGCACGGATACGGCGGACCGCTCGACAGCGGGAACGAGCGGGAGCGAGCGGCAACGAGCTAGGAGACCACGACCTCTGGGCTACCCTCGGCCAGCTCGCCGGATTCCTCCGCGATCCGCATGGCTTCCTCGATGAGGGTTTCCACGATCTGGTGCTCGGGCACGGTCTTGATCACCTCGCCCTTGACGAAGATCTGGCCCTTGCCGTTGCCGGAGGCGACACCCAGATCGGCCTCCCGCGCCTCGCCTGGCCCGTTCACCACGCAGCCCATCACCGCCACCCGTAGCGGCAGCTGCATGCCCTCGAGGCCCGCGGTCACCTCATCGGCCAGCTTATACACGTCGACCTGCGCACGCCCGCAGGACGGGCAGGACACGATCTCCAGCTTGCGGGGCCGCAGGTTCAGCGACTGCAGGATCTGCTCACCGACCTTGACCTCCTCGACCGGAGGCGCGGACAGCGACACCCGGATCGTGTCGCCGATGCCCTGCCGCAGCAACGCACCGAACGCCACCGCCGATTTGATGGTGCCCTGAAACGCCGGGCCGGCCTCGGTCACACCCAGGTGCAGCGGGTACTCGCACTGCTCGGCGAGGATCTCGTAGGCGCGCACCATCACGACCGGATCGTTGTGCTTCACCGAGATCTTGATGTCGTGGAAGTCGTGCTCACCGAACAGCGATGCCTCCCACAGCGCCGACTCGGCGAGCGCCTCCGGCGTGGCCTTGCCGTGCTTCTCCATCAACCGCTTGTCGAGCGACCCCGCGTTCACCCCGATCCGGATCGGAGTGCCGTGGTCCTTCGCGGCACGCGCGATCTCCGCGACCTGATCGTCGAACTTGCGAATATTGCCGGGATTCACCCGCACCGCCGCACAGCCGGCCTCGATCGCGGCGAACACGTACTTAGGCTGGAAGTGAATGTCCGCGATCACCGGGATCTTCGACTTCCGCGCGATCGCAGGCAACGCCTCGGCGTCGTCGGCCGACGGGCAGGCCACCCGCACGATGTCGCAGCCGGACGCGGTCAACTCCGCGATCTGCTGCAGCGTGGCGTTCACGTCCGCGGTCACCGTGGTGGTCATCGACTGCACCGAGATCGGATGCTCACTGCCCACCCCGACCGGGCCCACCTTCAGTTGGCGCGTCTTACGTCGCTCAGCCAGCACGGGTGGCGCCGCGCCGGGCATACCGAGCATGACGTCAGTCATCTTTTACACGAGCTCCTTCACAGTTCGCTCGCTCCCAGTGTGCCTCGCACCCGTAGCGTACGCCGCAGGATGTGACGACCGTTCCTACTGCAACCGGATGGGGTTGACGATGTCCGCGGTAACGGTGAGCAGTACCACCGCACCACCGATGAACACCACCACCATGGTGACCGCGGCGAGCTTGGTGTAGTCCGCGGGCCCGGCCGGCGCGAGGCCGCGCAGCCTGCGCAGCCAGTCCCGTATTCGCTCGTAGAACAGCACCGCGATGTGCCCGCCATCCATCGGAAGTAATGGCAGCAGGTTGAACACACCGACGAAGAAGTTCAGCATCGCCAGCAGCAGCAGGAAGACTTCCCAGACGCCCTGCTCCACGGCGTCCCCGCCGATGATACTCGCGCCAACCACGCTGACCGGGGTGTTCGGATCTCGCTCGCCCCCGCCGATGGCCTCGATCACCTTCGGGATCTTCTCGGGGAACCGTTTGAGGCCCTCCCAGACGTTGGCGAACATCTGCCCGGTGAAGTCGCCGGCGCCGCCGAGCGCGGCGATCGGGCCGTACTGGAACTTGCTGAGCTGGGTCGCCCCGATGGCACCGGCCTCGACCATCCGGTTGTTCGGGTTGTTCGGCTGCGCGTTCGGCGTGGCACGCTGCACCCCGACCACACCGATGTTGAGGGTCACCTGCTGGCCATCCCGCTCGACCTGCACCGGGGTGGGACCGCGCCGGTTCTGCAACGCCTCGCGAACCTCGGTCCAGGTCGACACGGGCTTGCCGGCCACCGAGGTGACCTGGTCGCCCGCCCGCATGCCACCTTGCCGCGCGGGCGCCGGGTCGCCGCGCCCGCAGGGCTGCTGCTCGAGCGTGACGCGATCCTGCGAGACGGCGCAGTCGTCCACGCTGGCCACGATCGGCTTGTCCGAGAGGTTCGGCAGCCCCATCGTGACCGCCATCAGGTACAGCACGATGAACCCGATGATGAAGTGCGTGACCGAACCCGCGGACATTACGACGGTGCGCTTCCACGTCTTGTACCGCCACATGGCGCGCGGCGCCTCGTCGGGGGTCACCTCGTCCATCGCGGTCATGCCCGCGATGTCGCAGAACCCGCCGAGCGGGATGGCCTTCACGCCGTACTCGGTTTCGCCCCTGCGAAACGACCAGAGCCGCGGGCCGAAGCCGACGAAGTACCGCCGTACCTTCATGCCGAACCACTTGGCGGTCAGCATATGTCCGGCCTCGTGCAGCGCGACGGACACGCAGATGCCCAGCGCGAACAGCGCGAAACCCAGGATGAAGGCCAGCATGCGCGTTAGTCCCTTTCCTTCCCGACCAGTAGCTCGCGCGCGTGGGCCCGCGCCCATTCCTCTGCCGCGAGAACGTCGTCCACCCCACCAGGTTCCCGGTGCCACTCACCGGCCCCGTCGAGGACCCTGGACACAGTGTCCACGATGGAGGTGAAGGTGGCGTTCTGTCGCAGGAACGCGGCCACCGCCTCCTCGTTCGCGGCGTTGTACACGGCCGGCAGGCAGCCGCCGGCCTCCGCCGCGTGCCGTGCCAGCCGTACCGAGGGGAAGGTCTCATTGTCGAGCGGTTCGAAGGTCCACCCCGACGCCGTGTCGAAGGTGCACGGCGCGGCCGCCTCCGGGAGACGGTCCGGCCAGCTCAGCGCGAGTGCGATGGGCAGCCGCATGTCCGGCGGGCTGGCCTGCGCCAGCGTAGAGCCGTCCGTGAAGGTGACCATCGAATGCACGATCGACTGCGGGTGCACCACCACGTCGATGCGCTCACCAGGCACCCCGAACAGCAGCTGGGCCTCGATGAGCTCGAGGCCCTTGTTGACCAGTGTCGCGGAGTTGATCGTGATCACCGGGCCCATCGCCCACGTCGGGTGGCTCAGCGCCTCATCCACGGTCACCTCGGCGAGTTCGGCGCGGGTGCGCCCGCGAAACGGTCCACCGGACGCGGTGAGCACCAGCCGGGCGACCTCCTCGGCCGACCCGCCCCGCAGGCATTGGGCGAGCGCGGAGTGCTCGGAATCCACCGGGACGATCTGGCCCGGTTTCGCCGCGCCAAGCACCAGCGTCCCGCCGGCGATCAGTGATTCCTTGTTCGCCAGCGCCAGCCGCGCGCCGCTGGCCAGTGCGCGCAGCGTCGGAACGAGCCCCCGCGAACCGGACATCCCGTTCAGCACCACGTCGGCAGGGGCGGCGTCGATCAGCTCGCACGCCGCGTCCGGGCCAGCAAGGACGCGCGGGAGCCGGAACTCCCCGCGTGCGTAGCCCCGCCGCTGCGCCTCGGCGTACAGCGCGAGCTGGAGGTCTTCGGCCGCGGTGCCCTTGGTGATGGCGACGACTTCCACACCGAACTCGACGGCTTGCGCGGCGAGCACGGTCGGATCCGAACCGCCCGAAGCGATGCCCGCGACGTGGAAGTGGCTCGTGTTGGCCCGGATCACGTCCAGCGCCTGGGTGCCGACCGACCCGGTCGAGCCGAGCAGGATCACCGAACGGGCAGCTGAAGTTCGCATCGTGTCCCATTGTCGCCCATCGCGATCGTGACCCGAGCGGCCGTCACACCCGGTTGCCGGTGCGACGGTGCTGCCGCCGGTATGGGACGATACGGGTGTTCAGTGATCACCGGACCAAGGCCGGAGGAGGGATCGTGGCGGACTCGCAGCCGGGCAAGGCCGTCCAGCGGGTGGACCCGCACGAGGAGCCGTCCGTCGAGTGGGGTTGGCACGGTCATTTCCCGAAGGCCACCCGCATCGCGGGCATCATTACCACGCTCGTCATGGTCGCTTTCCTGATCGGCAACCACGAGAGCAACGTCGAGAACCTGTGGTTGATCGGCATCGCGGTTGCGATGATCGGCGGACTGGCCTACCAGCGTGCGCGGGAACGCACGCCCTGGCGCCGCTGACGAGCACGGTGTCCGGGAGGCGCGCATCACCGCCTCGCTCGAGCGGCCGGCCGTCAACCGCGTGAGAGTGCTCTTGCCAGCCCGCCTCGCAACATTGACGAGGACCCCGTTGTATCGTCCAACGCCTCTCTGACCAGCGACGTCGCTCGGCGCGAGACCAGTTCACGTGAAGCAGCCATGCGCTTCAATATGCCCTGACTCGGCCGATCTGTGGTCATCTGGACGCAGATATCGTGGTCATCTGGACGCTATCCTCGCGGTCGTCTGGACGGAGGATTCGCAGCGAGGTGACCGCTTCCAGTCACTCCGTGCTGGCCAGATCGGCGAGGAGCTGATCAAGGAGCGCCAATTCTTGGACCTGGGGTCCAGCTCCACGCCCCTCACCCCGGTGGTTCGATCACTCACACAACCAACGGCGCCGGCCCAACACGGACTCAGCCGTCGGCGGCGAGCTGGCCGCAGGCGGCGGCGATTTCCTGGCCACGGGTGTCGCGCACGGTGCAGGACACCCCGGCCGCGTTCACCCGGCGCACGAACTCGCGTTCCACCGGTTTCGGGGAGGCGTCCCACTGACTGCCCGGCGTCGGGTTCAACGGGATCACGTTCACATGCGCAAGCTGCCCGAGATGCTCACGCAGCAGCGAGCCGAGCAGGTCGGCACGCCACGGATGGTCGTTCATGTCGCGGATCAGCGCGTACTCGACGGACACCCGCCGGCCGGTGCGATCCGCGTAGTATCGCGCGGCCGCCAACACCTCGCTGATCTTCCACCGGTTATTCACCGGCACCAGCGTGTCCCGCAGCTCATCGTCAGGGGCATGCAAGGACACAGCCAGCCGCACGGACAGCCCCTCATCGGCCAACCGCCGCATCGCGGGCGCCAACCCCACGGTGGAGACCGTCACCGAACGCTGCGAGATGCCAAGCCCACCGGGAGCGGGATCGCAGATCCGGTGCACCGCGTCCGCCACACGCCGGTAGTTCGCCAGCGGCTCGCCCATGCCCATGAACACCACATTGGAGAGGCGTCCCAGCGAACCGAACTCGCCTTCTCGCATCGCCGCCGCGGCCGCCCGGATCTGGTCCACGATCTCCGCGGTCGACAGGTTGCGCTCCAACCCGCCCTGACCGGTCGCGCAGAACGGGCAGGCCATCCCGCAGCCCGCCTGGCTGGACACGCACAGCGTCACCCGGTCCGGGTAGCGCATCAGCACGCTTTCCAGCATCGTGCCGTCGTGCGCTCGCCACAGCGTCTTGCGGGTCGCCCCCTCGTCGCATTCCACCTGCCGTACCACGGTCAGCAACGGCGGCAGCAGCTGCTCGGCGAGCCGATCACGCGCGGCGGCCGGGATGTCCGTCATCGCGGTGGGATCCACGGTCAGCCGGGAGAAGTAGTGGTGCGACAGCTGGTTGGCCCGGAACGCCTTCTCCCCGAGCTCGAGCACCGCGTCGCGGCGCTGCGCGACGGACAGGTCGGCGAGGTGGCGCGGCGGCATCCCGCGGCGCGGCGCGTCGAAAACGAGTGGGATTGCGGTCATAACCGTTCCAGTGTCCCACGTGCGCCGCCGGGCTACTCGAGCATGGCCAGCCAGACCGGCACGAACTCCGGGAACGTCTTGCCGACCGTCTCCGGGTCCTCTACCAGCACCCCCGGCACCCGCAGGCCGATCACCGCAGCGGCCATCACCAGCCGGTGATCGGCGTAGGTGTGGAACGTCCCGCCGTGCATCGGCGCCGGCTCGATCAGCAGCCCGTCGTCGGTATCCCGCACCCCGGCGCCAAGCGCGGACAGTTCGGTGGACAGCGCGGCCAGCCGGTCGGTCTCGTGGCCGCGCAGGTGCGCCACCCCGGAAATCCGGGACGGGCCGTCCGCGAAGCACAGCATCGCGGCGATCACCGGAGTGAGCTCGCCGACGTCGCGCAGGTCGAGCTCGGCGCCGCGCAGCCGGCCGTTCCCGGTCACCACCAGCCCGCCGGAGTCCAGCTCGGTGTGCACACCCAGGTCGTCGAGCACCTCCCGCATCCGGGCGCCTGGCTGGGTGGTGTGTTCCGGCCAGCCGGACAGCCGCAGCCGCCCGCCTGCGACCGCCGCACCCGCGAGAAACGGTGCCGCGGTGGACAGATCCGGGTCGACGACGTACTCAGGACAGGACAACTCTCCTTGCGCGACAACGAATTCACCGTCGGCGGTTCGGGTGTGCAGATCCGCGCCGAACTCCCGCAGCATCGCAACCGTCATCGCGATATGCGGCTCGCTCGGCGGCGTGCCGCCGGTCAGATCGACCGTGATGCCACCGTCGCTTGCCGGCGCGGCGAGCAGCAGCGCGGAAAGGAACTGGCTGGACGCCGAGGAATCCAGCTCGACCCGCCCGCCGGGCAGCCGGCCGACGCCGTGCACGGTGCACGGCAACCGGCCACCACCCGCGTCGGTGATCGGCACCCCGAGCGCGCGCATCGCATCCAGCAGCGGCCCGATCGGCCTGCGCCGGATCGCCTCGTCCCCGTCGTAGCGGACGTTCGCATCGCACCGCGCCGCGAGCAGCGGGGTGAACCGCGCGACCGTGCCGGCGTTGCCCACGTCGATGTGGCGCTCGGTCGGGCCGGACATCCCTGGCGTGATGCGCACGTCGCCGTTGTCCCGCTGGTCCACGTCCGCGCCGAGGGTACGCAGCGCGTCCAGCATCAGGTTGGTATCCCGGGAGACCAGCGGCTCGCGGACCAGCGTCGGGCCGTTGGAGAGCGTGGCGAGCACGAAGGCACGGTTGGTGATCGATTTGGAGCCGGGTACCGCGACGGTCGCCTCGATCGGCTTGGCCGCCAGCGGCGCCTGCCAGGTTCGCGCGAGTTCGGTATCCATGCCGTTCATCATTCCCGTCACCAGGCGCGGCGCTGCCGACGCCCCCACCGTTGGATTCGGGTTAGCGGGCGTCACGGTGTCTCAGCAGTCGGCGTGCCGCGACCGCGCTACCGAGCGCGCAGCAGCCCGGTTGGCTTGCGCCGCACGTGCACCCGGTAGCCCACCTCGAACTCCAGCCCTTCTATCTGCTGGAACGCCCAGGTGGCAATGGTTTTGGAGAACTCGATGCCCAGTACCGCGCGGAGGTTCTTGACGTCGTCGAACCGCCAGCGGGTCACCACCCGGCGACAGCTGAACCCGGCGTCCGCGAAGAACGCGTCCACGGCCGCGGGGTCGTAGGCCGGAATGTCCGCACGCAGCCACGATCCGTACGGCTCGTGGGCCACGTCCAGATCGACGATCACGAGCGCACCGCCCGGCCGCAGCACCCGATCCGCCTCCTCCATCCCCGGCTCGCAGCCCGGCCCGAAGAAGTACGCGGTGCGCGCGTGCACCAGATCGGCGTCCGCGTCCGGTAGCGGCAGGCGCTGCGCCGAACCGGTCAGCACCCGCACGTTCGGCAGCTCAGCCACCCGCTGGTGGGCACGCTCGACCAGTGGCCGGTGCGGCTCGACACCGAGCACCCGGCGTGCCGAGGCCGCGAACCGCGGCAGATGGAAGCCGTCCCCGCATCCGACGTCCACCACATCGGCATCGGTCCAGTCACACTGCTCCCCGAGCACCCGCCAGATCGCACAATCGATGTCCTGCGAGCGATTCTCGATCTCGTAGATGTCCGGCCAGTGCCAGATATTCGGGCTAGGAACCACGTCCTTCTTGGTCAACCCGCTCCGCTGGCGGAGCCGGTCTAACACCGCCGGCATCCAGTGTGAACCCACGCGGAGAAGCAAATCACGTTCGGCCATTCGGGCGGCACCGGCCCGCACGTGTACCAACAAGATTTCTTTCCGGTTCGGCCGTCCGGCCACGGGTCTAGGGTCGACCACCGCGAGTACGGAGAGAATGGGGAGAAGGTGAACGGCATGACGGAGCACGCCAGCGATTCCACGAGTACGCTGCTGGCGCCGTCCGGCGCGGTCAGTGGCATGCCGTGCTGGGTCGATCTCGCGACGACCAACATCGCGGCCAGCAAGCAGTTCTACGCCGAAATGCTCGGCTGGCGGTTCCACGACGACCCGGCGACACCGGATCAGCCGTACACGATCGCGACGGTGGACGGGTGGGCCGTCGCCGGCCTGTACCAGCCGGCTCCGGATCAGCCGGCGCCGCCGTCCTGGACGCTGTACCTGGCGGTACGCAACGCGAACGCGACGGCCGGCTGGGTGGAACGACTCGGCGGTGAGGTACTGCTCGGGCCGATGGAAGTCCGCGGGCAGGGCAATCTGCTGATGGTGGCCGATCCGAGCGGCGGGGTCATCGGGCTGTGGGAGCAGCCGCCCGGCTGGGAGTTCGGCGCCCGGATGCGTGGCGGGTTCACCTGGGCGGAGCTGAACACCTGGGACGGGGAGGCCGCCGACCAGTTCTTCGCTGGCCTATTCGGGTTCACGCCCGAGCAGATCGGAGACGGTGAGACCTACGACTACACCAGCTGGTGGCACGAGCAGGAACAGATCCTCGGGCGCCAGCGGATGACCGCGGAGTTCGGCGAGAACATGGCGCCGCACTGGATGATCTACTTCAACGCCGATCCCAGGCTGGGGGTGGACGGCACCGCGGCCCGTGCGGCGGCGCTCGGCGGGAACATCGCCATCCGGCCGTTCAACTCCGCGTTCGGCCGGGTCGCGGCGATCGCGGACCCGTCCGGCGTGACGTTCACGTTGATCGACAGCACCAGGCGGGTGGAAGTGGAGCCGCCCCGCGCCGAGGTGGACGATCCCTACGCCGACTGACCGCGGCATCACCCCACCAGCCGCGCGCCCAGCTAGCCGGGCTTGCCGGGGAGGCGGACCACCTGCGCGGCGTAGGTGAGGCCGGCGCCGAAGCCGATCAGCAGGGCCAGTCCGCCCGGCCGAGGGTGGCCCTCCCGAAGCAGCCGGTTCAACGCGATGGGGATCGACGCCGCGGAGGTGTTACCCGAGCGCACGATGTCCCTTGCCACCGCGGCGTCCGGCGCGCCGAGCTTGGCCACCAGCGCGTCGACGATGCGCAGGTTCGCCTGATGCGGAACGATCGCGGCCAGCTCGTCAGGCTCGACGCCCGCGCGCCGGCACGCGTTCTCGGCCACCGCCACCATCTCGCTGGTCGCCCAGCGAAACACCGTCTGTCCGGCCATCCGCATGGTGCCGGTTTCCGGTGCGACGTGGATCGCGTCGGCCTGGGCGCCGTCGCTTCCCCACACCACCGGGCCGATGCCGGGCTCTTCGGTCGCGGCCACCACCGCCGCCCCGGCACCGTCCCCGAAGATGATCGACGTGCCGAGATCCTCCTGGTCGACCCAGGCGGTCATCTTCTCCGCACCGATCACCAGCACAGTGGTGGCCGAACCGACTCGGATGGTGTCCGAGGCGACCGCCAGCGCGTAGCAGAACCCCGCGCAGGCGGAGTTCAGATCGAACGCCGCGGCCCGCCCAGCACCAAGTAGCTCAGCGACATGTCCGGCCGTGCCGTACAGCGGCTCGCTGACACTGCAGCTCGCGACGATCACCAGGTCGATGTCCGCAGCCGAGATGTCCGCGTTCTTCAGCGCGTCCTCGCCAGCGGCGATGGCCATCTCCCGCACCGTTTCGCCCGGCCCTGCGACACGCCGCGATTCGATGCCGGTGCGTTCCTGCACCCACTGCGCCGACTTGCCGAACCGCGTCGCGATCTGCTCGCTTGGCACGGCGTCCGGGGGTTGGTACTCGCCGAGCCCCAGAATTTCCGCGCCGGCGTCGCCGGTGCGGTGGTCGGAATGGGCCGGATGCGGCCCCAGAGCGGTCACGCGGGTCTTCCTACGTCCTACTATTTGGTAGAAGAACGGCTTGTGAGTCAGGTCTCAGCCGACCGCCGGCAGTGCCACTCGAAAGCTGGATCAGCCGGGGATGAACAGCCCGAGCAGCAGCCAGGACACCACCGCGGACGGCAGCAGCGAATCCAGCCGATCCATCAGGCCGCCGTGCCCTGGAAGCAGGCTGCCCATGTCCTTGACACCGAGATCGCGCTTGACCAACGACACCATGAGATCGCCGAGGGTCGCCGTCAGCCCGATGGCCACGCCGAACAGCACGCCCTGCCACCAGTGCCCTTCGAGCAGCAGCGTGACGGACAGCCAGCCGGCCAGCATGCCGGCCAGCAGTGAGCCGGTGAACCCTTCCCAGGTCTTCTTCGGGCTGATCTTCGGCGCCATGGGGTGCTTGCCGAGCAGCACGCCGCTGACATAGCCGCCGGTGTCCGCGACGACCACCACGATCATGAAGCACAGCACTCGCCCCGCGCCGTCGTCGGGCACCGCGAGCATCGCGGCGAACGAGGCGAACAACGGCACGTACGCGGCGGTGAACACCGAGCCGCCGATATCGCGCAGGTAGCCCTCCGCGCCTCCGCGCAGCCGCCACAGCAGGCAGGCCAGCACGGTCAACCCGAACGCCGCGACCAAACCGTCGCGGTCGAACGGCCAGGACAGCCACACCATCGCCTGCCCGCCGGCGAGCACCGGCGGCAGTGCCACCCGGATACCGCCGTGCTTGAGCGCGCCGGCGAGCTCGAAGCTGCCCGCCGCCACGGCAGCCGCGACGATTCCCACGAAGGCCTGGTGCACGGTGAGCAGCGTCGCCAGGATGATGCCACCGAGCGTTACCCCCACACCGATCGCGGCCGGCAGGTTGCGGCCGGCGCGGGACGATTTGGCTACCGGCGGACCCGACTCCTCGTCAGCGTCCTCCGGTTGTTCCGGGCTCACCACCGAATCCGTCGACGTCACTAGACCTCGAGGAGCTCGGCTTCCTTGTGCTTGACCAGCTCGTCAACCTGCCCGACGTAGCGGTCAGTCACGTGCTGGAGCTCCCGCTCCGCACGGTTACCCTCGTCCTCACCGCTTTCCCCGTCCTTGACGATCCGGTCGAGCTCCTCTTTGGCCTTGCGCCGGATGTTGCGGATCGAGATCTTCGCGTCCTCGCCCTTGCTCTTCGCGACCTTGACCATGTCCTTGCGGCGCTCCTCGGACAGCTGCGGGATCACGATCCGGATGATCGTGCCGTCGTTACTCGGGTTCACACCCAGATCGGAATCCCGGATGGCACGCTCGATAGCGTGCAGCTGGCTGGCGTCGTAAGGCTTGATGACGGCCATCCGTGCTTCCGGGATGTTGATGCTGGCCAGCTGGTTCAGGGGGGTCGACGCACCGTAGTAGTCGACGTGGATGCGGGAGAACATCGCCGGCGTCGCCCGGCCGGTGCGCACCGACGCAAGCTCTTCTTTCGCGACCGATACCGCTTTTTCCATCTTTTCCTCAGCGTCGAGGAGCGTCTCGTCGATCACAGCTTCTCCTTGGTGTGCCCGATAGTGCTGCACCAACATCCCAGCAGGTCTACGCGGAGTAGGTAGCCCCGGGGGTGCTGACCAGCGTGCCGATCCTCTCACCGCGCACGGCGCGGCCGATGTTCCCCTCGGTCAACAAGTTGAACACGATGATCGGCATGTTGTTGTCCTTGCACAAGCTGAACGCCGTCGAATCGGCCACCTGGAGCCCCTGCTCGAGTACCTCCTGATGGGTGATGTGCTCGAACATCCGCGCCAGCGGGTTGTTTTTCGGGTCGGCGGTGTACACCCCGTCCACGGCCTTGGCCATCAACACCACCTCGCAGCCGATCTCGAGGGCGCGCTGCGCGGCCGTGGTGTCGGTGGAGAAGTACGGCATCCCGGCTCCGCCGCCGAAGATCACCACGCGGCCCTTGTCCAGATGCCGCATGGCGCGGCGCGGAATGTACGGCTCGGCGACCTGCCCCATCGTGATCGCCGTCTGCACCCTGGTTTCGATGTCCTCCTGGTGCTCGAGGAAGTCCTGCAGCGCGAGGCAGTTCATTACGGTGCCGAGCATGCCCATGTAGTCCGCGCGGGAGCGGTCCATGCCGTGCTGCTGCAACTCGGCGCCGCGGAAGAAGTTCCCGCCCCCAATCACGACGGCCACCTGAATACCGCTGCGCACCACCTCGGCGATCTGCCTGGCCACGGTCTTCACCACGGCCGGGTCGACGCCGACGGCACCGCCGCCGAACATCTCCCCGCCCAGCTTCAGCAGTACCCGGCGATAGCCGCCGACCGCGCGCGCTGTCATGATCCCGCCTCCGCTGGGGTACACGCGTCGCCGGTCATGATCCCGCCTCCGCTGGGTTGCGTGCGTCGCCGATCATAATGTCGCAGGTCGCCCTTGGTGCGTTGCACCCGTCGCCGGTCATCATCCCGTCCCCCGCTGGGGTACACGCGTCCCGGTCATGATCCCGCCTCCGCTGAGTCACATGCGTCGCCGGTCATTGCTGCCGCCTCCCCTGAGTACCCCCGTCGCCGAATGCCGTACCGCTTCCTCGCATAGCTGTGCCCCGCCCTTAGTACCGCAAGGGCGGGGCACAGTGAGTTGACCCCGTACCGGCCGTGACCCCGTACTGGTGTGGACGACGCCGCGCCGTCCCATGCGTCAGGACTGGCCGACTTCGAACCGAACGAACCGGGTAACGCTCACTCCGGCCTCGTCCAGCACGGCCTGCACGGTTTTCTTGGACTCGTGCACGGAAGCCTGCTCGAGCAGAACGACGTCCTTGAAGAAGCCGTTCACCCTGCCGTCGATGATCTTCTGCATGGCCTGCTCGGGCTTACCTTCCTCGCGGGCGGTCTCCTCGGCGATCCGGCGCTCGTTCGCGACGGTCTCCTCGGGTACCTCCTCCCGGCGCACGAACCGCGGCTTGAGCGCGGCGATCTGCAGCGCGGCACCATGCGCGGCCTCCGACGAGTCGCCGGTGTACTCGACGAGCACGCCGACGGTCGGCGGCAGGTCGGGATCGCGCCGGTGCAGGTAGGTGGCGACCGAGCCGTCGAAAACCGCGACCCGGCGCAGCTCCAGCTTCTCGCCGATCTTCGCGGACAGCTCCTGCACCGCGTCCGCGACGGTCTTGCCATCCAGTGCGGTTTCCTTCAGCGCCTCCACATCGCCCGGCTTCGCGTCGGCGGCCACCGAGACGATCTTGTCAGCCAGCGCCTGGAACTCGTCGTTCTTCGCGACGAAGTCGGTCTCGCAGTTCAGCTCGACGAGCACGCCGTCGCCGCCGGCAACCAGACCGTTCGCGGTTGCCCGCTCGGCCCGTTTGCCCACGTCCTTCGCACCCTTGATGCGGAGGTATTCGACGGCCTGGTCGAAGTCGCCGTCGCTTTCCTCGAGCGCCTTCTTGCAGTCCATCATGCCGGAGCCGGTGAAGTCGCGGAGCCGTTTGACGTCGGCCGCGGTGTAGTTCGCCATCGTGCGTTTTCCGTTTCTTTCGCCTGCACGCGAGTGTGTTGACAGGTCCCCGTGCCGCGGGGCCTTACGCGGCACGGGGCATTCAAATCAGGACTGAGCGGGCTGGTCGCCGCCGCCCTCGGCCGGACCCTCCGCCACGTTCGCGCTGACCAGCAGCTCCTTCTCCCACTCGGCGAGCGGCTCGTCGCTGGCCACGCCGGCCTCCGGCTTGTCCTCGCCTTCCGCGGCCGAACCGTTGCGGCCCGAGCGGGCGAGCAGGCCGGCGGCCGCGGCCTCGGCCACCACCTTGGTCAGCAGCGCGGCGGACCGGATCGCGTCGTCGTTGCCGGGGATCGGGTAGTCGACCTCGTCCGGGTCGCAGTTGGTGTCCAGGATCGCGACCACCGGAATACCCAGCTTGCGCGCTTCGCCAACCGCGATGTGCTCCTTTTTGGTGTCCACGATCCACACCGCGCTCGGCACCTTGGACATGTCGCGGATACCGCCGAGAGTCTTCTCCAGCTTGTCCTTCTCGCGGGTCAGCGTG
>WHSZ01000005.1 GCA_009379845.1 Pseudonocardiaceae bacterium | reverse complement strand
TTCACCGCATCATGCACATACCGCCGCAAGCTGGAGTAGCCACAGGTGTCACCGCGCGCCAGGAATTCGCTGATCACTTGCAGCGAGCGGCCGAAGGCGCGGTTGAGCACCTGCTCGGCGGTGTGGAGTTCGTCCCGCAACTCCTGGCCGGTGAGCTGCCACAACTCACCACCGGCCAGAGCGTCTGCGGGTGCGTTCATGTGTTCTATTCTATCCACCCGACCGACACTTTTCGAACACCTCATCGAGCGCCCGACAAACGGGTGATGGAAAACCATCACCCCACGGGCTCGATCCGCACAGCTAGCCAACAACCCCAGAATCACACTGCACTTCACCCCAACATCAGGCTCATGGCTGAACCTCGTAGAGGTGTTCTTCGGAATCATCACCCGCCAGACAATCCGACGCGGATCCTTCGACAGCGTCAAACAACTCATCGCCGCGCCGGCCACTCTCGCCGCGGCGCGTACCGCGCTGATCGTCACGCCTTCCGACCCCTGACACGACGCGTGATGCGTCCGGTTCCACCCCGTAGCGGTGCCACGCGAAGCCCCCGCGCTCGACCGCCGGAGCTGGAGCTCGTCGACAATCGAGCGCGTGGCCGACGACCTTGTGATCACGAAGCAGCTGGTGATCCCCGCCGCTGAGCTGCGCGAGCGGTTCTCCCGCTCGTCCGGTCCGGGCGGTCAGGGCGTGAACACCACAGACAGCCGGGTCGAGCTGTCCTTCGATGTGGCAGGCTCCGGCTCCGTGCCCGAGGCGTTGCGTTCCCGCATGCTCGAGCGGCTTGGTGACCGGCTGGCCAGCGGTGTGCTCACGGTTACCGCGAGCGAGCACCGCTCGCAGCTGGCCAATCGCCAGGCCGCCCGCGCCCGGTTGGTCGCGTTGCTGCGCCAGGCCGCGGCCGCACCGCCGAAGAAACGTCGTCCCACCCGGCCGAGCAAAGCGGCGAAGGAACGCCGGCTGACCGACAAGCGCCGCCGTGCGCGGACGAAGCGGCAGCGGCGGGGCGAGTTCGACGAGTAACAACGAAACACCGCGAAGTGGAGGAACGGTGCGCCGAACGCGAGCCAGAAGGACCGCGACGATCACCACGGTGGCGGTAGGGCTGCTACTCGCGGCGCCGCCGGCATCGACGGCGCAACACACGTCGCCGGCCAGGAAGCCACCGGCGCCCCATGCCGCATCGCCCGGTGACAAGAGTTTCGCGGTCTATATCGGCAAGAACCTCACCGAGAACAAGCATCCGTTCCTCGGTGGGTTCGGCCACGAACCCTCCAGCCACTGGATCGACATCGTGCCGCGCCGCACGTACCAGCGCGGTACGACCATGCGGGTCGGTGCGACCGGCGAGGCGGACATTCCCGGCCAGCTCACCCGCATCCCGCAGGCATCCAACACGGCCCGCTACATCACGTCGAACTACTCGGAATTCGCCGGATTCCCGGCCCCGTTGACCAACGGCGGGCTGAACGAGCACGGCGTGGCCGCGCGCGACGTATGGTCGGATTCCCGGCAGGAGTTGGTGGATCAAACGCCGACACCGCAGCGCGGACCGACGTACAGCGACCTTTCCCGGATCGCGATGGAACGCGCGCACAGCGCGAGGGAAGCGGTGCGGATCCTCGGTGATCTCGTCAACAAGTACGGCTACACCACCTACGGCGGAAACTCGCACATGTTCGCGGACGCCAACGAGGGATGGGTGTTCATCGAGTTCGCGGGCGGCGAGAGACTGTGGGCCGCGGAACGGCTCGGTCCGGACGACGTTCGGGTGTCGTATCCGGGTTACATCGGCGATTTCCCGGCCAACTGGCGAAATAATCCGGACTACATGGCGTCGCCGAATCTGGTCGACTACGCGGTCCGGCGTGGTTGGTGGCGCTCGAACTCGGGCAAGCCGTTCAATCTGCGGGACGCCTACGGCACGCCATTTCCCGGCCAACCGGTGGAGATCGGGGAGAAGGCCGATCCGAAGGACGAGGGTCCCTACCGGCACCCGCCGTCACTCGAAGCGGAGTTCCGCAAGCTCAACCCGGTGAAATTGCAGGACGTCATGCGGATCGTGCGCGATCCGCGGTGGGCCGACGATCGTTCCGGCTACGGCCACGTCGCGGAGCTCGACGACTCGCTGCCAGATCCGGCGATGGCGAAGCTGTGGGTAGCGACGACGTCGGCGATCACCGCGCCGTACATTCCGGTCTACATCGGCACCCGGACGGCGCCACCCGAGTACCGGCAGCACAGGTACCTCACGCACGATTCCGCTTCGGAGTTCCTTGATCCGGAGTTCGCCGAGCAGGAATCAACCGAGTACGCGACGCAGACCTACAAGCAACTGCTCTACTCGACGTGTGCGCGCCCCGAAAAGTATCTGGACGGGGTCACCAGCGCCCTCGAAGGATTCGAGGCGGAAATCATCGACGGAATCCAGGACTCCGAAAGCGAAGCCGGGGAAAAGTTCCGGTCCGGTTCCAAGCGCGACGCTCAGATCGTGCTGACCGATGTGACCAGCGAGTGGTCGCTGAAGGGGCTCGACCTCGCCAACTACCTGCTTGACGATCAGCGGGAGCGCACCCGCGCGGATGGTGGGGTGCACATCCCGAGGGTGCCGGTTCCGGAGGGCGCGACGGCGAACACCCAGAGCATGGACATGTCGTTGCGCAGCGAGGAGTCCGCGCGAGACCGTGTCAACTGCGACGTCGGCGGCGGTTGGTCGGACGGCGGAACCCTGGCGAGGAAGGGAACGTACGGCGATCCCGAGGACGTGCCGGACTACGCCCAGGGCGCGGCTGGCGAGGATTCGGAGAGCTGGTGGCTGTTCGGGATCACCGGCGTCGGCGGCATCCTGGTCGGTGCCGGCGCGATGTGGTTCGCCACCCGGCGCTCCCGCTGATCCCGCGCCGCAGGCACGTGGAGGCGACCTGAAGGAAACCGTAAGGGCCGTCCCGCAGGCTGACCCTCATCAAGCCAGGCGGCACCGGGCCGCCAGCGCAGGCCAGAGGGAGCAGAACAATGCGAAAGCTCATCGAGTCGACGTTCGTGTCGCTGGACGGCGTCATCGACGACACCCGCCCTTCGACCGCGTCCAGGGCGGAACCGCAGCACTGGGGCGAGCCGTACTGGGACGACCAGCACAACGAGTACGCGGGCAAGCTTCTCGGAGACGCCGACGCCCACCTGATGGGACGGGTGACCGCCGAAGGATTCAAGGATGCCTGGACATCGCGGGAGGGCCCGAGCGCCGACATGTTCAACAAAAAGCCGAAGTACGTCGCCTCCCGGACGGTGACCGAGATCGACTGGAACGCCACCACCGTCCTCAAAGGCGACGTGGCCGAGGAGGTCGCCAAGCTCAAGGAGCAGCCGGGCACGAACATCGTGAAGTGGGGCACCGGTGAGCTGGACAAGACCCTGGTGGAGCACGGTCTTATCGACGAGTTCCACTTCTGGTACTACCCGGTCATCATCGGGGCCGGCAAGCACCTCTTCGAGGGCGCCGGGTTCGACACCACCCACCTGAAGCTGGCCGACGTGAACCGGTTCGACTCCGGGATCGTCGTGCACATCTACGTTCCCAAGTAAGCGGGTCCACGGATCAGGCCCGGTCCCCGTCCAGCAGGGACCGGGCCCGTTCGGGCGTGAGCTCGGTGCCGCGCGCGAACAGGGCGGCGAAGTCGGGCTCGGCGGCCTGGACCGCGGTGGTGATCTTGTCCAGCTCGTCGCGGTCCGAGGCGGACAGCGATCGCCCGGTCTGCCGCCGTGCGGTCTCGGCGGCGCCGAGGAAGCGGGCGGCAAGGCCAGGCCGCCCGTCCTGGGCCAGCGCGGCTGCCATCCCCGCCAGTGCCCACGCCGTATCGGGCTCCGGGCGATGTTCCATTGACACGTCGAAGGCCTCCAGTTGCCAGGCAAGGGCCGCGGCCGGGTCGCCCCGCTGCCCGGCAAGCAGCCCCAGTTCGACGAGGACCATCGACAGGTAAGGCGGGTTGGCGGCACCGTTCTGCTGTTGCCTCGCGGATGCCAATAGCCACCGCAGCTGCTCCTCGGCCGGGTCGAGCTTGCCGTCCCGGCGGTGGCTGAACGCCAGGCTGATGGTGGCGAACACCTCGCCGGCTCGCTGCCCCTGCTCGGCGGTAAGCCGTTTCGCCGGCGCCGCGTACTCCTGGGCGCGCGGGTAGTCCCCAACCTGCACCGAGATCCAGGCCAGCCAGGACAGCCGGCCGGCCACATCGGGCAACAGCCCCAGTTCCTCCGCGATCCGCAGGCCGTCCTGACTGAGCCGGGCCGCTTCCACCCAGTCGCCGGTCATGTCCGCAAGGCCGATCAGCCAGTCCGTGGCCTGCAGCACTCCCCAGTCGTCACCCAGCTCGCCGAACAGCTCGGCGCTGCGCCGGGCATCGTGCTCGAGCGCGGCCACGTCACCCCGCATGCGCGCGAGCATGGCCCTGGTGCTCAGCACCGCGGCCTCGCCCCACCGGTCCCCGGCATCCTGGAAGGTGTCCAGTGCCCGCGCCAGCAGGTCACCGGTGGCCACCACGTCTCCGTAGTCGATGATCGACCCGGCCAGAAACCACTGCGCTCTGGCCAGCTCCACCCTCTCCGCCGCCTTCTCGGCTGCCCGCAGCACCTCCGCCGCCCGCTCCGGGCCGGCCTGCCCCTGCCGGATCGCCAGCCCGGCGTCCCAGACCGCGGCCGCGGCCCGGATCGCGGCGGGTGCCTCATCCGGCACGGCCAACGCCGCTGCCAGTGCCCGGCGCGCCTCGGTGAGCCTGCCGCGCAGGAACCAGTACCACGTCAGTGCGCCCGCCAGCCGCAGCGCCGGTTCGGCGGCGCCTTCCCGCCGGAACGTGTCAAGGGCCGCCCGCAGGTTCGCGGCCTCGGCGTCCAGCCGCCGCAGCCATTCCCGCTGGCCGGGGCCACGCAGCCGCGGCTCGGCTTGCTCGGCAAGGGTCAGGTAGTAGTCGGCGTGCCGGCGCCGCAGCGCCGCCTCTTCGCCGGCCTCACGCAGCCGGTCAAGGCAGTATGCGGAGACCGATTCCAGCAGCCGGAACCTGGCACCGTCACCGCGCACCACCAGCGAGCGATCCACCAGCCCCGCCAGCAGGTCGAGCACCCCCTCGGCGCCGTCGCCCGAACACACTGCGCCGTCCCCCGAACACACTGCGCCGTCCCCCGAACACACTGCCTCGGCCGCGGCGAGCGTGCACCCACCTGAGTGGACGGCCAGCCGGCGCAGCACGGTCCGTTCGGCCTCGGTCAGCAGCTGCCAGCTCCAGTCGATCACCGCGGCCAGGGTGCGCTGCCGGTCAGGGGCATCACGCGGCCCGGAGCCGAGCAGCCCGAACCGGTCCTGCGGTACCTGCAGGCGCGCGGCCAGCTCGGCTACGCCCAGCGCGGGCACCCGGGTCGCGGCCAGCTCGAGTGCCAGCGGGATGCCATCGAGCCTTCTGCACACCTCTGCCACGCCGGCGGCGGTTTCCGGTTCCGCCACCAACCCCGCCCTGGCGAGGAACAGCCGTACGGCGGAGGAGCGGGCCAGCCGGGCAGGGTCATCGGTGTCCGGGATGTCCAGCGGCGGCAGGTCGAAGCGCGCCTCGCCGCGCAGCCGCAGCGGCTCCCGGCTGGTGGCCAGCACCCGCAGGCCGGGCGCTGCCGACAGCAACGCCCCGACCAGCCCGGCAACCGGTCCCACCACGTGCTCGCAGTTGTCCAGCACCAGCAGCATCCGCCGCTCCCGAAGGGCCGCGGCCAGCCGGTCGCCCGCCCGCCGCGAATCGCCGGGGGCATCCGGGATGGACAGTTCGGACACGACCAGCTCGGCCGGATCACCCGAGCGGTGCCAGGTGGTCAGGTCGACCAGCCATACGCCGTCCGGGTAGGCCTCGACCGTGGCCCTCGCGACCGCGATGGCCACACTGGTCTTGCCCACACCGCCAGGGCCGGTGAGCGTGACAAGCCGCCCAGAAGCCAGCAATTCCCGTACCCGCCCGACCACGTGGTCCCGTCCGATCAGCTCGGTCACCGGCGCCGGCACGTTGCTGGTTGGCTTGACCGGCCGCGAGGCAGGTGCCGGCGCGTCCTCGCCAGGGTCACCGGCCAGGATGGCCCCATGCAGCGCGACCAGCTCCTGCCCCGGGTCCAGCCCCAGCTCGTCGGCGAGCCGCTCGCGCAGCTCCTGGAAGCTGTCAAGCGCCTCGCCCGCCCGGCCGGACCGGTAGAGGGCTCTCATCTGGGCTGCCCGCAGCCGCTCCCGGTACGGGTGGCGGGTCACCTGCTCACCCAGCTCGCCGACCAGCTCGCGGTGCTCGCCAAGGTCCAGCCTCGCCTCGGCGTGCGCCTCCACAGCGGCAAGCCGCTGCTCCTCCCACCGGGCAACGGCCGCCCCGGCGAACTCCTCGTCCGCGAAGTCGGCGAGGGCAGGCCCCCGCCACAGGGTAAGCGCCTCGGCCAGCAGCCCGGCCCGGGTGCGAGGGTCACCGGCCGCTTGTGCCTGCCCGGTCAGGTTCGCGAACCTGACCGCGTCCACCGCGTCCACCGCGTCCACCGCGTCCACCGCGTCCACCGCGTCCACCGCGTCCACCGCGTCCACCGTGTCCGCCGTGCCGGTGCGCAGCGCGTAACCGGGCGCCTGGGACACCACCAGTCCCCGAGAGTCCGGCTCGGCACCGGCCAGTGCGCGGCGTAGCTGCGAGACCCGCACGTGCAGTGCCGCCGTGGGGTCGGCTGGTGCTGCCGCACCCCACAGGTCGTCCACCAGCCGGTCCACCGACACCGCACGCCCCTCGTGGACGAGCAGATCCGCCAGCAGGACCCGGACCTTGCGCCCGGGGATCGTGACCGGCTCGCCATGGTCGGTCCACACGGCCAGCGGCCCAAGCACACCGAATCGCACCATTCGAGGCTACGGGCGGATGAGAGGTGGTGAACACCGTGCCGCGAACCGCGATCAGTGCCGCACCCGCGGCCCTACGTTCAGTGTGCGCCCGTCACGCTGAGCCGGACCTCGGCGAGCCGGACGGGACGGCGCTCCCGCCGGGAGAACTCGCAAGCCTCGGCCACGTAGAACGATTCCAGCGCGTCGGCCACCGTGCAGGGGCTCGGCTTGGCGCCGCGAACCACGTCTAGGAACGCGCGCAGCTCCGTTTCGTACGCCGCCCTGAACCGGTCCATGAACACCGGATACGCCGGGCCGGCAGGCCAACCGACGTCCGCCTCCACCGAGCGCAGTGGCATCCGCTCGTCCATGCCAACCGAAACGCTGTCGAGCGAGCCGAGTACCTCCAACCGCACGTCGTAGCCGGCCGCGTTGTACCGGGTCGCCGCGACGTGCGCGATCGTGCCATCCGCCAGGGTCAGCAGCGCGCCGGCGGTGTCCACATCGCCGGCGTCACGGAAGAAGTCCGCGCCACGGTTGGCTCCGGTCGCGTACACCTCGTCGACCTCCTGGCCGGTCACCCAGCGGATGCTGTCGAAGTCGTGCACGCTGCAATCCCGGAACAGTCCGCCGGAGCCGGGGACGTACTCGGCAGGCGGCGGTGCGGGATCGAGCGTGGTGGCGCGCAGCGTGTGCAGCCAGCCGAGCGAGCCGGAGGCGACCGCGGCACGCGCGGCCAGATACCCGGCGTCGAACCGCCGCTGGAAACCGATCTGCACCGGCACGTCCGAATTCTCGATGTGCCGCAACACATCCACCGTGCCGATGACGTCCGGCGCGACCGGCTTCTCGCAGAACACCGGGATTCCGGCGTCCACGGCGCGGGTGATCAGCTTGGCGTGCGCATCGGTGGCCGCCGCGACCACCAGCCCGTCGATGCCGGCCGCGAACAGCGCGTCGATGTCCTCGGCGCGATCGCAGCCGAGCTGCCGCGCGGTGTTCGTGGCGCGGTCCGGATCGGCGTCCGCGACAACCAGCGAGTCGACCTCCGTCGTCCGGCAAAGCGTCTCGGCGTGGAAAACCCCGATACGCCCGGTTCCGGCAAGCCCCAGTTTCATCGTTGCCTCCTCGCGGGCTCGGTGGTGGTGGCGCGGGTCACCAGGGTCGGATTGAGCAGTTGCCGCACCGGCTCGGCACGCTGCCCGCGAATGCGCTGCACCAGCGCTTCGGCCGCGAGCCGGCCCATCTCCATCCGGGGTTGGTCGATGGTGGTCAGCGAGACGTGCCGCAGCGCGGCGAGCGAGGTGTTGTCGTAGCCGATCACCGAAATGTCTCCCGGAATGTCGTAGCCGGCATCCTCGAGTGCGGAGATCGCGCCGATCGCGTTGAAGTCGTTGCCGGTCACCAGTGCGGTCGGCAATTCGTCGTGCTGCAACAACTCGGCGACGGCTTTTGCCCCTGCCGCGTCGGTGTGTTCACTGTGGATCACCTCCGGCCGCAAACCGTGCTTGCGCATCGCGGCCAGGTAACCCCTGCGCCTGCTGGTCGAATTCGCCGCACTTCCGCCGTCGAAGTGCACGATCGCGGTGTGCCCGAGCGAAACAAGGTGATCGACAGCCAGCGCCGAACCGGCCTCACCGTCGTCGTTGATGGTGTCCACATTGGTCAGCCGGGTGCTTCGGGACACCAGCACCACCGGGCAGGCACTGGCCGCCGCGTCGATCGACTTGACCGGCAGCACCGGGCTGAGCAGCGCGATACCGGCAGGGCGGAAGGCGAGCAGGCTCCGCAACGCGCGCTGTTCGCGGGATGCCCTTCGCCCGCCGGTATTGATGATCAACTCGAAACCGGAATCCCGTGCCGCCGCGTCAAGTCCCTCCACGACCTCGGCGAAGAAGGCGTTCCGCAGATCCGAGACCATCACACCGAGCACCGTGGATGTCCGGCTGGCAAGCGAGCGGGCCATCATGTGCGGCGAGTAACCCAGCTCCTCGGCCGCGCGCAGTACCGCGTCCCTGCGAGGCGCGCTGACCTTGGGCGAGTCATGCATCACAAGCGACACGAGTGCTCGGGAGACACCCGCGCGCCTGGCGACGTCTTCCATGGTCGGACGAACCACCTGACCTCCTGATGCCAGCCTCGCGGAAATTCACCCTTGACACCGTGTGAGCCACGTTACAGCATTAGAGCGCTCCAAAGAATAGAGCGCTCTAACGGAGATTAGCGGAAAGGAGCTCGATGGGCACGCCGGCTGCGAAGATCGCGACCGCCCCGATCTCCTGGGGTGTCTGCGAGGTACCCGGCTGGGGGTGGGTGCTTGACCGCGAGGTCGTGCTGCGCGAGATGTCCGAACTGGGACTGCGGGCCACGGAACTCGGCCCGCCCGGCTACCTGCCGAGCGAGCCGGCTGAGCTGCTGGCGCTGCTCGGCGACCTGCGGCTTGTCGGCGGGTTCGTTGCGGCCCCGCTGCACGAACCCGAGCGGCAAGCCGAAACGATCGCCGACGCCGACCGCCTCGCCGGGCTGCTCGCCTCGGCAGGCGCCGAGGTGCTGGTGCTGGCCGCGGCAACCGGGCTGGACGGTTACGACGAGCGCCCCGAGCTCACCGAAGCGCAGTGGCACACGCTGATCGACACCTGCGGCCGGATCCGGGACACCGCGGCCACGCACCGGCTGCGCACCGTGCTGCACCCGCACGTTGGCACCCACGTGGAACGGGAGCCGGAGGTCGAGCGGTTCGTCGCCGACTCGGACCTGCCACTGTGCTTGGACACCGGGCACTTGCTGATCGGTGGGGTGGATCCGGTCGAGCTGGCCCGCCGGCACCCGGGGCGCATCGGCCACGTGCACCTCAAGGACGTGCGGGCGGATCTGGTGCGGCGCGTCCGGAATGGCGAGATCAGCTACACCGGCGCGGTGGCCGACGGTATCTACGTGCCGCTGGGCGACGGGGACGTGGACCTCGACGCGATGCTGGCCTCGCTGTCCGAAGTGGACTATCGCGGGTGGTACGTGCTCGAGCAGGACACCGCCCTGCCGGTGGACGGTTCCGGCGACGAGGACCGCCCTCGGCGGGACACCGAGCGCAGCCTCGCGTACCTGCACGAAGTTCTTCGACGGCAGCGGCGGCATCCCGCCTGACCCGATCGAGCACAACGTCGAACAGGAGACAACGATGTCTGACGACGGAGCGACACGCCTTCGCCCGCGCGGTAAGCGGAAACTATGGTTACTCGTCGTGCTCGCCGCGGTTGGCGCGCTGGCGCTGGCCGGCTGCACCGGCCCCAAGGCGCAGGATCCCGTCGCCGCCGACGCCGGGCCGGTGCACAGCGACGCCCCGCTGAACGTCTCGGTGATCACCCACAGCACGCCGGGCGACGCCTTCTGGGACGTGGTGAAGACCGGAGCGGAAGACGCCGGCAGGCAGCTGAAGATCAACGTGGAGTACAACCAAGACCCCGATCCGGCTGGCCAGGCACGGTTGATCGGCAACGCCATCGCGCAGGGCGCCACCGGCCTGGTGGTCTCGATGGCCAACCCGGACGCGTTGAAGGACGCGATCGCGCAGGCGCGCAAGGCCAATATCCCGGTGGTCACGATCAATTCGGGCGCCGAGGAGAGCAAGGAATTCGGTGCGATCGGGCACGTCGGCCAGGACGAGCAGATCGCGGGCCGGGCCGCGGGCAACCGCCTCAAGAACGAGAATCGGCGGAACGTGCTCTGCGTCATCCACGAAGCCGGAAATGTGGGCCTCAGCCAGCGTTGCGGCGGCGCGAAGGACGGGTTCGGCGGCTCGTTCCGGAACCTGCACGTGGATATCAACAACCCGGCCGACGTGGAGGCAAGGATTTCCGGGGCGCTGCAGACCAATCCGGATATCGACACGGTCTTGACGCTGAATCCGCAGGTCGCATTGAACGCGGTGAGCGCGACCAAGAGCGCGTCCAGCGAAGCGAAGGTGGCCACGTTCGATCTGAATGAGGACGTGCTCAACTCGATCAAGGCGGGCGAGGTGATGTTCGCCGTCGATCAGCAGCAGTACGAGCAGGGCTACCTGCCGATCGTGATGTTGAAGCTGTACAGGGATAACGGGAACACGCTCGGTGGTGGCGAGCAGGTGCTCACTGGCCCCGGCTTCGTGGACAAGTCGAACATCACCGACGTCGCCGAGTACGCGGCGCGCGGAACTCGTTGAGCCGTACCGGGATCGATAGGGAGTGATGGCGATGAATGCGCAAGCGGCCCCGGTACTCGACGAGCGGATGACGAAACCGCGGTTGATGGACCGGCTGATCGTGCGCCCTGAAATCGGCGCCCTGATCGGTGCCGTGGTGGTCTTCCTGTTCTTCTCGGTCGTCACCGAGCGGTTCCTCACCGCGCCGGGAGTGGCGACCTGGCTGGACGACTCCGCGACGCTCGGCATCATGGCGGTGGCCGTCGCCATGCTGATGATCGGCGGCGAGTTCGACCTCTCAGCCGGCGTGATGACCGCGTCCACCGCGCTGGTCACCGCGATCTTCGCGACAAGTGTCGGGTTGAACGTGTGGCTGGCGATGCTGCTGTCGCTGGTTTTCGCGCTGACCGTCGGCGCGATCAACGGCATGCTCGTGATGCGCACCGGACTGCCGAGCTTCATCATCACGCTCGGCATGTTCCTCGCGCTGCAGGGCCTGAACCTCGGCGTGACGAAGCTGGTAACCGGCACCGTGCAGGTATCCGGCATCGCCACCGCGGATGGCTACGAGTCGGCCGGGTACTTCCTCGCCTCCACGATCAACATGTTCGGCACCGAGTTCCGAGTTTCGATCCTGTGGTGGATCGCGTTCACCGCGGCCGCCGCCTGGATCCTGGTGCGGAGCAAACCGGGTAACTGGATCTTCGCGGTGGGCGGCTCAGCGCTGAGCGCGCGGGCGGTCGGGGTGCCGCTGGTGCGGACCAAGATCGCGCTCTTCATGACGACCGCGTTCGCGGGCTGGCTGGTCGGCAACATCAACATCCTGCGGTTCACCACCGTGCAGGCGAACCAGGGCATCGGCCTCGAACTGCAGTTCATCATCGGCGCGGTGATCGGTGGCTGCCTGCTGACCGGTGGTTTCGGTTCCGCCGTCGGCGCCGCGATCGGCGCGCTGATCTTCGGGATGGCCAGGCAGGGCATCGTGTTCGCCGGATGGGACAGCGACTGGTTCATGCTCTTCCTCGGGGTGATGTTGCTGGCCGCGGTGCTGGTGAACAACGTGCTGCGGCGCCGGGCGGAAAGGGTGCGACGATGAGCAACGGGTTGATCAAGACCGAGAACATCGGCAAGACGTACGGCAGCGTGATCGCGCTGCGGGATGTGTCCATGACGGTGAACGCCGGCGAGGTCAGCTGCGTGCTCGGCGACAACGGAGCCGGCAAGTCGACGTTGATCAAGATTCTGGCCGGGCTGCACCAGCACGACACCGGGGAGTTGCTGGTGGACGGCAAGCCCACCCGGTTCGGCTCGCCACGCGGGGCGCTGGACGTCGGCATCGCGACCGTGTACCAGGATCTCGCCGTGGTTCCGCTGATGAGCGTGTGGCGGAACTTCTTCCTAGGCTCGGAGCCGACGCTCGGGTTCGGCCCGTTCCACGTGCTCGATCGGCGGAAGGGCAAGGCGACGGCGAAGCGCGCGCTCGCCGACATGGGTATCGACCTGCGGGACGTGGAGCAGCCGGTCGGCACGCTGTCCGGCGGCGAGCGCCAATGCGTGGCGATCGCGCGAGCGATCCACTTCGGCGCCAAGGTGCTGATCCTGGACGAGCCGACCGCCGCCCTCGGCGTGAAGCAGGCCGGTGTGGTGCTGCGCTACGTCGCGCAGGCCCGCGATCGTGGCCTCGGCGTCGTGCTGATCACCCACAACCCGCACCACGCCTACCCGGTCGGCGACCGGTTCCTGATCCTCAAGCGCGGCCGCAGCCTCGGCTCGTCCGAGAAAGCCGACATCACGCTTGACGAGCTGACCAGGCAGATGGCAGGCGGCGCCGAGCTCGAAGAGCTGGAACACGAACTGCGTGCGGTAACGACGGACGACGGGGCCGGCACCTAGCCGGCCCCGCGATACTCGTCGCGTTCAGATATGGGGTGACGCTACGGGTCCGCTGAACGGCCTGACCGCAGTCTCGTCTCAGCGGCGGTAGCCGTCGTCCTCGTCGTCGTACGGGTCGACGAACGAGTCGTCACCATTTCCGTCATTGGAGGGTTGGCCCGACAGCTCTCGCTGCAGCGCCTCCAAATCCGTGTGGGGAGTGCTGTACTTGAGCTCCCGGGCCACCTTCGTCTGCTTGGCCTTTGCTCGGCCGCGCCCCATGGCTCGACCCCCTCGCACAGGGACGGGGCGGCCGGGGGAAACGGCGGCCCCGCTCGGTCTCGACAACTATTTCCTGCGTTCTACCGTACCTTGTCTTGCCCGTCGGATGCGACGTGGCTCGGTGTGCCTGCCGTGACACTTGTGGCCGGGGAGGCGGATCGGCACCGACGCGTGCCACGATTCAGGCGTGCTACGTCCGTTCGTCGCTTATCTGCGAGTCTACGAGCCGGTGTCCGCCTTCGGCCCGGAGCTGTCCGCGCAGCTCCGGGAGGCCGTCGCGGCCACTCGGGTGACACGGGCGAGCGCCGCGGAGCGTGAGCAGCAACTATGGCTTAGGTCACAGCTGTCCGCCCCGACCCGGATGCTGCCGGGTGAGTTGCCGGACGGGCGTGCCTCGCCGAGCGCGCTGCGGGATGTGCTGGTGTTGCAGACATCCGATGTGCCGCCCGCGGCCAAAACCGCGGAGGGGGACACCATCGTGGTCGGGCCCGGCCCGCTGGTCTGCCCGCTGGAGATCCGGGCGCGCTCGGCCGCGGCGCTGGTGAACTTCATCGGCAGCGCGCACCCGGCGTTGCGGGAGGCGTCGATCTCGCCGCCGCTGGACACCGTGCGGGCGCACGCCTCGTCCGCGCTCGGCGAGGTAACCGGGTCGGCCGTGCACGTGCTCTCCAGCGCGTACTCGGTGCCGTTGCCGTGGTTCACGCTGGTCAACCCGGCGCAGCGGCAGCTGCTGCTGAGCGATCGGCAGGACCCGGAGCGGCAGGTGGTGTTCCGCGCCGCGATGGGCGATGCCCGCCGCCGGATCGATCACGCCCAGCGGCTGGTCTCGGAGACGTTCGGCGACCAGGGCCCGGCCAAGATGCTCACCGACACGCAGCAGTGGCTGGAGAAGTTTCACCCGCATTCCGCCGTTGAGCTGGACTACGGCGGGCTGGTGCAGGTGATGAGCGACGAGGCACTGGCGGACGACAACTCGGCTGAAGAGGTGCACACCATGGTCACCGCGCTGGAGAACGGGGACGCCGAGCAGGTGGCGCAGTGCTTCGAGCGGCTGCGGGAGTTCTGGGGCGAGGTCGCCGCGCGCGAGCGCGTCAACTGAGCGGGCAGCCGGCTGCCGGGCGCGAGTCGCTAGCTCGATCGGAAGTGCTCGCGGGCGGTTGGGGACAGTCGGATGGCACCGACCGGGCCGCCGCCGCCGAGCACCGGGCGTTCAGCCAGCGCTTCGGCGGTACCGCCGAGCGGCACGCCCAGCGCGTGCAGCAGGCCGATCAGCACCGGCTCGCGGGCCCGCGAGGCGCCGTCGTCGATCTTCAGCGCGCAGGCCGTGCCATCCGGTAATGCCATCGCGTGCACCCCCTCCGCGCCGCCCTTGGCCAGCAGCCCTGGCACCTCGGACATCAGCACGGTGTCCTCCCTGCCGGTGCCGCCCACCAGCCACGGGTGTGCCCGCATCGCGTCGGCCACCGCGCTGCCGGAGAGCCGGGTGAACGCACGCGCCAGGCCGGTCAACGAGTAGCCGAACAGCGGGGCGCCGCAGCCGTCCACCCCGGTGGCCGCGATCGACTCGCCGGCTAGCTCCTCGACGGTCGCCGCGATCGCGCGCTGCAGCGGGTGCTCAGGATCCGGGTAGCTCGCTGGATTCCAGCCGGCCTTCGCGCAGGTCGCGAGCATGCCGGCGTGCTTGCCAGAGCAGTTCATCGTGGCCCGGCCGCGCCCGCCACCGTCTCGAAGCACCGCCTCCCTTGACGCTTCGTGCAGCGGCAGGTCCGCCGGGCAGCGCAGGTCGTCCTCGGTGAAGCCGTGGGTGCGCAGCAGGTCGAGCACCCGGCGCCGGTGTTCGGGCTCGCCGCTGTGCGAGGCGGACACCAGCGCGAGGTCGTCGTCCGGCACGGACAGCCCGGCCCGCAGCATGCCGAGCGCCTGCAGCGGCTTGGACGCCGAGCGCGGGAACACCGGCTCACGGGTGTTGCCCAGCTCCAGCCGTGGTGTGCCGTCCGCGGCGAGCACCACCACCGAGCCGCGGTGCACGCTCTCGGTGAACCCGGACCGCACCACCTCGGCGAGTACCGGGTTCACCCCCGCTCGCCCTCAGGCTCTTCCCGTGCGGCGTCCAGCAGGTCGTCAACCGATGCCGTGCCGGCCCGGTAGCGCTCGCCGATCTCGGCGTTTAACTTGTCCATCACGGCCTGCACCTCGCGCCGGCGGCTGGACACCGAGGCTTCCTCTTCGCGGTAGGTGCTCAGCGCGACGGCCAGCCGCTCGTCGGCGAGCGACCCGACGTCGGACAGGTCGGCGTCCGAAACCAGCGCCTCCACGTGCCGGCGATGGGCCTCCGCCCTGGACGGCTCGACCAGTTTGTGCCGCCCCAAGCCGGCGGCCGGCCCAACCGCGTTGTCCGCGAGGATGCTGACCAGCCGCTCGACGACGGTCTGCGAACCGCCTTCCGCTCGGCGCTGCTGCTCGGCGAGCACGATGTCGATGCGCGCGTGCAGCAGCCTGCGCAGGTACGACAGGTCGGCCTCTTCTTGCGCGGACTCGTCCCGCCGCCCGCGGAGTTCTTCGAGCGGCAGGTCGGCCAGACCTTCGATGTAGTCGGCCGCGAGTACCCGGTCGATGCGCCGGCGCCCACCTGGACGGACTTCGATCACGCGCCTATCCTCCGCCATGCCCGGCCCGCGCGCCAAGGGACCCCGAAATGATCAATCATTCCGCGTGACGCCCAGTAGCGTGCGCACCTCGTCCGAGGACATCGGCGGGCGCTGCGCGATCTTGGCGATGCCGGCGGCGCGGGCCACCAGCTGCGCGTTGTCCCGCACCCGCTCGCCGCGCGCGTAGTTGAGGGTGTCCTCCATACCCACCCGCAGGTGGCCACCGGTTGCCAGCGAGGCGAGCATCACGGGCACGGTGGTCTTGCCGATGCCGGTTGCGGAGAACGTGGCGCCCGCCGGCATCAGGCGCACCGCCGCGACCAGCGTTTCCGCGTCACCCGGCATCCCGCCTGGTACGCCCATCACCAGGTCGACGTGCACGTGCCCACCGGCGGGGGCGCCGTGCTGGTCGAGCAGCCGGTTCAGGCTGGCCAGCTGGCCGAGGTCGAAGATCTCGTACTCGGGCAGGATGCCGCGCTCCCGCATGCGGGAGTGCAGCTCGACGATGAACTCCCAGCGGTTCAGGAACACGGCGTCGCCGAAGTTGACCGTACCCATCGTGCAGGACGCCGAATCGGGCCCGGCCTCGAGCACGCGTAGCCGGTCTTCCTCCGGATCGCTGACGGCGCCGCCGGTGGACAGCTGCACGATCAGGTCGGTGTGCTCGCGGATCGCCGCCACGGTGTCCTCGAGCCGCCTCAGGTCGAGCGTCGGTGCGGCGTCCTCGCCACGGATGTGCACGTGGATCATCCCGGCCCCGACCCGCTCGCAGTCCTGCGCGGTGCGGACCAGCTCATCCAGCGTCACCGGAAGGTTGGGCACGTCGGCCTTGTGGTGCTCGGCTCCGGTCGGCGCGACGGTGATCAGGGTGCCCGGTGCGGTCATGCCGGCGATCCTGACACGCCACCAGCTTTGCCGTGAAGGCCACCTTACGGGCGCTAGACGCCCCTAATCATCCCCTGGCTCGCGGTGTCGCCGCGGCCCGTCACTGGGCGTCAGCCGCGCAGACCCTTGGCGGCTTCGCGGCCGGGGGCGACGTGTTCGGCCGGCAGCGAGTCCGGATCGATGGCGGCCTGCACCACGTGATCGTCCTCGCCGGCCAACAGCTCGGCATCGGGCTGCACGGAGCGTTTCACCAGCGCGAGGGCGATCGGTCCCAGCTCGTGATGCTGTTCCACCGACCCGACCCGGCCAACGACGCGCTCGCCGTGCCGCAATGATTCACCGGTCTCCGGGAGCACCTCGGGCGAGCCGTCCAGGTGCAGCAGCGCCATCCTGCGCGGCGGCTTGCCGACGTTGTACACCTTCGCCACGGTCTCCTGTCCCCGGTAGCACCCCTTGTCCAGGTGTACGGCCGAGCCGAGCCAGTTCACCTCGTTCGGGATGGCCTTCTCGTCGGTGTCCACGCCGAGCCGCGGCCGCAGTGCCTCCACCCGCAGCGCCTCGTAGGCCCAGCTACCGGCCGGCCGCGCGCCCGCGTCGGTGATCCGCTGCCACCACCCGGTGAGCTCCTCGCGGGGGACGAGCAGGTCCACCGTGTTCGGGTGCGGCCACGGCATCCGGCGGGCGAACCCGCCGGCTGGTAGCGCGGCCACCGCATACGGCCGGGCGTCAAGCGCCACGCCGAGCTTGTCGAGCACCGCGTCGGCGTCCGGCCCGAGCACGCTGAGCACCGCGAGCTCGCCGCTCGCGTCCCGCGGGTCCACTTTGGACCAGAAGCGCATCGAGTCGAGGTAGCCGAGCAGCGCCGCGGAACGGCCCTTCTCGGTGTCCAGCCAGACGGTGTCGGCCACGTTGGCGACGATCGTGTGGTGCTCGATCCGGCCGTGCAGATCCAGTACCAGCGCCTCGCTGCCGTCCGGCTCGCGGAGCGCGTTGAAGTGCTGCGTGGTCAGGTTGTGCAGCCAGTCGAGCCGGTCCGCACCGGGCACGGCGAGGACCTCCCGATCGGAGCGGTCCACCACGACCACCGAGCGCGCGGCGGTGCGCTGCTCGGCGAACGGATCGCCGAAGTGCCATGGGACGCCGGCGTCCGGGTGCCCTTCGGGTGCGGGTATCGCGCCGGGGGTCTCGAGCAATGGTGAGCTCACTGGTTCTCCTGGCTGATTTCGGTGTTCGCCAAGCAGTCCGTGCACCGGCCGGACAGCGCTAGGTGGGTGGCATCCAGTTCAAACCCGTGTTCGGCGCGCAGTGTTCCCGCCACCCCGTCCAGCAGCTCGCAGGCGACCTCGGACACCTGGCCGCAGTGGTGACACACCAGGTGTACGTGCTGGTGCTCGTCCGCGGAGTAGGTGGGTGCCCCGTGGCCGAGGTGGGTATGCCGCACGACGCCGATCTGCTCGAGCAGATCCAGCGTCCGGTACACCGTGGTGATGTTCACCGTCGGCGCGGTCTGCTGCACGTCCTGGCAGATCTCCTCGGGTGTGGAGTGCCCGAGCCTGCGCACGGCTTCGAGCACGAGCTGGCGTTGCGGCGTCATCCGCAGCCCGCGCTCGTGCAGCGTCTTGCGCAGCCCCGTCCTGGTGTCTGGTGCCACCCTTCAATGGTAGGCCGTACGCTCGCCGGTATGCGCGTACTCGTATTCCTGGACGGCACGGTCGCTGACCCCGAAACCGCTCACATCCGCGTGGACGATCTGGGTCTGCTACGTGGCGACGGCATCTTCGAGACGGTTCTCGCCGCGGACGGGAAGCTCCGCGAGCTGGGCCGCCACCTCGACCGGCTGGAGCGCTCGGCGGCGATGCTCGACCTGCCGGCACCCGATCGGGCGGCCTGGGAGCGGGCGATCGGCACGTTGCTCGAGCGCTGGCCGTCCGACCGGGAATGCGCGGTGAAGCTGGTCTACACCCGGGGTCCGGAGGGTACCGGCATGCCGACCGCGTTCGTGCTCGGCCAGGAGATCCCGGAGAAGGTCCTGCGGCAGCGGGTGGATGGCATCGCGGTTGTGACCCTGGAGCGCGGGTTCGGGCCGGACGTTGCCGAGCGGGCGCCGTGGCTGCTGCTTGGCGCGAAGTCGCTGTCCTACGCGGTGAACATGGCCGCGTTGCGGGAAGCGGAACGGCGCGGCGCGGACGACGTGCTGTTCACCGCCGCGGACGGCTCGGTGCTGGAGGGCCCTACCGCCACGGTCGTGATCACCGAGGGTCGTACGCTGCGCACCCCGCCGGCGAACATCGGTATCCTGCCCGGTACCACGCAGGGCGGGCTGTTCGGCTGGGCGGAGCGGGCGGGCTGGTCGGTGAAGGTGGAGCCACTGACGGTCCCGGAGCTGCGCGCGGCCGACGCGGTGCTGCTGCTCTCCAGCTTGCGGCGGGTGACGCGGGTGCACACCATCGACGGCGAAGGGCTGCCGGACTCCACCGAGGTGCACCGCGAGCTGGTGTCCCTCTACGAATCGCTGTACTGAGCTGGACTGAGCCGGATTGACCTGGACTGAGCCGGATTGATCCGGTCGCGTTCGGCTCAGGGGAGCCGGAAGTCCAGGTCGGCGTCGATGTTCAGCACGTCCATCTGGGCCTTCTGCAGTTTGCCCGAGTAGTCCCAGTTCATCGACTGCCACCGGGTGAACTGGTCGAGCACCCACTGCCCGGACAACCTGCCGCCGTTGCCGGACCGCCCGTTGCCGCCGAACGGCAGGTGTGCCTCGGCCCCGGACGTGGAGTTGTTCACGCTGAGCATGCCGGCCCCGCTGCCGGCGCGGAACTCGAAAACCTTCCGGGGGTCGTTCGTGTAGATCGCAGCGGAAAGCCCGTAGCCGGGGGCGTTCGACAGCTCGAGCGCCTCGTCGAAGGTGTCGTAAGGGCACACGCCGATGATCGGCCCGAAGGTTTCGTTGCCGAACAGCTCGTCGTCGGGGCCGACGCCGTCCACGATCACCGGGTGGTAGTACAGCCCCGGTTCCGGATCTCCGAGGAATCCCGCCCGTGGATTGCGCGCGTTGATCCGCCCGACGGACGACGAGCCGTGCACGGTGTGCCGGCCGGTGATCCAGCCGAGGTACTTCTCGAAGTTGTCCGCGAACTTCTGGCCGATCATCGGGCCGTAGAGCACGTCCCGCATCGGATCGCCGAGCGCGGCCGACTCGCAGGCCTCGGCGAGCCGGCGCAGGAACTCCGCGTGTACGGGTCGCTCGACGAGCACGGTGCCCAGCGAGGTGCAGCGCTGCCCCGCGGTGCCGAACCCGGAGAACAGCGCGCCCCGCACGGCGAGATCCAGCGACGCGTCCGCGGTGACGATCATCGGGTTCTTGCCGCCGAGCTCGAGGCAGGGGCTCTGCCGGTGCCGGCCGCACAACTCGCCGATCCGGCTGCCGACCGCGGACGAGCCGGTGAACCCGACCTTGTCGACCAGCCCGGCCTCCAGCGCCCGCTGCAGGCCGGCGAAGGCGTCCTCGCCCTCGGCGAACACCATGTTCAGCACCCCGTCCGGCACGCCGCCGTGCGAGAACAGCTGGTAGAACGCCTCGGAGATCGCCGCACTGTACTCGGCCGGTTTCCACACCACCGCGTTGCCGCACAGCAGTGCCGGCACGATGTACCAGGACGGCACCGCGGTGGGGAAGTTGCCCGCGGTGATCACGGTGGCCACGCCAACCGGGTTGCGGAACGTGAACAGCTGCTTGTCCGGCATCTCGGAGCTGACCGTCTGCCCGTACAGCCTGCGTCCCTCGCCGTGGAAGAACGCGCAGGTGTCGATGATCTCCTGCACCTCGCCGAGCGCTTCGCCGTACGGCTTGCCGATCTCGCGGGTAACCAGTGCGGCAAGGGATTCCTTGTTGTCCCCGGCCAGCCTGCCGATGTTCGCGATCACCTGCCCGCGCACCGGCGCAGGTACCCTGGCCCACTCGCGCTGCGCCGCCCGCGCCGTTTCGCAGGCCCGCACCACGGTTTCCGGGCCGCCGAGGTGCACGGTCGCCACCTGATCGTCCAGCCGCGCCGGGTTGGGCGACGGGATCGTGCGCGCCGCGTCCGGCAGTGCCTGCCCGCCGACCATCGACCTGATCACGTGTGGTTCCGGCACGGCCGCCCTCCTCGCCCATCGTCGTCCAGCCCGCCCTGGCCATCCTGCGGCAGCCGGGCCATCCTGGCCAGTGATGACCGAGGATATTGACGAGTACTTCCGGAACACGATCGGTTCGCTCTCCCCGGTGGGCAGCAGGGACCCGGATGCGCCGATCGTGCCGGGCGCCGCGCTCACCGGCAGCCGCTGCCTCGAGCTGTTCGACTCGCAGCTCGGCAGCCGGCAGCTGGACCTGATAGCCCGCGAACTCGGGGCCAGCAAGCAGGGGTACTACAGCATCGGATCGTCCGGGCACGAGTCGAACGCCGGCCTCGCCGCCGCGTTGCGGCACAGCGACCCGGCCCTTGTGCATTACCGGTCCGGCGGGTTCTTCGTGGAACGCGCCCGGCAGGTGCCCGGCACCGAACCGCTGCGCGACGTGCTGCGTGGCGTGGTGACCTCGGCAAGCGAGCCGATCGCCGGCGGCCGGCACAAGGTGTTTGGCAGCAAACCGCTCGCCGTCATCCCGCTCACCTCCACGATCGCCTCGCACCTGCCGCGCGCGGTGGGGCTGGCGTTCGGGCTCCAGCGCGCCCGCAAGCTCGGGCGGCACACCGAATGGCCGGCCGATTCGATCGTGCTGGCCGGCATCGGGGACGCCTCGGTCAACCACTCGACCACCGCTGGCGCGATCAACGCGGCGCTGCACTGCGCGTACCAGGGCATCCCGATGCCGCTGCTGATCGTCTGCGAGGACAACGGGATCGGGATCAGCGTGCGTACACCGGGTGGATGGATCGAGCAGACGTACGGGCGCCGGGAGGGGCTGCGGTACTTCGACGTGCACGGCGCCGATCTGGTGTCCACTGTGGACACCTCACGGCGTGCCGCGGATTACGTGCGGGAGCACCGGAAGCCGGCCTTCCTGCGGCTGCGCACCGTGCGGCTGATGGGGCACGCCGGTTCGGACCTGGAGCAGGCGTACCGCACCCGTGCGGAGATCACCGCGGACTACGACCGCGATCCGGTGCTGACGACCGGGAAACTGCTGGTGGAAAGCGGGGTGTGCACGCCGGAGGAGGTGCTAGCCCGGTATGACGGCAAGCGTGTCGAGGTGCGGCGGATCGCCGATGAGGTGCTCACCGAAGCGACGCTCGGCACGCCGGAGGAGGTCGTCGAGCCGCTTCCGCCGCTGCGCGCGGACGCCTGGCGCCCCGCGCCGTCCACAGTGGATTCCCCGGAGCCGCTGACGCTGGCGCAGGGCATCAACCGCGCGCTGGCCGAACTGCTCGGCGCGGACGAGGACGTGCTGGTATTCGGCGAGGACGTGGCTCGCAAGGGCGGCGTGTACGGCGTGACCAAGGGGTTGCAGCGGGAGATCGGCATCGGGCGGGTGTTCGACACGCTGCTCGACGAGCAGACCGTGCTCGGCACCGCGCTCGGCACGGCGCTCTGCGGGTTCGTGCCCATCCCGGAGATCCAGTACCTGGCGTACCTGCACAACGCGATCGACCAGATCCGGGGGGAGGCGGCGTCGCTGCGGTTCTTCTCCGCGGGGCAGTACCGCAACCCGATGGTGGTGCGGATCGCCGGGTACGCGTACCAGAAGGGCTTCGGCGGGCACTTCCACAACGACAACTCGGTGGCCGCGGTGCGGGACATCCCCGGCGTGCTGGTGGCGACGCCGTGTCGTGCGGACGATGCCGCGGGAATGCTGCGAAGCTGCGTCGACGCGGCCAGGCGGGACGGCCGGGTGTGCGTGTTCGTCGAGCCCATCGCGCTGTACCACACGCGGGACCTGTACGAGGCTGGCGACGAGCGGTGGTTGGCGGGGTTCCCGTCCTCGCCGGTGCCCGTCGGCGCGGCGCGGGTGTACGGCTCGGGCTCCGAGTTGACGCTGGTGAGCTTCGGCAACGGGGTGCCGATGAGCCTGCGGGTCGCCCGCACGCTGGCGGAACGCGGCATCGGCTGCCGGGTCGTCGACCTCCGCTGGCTGGCCCCGCTGCCCGAGGACGACCTGCTGATGGCGGCACGGGCGACCGGGAAGGTGCTGGTCGTGGACGAGACGCGGCGGTCGGGCGGGGTGTCCGAGGCGGTGCTGGCCGCGTTGATCGACGGCGGCTTCGACGGGGCGATGCGGCGGGTGACCAGCGAGGACAGCTACATCCCGCTCGGCCCGGCCGCGGCGCACGTGCTGCTGTCCGAGCAGGAGATAGTGGACGCCGCCCTCAAACTCCTCGGCTAACTCCCCGCGCGACGCGCCCCCAATCCCGCGACCCGCCCCAATTCGGGTGTAGGCGTTATGGGTGCACGACGCGGAACTGGATCGTGGTGCCGGGGCGGGCTTGGGCGAGCGCGGGGAGCTCGTCGGCGTGTACCACGCCGATCACCGGGTAGCCACCGGTTGTCGGGTGGTCGGCAAGGAAGATCACCGGCTGCCCGCTGGACGGTACCTGCACCGCCCCGGTGATCACCGGCTCGCTCGGCAGCTGTTTCCCGCGATACTCCGCCAGCACCTCGAGGGCCGTTCCGGTCAGCCGCAACCCGACACGGTTGCTGTCCGACGTCACCGTCCAGGTGCGGGCGGTGAGCTGGCCGGCCGGATCGTCGAACCAGTCCTCGCGGGGGCCGAGCAGCACCTCGACCCACAGCGCTTCGGGCGCGCGCTCCGGGGGAAGGGTGTCCACGCCGATCGGCAAGCCGGCTGGCACGCCGAGCGGCAGCACGTCCCCGGCCCGCACCTGCTCAGGCCCGAGCCCGGAGAGCAGGTCGCTCGACCTGCTTCCCAGCTGCACGTCCACGTCGACACCGCCGCTGACCGCGACGTAGTTGCGCAGCCCGCGCTCCGGCGCGCCGAGCGCAAGCGTTTGCCCCTCCTTCAGATGCACCGGAGCGTGCGAGCCGACCGCGCGATCGTCCACGCTCACCGGCACGCCGGGGCCGGTGACGGCGACCGTGCACGAGCACTCCGCGCGCAGCCGCAACCCGCCGAGCAGCACCTCCAATCCAGCGGCCGGCTCGTGATTGCCGACCAACCGGTTCGCCAGCCGCAACGCCGGGGGGTCCAGCGCGCCGGACGGCGGCACGCCGAGATGCGCGTAGCCTGGCCGGCCGAGGTCCTGCACCAATACCTGCGCACCGGTGCCGAGCACGGTCAGCGCCCGCTTCACGATCGCACCTCGAAACGCACCCGGTCGCCAGGGGCGAGCACCGCGGGCGGCTGGCCGTGCGGGTCGAACAGCGGCACGTCGCAACTGCCGATCAGTCGCCAGCCACCCGGCGAGGCACCCGGGTACACCGCGGTGAACTCGCCTGCGACGCCGACGGAACCGGCCGGGACGCGGGTGCGCGGCGTGTCCAGCCTCGGCTGCTGGAGCGCGGCGTCGAGCCCGTTGAGATATCCGAACCCCGGCGCGAAGCCGCAGAACGCGACGGTGTACTCGCCCGCGACGTGCCGCTCCGCCACCTCCGTGGTGGACAGCCCGGCGGTCTCCGCGACGAGTTCGAGGTCGGGCCCGTCGTAGCGGACCGGCAGCGTGATCTCCCGGGCCTCGCGGGCCGGCGGCGCGGTGAGGTTGGTGTCCGCGAGCACCGCGCGAACCGCGTCCAGCCCGCGCGAGCCGGGCCGTACCGCGGCGAGCACGGTCCGTGCGCCGGGCAGCAGCTCCACGAGGTCGGGCAGCTCACCGCGTTGCCGCGCCTCGTCAAGCGCGGCCCTTGCGGTGTCTACTTCGGACGCTCCGGCCAGCTCGACGAGCACGGCGTCGGCCCCGCACCGGCGAAACCGCATCGGTCAGCCGACGACGCGGGTGAGATACGCCGAGGTGTGCGGTTGCATCGGTTGTCCCCGCATGGCGCGCTCCTCGACGTAGGCGAGATCGCCGTTTCCGACCAGCCCGTACAGGCGCTTCGCGGCGTTGACTTCCTTCGCGCTCGCGGTGCGCATCACCATGTCGGTGGCCAGCTCCCAGGACGTCTGGCCTTTCGGCTGGCCGTAGAAGATCTCCACGATGCCGCTGGAATGGGTCAGCAGCAGCTCGAGCGTGTCGTCCGGTTGCGGGCGCCACCAGCCCATCTCCCGCGCCGCAGGGCGGATCACCTCACCGTCCTCGTTCAGCAGCCAGGCGCGTGCCTCGTAGTAGACGAACGGGCGACCGTCGTGCGCGAAGGTGAGCTGCTGGCCGTACTTGAACGGCCCGTCGATCGTCGGGTACACCACCTCGCCCTCGCCGCGCCACACGCCGATCAGCGGCAGCAGAGCCAGGCAGGCGTCGTTCAGGTTCGCGCCCTCCCGGACGTTCGCGGTGTCGCCGGCGATGGGCATGTCCTCGAACTGCGGCAGGTTGCGCCCGCGGGTCACCGCGGCACGCTCGGCGGCGGCCGCGATCGCGGCGTCCCCGCTGCCCTGCGCCGGGCCGGCGGTCTGCTCGTGGTGGTCGGCAGTCATTGGCTAAACAAATACCTCAGCGCTGGTCCGCGAACAACCGGTACACCACGTACACCGCGAACCACGCGGCGGCGAGGCCCATGACGATCAGCAGGACGGTAAAGAAGATCTCCACGCCGGCCAGGATATCCGCTAGTCGCTCGACGACTCCCGCGCCCGCTCGCCCCGCGCCCGCTCAACCCCAATATGCATCCATATTGCGCGACGGGGCGCGCATGTGGGTGACGCGCGAGTAGGCCCGTACCGCGGTATGCCGGCGCATCGCGGTACGGGCCCAGCCAGAACCGTCAGCCAGAACCGTCAGCCAGAACCGTCAGGCCACGGCGATGGCGACTTGGTGCAGCCCAGGGCCCTCGGCTTGCACCGAGGCTTCGCCGTTGCCGGAACGGTGCAGCGCGCGCACCGTCCAGGCGCCAGGTGCGGCGTAGAACCGGAAGTCGCCGTCCGCGGAGGCCTGCACCTCGCCCGCGAAGTCGCCGTCCGCGTTCAGCAGCCGGACGTAGGCGCCGCCAACCGGCTTGTCGCCCGCGAACACCTTGCCGGTGACCACCACCTGATCACCGGTGTCCTCGCCCGGCACCACGGCACCCTGCGCGGGTGCCCCGCAACCGTCACTCACGATCATGCTCCCGTTCCGGTCTCGACCGGCACGCCCACCAGGGAGCCGTACTCGGTCCACGACCCGTCGTAGTTCTTCACATCGGACAGCCCGAGCAGCTCGTGCAGGGCGAACCAGGTGTGCGAGGAACGCTCGCCGATCCGGCAGTACGCGATGGTCGGCTTCGAGGTGTCGAGGCCGACCTCGGAGTACAGCTCGCGCAGCTCGTCGTCGGACTTGAAGGTGCCGTCCTCGTTGGCCGCCTTCGCCCACGGCACGTTCAGCGCGCTCGGCACGTGCCCGGCCCGCTGCGCCGACTCCTGCGGCAGGTGCGCGGGTGCCAGCAGCTTGCCGGAGAACTCGTCAGGAGAGCGCACGTCGACCAGGTTCTTGTTGTTGATCGCCTCGACGACCTCGTCGCGGAACGCGCGCAGCGAGCGGTCCTGCTCCTTGGCGGTGTAGTTGGTGGCGGGACGCTTTACCTCGTCGGTGGACAGCGTGCGCCCGTCCAGCTCCCACTTCTTCCTGCCGCCATCAAGCAGCTTCACGTTCTGGTGCCCGTAGAGCTTGAAGTACCAGTACGCGTAGGCGGCGAACCAGTTGTTGTTGCCGCCGTACAGGATCACCTGGTCGTCGTTCGAGATGCCCTTGTCGGACAGCAGCTTCTCGAAGCCGGCCTTGTCCACGAAGTCACGACGCACCGGGTCCTGCAGGTCGTTCTTCCAGTCGATCTTCACCGCGGCCGGAATGTGGCCGGCGTCGTAAGCGCTGGTGTCCTCGTCCACCTCCGCGAACACCACGCCGTTGGTTTCCAGGTTCTGCTCGGCCCACTCGGTCGAGACCAGCACGTCTTCGCGGCTCATGGAGGGCTACTTCCTTCCTTCATTGATGTTTTGCTGCACAACGTCAGGACGCCGCACGCCCGCTTGCCGGGGTGAGGCGCCGGATCAACAGGTATGCCTCGCAGCCGAGGCACAAGCCGAACGCGGCGTTCAGCAACGCCGCGAGTAGGGCCGCCGCTGTGGCCACCACGCCAACGGCGGTGATCCCGGTGGCGTAACTGATCGTGCCGATGCCCGCGAACACGAACCCGATGCCCTGCGCGAAGCGCACCGGCGCGGTCTCCTCCCGCTCGCTCGACGGCCTCAGGCGGGGCGCGACCAGCCACCGGTACAGCACCGCGTACGGCGCGAACCGCAGCCCGGCGAACGCCCCGAGCGCGAACACCACGGCCTGCGCGAGCAACAACGGCCACCACTCCGTGATCAGGACGGCGGCCAGCACCACGGTGGTGATCCACGCCGCGAAGCGTGGACCCCGCGGATCGACGGGTTTGCCTGCGGACATCTCACCTCCTGACCTTGACCATGCGAAACGCCCGGAAGAAGGCAGCGCGGACCGGCTACGGGAATCCGGATAGCGGGAAAACGCCGCCGCGTTCAGCGGGCTGCTGGACAAAGGCTGCTACGCACGCGGCACAGGTCCACCGCGCGGCGCCTCGTCAGCAAGGTGTACACGGCAGTGAGCGTACCGGCTGCTCTCCATGCGTGGGAGCACAGTCCACTCGTTGAGATCATTCAACGGACCGCCGGATGTCGGCGGCGCTCTGCCCGAACTCGGCCTTCAGCGCCCTGCCCAGATGGCTGGCGTCCAGAATGCCCCAGCGGGCCGCGATCGCGGTGCTGGTGCGCCCGGCCAATGCGGGGTTGAGCAGGTCACGGCGGATCCGGTGCAGGCGCTGGCCGCGGATCCACGCGGACAGCGTGATGTCCTCGGCCCGGCAGAGCTTGTGCAGGTAGCGGGTGGAGATGCCGTGCGCCGCGGCCACCGACATAACGGAAAGGCCGGGATCGCTGAGGTTGGCGAGGCAGTAGGCGAGTATCCGATCAACCAGCCGGCCGCCGAGCGAGCCGTCGGCCGCGGTCGCATCGGTGAACGCCGAGGTGGCGAGCGACACCAGCGCGTCAGCGAGATGCAACTCGGCAAGCGACCCGTCCGGCAGCGTCGAGCCGTCCAGCACGGTTGCCGCCTGCGCGAAGAACGTCGCGGCGACCCGCTGCACGCCGTGCTCGATGCTGATGGGTTCCGCGCTGCGCCGCTCGAACAGCTGCGCGGAAGGGCCAAGCCTGCTGCGCGGGATACCGATCACGATCGCGCGGTACGGCTCCCAGTTGGACAGCTGGTACGGCCGCGTCGTGTGGTAAGCCACCAGGTCACCCGGTCGCACTACGCAGCGCCGATCGTCCTGCTCGACACCGGAATAGCCTTGCTGGTGCCAGGCGATCTTCACCAGTTCCGGATCCGTTGAGCTGATCCGGCTCGGCTCGCGCAGCACCCCGCCCGGCTGACCGGTGATGCTGGCGATCACCACGTCGCCGATGGACACGCAGCGCACCGCGTTGTCGAAGGTGATCGGGTCGTCGGGGCACAGCCGCAGCGGTGCGAAGATCTCCGAGACCGCCCGCTCGAAATGGGCGATCCGGTCGTATGCCTCGTCGATGACCGGTGCGCGCATATCCATCACTTCACTGTGCTGGTGATCCGCCGAACCGTATCCGGCCACCTCGCGGCCCGCAACGGCCCGCAATGGGCCACAACGGACCACAGAGCCGCGGGTGTGCCGGAAATGGCGAGTACCGGTACCGCTGCTGGCGAGCGGCGCGGCCGGCGTCCTTCTAGAGTCCGCAGCCGTTGGTCGGCGCAAAGATCGAGGAGGATCGGGTGTCTACCCACGGCTCCACACCCACGCTGTCCCAGCAGTTGAGGCACAAGCGGCGGGTCGTCGCCGCGAGCGCCATCGGCACCAGCATCGAGTGGTATGACTACCACGTCTACAGCCTGGCGTCCGCGCTCGTCATCGGGAAGCTGTTCTTCCCGGAATTCTCCCCGCTCGCCGGCACCCTGGCAGCGTTCGCCACGTTCGGCGTCGGTTTCATCGCCCGGCCGTTCGGCGGGGTCCTCGCGGGGCACTTCGGTGATCGAATCGGCCGCAAGAAGATGCTGATGGTGACCCTGCTGACGATGGGGTTCGCCACCGTGGGGATCGGCCTGCTGCCGACGTTCGACACGATCGGCGCGGCCGCCCCGGTGCTGCTCGTGGTGCTGCGACTGCTGCAGGGGCTTAGCGCAGGCGGCGAGTGGGGCGGTGCCGCGCTGATGACCGTCGAGCACGCCCCGCCTCGGCGGCGCGGCGTCTTCGGCTGCTTCACCCAGCTCGGCACGCCGGCCGGGATGCTGGTGGCGAACTTGGTGATGCTGCTCGTCACCGCGAGCATGCCGGAGGAGCAGTTCGAGGCGTGGGGTTGGCGGCTGCCGTTCCTGCTCGGCGTTGTCATGGTGGTTGTCGGTTTCTACATCCGGCGCAGGGTGGAGGAGAGCCCCGCCTTCAAGCAGGTGCAGCGGACCGGGACGCAAGCCCGGCTGCCGGTGATCGAGGTACTGCGCAGCAACCCGAAGCACGTGCTGCTCGGCACGTTGAGCTTCGTTGGCAACAACGCGATGGGCTACCTGTTCCTCGCCTACCTGCTGAACTACACCACGGAAACCCTTGGCATGGGGCAAAGCAGCGTGCTGACCGTGATGCTGCTCGGCATGGCGTGGTGGCTGGTGACCATGTTCTTCTTCGCCGCGTGGTCCGATCGGGTCGGCCGAAAGCCGGTCTACCTGGCCGGTTACGCGCTGCTGGTGGTGTGGGCGGTGCCGTACTGGTTGCTGGTGGATACCGGCTCGGTCGGCTGGCTGATGCTCGCCGTCGCGGTGTTGGTGATGGGCCTTTCCGCGACGTACGGCCCGCAGGCCGCGCTGTTCGCCGAGATGTTCCCATCCCGCGTTCGATACAGCGGCGCGTCGCTGGCCTACGCGCTCGGCGCGGTGTTCGGCGGTGGCTTCGCCCCGTTCATCGCGGCCGCGCTGTACGGCGGGCTGGGCACCTCGCTGGCGGTCGCGGGCTACATGATCCTGTTCGGCTTGATCAGCTTCGTCGCGGTGCTGGCGATCCGGTTGCCGTCCGGTGGCTCCCTGGACGCCGAGGACCCGATCGGGGACTCGACAGAGCACGACTCGACCGGGGTGGCGGAACGTACGGCGGAAGGTGAGCGGTGATCAGGGACGAGCTGTTCGACGAGGGGCTGCGGACCCGGCACGAGATGTTCGGGCCGGCCGGTGCCCAGGAGCAGACCGACAACACCGACGACTTCAACGACAAGTTGCAGGAGATGGTGACCAGGTACTGCTTCGGGGACATGTGGTCAAGGGAGGGATTGACCCGCCGGGAACGCAGCATGCTCACCCTGGCGATGCTGGTCGCGCTCGGCCGCTCGCACGAGGTCAAGATCCACGTGCGGGGCGCCATCGCGAACGGTGTGAGCAAGGACGAGATCCGGGAGATACTGCTGCACTCGATCATCTACTGCGGCATCCCGGCTGCCGTGGACGGATTCAACTCGGCTCGCGAGGTGCTGACCGAGCTGGGCTTGTAAGGGGGCGAGGATGTACACCGTTGGATTCGTCGGCCTCGGCCGGATGGGCTGGCCGATGGCGCGCAACATCGTGGCGGCCGGCTTTCCGCTTGTCGGCTACGACGCGGACGCCGAGATTACCGTCGACTTCGTGGCGGAGAACCGGGCGACGGCCGCGGTGGAGCCGGCGGATTTCGCCGCGGTCGACGTGGTGGTAACCATGCTGCCGACCGGCCGGATCGTCCGGGAGGCGCTGCTGGACTGGGGCGACGGCGGAATCGCGGCGCACCTGCAGCCGGGCAGCGTGCTGGTGGACATGAGCTCGTCCGAGCCGGTCGGTACCCGCGAACTCGGCGGGCGGCTGCGGGGGCGGGGGATCGGCATGGTGGACGCACCGGTCTCCGGCGGCGTCGAGAAGGCCACCGACGGCACGCTGGCGATCATGCTCGGCACCGACGACGCCGCGGCAAGCATCGAGCGGGCGGTGCAGGTGATCGACGCGATGAGCGCGCGGATCTTCCGCACCGGGCCGCTCGGATCGGGGCACGCGATGAAGGCGCTGAACAACTACGTGGCGGCAGCCGGGTTCACCGCGGGCTGCGAGGCACTGAACGCCGGCCGGGAGTTCGGGCTGGAGCCCGAGGTCATGGTGGAGGTGCTGAATTCCTCCACGGGCCGGAATTTCAGCACCGAGGACACCTTCGTGAAGCACGTGCTGACCGAGCGCTACGACACCGGGTTCACCCTCGGGCTGATGACCAAGGACGTCGGGATCGCCGCCGATCTCGCCGAGGAGCTGGGGCTTCCGGCGCCGGTCTGCGCGGCCGTGCACGCCCGGCTGCGAGACGCCGCGGAGGGCATCGGCGGTTCCCGCGATCACTCCGCGGCGATCACGCACTGGGCCAAGCACCCGTGAGTGCTACTCGGGTAGCACGAAGGAGCTCGGGCTCATCGCCGGCAGGCAGGCAAGCCCGTCGAAAGCGGCCAGCACGTCCACCGGTGCGTCGAGGTACGCGTGCCGGATGATCGAGGGGCCGGGGCCGCCGCGAGCGGGGCGCAGATCCAGCAGCACCGGTTCGCCGCCTGGCACGCTCTGCTCGACGGCCTGCTCCACGCTGCCCTCGGCCGGCGGATCGAGTGGCCGGGTCACCACCTCGAACCCCTGTCGTGCCCGCTCGTCCAGCCGCACGTCGGTGGTGCTGCCGGCACGCGCCGTGACGCCGAGGGCGAGGTAGTCCGCACCGAGGTCGGCCGCGAGGTAGCTGCCGGCTGAGCGGGCCCGGATCCCCGGCAGCAGCTGCAGCGGCACGCGCTGCGCATGGCCGTTGTGCAGCATCAGCACGATCCGTTCGTCCGGACCGTAGAGCTCGCGCAGCAACCGGGCCGTCTCGGCCTGGTAGATGTCCCTTGACGAGGGCACCAGCACCGGCTCGGCCGGGTCCGGCTCGCCGAGCGCCAGGAGTTCGGCGAGCTCGCGCAGTTGCTCGTCGAGGCGCAGCGCGCCGAGCGCGTGGTGCCTTGCGACCAGGTGCTCATGCTGGTCGGTGCCGGGCGCCACGGCGTCCATCCGCAGCAGCAACCTGGTCAGCGCGGCGGTGGCGGTGTCGCGTTCCGCCGTGCTCAGCGCCGCGTACTTGGGAGGGGCCACGCCGTTGTTGGCCGCGACGTAGGGCTGGGTCGCCTCGATCGCCGCGTCCACAAGTGACACCTGGCCGGGGGCGTACTTGGCGAGGTAGTCGCGCACCCGCCGCAGGGCGGGCAGCCCGGAGCCACCCGACCCGGGCACGTCCAGGCCGGCGAACCGCACCCGGCCGCCGGCCGCGTTGTGCGCGCGCAGCCAGCCGAGCATGTCGTGCACCTCGGGTGCGTCGCCGAAGCGGAAAGTGAACCCATCCCGTGCCACGGTCTCGACGTCCCCTTGGCCGCCGCGGATCCAGTCGTCGACAAGGTGCCCCTCGGCGAAACCCGATTCGAAGGCGAGCACACCGAAGTCCAGCTCGGTCACCAGGAAACGCAGGATCCGCTCGCGTAGCAGCGTGAACTCGCGGATGTGGTGGTTGTTCTCCCCGATCGCCACCAGGTGCGCGCCGCCGACCAGCTCGGCGAGATGAGCATCGTCGTCCAGTCGCAGCCCGCGAACGGTATCCGGCAACGGCATGGGCGGCTCCCGTCGGACGGCGGCGTCACGTCAAGTAACGTGCCGCAAGCGCGGCCGCCCGGCAACCCGATTCCGCGGCGAACGGCGGCTATCCCCGCACCAGATGTGGTGCGAGCGCGTCGTGGAGCTCGTCGAGCTTGGGAACGCCGGTTATCCGGGCCAGCTCGGTGCCGCGCGCGTCCACGGCGAGCGTGGTCGGCGTCCGGTACACGCCGAGCGCGGTGGCGACCTCCGGCCGGGAGGTCACGTCCAGCTCCACGTGCCGCACCCCGTCGGTGCGTTCGGCCAGCCGGCCGTACACCGCTCGGGCATGCCGGCACGGCGCGCAGAACGTGGTGGACAGCTGCACCAGCGTGACGTCCGCGCCGCCGTCGATCAGCTCACGCACCGGTTCCGGCAGCTCGGCCGCGGGGCTCCGGCCGTGCCGGATCCGCCCGTTGACGGCCCGCAGCACCGCGCCCGCGACCAGGGCGACGGCCACCGTGCCGAGCAGTACCCACAGGCCGAGCATGGCTACTGGTCGAACCGGAGATTGGCGGCGGTGCCCTTGACCATCAGGGCGCCGGACTCGGCCGTCACCGCCGTGGGCTTGACCTTGAACGGCAGCGCACCCGGGTTCAGGTCCACCGAGAACTTGTCGAAGATTTGGTTTCGCACGAAGTCTGGAACGTCCACGTCGGTCAGCTCATTCCGCAGCTCGATCCGCTCTGGGCGGATGTCGACCTTGTGACCGCTCAACGTCAGCATCGCGAACACCGAAACGTTGGTCTCCTCACCGGCCACGTTGGTGCTGGCGTCAAGGCGCAGCCCGGTGGTGTTGTCCTCCGGCTCGGCATCCCGCAGATCCTCGTCGTCCTGGCCGCTTTCGTCGTCCTCCTCGGGAATCCGCACCCGGCGCTCGCTGACCGGTTCGATGCCCATCTTGGGGATGCCGACCGCGCGACCGATATCCGTCGCGGTGATCTTCACCTGGCCTTCGACCTCTTCGATCCGGATCGCCTTGGCGTTTCCGGACAGCACCTCGGACAGCGGTGCGTGCACCCGGCGCAGCTTCGCGTCGAGCTGCACCTCGCGCAGCGTGTTGGCCACCGGTATGCCGGCCGCGTGCACGGAGATCTCGTTGTATTTCCCGGCGATCGCCTGGGTGAGGAACGGGAAGCCGTTCACCGAGACGGACGGGTCGTCTTTCAGCTTGAACTGCTGGCGCGCCTGCTTTGATACCTGGTACTCGGCGGCCGTCGCGGCGGCGAAGTCGGCGGCGACCAGCAGTCCGAGTAGCACTACCAGGGTGATGACCAGCCTCTTCTTGCCCCGGCGCTTGCGCTTGTTGGTCGCCTTGGTCGCTGTCGTCATCCTCATCCTGCTCGGGTGTCGTAGGGGAACCGGCCGGCTCGGTGAACCGCTGCGCCCGCCAGTCTCCCACCCGGCGCATTCCTGCCGGCTCGCTATCCGGCCGTAGCCCCGCCTAGGATGCGCCGCTCGCTGCTCGAACCTGCCGTCAACGAGCTCGAAATATGCCGTCAGTGGGGCCGTCGATGGGGCCGTCGATGAGGCCGGCAGCACCCCGGCACGGGGCCGCACGAATGTGACATCGGCGTCATGACCTGCACGATTCAGTGACCCGCGGGCTATCCTTGGTTTTCCTCATCGACCCGCGCGGCCTGTGGTGGTGGCACATGAGTATGGAGCTTCTACTGCTCACCTCGGATCCAGACCCTAACGCGGTGCTGCCGTCGCTGGCCCTGCTGCCGCACAGTGTGCGGGTACGTCCGCCCGAAGTGACCGCGCTGCTCGATGCCGGCCCGCGGGACGCGATCCTGGTTGACGCGCGGCAGGACCTGGCCGGCGCGAAGAGCCTGTGCCGGCTGCTCGCCGGGGCCGGGGAAGGAGCCGCGGGGGTCCCGGTGATCGCGATCGTGAGCGAGGGCGGCCTCGTCGCGCTGAGCTCGGAATGGCGCACCGATGACATCGTGCTGCCCACCGCGGGCCCCGCCGAGGTGGACGCCAGGCTGCGATTGATCACCACCCGCACCGCCGCAGGTCAGTCCGGAGGCGACGGCACGCTCCGCGTCGGCGAGCTGGTGATCGACGAGGGCACCTACACCGCCCGGCTACGGCGACGCGCGCTCGAGCTGACCTACAAGGAATTCGAGCTGCTCAAGTACCTCGCCCAGCACGCGGGCCGGGTGTTCACCAGGGCGCAGCTGCTGCAGGAGGTCTGGGGCTACGACTTCTTCGGCGGCACCCGGACCGTCGACGTGCACATCCGGCGGCTGCGCGCCAAGCTCGGCCCAGAGCACGAGCAGCTGATCGGCACGGTGCGCAACGTCGGCTACAAGTTCGAGCGCCCCGTGAAGGGCCTGTCCGAACGGCCCGAGACGGCTGACTCGCTTAGCTGACGGCACGTACCTTGGTCGCATGCTGAATGCGCTGAATGCGGCGTGGAATTCCGAGCTGACCCCTGACGAGCTGGAGCGCGTGCGCGAGCTGTTGCTCGACGCCCGGCATACCGATGGGTGGCCGGAGGTTCCGGCCGACGGCCCGCTGCCGGGCGAGTTCCGCGGCGGGCTGCACCTGCTGGCGAGCAAACCGGAGGACCGTTCCGGAGCATTGGCCGGTTACGCACATCTGGACACCGCGGGCGACGCCTTTGGCCGGCAGGTGGCCGAGCTGGTGATCCGCCCGGCACTACGCCGCGGCGGGTTGGGCACCGCCGTGCTGGAGGCCGTGCTGGAACGTGCCGAGCTGCCGGCAGGGCCTGGCGACCGGCTGCGGGTCTGGTCACACGGTGATCACCCCGGGGCTGCCCGGCTCGCCGGACGGTTCGGCTTCACAAGGGCTCGCGAGTTGCTACGGATGCGGCTCGACTTCGAAAAGGCTCCGCCGTTGCCCGAGCTCGCGTCGCCGGAAGGCGTGCGGATCGACCGGTTCCGGCCGGGGGTGGACGAGCCGGAGGTGATCGCGGTGAACGCGAAGGCCTTCGACTGGCACCCGGAGCAGGGCGCGCTGACGGTTGAGGACCTGCGAGCCACGGAGAAAGAGGACTGGTTCGATCCGAACGGGTTCTTCCTGGCCCGCGCCCGGTTGAGCGGTTCGGCGGAGAAGCCATCGAACACCGCCGGCGAGCGGGTGGTCGGCTTTCACTGGACGAAAGTGCATCCGGCTGGCGAGGACACCGACGAACCGGTCGGCGAGGTGTACGTGGTCGGCGTGGATCCGGACGCGCAGGGCGGCGGGCTCGGCAAGGTACTGACCCTCGCCGGGTTGCGTTATCTGGCGGAGGCCGGCCTGCGTCAGGTCATCCTGTATGTGGAGGGCGACAACCAGCCGGCCATCGCGGTGTACCGGCGGCTCGGCTTCGAGCAGTGGGACATCGGCGTGCAGTACGCCCGATAGCGCCCTACCGGGCCGGGAACATCACACAGAGCTAGTTCAGGCTCGGAAATTCGACCACAACAGGATCCTTTCGAGGGATCCTTGCTCACACTCGGTGCTTATTCACTTCGCGTTCACCTCAACACGGGTGAGTGTGCACCAACGTTGCTTACGGTTCGGCTCGAGCGGCAATTACTGTGCCGCAAACATTCCGAGATGCCTTCCTTGCTGGAGGAAACACGTGAAGATCAAGCGGCATGCCGCGGTGATCAGTTTTGTCGCGGTCGGCGCGCTCGCGTTGTCCGCATGCGGCACCGACGACAACAGCCCGGACACGAATCCGGGCGGCCAGGCCAACGCTGCCTGCAACGGCAAGGAGTCACTCAAGGCGAGCGGTTCGAGCGCGCAGGCAAACGCCGTGACTCGGTTCGCGAACGCCTACGAGGACGCCTGCCAAGGCAAGTCGCTGGACTACACATCCAGTGGTTCCGGTGCGGGTGTGAAGGACTTCATCGGCAGGCAGACCGACTTCGCCGGCTCGGACTCCCCGCTGGACCCTGAAGACGGCGAGGTGAAGGACGCCAAGCAGCGTTGCGACGGCAACGACGCATGGCACCTGCCGATCGTGTTCGGTCCGATCGCGATCACCTACAACGTGCCTGGCGTCGACAAGGTCGCGCTGGACGCGCCGACCCTGGCGAAGATCTTCTCCGGGCAGATCAAGAAGTGGAACGACCCGGCGATCGCCAAGCTGAACGAGGGCGCGAAGCTGCCGGACCAGAACATCACGGTGATCTACCGGAACGACGAATCCGGCACCACGGACAACTTCCAGAAGTACCTGGACGCGGCCTCGAACGGCGTGTGGAAGGGCGGCGACGGCAAGACCTTCAACGGTGACGTCGGTGAGGGGGCCAAGGGCAACGAAGGCACCTCGGCTGCCGTCAAGGGCACCCCCGGCTCGATCACCTACAACGAGTGGTCCTATGCCGAACAGCAAAACCTGGCCATCGCGAATATCGTGAACAGTGGTGGCGGGAAGCCGGTCGAGCTCTCCGAGGAGAGCGTTGGAAAGGCCATCGAGGGTGCCAAGCTCGAGGGCGAGGGCCACGACATGCGGCTGGACCTCGAATCGCTCTACAAGGCGGACGCCCAAGGTGCCTACCCGCTCGTGCTGGCCACCTATGAGATCGTCTGCTCGAAGTACAGCGATCCGGCCACCGCGAACGCCGTCAAGTCGTTCCTGCAGATTGCCATCAACGACGGGCAGCAGGGGTTGGCCGACAACGGGTACATCCCCGTGCCGCAAGCCTTCAAACAGAAGCTGGAGTCCTCCGTCAAGGCCATCTCCTCAACGTCCTGATGGGGAACGTTCGCCCGAATACGACAAATGAGTGATCTCCATAAGACGGAGTCTCGCCCTGGTCGCCCGTCCTCGGACGGCCAGGGCGAGTCCCACATGATTGGTGCCATGAACGACAACGCCACGGGGACTCTGGAGACCCGAAGTCGCGGGAGCAGGCGAAGCGCCGACCTGATCTTCCAGGGAATCTCGACCGGATCAGGCATCTTCGTCGTCCTCGCGATCGTGCTGATCGGCGTCTTCCTGCTGATCCAATCCGTGCCGTCGCTCGCGGCCAACAACGCCAACTTCCTGTTCAGCGCCCAATTCAGCACCACCGACGCTGGCAACCTGCGATTCGGAATCCGCGATCTGCTGCTCGTCACGGTGCTTTCCTCGGCGTTCGCGCTGGTCATCGCGATGCCGATCGCGCTTGGTATCGCGCTGTTTCTCACCCAGTACGCGCCAACCACGCTGCGTCGGCCGTTCGCCTACCTCATCGACGTGCTCGCCGCGGTGCCGTCCATCGTGTACGGCCTGTGGGGCCTGGCTGTGCTCGGCCCGGCGCTGGTGCCGGTCGCCGAGTGGTTGAACGCGACGTTCGGCTGGTTCCCGCTGTTCGCCAACGGCAACGTGTCGATCGGCGGTGGTGGCACGATCTTCACGGCGGGCATCGTGCTGGCTGTGATGATCCTGCCGATCATCACGTCGATCACCCGGGAGGTGTTCCGGCAGACCCCGGCCGACCACATCGAGGGTGCGCTGGCGCTCGGGGCCACGAAGTGGGAGATGATCCGCGCCACCGTGCTCCCTTACGGGCGTAGCGGTTACATCGGTGCGTCGATGCTCGGGCTCGGTCGCGCGCTCGGGGAAACCGTCGCGGTACTGATCATCCTGCGTACCTCGACGGATCCCACCACGTTCAGCCTTTTCGACGGCGGCTACACCTTCGCGTCGAAGATCGCCTCGGCCGCGGCCGAGTTCAACCAGCCGCTGCCGACCGGTGCCTACATCGCGGCCGGCCTTGTGCTGTTCGTGCTGACCTTCGTGGTGAACGCGATCGCCCGCTCGATCGTGGGTGGGAAGGTGAATCGTTGATGGCTACCACCGAATCGATCGTGAACCAACCGGCCACACCGACCCCATTTCAGCACATCAGCGGGTCACGCAAGATCAAGAACGCGCTGGCGACAGCGCTGGTCACGGTGGCGTTCCTGATCGCGCTGGTGCCGCTTGGCTGGCTGCTCGTCACCGTCATTACGCGGGGTTTCGACGCGATCCTCTCGGCGAACTGGTGGTCGCACTCGCTGTCCGGGGTGATGCCGGACGAGTTCGCTGGCGGCGTCTACCACGCGCTGTACGGCAGCATCATCCAAGGACTGATCTGCGCGGTGATCGCCGTGCCGCTCGGTATCTTCACCGCGATCTACCTGGTGGAGTACGGCGCCGGCGGCAGGCTGGCCCGCGCGGTGACGTTCATGGTGGACATCCTCTCCGGTGTTCCGTCCATCGTGGCGGCGCTGTTCATCTTCGCGTTGTGGATCAGCGTGCTCGGCTTCCCGCAGAGCGCCTTCGCGGTTTCCCTCGCGCTGGTGTTGCTGATGCTGCCGGTGGTGGTGCGCTCGACCGAAGAGATGCTCCGACTGGTGCCGGATGAGCTGCGCGAGGCCAGTTACGCGCTCGGCGTGCCAAAATGGAAGACGATCGCACGTGTCGTGTTGCCAACGGCGCTTTCCGGCATGGTCACCGGTGTCATGCTGGCGTTGGCGCGAGTGCTCGGCGAGACCGCACCGGTGCTGATCCTCGTCGGCTACAGCCGGTCGATCAACTTCAACGTGCTCGAGGGCAACATGGCGTCCCTGCCGCTGCTCATCTACAACGAGCTGGTTTCCAACCCGGAGGCCGCGGGCCAGCTCAGGGCGTGGGGCGCCGCGTTGACTCTCATCATTGTGATCATGATTCTCAATCTGATCGCGGCGGCTTCGTCGCGGTTCTCCGCGATCAAGAACAAGTGAGTGGGCGGTAAGCGACTATGGTCAAGCGAATCGATGTCAAGGACGTGGACATCTACTACGGCAAGTTCCATGCCGTGCAGAGCGTGACCGTCTCGGTCCCGCCCCGAAGCGTCACGGCGTTCATCGGGCCGTCCGGATGTGGCAAATCCACGGTGCTACGCACCCTGAACCGGATGCACGAGGTGATCCCCGGTGCGCGGGTCGAGGGCGAGGTGCTGTTGGACGGCGAGAACATCTACGCGCCCTCGGTCGACCCGGTGTCCGTGCGGCGGACCATCGGCATGGTTTTCCAGCGCCCCAACCCGTTTCCCACCATGTCCATCAGGGACAACGTGGTTGCGGGGCTGCGGCTCGCCGGTACGCGGGACCGCAAGCGGCTCGACGAGATCGCCGAACGGGCGCTACGGAGTGCGAACCTGTGGGCCGAGGTCAAAGACCGGTTGACCAAGCCGGGCGGCGGGCTTTCCGGCGGCCAGCAGCAGCGGCTGTGTATCGCGCGGGCCATCGCCGTGCAGCCGGATGTGCTGCTGATGGACGAACCGTGCTCCGCGCTCGACCCGATCTCCACGCTGGCGATCGAGGATCTGATCGGTGAGTTGAAGAAGGACTACACCATCGTGATCGTCACGCACAACATGCAGCAGGCGGCGCGGGTGTCCGACCAGACGGCGTTCTTCAACCTGCCGGGCGTCGGCCAGCCGGGCAGGTTGATCGAGTACAACGACACCGAGAAGATCTTCTCCAACCCGGATGAGAAGGCCACAGAGGACTACATCTCCGGCCGCTTCGGCTGACCCTCCCGTTGGTGCTTGCCGAAAAGATCCCGGCTCGGGGCGGCTTGCGCGGGGTTAGACGTCGTCGTGCTCGTAGCCGGGCATCTTGCCGGTCACCATGAAGACCACGCGCCGGCCAACGGAGACCGCGTGGTCGGCGAACCGCTCGTAGAACCGGCCGAGCAGGGTCACATCCACCGCGGTGGCCACGCCGTGCGGCCAATCGCGGTCCATCAGCACCGTGAACAGGTGCCGGTGCAGGTCGTCGACCTCGTCGTCATCGCTCTCGAGTTCCCTTGCGCTGTCCACGTCCTTGCCGCGGATCACCTGCTCGGCCTGCCGAGCCATCCGCACGGTGACCTTGCCCATCTCTTGGAAGTAATCGGCTACCTGGTCGGGGAGCACCCGGTGCGGGTGCCGGCGGCGCGCGCCCTTGGCCACGTGCAGCGCTAGATCCCCCATCCGCTCGAGGCTTTCCGCCGCGTGGATCGCGGCGAGCACGGTACGGAGATCGGTGGCGACGGGGGCCTGCAGGGCGAGCAACGCGTAGGCCTGCTCCTCGCAGGACGACCGGGCGTCGTCGATCTTGGTGTCGTCGCCGATCACCTGTTCGGCAAGCTCGAGGTCCGCCTCGAGGAGCGCCTGGGTCGCGTACTCCATGGCGTTCGCGACCTGGGAGCACATATCCGCCAGCTGATCGGCCAGCTCGTCGAGTTGGACATGGTAAGCCTCACGCATACTTCCAGTCTACGGGTAATAGCGCAGCGTCGCTGGAGGACAGCAGTGAATCCGACATGAACACCGAATTGCGGGAAATCCTTGTCAGTCTGGGAAAACTCGCGTGAATTATTACCCGCAGGACGCGTCCCCGGCGTTCACAGTGGACAGATCCTGTGGCAGCGGCTCGTCGGGCTTCGCCACCTTCCCGTCGAACCCGGGACCGATTACCAGCAGCAGGGTGCCGCGGGTGTTCTGATCAGGGACGAGGTGGGCGCCCGGCACCGAGGCGGCCAGCCGGTGCGCGGCCGCTTCGTCGCCCGGCGCGTATTTCACCAGCGTGCGGTTCACCTGCACCTCGGCGTTCGCCGTGCGAAGTATCTGGAAACCTTGCTTACCAAGAGCGTCCGCGGTGTTGCCGGCGATGTTCTGCGTCGGGTTACCACCATTGAGCACCTCGATCTTCAGGGTGCGGGGGTCGACCTTCGGCTGCTGCTGTCGCGGGAGCCGCTGCTGTTGCTGGAGCCCGGGTACCGGCGCGGCCTGGGGCTTCGGCTGAGCCTGCTTCTTCCGCTCGCCCGGCAACGGTGTGTTGTCGATGATCGCGTCGAACAGCGCGCGGTTGTCGGACTTCCGCAGCACTTCGTTGCCCTGCTCGTTGGCCTCGCCCACGGTCGGCACCGTGATGAAGGTGACCCGCCCGGCGTTCAGGCCCTGCAGGGACTGGCCGAGGGTGAGGAGTTGATCGACGTCGATGTTCTCGCCGAAGGTGGCACCGGCGAACGCGTTCACGAACCCGTTGAGCTTTCCGGGATCCAGCAGCACGTTGCTGGACATCGCCTGGCGTAACAGCGCGGAAAGGAACTCCTGCTGGCGCGTGATCCGGCCGTAGTCGGACGTCGGATCGCCAACCACGTGCCTGGCGCGCACGAAGTTCAGCGCGGAGTCCCCGGAAATCCTGGTGGTTCCGGCCTTCGGCACGATGGTACCGAGCACGGTGTCCTGCACGGGCTGCTCGGTGCAGATCTCGACGCCTTCCATCGCGTCGACCATGTTCTTGAACCCGTGGAAATCCACCCCGACGAAGTGGTTGATCTTCAGCCCGGATAACTCCTGCACCAGCTTGGTCACGCAGCGTGGCCCGCCGATCTGGTAAGCGGTGTTCATCTTGACGCCGTCGGTGCGATCCACCCGTTCGCCGGTGTACTCACCACTCTTCGGGTTCCACCGCTCGCAGTCCGGTCGCTGCACCTCGAGGTCGCGCGGGAAGGAGACCACGACGACGCGTTCCCGGTTGGCCGGAATGTGCGCGATCATCACGGTGTCCGAGCGGGCACCGCCGATGGACGCCTCGTCCCCGACGCCGTCCTCTTTGGCCGCGCCTGCGCGGGTGTCCGAGCCGACCAGCAGGAAGTTCTCGTCGCCAGTCTGCCCGGCGGCGTTCATGATCGCCGAGGAGTCCTCGTCAAGCGAGGAGATCCAGTTGAACTTGCCGTCCACCCACGCCTTCACGCCCCAGCCGGCTCCGGTCGCGAGAAAGACCAGGCCGGCGGCGACCGCGGCGATGATCCGGCTGGTGCGGGCCGACCGGTAGCGCTTGCGTTCCTTCTTCTCCTGCAGACGGGTTTGCGGCTCGTTGCCGTCTTCGTCCGACTGGGCCTCGTCCGACTGGGCCTCGTGTGACTGGGCATCGTTCGATTGGGCCTCGCCCGGCTCGGCTTCGCTCCAAGGATCCTCGGCCGGCCGGACGCCAGGTATCTCGGCAAGTTGCGTTGCCTCGCCGGCATCCGTGCCGAGCTTGGTGTAAGTGGTCGGCGCGTCGACGTCGTCGCCCTTGCCCCACGGCAGCCAGCGCTGCTCCCTGCGGCGCTGCTCTTCGGCCGCCGCCTCGTCGTGCGCCGCGGAGAACCGCGCCAGCGTCTCGTCGAGCTTGCGGCGCTGCTTGGTCATCTCGCCGACCGGCTCGAGCTCCGATGTCATGATCAGCGGGTCGTCCGCGTCGATCTCATGATCGGCCGGTTCGGAGGCCGCCGCGTTCTCGCGGGCCTGGTCGGGAATCGGGGGTGTGGACGTGCCGGTCTGGTCGAGCGCGCCGGCTTCCGGCTCCGCTTCGTCCTGCTGCTCGGCCTGCTTGGACACGAAGACCGGCGGAACGGCCAGCTTGCCTGGGCCGACGTAGCGGGGAGCCACCTGCGGGGACGGTGGGGTGCGCCCCGAGGGCTCGCGCGGCGCCGGCGGCCGCTGCGAAGCCGGGGGCTGCGGCGTGCCCGGTTGGGGTGTCCGTGGTTGGGGTGTGCCTGGTTGCGGTGTGCCCGGTTGGGGCGCGCCGGGTTGGGAGGTCCGTGGTTGGGGCAGCTCGTTCGAATGCTGCGGCCAGTTCGGGCGGTTCTCGCCGGTGCCGGTCTGCCCGCCGTGGGCGGGCGGGGGCACGGCGTTCCGTCCGGCGTTCGCTCCGGCAGTGGGGCCGGCGTTCGGCCCGGCGGTCGGCCCGGCGCCGTTGGGTGCGGCACCGTTCGGTGTGGCGGCACCCTCAGCCGGCTCGGTCCAGGCCGGCGTGGCCGCCTCCCGCCGACGGCGTGGGCGGGCACCTGGGGGCGCCGGCCGAGGCCTGCCGTCCGCCGAAGGCGGCTCTCCTGGTCCCCCTTGGCCCGGTCCCCCTTGGCCCGGTCCCCCTTGGCCCGGTCCGCTTTGGTCCGGACCGCGTTGGCCCCGTCCGGCCGGGTCCGGACCAGGTGGGCCTGCCGGGGGCCGGGGTGGCGGCGCGGGCGGCTCAGCGTGCCGTGACTCAGCGTGCCGTGAGTCGGCGTGCCGTGGCTCGGCGTGCCGTGCCCCGTTGGGCGGTGCCGCGCGGGGAGGGCCGGCGGGAGGCCGCATGGTCCGGGACCGCGGGGGAGCAGGGGGGCGGGGAGGTGGTGCCGGTTTCGACGGCTCCGGCTCAAACCAGCCGGTCTCCGCGGGGTCCGATGCGGAGGTTTCCGGACGGGGTGGTTCTGGTCGGGGCGTTTCCGGCTGGGGTGTTTCCCGTCGGGGGACGGCCGGGCGAGACGGTTCGGGGTGGGATATCGGGGACTCGGGCCGCGGGGGTTCGGGGTCCGCCGGTTGACGCCTACCCGAGCCGTGCTTGGCCAGCAGCTCGGAAACGCTCAGCCCGCCTTGCGTGTCGATCGACCGGCGTCTTCGCCCCGGGCGGTCCGGCTCCGCGTGCCGACCGTGGGGGGCTTCCGCGGCGTCGCCAGCTGGTCGTCGATCCTGGGGACCAGGGCCGTCGATGTGGCGTTCGTCGGGCACCCGGTCTCCCTTCTACGCTGTTCATGCTCGTTAGGTCGTACCGCGTCACGCTGCCTCGCGGCAGTCTTCGGCGCACCGCAAGATAGACGCGCAGCATGGCAACAGGGTTGCCTCGACTCTGTGTGCGCGACTGCTCACGTGATAGTACGGATAAGAGGCCGTCGTGACGACGCCTACCCGGAAGAATTTTACGTTCAGTAAATAGAACTGCCAGGTCAGCTAGCCCGTACGAGCGAGGTTGCCTCCTAGTGAATGACCAGGCGCGAGGGATCGGTGCGCCGCCTGGCGGCCGCTCCAGCCAGCCGGACCTGCCCGCCCTCGCAGTAGGCAACCGCGTTGCGACCGGATCGCTTGGCCGCGTACAGCAGGTCGTCCGCGCGCAGCAACTGCCGTTCCGGCGGCGTGGTGACCAAAGCACTGGTCTCCGGTACGGGCGGTGGCGGGTTCGCCTCGGCCAGCCCGATGCTCACCGTCACCCTGAGGTTGAGAGCGATGGTGTGCCACGGGTAGTCGGCGACCCTTGCCCTGGCGCTTTCCGCCACACGCACCGCGTGCGCATCGTCGATACCGGGCAGCACCAGCACGAATTCCTCGCCGCCGTACCGGGCACAGAACGCCCCTTCGGGCAGGTCGGCCTGCAACAGCTCAACGACACGCTGCAGCACCCGATCCCCGACCAGGTGCCCGTGCTCGTCGTTGACCTGCTTGAACCAGTCAAGGTCCACCAGCGCGACGCCCAGCCCTCCGCTGGCCTGCTCCTGCTCGGTGAGCAGCGCGACCAAACGCTGATCAAGATAGCGGCGGTTGTAACTGTCCGTGAGGCTGTCTCGGATGCTCTGCTCCCGCGCCTCGGCGTGTTCCCTGCGCAGCTGGTCGACTTCACGACGGAACTGCTCCGGAACGGCGGGTACACCACGGCCTTCGGTCTGCACGAGGTCGAGAGCGGAGCGCAGATGCGCGTACGCCTCCCGCCACTGCTCGCGCGCCGCGAGTAACGCGGCGATCGACTCGTGCAGCCGCACCAGGTTCGCACGTTCGAAGCCGCTTGACTCGTCGTCATCACCGGGCGCGGGCGCGTTGCCGTCCGGCGAGTACGTCGAGGCGAGCGTGCCCGGTGTCGCCTCGCCTGAGATGGGCTCAGGCTCCTCAGTGAGGTCACGTCCCAGCACCGGCACGACAATCACCTCCTTATCTCCGTGGTGTCGTCCGGAGAGATGGCGCCCTTAAGCTGACGGGACGCGTGGGATGGTTTTTTCCCTCTACTGGTGGATGAGCGTCTGGTCCAATGCAGTGGTTTGGGTCACACGGACCCACCCGACCGTCCCAGCAGCCAAGCTACTCCTGGTTGGTTTCCGCTCGGCGAGGCGTCCACACCGCGCAGGCGAAAATCAGGGCCACGAGTCCGCCGAGAAACGCGATCGGAAGCCAGTACCCGTCCGGCTCCGGGAACAGGATGTCGTGCCCGGAAATGTGTGCGACCCAACCTTCTTCGTGTCCGTGCAGCCCGCTTTCCGGGATGATCCGCGCCATCCGCTCCATCGCGCGCTCAGTCCATGCCCGCCGCCCCATCAGCAACCCGGCCACCAGCAGCACCGGCAGCGCAAGCACGGCCAGCAGGCGATTGCGCAGCGATGTGGCCAGCACGATGGCGAGCGCGGTGCCGACCAACGTCCCTGCGATAACGAGATCTTCCCGCCATGGCAACCAAAACCGCGGATCGCCTTGTGCGAGGCCGATGCCGCATCCTCGATCGGCCGTGAAGGTTCCCGACAAGCCCGGGGTGCCGTAACCGGAGTCGCATCCGGTCAGCAGCGTGATCACTTGGCTGCACCACGCGAATGCCGGGCCGGCAAGCAGTGCAACGGAAATCGCCGCGATCAACCATGGTCTGCGCATACCCGGCTGACGCGCCGCCCGGCACGAGGTTGCTCAACGTGCTTGGCACGGCGCGAATCCGTACACCTTTCCGTCCAGCACCACGACGCGCTCCGAGCCGATCTGGTCGCCGATCCCCGCGCCGTTCTGCCGGATGGTCAGCGACACGGCCACCACGTACACCACGCCGCGCGGTGGTTTCCCGCCTTCCGGAGTCCAATCGGGGTCGGCACGCAACGTGGACATCGCGGGAAACGTGTCCAGGGTCAGCCCCGCGAAATCACACACCCGGTCCGCGTAGTCCGGATGCTGGGTGCGATGCAGGAAGGCCGACTGGGCCTCGGGTCCGCGCTTGCCCGCGGCGTTGAGCTGATCGAAGTACTCCCGGATGATGCCGCGATCGGCGGTACCGAACGGCGCGGCGCTGCCCTCGATGACGCTGGTGCACCCGGACAGCACGAGCGCGGCGAGCCCCATGAGCAGGGTCAGCCCGCGAAACGCGGTCGGCATGCCAGCCAAGGTACGCCGTTTCCGCGAGGCGATCACACGGCGGACTCGGGCGGCCGGCCGGTCCGCTATCTGGTGTCGACGATGACGGTGGCGGTCAGCGAGTGCCCGGCGCCGAGCCCCCGCTGTGCCTGCCGCTCGTGTCGCAGTAACGCCGCGGCCAGCTCCACAGCCCGATCCGGATCGAGCGGGACGTCCGGTTCCCCGGCACGCTCGAGCAGGGCGTTCCACCGCTGCTCCCACTCCCGGAAGAACGCCAGCACATCGCGAGGCGCCCCGGCCCGAGGTGCGGTGAACCGGAGATCACTCGGTGGTACCGCCGACGATCCCTGCGCGAGGTTGTTGAGCAGCGAGCGGTACGGCGGGATGGCGGGGTTGAACGCCCTGGTGGCGGTGTGCCGGCCGACCAGAATGGAGCGGTCGGTGAAGGTCACCTCGGCCGGGCGCACCTCGGCGTCCTCGGCGGCGGCCGCGATCACCGCGCCGAGCGAGGCACGGTCGAAGAACTTCATCGGCTCCTCCAGCCGCTCGGCGGTGTCCTCGAAGAACGTCATCGCGTAGTCCCATCTGGTGTGCGGCCAGTTGGGCTGCCATTCGACGGAGTATCGCCCAAGCACGTCGACCACCAGCGCGGCGCGGCGACCGGCCCGGACGATCTGCCGGAACAGCGAGGTCAGCGTCTTGCCCACCTCGTCGACGGTGAGATGCGAGTACGGCACGCCGCAGGACAGGTACAGATCGAACGCACCGTCCGCGGGCCAATCCCGGATGTCGCCGACCTCGAACGCGACCCCCTCGGCCGGGTGCAGCGACCGCGCGGTCTCCACCATCGTCGGGTCGGCATCCAGCCCGAGATAGCGCAGCTGGTAGCCGGAAGTCACCGGCTCCAGGTCACCGTGCGGCTCGGTGAGCAGCGCGAGGCCATCGCCCGTACCGCTGCCGACGTCCAGCACCCGGAGCGGCTGCCCGGCCGGTAGCCGCAGCCGACGTACCGCGTGCGCGAATATGTCGTGCGACACCAGCTCTTCCATCCGGATTTTCACCGGATCGCGCCGTCGCGGAGAAAGGTAGTGCGCCCGCGCGCCCTGGTACGAAGCCATGCCAGCATCCTCACCAAGCCGGTTCGGCCGCGAGTTCCCGGGCCCCTCAAGGTGTGTGCTGCGCTATGCCTTGCCGGGCGCATCGATGTACGTTTTGCACATGCCCACCGAGATAACCGTCGGCGTGCCGCGCGCCGACCTCGGCCGCGTGACCGTGTGGCCAAACGTCAGCGCTACGTAGGGGTATTGATGCCGGATCTGACCTTCCGAGGTCGCAAGGTGGTTCGAGATCGCGCTTTGATCATGGCCATCATCAACCGCACACCCGACTCGTTCTACGACCACGGGATCACGTTCGAGGAGAGCGCCGCACGCGACGCGATCGAGGAGGCGGTCGCGAACGGCGCCGACATCATCGATATCGGTGGGGTGCCGGCGAGCCCCGGACCGGAGGTGACGGTCGATGAGGAGCTGCGCAGGGTGCTGCCGACCGTGGAATGGGCCCGCGCCGAGTTCCCCGACCTGGTCATCAGCGTGGACACCTACCGCCGCGAGGTCGCCGACCAGGTGTGCCGCGCCGGCGTCGACCTGCTCAACGACAGCTGGCAGGCGCACGACCTCGGGATGCTGGACGTGGCGGCCGAATACGGCGCCGGCTACGTCTGCGCGCACACGGGCGGCCTCGAGCCGCGCACCGACCCGGTTCGCCCCGAGTACGACGACGTGGTGACCGCGGTCATCGGGGAGACGACCCGGCTCGCGGAACAGGCGGTGGCCAGGGGAGTGCCTGCCGAGGGCATCTTGATCGACCCGGCCGTCGACTTCGGCAAGAACACCTGGCACTCGCTTGCCGTGCTGCGCAACGTGTCGGCGCTGGTGGACACCGGCTGGCCGGTGCTGATGGCGCTGAGCAACAAGAACGTGGTCGGCGAGACCCTGGACGTCCAGCTCGGCGACCGGCTCACCGGCACGCTTGCCGCCACCGCGCTCGCCGCCCAGGCCGGTGCCGCGATGTTTCGCGCGCACCAGGTCAGGGAAACCCGGCACACGGTGGAAATGGTGGCCAGTGTCGTCGGCGATCGTCCGCCGGCCCGCGTCCTGCGGTACGTCTGATGCACCGGATCTGGCCTCCCGAGGAGAGCGGCCCCGTCGACGAGCAGTACGTCGAGCGGCTCTACCGCTATCCGGACGATCATCCGAAGTGGCTGGCCGTCAATTTCGTCTGCAGCGCAGACGGTGCGGTGGAGATCGCGGGGCGGTCGGCGGGCCTGACGAACCCGGCTGACCAGCAGGTGTACCGGCTTGGCGGGGATCTCGCCGACGTACGCCTGGTGGGTGCTGGCACCGCCATGATCGAGGAGTTCCGCGGCATCCGGCCAACCGAGAGCACCGTGCGGCAGCGCAGGCGGCACGGTCTCGCGGATGTCCCACCGGTCGCGGTGGTGACGTCCGGCCGGTCGTTGCCGCCGGACGCGCCGGTGATCACCGACGTGCTGACCCCGACCATCGTGATCACGTGTGCCGCCGCTCGCGAGGAGCTTCGCGAGGCATGGACCGCCGCGGGCGCCAGCGTCCTGGTGGCCGGCACGGACACCGTCGACCTGGCCGCCGCCGTGGACGGTCTGGTGGAATGTGGCTTGAGCCGGATCCACTGTGACGGCGGCCCGCAGGTGTTCGGCGCCGCGCTCACCGCCGGCCTGGTCGACGAGCTACGCCTGACGATGTCCCCGCTGCTGGTGTGCGGACCGGCCGAGCGAATCGCCATCGGGATGCGTATCGACCCGTCCGCGCTGGAGCTGGCCTCGGTGCTCGCCGAAGACAACACCCTGATGCTGCGCTACCTGGTGAAGCGTTAGCTGGTGCCCCGTACCCGGGTGCGGAGCACCGGGCACCAGCCAGATCAGCGCCGGGGCGCTAGCACCTCTTGCGTGCTCCGTCATCGCTCAGGTACCTGTCGGCGAACCAGCCCTGCTTGTTGGTGCCGGAGACCCGACCCCAGGTCCAGCTGTTGGGGAAGTCTCCGACGAAGCAGTGGTAGTAGATCAGCGTGCCACGCGGCTCCTGCCCCAGGGCAGCGCAACTGGTGTGCGGGCCGACCCGGTAGCGCAGCCAGTCGGCGTCCACTCTCCCTTCACCGCTGTCCTTGTTGGAGTGGTCGTGGCTGCAGTCCATGATGGACGGACCGGCGGGCTTGTCCGCGGGAGCGGGAGCCGAACCGCTCGCCTGCCCCCCGACGAATAACGCCGAACCGGCCATGGCCGCCGACACCAACGACGCTTGCACTATGCGACGTGTGCGCATTTCTGTTTCTCCATTTCCGAAACGTGAAACTGTATGAATCGAATGGCACCTTGGGATGCCGGAGAACAGAATTCCGAGCGCGGCTGCAAGTGCACTGGAAGATCACCGGTAGCCCGTCAGGACACGGCATTTCTCGTCATGGCGTACGTTTCCCGCAGCGTCGGGTCGTGGTTGAGGATCTGCCGTTGCAGCCTCTGAAGATCCGGGCCGGGACGTAGGCCCAGCTCCTCGGCGAGCCGTTCCGACACGTTCTGGTACACGCGCAGCGCGTCGACCTGCCTTCCGGACCGGTACAGGGCCACCATCAGCAGCTCGGCCACGCGTTCCTGATACGGGTGGGCCCCCGCGAGCCCGTGTAGCTCCGGGACTAGCTTGGCGTGCCTGCCGAGCCGGAGTTCCACGTCGATGCTTGCCTGCAAGGCCTCGAGGCGACGCTGCTCAAGGATCGGCGCCTCGAGCTGGTGCAGCCGGTCCGACGCCACGTCGGCGAGCGGCGGACCCTGCCACAGCGCCAGCGCGCGGCGGTACCGCGCGGCGCCCTCCGCCAACTCCAGCTCGGCAACGGCTGCGGCGGCGGAATCCACTCCATCCTCGAAACGATGCAGGTCAAGCTCGCCTGGGCGCACCACCAACCGGTAACCGGACGGATCCGTCACGATCCGTTCCCTCGCCTCCTCGGGCTCAGCCGCGATGGCCTGCCGGACGTGTTTCACATGGCTGTGCAACGTGCTGCGCGCGCTGTCCGGTACCGCGTCGCCCCAGAGCACATCGATCAGGTAGTCCGTGGTCGCGACCCGGTTCGCCCGCAGAAGCAGGGCGGCGAGCAGCGCCCGCTGTTTGGGGCCGCGCAATCGGACGGGGCGCTCTTTCCTGGTCAGCCCCAGCGGTCCGAGCACGCGAAAGTCGAACTCCATTCTTTCCCCCTCGGTTCGGATCCCACTCAAGCGGAGCCGGGTTCCCAGCCCGGCCAGCCGTGAGAGAAGGCTTGCACCGAGGAAATCGGCCGGCAAGGCGTGCCGGTGAGAATGGGAAGGTGGGACGGAACTGTCCCGCTGACCTGCGGATCGTGCGCCACCTTGGGAAAAACTCGCCCAGAGCGCGCGTCTTTCGTGGGACAGTAGGCAGCGTGGCTTCCAGGGGTATGGGGGTGCAGGAAGTGCGGCAGGTCGGGGCGGGCAAACCGTTGGCCGATTTTTTCAACGAATTGAAACAGCGCAGCGGCTACAGCTACGAACAGATCGGCAAGAAGTGTCACATCAGCCGCTCGACAATTCATCGTTATTGCACGGGCAATGGCGTGCCACCCGATTTCGGCACCGTGGAACGAATAGCCACGGTATGCGGCGCGAACCAGCAGGACATAACCAGGCTTTTCCGGCTGTGGGAGCAGGCGTGGTCGAATCGTGCGGCATCTGCCGGCGCCGTTGTCGAGCCGGCCGAGCCGGAGCCGGAACGCCCGGCGAACCGGCCGCAAGCCCAGCCGAGGGCACGGCGCCGGTCGGTAGTCGTCGCCGTACTCGCGGTGTTCGCGCTGATCAACGGGAGCGCTCAGCCGGTCCACTCGAACGAGCCGCCCGGCGTGACCGCCGCGGCGCCCGCGATCTCGGCACCGATGTGGACCGACTCCCCGTATCCGGTCTCGGACGGCTTCGTCGGCGTCACCGTGAACAGCACGACCGGCACCATGCCGAGCTTCCGCGTGGGCTCGGTGCGGCTGTGGGACTCGGAAACCCGCTGGCAGAACATCGAACCGCGGCGCGGGCAGTTCGACTGGTCGACCGTGGACCGCCTGGTCAGCAGCGCGCGCCAGGACGGGCTCTCGGTGCTGTTCACCATGGGTGGCACGCCGGACTGGGCCAGCCCGAACGGTCCGGACACCCCGTACGACGACGGGTCGCGGGCCAGCCCGCCGCGGAACATGGCCGATTGGGATCGGTTCGTGCGCCGGGTCGCGCAGCGCTACCGCGGCCGGATCGACGCCTACGAGCTGTGGGACATGGCCAACCATCCGAAGTTCTTCACCGGTAGCACCGAGACCCTGGTCGAGATGACGCGGCGGGCGAGCAGCCAGATCAGGGCCGCCGACCCGGACGCGACCGTGGTGTGCCCGTCCATGGGGGAACTGTGGGATCGCGCGGCCCTGCAGGCGTTGGAACGGTTCGGGCGGCTGGGCGGTTACAACTACTGCGATGTCGCCGCCGTGAAGCTGTACCCGCGAAAGGCGTCCGATCCTCCGGAGACGATGCTGAACGTGGCCAACGAGGTCTACAAGTCGTTTCACCGCTCGGGTGCGCACCTCGGCCTGTGGAGCACCGGGTCCGGCTTCGACATCCCGCTGCAACGGCCGGTGCGCCCCGAGTTGGCCGCCGACCACGCGGTCCGCTTCTACCTGACTGGCATCTATGCGCAGTACCAGCGGATGTACTTCTACAACTGGGGTAGCGCGAAGGTTCCGCTCGTGCTGCAGCCGGAGGGTGGGAAGCCAACCAAAGCGGCGCTGTTCGTCGAGGAGCTGCGCAGGTGGTTGCACGACGCTCGGGTCCACTCGTGTGGCCGCGGGGCGCCGGCCGGCCTGCCGAAGAACATGTGGCAATGCCGGTTTGATCGGGGTGGGAAGGCGTTCCTGATCTGGTGGACACACGTGGGCACGGCCCGGATGACACCAGCTGCTGGCGCCTCTGCCGTCCAGCGGCTGGACGGCACAACCAGCCCGGTCGACCCGGCCAAGGCACTCGTCGTCACCCCTCGCCCGGTGCTGCTCCGGATCGGCCGGACGACCGAGTCCTGACAACGGCGCGTCGCGATCCAGTCTGAAGTCTCGCGAATTTCCGAGGTGGATGTCGATACCGGGTTCGCTGCTTCGACGTCCTTGGTAAGAGGTGCCCGCAGGGGGCGCCGAGCGGGGAGGATTCCCATGGATGCGACGACGTTGGGGGCGGGGCGACGGGAGTGGATCGGGCTAGCCGTGCTGGCACTGCCCACCTTGTTGCTGTCACTGGACATGAGCGTGCTGTTCCTGGCGCTGCCGCACCTGAGTGCTGATCTGGGCGCCAGCAGCACCCAGTCGCTGTGGATCATGGATATCTACGGGTTCATGATCGCCGGTTTCCTGGTCACGATGGGCACCCTCGGCGACCGGATCGGCCGCCGGAAGCTGCTGCTGATCGGGGCGGCCACGTTCGGCGTCGTCTCGGTGCTCGCCGCCTACTCGGTCAGTGCCGAGATGCTGATCGTCACCCGCGCGCTGCTGGGGATCGCCGGCGCGACCCTGATGCCCTCCACCTTGGCGCTGATCAGCAACATGTTCCGCGACCCCAAGCAGCGGGCGGTGGCCATCTCGGTGTGGATGAGCTGCTTCCTGGTCGGCACCGCGGTCGGCCCGCTGATCGGTGGCGCCATGCTGGAGTTGTTCTGGTGGGGCTCGGTCTTCCTGCTCGGCGTACCGGTGATGGTGCTGCTGGTGGTGGCCGCGCCGATGCTGCTGCCCGAGTACCGTGACACCGCGGCCGGCAAGCTGGACCTGCGTAGCGTGGCCCTGTCCCTCGCGACCGTGCTGCCGATCATCTACGGCCTCAAGGAGGTCGCCAAGGACGGGTTCGGCACGGTGCCGAGCCTGGCGATCGTGGTCGGCGTGGCCGTTGGCGTGGTGTTCGTGCGGCGGCAGCGCAGGCTCGCCGATCCGCTGCTGGATCTGCGGCTGTTCGGGAACCGTACGTTCAGCACCACGTTGGGCAGCATGCTGTTCGCCGGCGTCATCATGGGCGGGACGTTCCTGTTCATCCCGCTGTTCCTGCAGATGGTTGAGGGCCTCTCGCCGTTGCGGGCGGGGCTGTGGCTGGTGCCGCAGTGCCTCGCGATGATCGCCAGCTCGCTGCTGGCTCCGCACCTGGCGCGCCGCTTCCGCCCGGCATACGTCATGTCGGCCGGGCTGGTGATCGCCGCGATCGGCCTCCTGCTGCTGACCCAGGTGAACAGCGTCGGCGGGTTGACGTTCCTGGTCGCCGGGTTCCTGCTTGCCAGCGTCGGCATCGCGTTGCCGACCGCGCTTGGCACCGATCTGGTTGTCGGTTCCGCCCCGCCGGAGAAGGCCGGTTCGGCGGCGTCGATGTCGGAAACCAGTGGCGAGTTCGGCATCGCGCTCGGTATCGCCGCGCTCGGCAGCATCGGCACCGCGGTGTACCGCGACCAGATGGTGGTACCGCCGTCGGTTCCTGGCGACGCGGCGGAAGCCGCGAAGGAGAGCATCAACGGTGCGGTGTCGGTTGCCGAGCAGCTGCCTGCTTCGCTGGCCGCCGACCTGCTGGCGCCCGCACGGGAGGCGTTCACCGCCGGCCTGAACATCGTCGCCGTGCTCGGCGCGGTGGTCTTCATCGCGGTGGCCGTTCCGGTTGCCCTGGTGCTGCGGCACATCCGGCCGTACGGGCAGCAGCCCGGCGCCGGCGACGCTGTCCAGGACGCGTCCGACGACCTTGCCGATGGCGCGGCCGACGACCCCACCGAGGGCACGGCCGACGACCCGGCTGGGGACGTGGAACTGGTCTGTTCCGGTTAGCACAGGAGTTGCCCCGAAGCGGCGTGGGTCAGGGACGGCGACGTCGCTCAGATCGCGATGGCGAGCTTTCCTCGTGTCTTACCGGCTTCGAGGTGGCGCATGGCCTCTGGGACTTGATCCAGCGAGTAGGTCCTGCCGATGGTCGGGGTCACCGTGCCCGCCTCGATGAACTCGACGAGCCGCTCGAGGTGGGCCGCGCGCTCGGTGGCGATGAACATGGTCAGCCGTTGACGTACGAACAGTGACAAGGCTGAAGCGCGCAACGGCCGGTCGACCCCTCCCAGCAGCTTGCCGCCGGCCTTCTCTCCGCCGCCGATGACGGCCGTCCCGGCTGGCGCGAGCGCGCGACGCAGCCGCGACAGGGTGGGATTGCCCGCCATGTCGAGGATCAGGTCGTAACGATGCACCCCATCGGCGAAATCGTCCCTGGTGTAGTCGAGGACGTGGTCGGCGCCGAGGGATCGCACCAGATCCATCGTCGAGGTGCCGCACACGCCGGTGACCTCCGCCCCGTATGCCTTGGCTAGTTGCACGGCATAGCTGCCGACCCCACCGGAGGCACCGGTGATCAACACTTGCTGCCCCTGCTCGACGCGGCCGACGTCGCGGAGACCCTGCAGGGCGGTGAGTCCTGAGATCGGGACAACCGCGGCCTGCTCGAAGGAGATACTCGCCGGCTTGCGGACGAGCTTGTCCTCGCGAGCCACGGTGTACTCGGCGAAACAGCCCTCGCCGATCCCGAACACCTCGTCACCCTCGGCGAACCTGGTCACCGCCGAACCGACCGCGACGACCGTGCCGGCGACTTCCCGCCCGGGCACCGGGTTCTTCGGTCTACGGATCCCGAAACCGAGGCGGATCAGGTACGGCCGGCCCGTCATCACGTGCCACGCGCCCCGATCGAGACCCGCCGCGTGCACGCGGATGAGCACCTCGTTCGCGGCGACCTCGGACGTGCTGCGCCGCGCGATCCGCGCGAGGCGCAGCACGTCGGCGGGGCCGTAGGTGTCGTGCACGATGGCCCGCATCGTCGGTTCCGCGGTCGGAATGTTCACGTCGCCGCCCATCGCGGCCTGCCCTTCAGATCCCATGATCTGTTCCCTCCGAATCCGATGGGCCGCGCCCACCGTACTTAGTACGACAGGCTATCGTACTTAGTACGAAACCGCTATCGTCCGGGAGCGAGATGCCGAAGCCAGTACGCGAAGGCCCCCAGGAACGCACTCCGCTCAGCCGGGAACGGGTGTTGCGCGGTGCGGTCGCGATCGCCGACGCGGGGGGAATCGGATCGCTGACGATCCGCTCGCTGGCCCAAGAACTTGGCGTCAAGCCGATGTCGGTCTACCACCACGTCGCCAACAAGGACGAGATTCTCGACGGCATCGTCGATCTCGTCTTCAGCGAGATCGAACTACCGTCTGCCGACGGCGACTGGCGATCGGAGATACGCAGGCGAGCGACTTCGGCCCGCCGGGTGCTGCGGTGCCATCCGTGGGCGATCGGGCTCATGGAGTCCCGAACCACCCCCGGCCCCGAGACGCTGCGACACCATGAGGCGATCCTCGGTGCGCTGCGCGCCGCGGGCTTCTCGGTTGAGATGAGCGCGCACACCTACGCCCTGCTGGACAGCTACGTGTACGGATTCGCGCTGCAAGAGGCCACGCTGCCCTTTGACGGCAACACAACCGTCGCCGAGGTTACCGAACCCATGATGCGGCAGTTCCCCGCCGACGAGTACCCATACCTCGTCGAGATGGCGACCGAGCATGTCCTGCAGCCCGGCTACGACTTCGGTAACGAGTTCGATTTCGGGCTCAACCTGATCCTGGACGGCCTCGCGAGATCGATTCCGGGTGGCGAATCTCCCTGACGCCGGCCGCGTCGGACGTGCCGTGAGGAAGCACCAGCCCCTCACCGGCTGGAGTGGCTAGCCGCCGCTGTGCATCAGGTCAGCGCCCTCCGGGACACCCGGGTCGTCGGGGTCGTCCAGCCAGCCGTCGGGGAGCGTGACCTTGCCGGGGGAGCCCTGCCGGCCACGTGGTCCCTCGGCATCGGCGGGGAACGGCGCGTCATGGTCGAGCTCGGCGATCAGGTCGTCGAGCTCGCCGAGGCTGGTGACCAGCCCGAAGCGGCGGCGGAGTTCCGAGCCGATCGGGAAGCCCATGAAGTACCACGCCATGTGTTTGCGCAGGTCGCGCATGGCCTTCTGCTCGCCGTCGTGCTGGATGAGCAGTTCGGCGTGCCGGCGCAGCACCGCCGCGACACCGCCGAGGTCGGGCGGTTGCGGGGCTGGGCAACCGGTGAAGGCGGCTTCGAGTTCGCCGAACAGCCAGGGCCTGCCGAGGCAGCCGCGGCCGACGATCACCCCGTCGCAGCCGGTCTTGTCCATCATGGCCAGCGCGTCGTCCGCGGCGAAGATGTCGCCGTTGCCCAGTACCGGGATCGTCGAGACGGCTTCCTTGAGCCGGGCGATGTGCTCCCAGTCGGCCTGCCCGGAGTAGCGCTGCGCGGCGGTGCGCGCGTGCAGGGACACCGCGGCGGCGCCTTCGGCCTCGGCGATCCGGCCGGCGTCCAGGTAGGTGTGGTGCTCGTCGTCGATGCCGATCCGGAACTTCGCGGTGACTGGCACCCCGGCGGGTTCGGCCGCTCGCACGCAGGCGGCGATGATGTCGCCGAACAGCCGGCGCTTGAACGGCAGCGCGGCCCCGCCGCCCTTGCGGGTCACCTTGGCGACCGGGCAGCCCCAGTTGGTGTCGATGTGGTCGGCCCAGCCCTCCCCGAGGATGATCTTGACCGCTTCCGCCATGGTGGCTGGGTCGACGCCGTAGAGCTGCATGGAGCGCGGGTACTCGCCGTCGTCGAAGCCCATCATGTGCAGCGTTTTCTCGTTGCGCTCAACGACGGCGCGTGCGGTGATCATCTCGCAGACGTAGAGGCCCGCCCCGTACTCGCGGCACAGCCGGCGGAAGGCCAGGTTGGTGATGCCAGCCATGGGCGCGAGCACGACCGGGGGATCGACCCGGTACGGGCCGATCGTCAGCGCTGGCCTGCTCAACGGCGCGGTCACGCCCTCCATTGTCGCCGATGACGCTGACCAGGAGCGATGGGGCCCGGGTCAGGATGACTTGGCGAGCTGGTTGACACGCTGGAACGAGACGCCGAGAACGTCGCCCGCTTCGCGCTGCGAGAGCCCGAGTGCGAGCAGTTCTTGCACCGCCGCGCGGCTTTCGGCGGCCGCTTCCGCCTGTTTGCGTTGAGCTTCCTCTCGTAGGACTTCGGCGCGAGCCTGGTGGTCCTTTACCGAACTCGGCAGATGCACATCGAGGTGAAGGTCGTACTCGTCGCTGCGAAGGTCTTCCATGATCTCGATGAGTTCGCTCGCCATCGTTGTGACGTCTTTGTAACGGAGAGCTTGGGTCGATCGATCGATCTCGCGGACTCGGATGAGCCAGAACTTCCCGTCGCGGCTGACTTCGGCGTGGTAGGTCTTCACTTCTTCCACCATCCCTTCCCCAAGATGCCCTCGCACTCCTTGAAGATGTCAACAGCGAAGACCTCGCCCAGTTCGTTATGGCGTGGGATAGGCATCGCCACGCCGTTCGACGCCGTAGAGCTGCATGAAGCGCGTGGCGCCACGGGTCAAGGGTAACCGCCGCCCGGCCCGGGCCGGGGAAACCGGGATGCGACGAACGCCGCTCCGTCGAGAACCTCGTTGCTCGGTGTGCCGGTAGCGGGCTCGGCCTCAGCTATGACGACGAGTGATCGATCCCATCGCGACCGGTAGTGCTCACCGGTGATCGTGATTCCCTGCGCTTGCAGTTCCCTGATTCCAATCGGCGCCACGTTGCCGGTGCCATCCGTGTCGACGAGGCGCTTGAGCGCGGCCGCCATTGTCCCCGTTCGGCATGCGAACCCACGCCACCCACACCACCATCGAGTTCCCGCTCGCGTCGTCCAGCGTGAGCCGGATGCGGCGCAGTGATCGGCACCGTGAGGCGATGAAGAAGGCCTGTACCTGCGGCGTCGAACACTCTGGCCTGCGAAACGACACTGCCAACGGTTCCTGTCGCGCCACCGCCAACGGCAAGTCCGCCACCGCCCGCCGCTACGCCGAGTACAAGAGCCCTGGCAGCCACGATCGCGTATGGAGCACTGGCGTACTTTCGCCTACCCGAATTCGTGGGTATTGCCCACTTACCCACCGGTGTCTACCATGGAAGGGTCAGCAAGGAGGCGACATGACGACACTGGAAGGCTTCCACCCGGTCACCGAAGTGGTCGCGGATGAACGTGCACGAGTGGCGGTAGGCAAGGCGGGAGCGCACAAGAACGATCGCTACGCCGTGTCGAGGAACGCTGACGGCGCCATCTTGCTCACCCCGCTTGCCAGTATTCCGCAGCGCGAACTGCTCGTCTGGGAAAACGATGAGCTGCGGGCCTCACTGTTCCGTGGCCTCGCCGATGCGGCGGAAGGCAACGCGCGCCCGTTGAATTGGGTGACCGCGGATGACGACGAGGACCACAGCGAAACGTGAGCGTTCCACCGTTCGCATTGCTGTACACCCGCGAAGCCGAGAAAGTCATCGAAGATCTACAGGCGAAGCGGCAGTACGCAACGAAGTTGAGGAAGGTCCGGAAGGCGCTTCGTCTACTCGAGCAAGCCGGTCCGCGCCACCCAGGTTTGAATTCGCATGGCTATGAGTCGGTGCCTGGACCAGGCGGCGCCACGTTGTGGGAGTCCTTTGTTGAAAACAGGACGCCCTCGGCGTGGCGTATTTGGTGGGTTTACGGCCCTGGCGATGGTCAGCTGACTATCGTCACGATCGGGCCGCACCCTTGACGATGGACAGACGTCGGCCGCGCGAGGGCACGTTCATTACAGGAGACTCCGCCAGCGCGCCGGTGGCTAGAAGTCCACGTTGATGCACGCGAGCCGTGCGCCCGCCTGCCCGGCCTCGCCGGGCGCGGTATGCGTGTGCTCCTCGTGGATCACCACGGACTTCGCGGAGCGATCACCGACCTGCCAGTCCACACGGGACTTCGCGAACCCGGTGCCGTGCTTGTCGGTGGTGAAGTCCAGCCATACCTCGTTCTCCGGATTCGCATAGGCCGGATCGGTGGAGGGCTGCACCGGGTCGGGCACGTTCTGGAAGTGCGGCCCAGCCGCGTCCCCGGTTTCGCCGCACGAATTGGTGTGCACGTGCGCGCCGTATTCGCGCTCCGGAACCAGCCCGCGGACCGCGAGACCGACTTTGGTGCCACCGCTCGGCGGCGCCACACCGAACACCTTGGCCTTCGAGCCGACCGGCACGAGCGCGGGATCGTAGGTGCTGGCCGTCCGGCCAGGGTGGTACTCATCGAACGTGCCGTGCGCGAACACGAATCCCGAGCCGGGCGATTCGGCGGCGGACGCGCTGCCGGCGATGCCGAAAGCGGCACCAAGACCAAGACCGATGGACAGGACACTGGCGACAAATCGACGTGACATGTGCCCTCCTTAACGTGGCGGACGGTTCGCACGCAACCAAAGTCACCCGGATGTTCGGCTGTGATCTGCACGGCGACCGCGCCGCCATGCCTCCCGATCGTCGTAGCGTGGAACTTCGTGACCGTCCTGCGAAGTGATCGAACCTGGCTGGTGGCGATCGCCGCCGCGATGTGGGGTACCGACGGGCTGCTGCGCAAGCCGCTCGCCGACGCGTTGCCCGCCTCCACCGTGGTGTTCTGGGAGCACCTGCTCATCGTCATGATGTTGCTGCCGTGGCTGCCCGAGGCGGCACGCGCGTTCCGGCGGTGCACGCCGACGGAACGTGTCGCGGTGCTGGTGATCGGCGGCGGTTGTTCCGCGCTGGCCACCGCGCTGTTCACCATGGCTTTTCAGGTTGGCGATCCGATCACGCCGCTGGTGCTGCAGAAGCTGCAGCCGATCATCGCGGTGCTCGCGGCCTTCTTCCTGCTGCGCGAGCGCATCCGGCCCAGCTACCTCGGTTTCGCCGCTACCGCGTTGGCTGGCGCGTGGTTGCTCTCCTTCCCCGATCCGTTGCGTGTCACGGTTTCCGCCCTGAATCCCGCACTGCTCGCGCTCGGCGCGGCCACGCTATGGGCGGGCGGCACGGTGCTCGGCAGGTACCTGTCCGGCACGCTGTCCCCGCGCGAGCTGACCGTGCTGCGCTTTCTGACCGGGCTGCCTGTCGCCGCGCTCATCGTGCTGATCCAGGGTGATCCGTTCGCCGTAGCGTGGTCGAACGCGCCGGGACTGGTGCTGCTCGCGCTGATACCTGGCCTGATCGGGCTGAGCCTGTACTACGTCGGGTTGCGCACCACGCCTGCCGCCCGGGCCACCCTCGCCGAGCTCGCGTTTCCGGCGACCGCCGCGCTGGTCGGGGTGACGGTGCTCGGCAGCACGCTGTCCGGCACCCAGTGGGTCGGCTTCGCGGTGGTACTCGCCGCGGTCACGGCGCTCGGCTGGCACGAGCGGGTGCGCAACCGCCCGGCGGTGCTGGTGGGCTCGTGAGTCAGCGAGATCTGCTTGCCAGGATCGAGCCATCAAACACCGTCCGGGGTTATGGCACCTGAAAAGACTTACGAGGCAGGCCGGTGTAGTTCTCCGCGAGCGAGGTAGCGGCCGCGGTCGAGCGGGCCACGTAGTCCAGTTCGGCGATCTGCAGCCGCGCGCCGTACTCGTCCATCGCCGGATCGCGGTGCAGCATCGAGGTCATGAAGTAGGAGAACTGCTGGGCCCGCCACACCCGGCGCAGCGCGGTTTCCGGGTACGCGTCCAGCATCGCGGTGTCCTTCGAGCGGTACCACTCGATCAGCGCGTCGGCCAGTAGCGTGACGTCCGCGGCGGCCAGGTTCAACCCCTTGGCACCGGTCGGCGGCACGATATGCGCCGCGTCGCCGGCTAGGAACAGCTGCCCGTACCGCATTGGCTCGGCCACGAAGCTGCGCATCGGCGTCACCGACTTCTCGGTGATCGGGCCGTGCCGCAGCGACCAGCCCCGCTTCTCGAACCGCCGATCGAGCTCGTTCCACACCTGCTCGTCGGACCAGTTCGCCGCGTCGTCGTCCGCCGGCACCTGCAGGTACAGCCGGCTGACCAGGGCGGAACGCATGCTGTGCAGGGCGAACCCGCGCTCGTGCCGGCAGTAGATCAGCTCGTCGGTTGACGGCGGGACCTGCGCGGTGATGCCCAGCCACGCGTAGGGGTACTCGCGGCTGGCGGTGCGCAGCACGCTGTCCGGAATCGTCGGGCGACCGATCCCGTGGAAGCCGTCCGCGGCGACCACGACGTCCGCGTGCAACTCCTGCTCGGCACCGCCGTGCCGGTAGCGTACCGAAGGCGAATCGGTTTCCACGCCAACGATTTCGTACGCCTCCGCGTCGAATAGCACGTCACCGCCGGCCGCGAGGCGCAACGCGATGAGGTCCTTCACCACTTCGGTCTGCGCGTACACCGTCACGCTTCGCCCGGCGAGCGCGGCGAAGTCGATCCGGTGCCCGTCGCCGGCGAAGCGCAGCTCGATACCTTCGTGCACCAGCCCCTCGCGGTCCATCCGCTCGCCAGCGCCGGACTTGCGCAGTGTCTCGGCCGTACCGTGTTCCAGGATTCCGGCTCGCTGCCGCTGCTCGACGTATTCCCGGCTGCGGGACTCCAGCACCACTGACTCGATTCCTTCCCCCGCGAGCAAATGGGAGAGCAGCAAACCGGCAGGTCCGGCGCCAATGATCGCGACTGACGTGCGCATGGTTGGTGTCCTTAACTCGTGACGTTCTTGACGTGTGCCCGGATGTCGAGTTCCGGGCCACGGTGACCGGAAAGGCACCGCTCGAACGACCTTACTTCCGTTTATCGGATGAGCTCGTGAGTCTTTCTGGGGGCTATAGCACCTGAAAAGACTCACGAGCTCTAGGCTGCGCGGCGATGGATACCGCACCACTTGGTTTCGCGCTGGCTGCCGGGCTTGCCGTGGCGGTGAACCCGTGCGGCTACGCGATGTTGCCCGGCTACCTGGCGCTGGTCGCCGCCGATGCGGGCGAATCGCACGGCACGCTCCCGGCCCTGCGCCGCGCGCTCACCGCGACGGCGGCCATGGTGCTCGGTTTCTTCGTGGTGTTCGAGGTGTTCGTGCTCGCCATCGAGCCCCGGACCGGGGCGCTACCCCGATACCTCCCGATCGCCACGGTGGTGATCGGCGGGATGCTCGTGCTACTGGGCCTCTGGATGCTCATCGGCAGGGGATTCGTGTTGCCGCACCCGAAAACGCGGCTGATCTCGATGCTCGGCTTCGGTGCCTGCTACGCGATCGCGTCGCTGTCCACCGCCGCCGGTCCGTTCCTCGCCCTTACCAGCATCACCTTCCGGGATGGGGCGATCGTCGGCGGTGTGCTCGGGTATCTCGGCTACATGGCCGGCCTGGCGCTGGTCGTCGGCGTGCCCGGCGTGGTGGTCGCGCTGCTTGTTCGGGCCCGCGCGGTGGCGCGTTGGGTGCGCTGGTTCGGCGGTGCGCTGCTGGTGCTGGGTGGACTGTTCGTCGGGTACTACGGGTTCTACGAGGGCCGGCTGTTCATTGGCGACGGAGTTCTGGGGGATCAGCTGATCGATGCCTCCGCGGAGGTGCAGCACCGGCTCGCCGCGTGGGTCGAGCGGATCGGCGCGCTGCCACTGGCCGCGGCGCTCGTGGTGCTGGTGCTCGGCGCGGTGCTGTTCGGCAAACGCCGGGCCCAGCACGCGAAGTAGCCTGCCGGCATGCCGGAAACCTGCGACGTTGTGGTGATCGGCGGCGGTATGGCCGGAGTATCCGTTGGCTACCAGCTCGCCGGCGAGCGACGCGTGGTGCTGCTGGAGGCCGAGCGGATGCCGGCCACGCACGCCACTGGCCGTTCCGCCGCCACCTATCTGGCCAGCTACGGCAGCCGGCCGGTACGCGCGCTCACCGCCGCCAGCCGTACCCGGTTCGACGAGCTGGCCGACCGGTTCGAGCTGCCCGCACCGCTGAGGCCGCGACCGGTTCTCTGGGTGGCGAGCGACGAGCACAGCGCCCTCGCGGCCCGTGGGCTTCTCGACGAGCAGCCCGACACGCTCCACGAGCTGGACGCGGTGCGCGCCCGCGAGTACTGCCCGGTGCTGAACCCAGGCGCGGTGCGGTTCGCCGCGCTCGACGAGGGCAGCGAGGACATCGACGTGCTCGCGGTGCACCAGGCGTACCTGCGTGGATTCCGCGAGCGCGGTGGGCAGCTGCGCACCTCGGCACCGGTGCGGGGGATCGGTCGGCGCGGCTCCGGCTGGCGGGTGCATGCCGGCGACCACGTGCTGGACTGCGAGCTCGTGGTGAACGCCGCGGGTGCCTGGGCCGACCGGATCGCCGGGCTCGCCGGGGTGCCGGGCGTGGGGCTCGTGCCGAAGTGGCGGACCCTGTTCACCTCACCGGTCGGCGGCGACGCGCCGTGGCACCCGACCGCTCCGCTGATCGCCGACGCGGCCGAGCGCTGCTACCTGAAACCGGAAGGCACCGGGGTACTCGCCTCGCCCGCGGACGCCGAGCCGTGTGAGCCGGGCGACGCGCGCGCCGACGAGCTCGGTATCGCTCGCGCGCTGGAGGAGATCAACCGGCTGACCGTGCTGGGACTGCGCACCGTGCATCGCTCGTGGGCCGGGCTGCGCACGTTCTCCCCGGACGGCGCGCCGGTTGTCGGATGGTGGCCGGAGTACCCGGGCTTTGCGTTCTTCGCGGGCCAGGGCGGTTACGGCATCCAGATGGCACCCGCGCTGGCCGCGTTCGGCGCGGCGGTGTTCACCGGGGCCTCGCCGCCCGCGGATATCGAGCTGAGCTGGACTGATCTTGCCCCCGACCGGGTACCTTCTGACTAGGCGCGGCAACAACTTCGGTGGGAGCTGAGTGTCGTTGAGTAGTGAGTCCACGAGCGCGGTGACCTCGGTCGAGTTCTACTGGCGACCGGGCTGCCCGTTCTGCTCGATGCTGCGTACCCGGTTGCGACACACCGGGCTGGCCATCCGCGAGGTCAATATCTGGGACGACCCGGAAGCCGCGGCGCGGGTGCGCGCGGCCGCGGACGGCAACGAAACGGTGCCAACGGTGTTCGTCGGGCCCGTCGCGATGGTGAACCCGAGCGTCGGGCGGGTCGTCGAGGCCGTTCGCGAGCACGCCCCGCGGTTACTGGACGACGCGCGAGCGGCCAAGCCACGCCGCAAGTTCTGGCCGCTGCGCCGGAACAACTAAGGCCGGAACAACTAGGGGAGCCGCGATGCGTCAGCCACATCGGGTTGTGCTGGTCAGGGAATGGGACCAGCAGATGTCCGGCTCTGGCTGCTGTGGGCGGCTCGGCAGCGAAACGGTGAGCGTGCTGGCCGAGGACGCCGACGATCCCTATGCGGGTACCCGGGTCGACATGGAGCGGGTCGGCGCCGTTTACCGCGCCCTGCGGGACAGGTTCCCTGACGAAGAGGTGGAGCTCACCGTCGTCGATCCACGGAACACCGTGTGGCTGATTCCGGCGATCTGGCGGGACGCGCGGCGGCGCGGGTTGTCAATCCCTGCCGCGCTCCGGCAGATGAACGCCGCGACCGCGGCTTGCGCGCTGATCTGCGACGGGGTCGTGCTGGCGACCGACGCGGACCCGGACCAGGCAGTGGCGGCGGTGGAGGCCGACCTCGCGGGGCAGGCCGGCTAGCTTGTCGAGCCGCCGGCCGATTCCCTGGATGCTCCGCTCGTCAACCCTGGACATGCTTTAGCTGCGTGGATAGCATCCACTATCAGTAAACAACGTCTCATGTAGGGAAGCAGCCGGCCCGGCTCCATGCGGCCGGGCGCAGGGCGTTGGCCGCGAGGCGGCGGAGCGTTCGATGTGATCGCCTGCGCCCGACACCGAACCCCGACGCCGAACGATTTGGTATCCACCACGGGAGGGTGACATGGCATCACGGGTTGCTGTGGTCGGCGCCGGCCCTAGCGGCCTCGCGCAGCTGCACGCGTTCGAGGAGGCCCGTAAGCAAGGCGCGGATGTGCCGGAGTTGGTGTGCTTCGAAAAGCAGGGCGACTGGGCGGGTCTGTGGAATTACACCTGGCGTACCGGCCTCGACGAGTACGGCGATGCGGTACACGGCAGTATGTATCGCTACCTGTGGTCGAACGGGCCGAAGGAATGCCTCGAGTTCGCCGACTACACATTCGACGAGCACTTCGGGAAACCGATCCCGTCCTTTCCGCCGCGGGAAGTGCTGTTCGATTATGTCACCGGCCGGGCGAAGAAGAACAACGTCCGGCAGTTCATTCAGTTCAACACCGCGGTGCGCTGGATTTCTTACGACGACAGTGAAGCCAAGTTCGCCCTGATCGTCGAGGAACTCGAGAGTGGCGCCACCCGCACCGAGGAATTCGACTACGTCATTGTCGGGACCGGGCATTTCTCCGTGCCGAATGTGCCGACGTTCGAGGGCTTCACCCAGTTCCCTGGTCGGATACTGCATTCGCACGACTTCCGGGACGCACGGGAATTCACCGGCAAGGACCTGCTGGTGATCGGGAGCAGCTATTCGGCGGAAGACATCGCGCTGCAGTCGAAGAAGTACGGCGCGAAATCCGTGACGGTGTCCTACCGCACCGCGCCAATGGGCTTCCCGTGGCCGGAGGGCATCGACGAGGTGCCGCTGCTTCGGAAGCTGGACGGCAAGACGGCGCATTTCGCGGACGGAACGGTGCGGCAGGTGGACGCGATCGTGCTGTGCACCGGGTACCAGCACTCGTTCGGCTTCATCGAGGACAGCCTGCGGCTGCGTACCGCGAACGTGCTGTATACCCCGAGCCTCTACAAGGGCGTGTTCTGGCTGGACAACCCGAAGATGATGTACCTCGGGATGCAGGATCAGTTCTACACGTTCACCCTGTTCGACGCGCAGGCGTGGTACGCGCGCGACTACGTGCTCGGGCGGCTGTCGTTGCCCTCGCGCGACGAGATGGCCAAGGACGTCGACGCGTGGCGTGCCAGGCTGGACACCCTCGCCGATGCGTTCGAGCAGATCGACTTTCAGGCTGACCACATAGCCGACCTCGCCAAGGACGTGGACTACCCGGTGTTCGACCTCGACCTCACCCGCGAGCACTTCAAGAAGTGGGAGCACGACAAGGAAGAAAGCATCATCGGGTACCGGGATCGCGGGTTCTCCTCGCCGTGCACCGGAACCGGCGCGCCGAACCACCACACGCCGTGGTGGCAGGAGCTGGACGACTCGATGGCCACCTTCCTCGGCGAGTAGCGGTCCTCACCGGCCGGCGCGTCGCGCGAGCACGCGGTCGGTGAGGGTGTGCGCCCGCCGGCGCGCGTCGTCGCGCAACGCGCGGGTTTCCGCTAGCAGCCCGTCGTGGTCGACGCCGACCTCACCGAGCGCGTCGTGGTAGTGCCGCGCCCAGACTTCCGCGCTGGCCGGCGTCGCCTCGGGGTGGAACTGGGTGCCGACATGCTGCCCGTGCACGAACGCCTGGGTGCCGACCGCGGTGCTGGCGATCTCCACGCCGCCCGGCGGTGTGCCCATCACGTCCAGATGCCACACCAACCACGGGCCGGGTTCGACAAACTCGGGATCGGTGGTGTGCACGGTGAGCCAGCCGATCTCCGGTCCGTCCGGCGCGCGGTAGACCTGCCCACCGAGCACCCTGGACAGCAACTGCGCGCCGAAACAGATGCCGAACACCGGCACACCGGCCGTCACCGCGCCGTCCAGCAACTCCCACTCCCGCCGCAGGTAGGGCACCGACTCGTCGTACGCGGAGTCGTCCGAACCGAGCGGCACGATCAGCTCGAACTCCCTCGGATCGGGTAGTCGCGCGTCCTGCGCCCGCACTACCTCGACGCGCGCCCCGCGTTGCTCGAGGCGCTCGCCGACGTAGCCGGGAGGGCAATCATCCTGGTGCTGTACGAACAGCACCCGACCGGTCAGCTCCACGGGAAAGGGGAGTGGCTGGTCGGGTGCAGCTGTCCCGTGCTGTAGCGGGAAAACCGGAACGGCTCGAGCAACGCCTGGGGCTCGCCGAGCAGTTCCTCGGCGACAAGCGCGCCGACGCCGAGCATCTTGTAGCCGTGATTGGAATCCGCGATCACGTACGCGTTCTGCCGGAACGTGTCGAAAACCGGGAAGCTGTCCGGCGTGAAGGCGCCGATCCCCCCGGTCGGTTCCCGCCGGTACACCTCGCGCTTGCCCTCGAACCGCTTGTGGCAGTGCGCCAGCGCGGATGTCCACATCCGGATGAAGTCCTCACCCACCACGAACTCCGCGCTCTCCGGGCCGTACGGATCGACGGCGATCTGATCGGCTGGGCGGTCCAGCCGCAGCGGCGAGGCGCCGCCCTGCACGCCACCGAACGAGAAGTCCGGCTTGTAGTAGATGCCCCACATCTCGTCGGTGATGAGCGCGCCGTCGACGTCGTCGTAGAGCGGCTCGGCGGAATCCACGTGGACCACAGGAGGAAGCTGACCGCGGTTGTCGGTGAACTCGTGCGGATCCACGTCCAGTGTGCCTTCCTGCAAGGCCCAGTACGTCCACATGGGAGCGTCCGGGTGCACGGTGCCGTCCGGAACGGTCACCGAGATGTGGCTTGGCAGATCCAGCATCGCCCACACGTCGCGAACCCACGGGCCGGCCGCGACGACGAGCTGCTCGCATTCGATGTCTCCGGCATCGGTCCGCACGGCGGTCACCGCACCACCGTCAAGGGACAGTTCCGTCACCCGGACACCGGTGCGGATCGTGACGCCCTCGGCTTCCGCCTTGGCCGCGAGCCCGCGCATGGAGGCGACGTTGTTCGCGTAGCCGCCGCGCTTTTCGTGCAGCACGACGGAAATGCCGGGCGCCTGCCAGTCGGAGAACATGCCCTGCAGGTATGCCCGGCAGGCATCGCTGCCCTCGATCAGCTCGGAGTCGTAGCCAATCGCCTGCTGCTCGACGAAGATCTGGCCGACGTCCGCGCGCATCTCCTCCGGGGCGATTTGCAGGTAGCCGACCGGGTGGTACGCGAACGCCTCCGGATCGGACTCCCACACGTCGACCGAGTGCGCCATCAGCTCGCGCATCGCGGGCTGGAAGTAGTTGTTTCGGATAACGCCGCAGGCCACCCCGGACGCGCCCGCCGCGATGTCCTTCTTGTCGATCACCAGCACGTCTCGGCCGTCACCCCGGCCGGTCGCCTTGAGCCGGGTGGCAAGGTGCCACGCGGTGGAGAGCCCGTGGATGCCGGCGCCAATGATCACGTATCGGGCGTGCTGGACAGACATGCCGATCACCTCATAGAATTGCCACAGTGGAAATTGTATTTCCATCAGACACGGAGGAGTTTACTATGGCGCGCACCGGTAATCCAGCCGTTCGCCGGGTGGAAGCCGTGCAGCGCGCGGTCGCGGTGCTAGATGTGCTCGCGGCTGAAGGCGCCGATCTCGGCACGAACGAGATCGCCAAGCGGGCTGACATCAACGCGAGCAGCGTGTCCCGGCTGCTCGCCACGCTGGTGGATGCCGGGCTGGTGCGACACATGCCGTCCACCGGGCGGTACCGCCTCGGCATGCGCATACTGCAGCTGGCGGGCGTCGCGCGGGAACATCTGGACATCCGCGCGCTCGCCGGCCCCTCGCTGGGCGAGCTCACCGAGATCACCGGTGAGACCACCACGCTGTCGCTGCCGGGAGGGCACGAGGTGATGACCGTCGATTTCGCGCAGAGCGACGTGTCGGTCCGCAGCGTCGCGTCGATCGGGCGGAACAGCGTCCCGCACGCCACGGCCGTCGGCAAGGTATTCCTGGCCTGGGGCGGCCACCTGCCAGATGGCGAGCTGGCCGGCTACACGAAACGCACCATCACCGACCGTGCCGGGCTGACCAAGGAGATCGAGCGGGTACGCGGCCAGGGCTGGGCGCAGGCGATCAGGGAGCGCGAGGAGGAACTGAACGGGATCGCCGCGCCGGTACTGGATTCCGCGCACCGGCTGGTCGCGATCCTCGGCGTGCAGGGACCGTCCACCCGCTTCACCCAGAAGGCCATGCAAGCCGCGGTGGAACCGCTACGCGAGCGCGCGAAGGTGCTGGCCTCGCTGTCGCTCGGCTCGTGAGTCAGCGAGATCTGCTTGTCAGGATCGAGCCATCAAACACCGTTTGGGTGCTATAGCACCCAAAAGACTCACGACCTCGGGCGGAGCTTCTCCGGGTCGTAGAACGGGAACCGTACCACCTGGGCGGGGATCCGCTTGCGGTGCCCGTCCAGCTTGCCCACCTCGACCTCGGTGCCCAGCTCGGAGTACTGCACCGCGAGACGGCACAGCGCGATGTTCTTGCGCAGCACGGGGGAGCGGGTGGCGCTGGTGACCACGCCGACCTGTGAACGTCCGACGTGCACGCAATCCCCGTGCGAAGCGGGTTCGTTGCCGGCCAGCTCAAGGCCAACCAGGGTGCGTTGCGGGTGTGCCTTGCGGGACACCAGCGCGTCCCGCCCGATGAAGTCGTCCTCTTTGGACTTCAACGGCACGGTGAAGCCGATCCCTGCCTCGTACGGGTCGGTCTGGTCGCCGAAATCGTAGCCCGCGAAGATCAGCCCGGACTCGATACGCAAGATGTCCAGTGCGTCCAGCCCGAGCGGCAGCATGCCGTGCGGCTTGCCTGCCTCCCACACCGCGTCCCACAGCGCCGGCCCGTCCTTGGGATGTACCCACAGCTCGTAGCCGAGCTCGCCGGAGTATCCGGTGCGGGAAACCAGCAACGGAATGCCGTTGTGGTCACCGATCCGGCCGATCGCGAACCGGAACCAGGTCAGATCGCCGAACGCCGGCTGGGTCGGCGGCGTCCAGATGATCTCGGAAACCAGGTCCCTGCTTGCCGGCCCCTGCACCGCGATGTTGTGCAGCTGGTCGGTGGAATGCTTCACCCAGACCCGATCCAGCCCGAGCCGCTCGGCCTGCTCGCGCAGCCACACCCCGTCGTACTCATCCCCGCCGACGAACCGGAAGTTCGTGTCGCCCAACCGGAACACCGTGCAGTCGTCGATCATCCCGCCGGTGTCGTTGCACATCGCGGAGTACACCACTTGACCGTGCGAGAGCTTGCGGATGTTGCGGGTCACGCACGCCTGCAGCAGCGCCTCGGCGTCCGGGCCGAGCACTTCGAACTTGCGCAGCGGGGAGAGATCCATGACGGCGGCACGTTCCCGGCACGCCCAGTACTCCTCCTGCGCACCGTGGTTGTCGAAGCTGGTCGGCAACCAGTACCCACGGTATTCGGTGAACTGCCGCGTCAGCGCGGATGTCTTGGGGTGGAAGGCGGTTTGCTTGGTCAGGTTCGCTTCCGACTCGGGTGTCACGCGATGCGAGATGGCCATGGAGAACTTCCGTTCCGCGTCGTAGACCCGGATGTGCACGTCGGTCGGCACCCATGCGTTGGCCGGGTCGATGTCGTCGGGACAGGCCGAGGACGCGCAAACCAGATCGGTCATCGCCCGCATCAACACGTAGTCCCCCGGCCGCGACCACGGCTCGTCGAACACCAGAAGGTTCGAATCGTCGAATGCCGTGTTGTAGAACAGGTTCAGTGCCGGCCAGCCCTTGCGCGGCGCGATGCCGTACGGGTCGAGCTCGGCGTTGAAGTTGTCCGTGCAGTTCACGTGACCGGGATAGCCGAGGTCCTCGTAGTACTTCGGATTGCAGGCCAGCCCGAACGTGTCGTGCCGGCCAACGGTGTCCCGCACGACCTCAACGAGCGGTTGCGCGTCCTGGTCGTAGAACTTCCCGAACAACCCCGGCTGCGGGTACGCGTTACCCATGAAATACCGCGTGGTGGTGGAATCCAGCCCACGCTCCAGCCCGGCGTCCAGCCGGTGCTCGTGAAACGCGAGGAAATCCGAGCACTGCCGGCCTTCCACGTCGATCACCTGGATGTACTGGCCGGCCTTCACCTGGTAGCCGCGCGCGGTCGCCGCGTCGACGCGCATATCCAGCACCGGATCGGCGAGCGGCTCCGGCAGGTGAGGCTCCGCAACCGGCCGGGCGGATGCGCGGCGCACCTCGAGCAACAGTTCGGACGGCGGGTTGGCGGCATCCTCCAGCACGCTCATGGTGCGCGCCGGGGCGGCCACCAGCACCTGTGCGGGCTGGCTCGCGGTGAACGTCTCCCGCGCGCCGGCAGGCGACCACTCGCCGAACAGCTGGGCAGCCTTCGCCCGCTCCGGGTTGACGCCGGCCGCGGTCAGCGTGGCGAGCACGCCGTCCCGGCTATCACCCCAATATTCCGCGGTGGCCAGCGAACGCAGCGTGCTCGCGGGCGCATCGGTCGTCACACCGAGTGCCGAACCGTTCCCGCCGCCGGCCGCCACCACGGTCAACTCCGCGGTCTGCCGCCCGGCGCGGTCGATCACGGTGAGCCGGTCACCGCCGTCCAGCTGCACGGCGGTGACGCCACCGGGCCGCACCCAATAGGTTTCCAGTCCTGGCTCGCGGGGAATCAGGCCGGGCAACCGTAGCCGCGGCCCGGTAGCGCTGACAGTCATCTTGTTACTTCACACCTCCGATGGTCAGATGCCAAGAACTTCCCGCACGCAGGCGAGGTCGGCATGCAAGGTGCCAGCCGGATCCCCGACGACCGCGGCCAGCGTGCCAGCCGGGTCATGCAAGGTGCCCGAGATGCTCTCTTCGAGGCAGCTCGTGTCGGCCGCCGCCGCGGTTTCCGCGCCGGCGACGCCGGAACCGACGACCAGAAAACCGGCGGTCACGGCGAATACTCCTAGAACTCGACTAACCGTACTACTCAATCTCCTCATCACCTTTCTTGAATCAAGGGGACCGGGGGAGAAGATCGGGTCATGGTTTCTTGACGAAGTTTCGCGCCTGATACAGCGCCAAGGCCGGCAGCCAGGGTTGCGAAGATCGCCATCGCGGCCGCTATGCCGGCCAGCAGCAGGTCGCCGGTCGTTTCACTGAGATTCACAAACGGTGCTTCGGAGTAAATCGCGTAGCCCAGCACGTACCAGGCACCGCACAGCACCGCGCAGCACAGTGCCCAGCTGAATCCCCACCTCACCTGCCGGTTGCGGTGGTCCACACGTAGCCGCTGTGTCTTGGCGGCATCCAACATGGCCACTCCTCACAGGGCCGCTCCGCGGCTCGCGCGGGAACGGCAGGCTCGTGTTTACCTGTGACCCAGATCATCCTGGGATAGGCCGCCGCTGTAAACCCCTTGAGGAAACATCGTTGCAGAGTGTTCAACCACGTTACGGCATCGAACGCGGGCCTCAGCCGACGTTGAGCAGGCCATCAGCCGGCTGAAGGGCCATACCCTCGAGCAACGGTCGCGCGGTTGCCACCCCGAGCGCCATCCGGGCGGCTCGGATGGTGTTGCGCAGCAGCCACACGTCGGTGATCGGCCCGACGCCGCCGGGGACCGGGGTGATCGCCTCCCCACGCTCGCTGACGCTGGGGAAGTCCAGGTCCCCGACCAGCCGGACCTTCCCGGTGTCGGGATCGTTCACCGGGTTGATACCCACGTCCACCGCGATCACCCCCTCGGCGACGTGCTCGCCGTGGATCAGCCCGGGGGAGCCGGCGGCGACGATCAGGATGTCCGCGTGCGAGGTGTGCTCGTAGAGCAGGCCGGCCGTGTAGCTGTGCACGTCGCAGGAGAGCACCGTGGCGCCGCGCTCCATGGCCAGCATGATCGCCGGTTTGCCGACGTTCGCTGAGCGGCCGACCAGCACCACGTTGCTGTGCTGGTAGACGTGCTGCACGTCCCGGCCGGACTCGGTCAGGTAGCGATCGAGCAGGTGGAAGACCGATGCCGGGGTGGATGGCACGAAACGCGGACGCCCCAGCGCGAGCAGGCCGGCGTTCACCGGGTGCACCGCCTCGATGTCCTTGAGCGGATCAAGCGCGCGATACAGCGCGGCCTCGGAAACCTGTGGCGGTAGCGGGCGCAGCACCAGGATGCCGGACACCCGGGGATCCGCGCCGAGCTTGCCTACCACCGCGACCGCGTCCGCCTCGTCCACCTCGGCCGGCAGTGTCTCGCGGACGTAGCGCAGGCCCAGCTGCTCGGCGAGCCTGCGGACGCGCCGCTCGTAGGCGTGTGCCGGGTAGCTGTCCCCGGCGATCACGGTGGCCAGCCCAGGCTGCGCACCCTGTGCGACGAGCTCGCGTACCTCGTCGGTGAGCTGGGCACGCAGGTCGGCCGCATACGCTCGGCCGTCGATCACATGCGCGGTCATGGTGAGCTCCTTACCGCCGTGCGGCTGGCGCTTGTCGCGGCGCGCACGTACTCGTCGGCGGCCGCGAACCAGGCGTTGCCGAGCTTGCCGAGGTCGGCGTTGATGCGGACCAGGCCTGCCGCGGTCCGGGTGGCGCCCTCGGCGAGCAGCGCCGCGCCCTGCGCGTCGCCCTTCAGGTTGCGGTTGCCGTCCACGGCCAGCCGGGCGGCCAGCTCGGCGATCTCGGCGCCGGCCGCGGCGATGCGCAGCGGCACGTTGGCGGCCGCTCGCAGCGCGTCCGCGATCCGCTGGGTGCGGTCCGGCTGGCTGCGGGGTAGCCGGTAGGCGGCCAGCACTGCGGTGTACGCGTCCGCGTCCACATCGGCGAGCGGGGTGACCTCGGCGCGCAACTTGTCGGCCCGTTCGGCGGATTCGGCGAGTTCCCCGGTGGTGAACCGGGCGGCCATCGCGACAAGGCCGGCCGCCGCTGCCGCGGTTACTGCGGCGACCGCCCCGCCGCCAGGTGCGGGTTCCCGTGCCGCCACCGCGTCAAGGAATTCCCCGACACGCTGCTCGCTAACCGCGTCGTTCACAACTCCTCCGCACTTGTTCGCGGGCATACCCCGCCGACCGAGGGGCCCATTCGGGGCGTTGGTTGCCCGCAAGGTGGCCTTCACGACAAAACGAGGGTTAGGAGAGGCCGACGATCTCCCCGTTCTCGTCCAGGTCGATGCGGGCGGCGGCCGGGCTGGTGCCGAGGCCGGGCATGGTGCGCATCTCACCGCAGAGCGGGTAGACGAACCCGGCTCCTACCGAGGCACGGACCTCGCGGACCGGCAGGGTCCAGCCGGTCGGTGCGCCCTTCAGCGCGGGATCCGACGAGATGGACAGGTGCGTCTTCGCCATGCACATCGGCAGGGTGCCGAACCCGGCGCGCTCGTAGGTGTCCAGCTGCCGGTTCGCGAGCGGCGTGTAGCTGACGCCATCCGCGCCGTACACCTTCGTCGCGATCGTCTCGATCTTCTCCCGCAAGGGTGCCGACGATGGGTAGAGGAACGCGAACTCGTTCGGCTCCTCGGCGGCCTCGGCCACCGCCTCGGCCAGTTCCGCCGCGCCGGCGCCGCCCTCGGCGAAGTTGGTGCATACCGCGGAACGCGCCTTCATCGACTCGGCGATCTCCCGGATCGCCTCGTGTTCGGACGGGTGGTCGGTGGGGAACGCGTTGATCGCGACCACCGGGGAGACCCCGTGCATCCGGATGTTCTCGATCTGCTTGCGCAGGTTCGCCGCGCCGGCGTGCACGTCGTCCGGGTTCTCCGCGAGCAACTCGTCCGGCAGCGGCTTACCCGCGACGATCTTGAACTTCCCCGAGTGCGCCTTCAACGCCCGCACGGTGGCGACGATGATCGCCGCGTCCGGCACCTCGCCGGAAACCCGGCACTTGATGTTGAAGAACCGCTCGGCGCCCATGTCCGCCCCGAACCCGGCCTCGGTCACCAGGTAGTCGCCGCAGTGCAGCCCGATCAGGTCGGCGACCACCGAGGAGTTCCCGGTTGCGATGTTCCCGAACGGTCCGGCGTGCACCAGCACCGGCGTGTTCTCATACGTCTGCATCAGGTTCGGCTTGATCGCCTCGCGCAGCAGCACGGTCATCGCACCGGCGGCATCGAGCTGATCGGCGGAAACGGGCTCCCCCTGCGAGGTGTAGCCGACCACGATGCGGCCGAGCCTGCCGCGCAGATCGTCCAGCCCGGTTGTCAGCGCCAGCGCGGCCATCACCTCGGAGGCCGCGGTGATATCGAACCCGGTCTGCCTCGGCACCCCGTCGCCGCGGTTGCCGAGCCCGACGACGATGTTGCGCAACGCGCGGTCGTTCATGTCCAGCACCCGGCGCCAGGTGATCTCGGTGAGGTCGAGGCCGAGCTTGTTGCCCTGATACAGGTGGTTGTCCACCATCGCGGAGAGCAGGTTGTGCGCGGCCGTCACCGCGTGCATATCTCCAGTAAGGTGCAGGTTCAGCAGCTCCATCGGCACCACCTGGCTGTACCCGCCACCGGCCGCGCCGCCCTTGATGCCCAGCGTCGGACCCATGGACGGCTGCCGGATCGCCACCGTGGCGCGCTTGCCGATGTGCTTGAACCCCTGGCCGAGACCGACCGTGGTGGTGGTCTTGCCCTCGCCGAGCGGGGTCGGGGTGATCGCCGAGACCAGCACGTACTTCGCCCTCGGCGCATCGGCGAGCTCGCCCATCGCGCCGAGCCCGACCTTCATCACGTCGCTGCCGTAGGGCTCCAGCAGGTGCCCCGGCAGCCCCATTTCGGCGGCGACGTCGTCCATCGGCTTGAGCGACGCGCTTCGCGCGATCTCAAGGTCACTCGGGAAGGCCATGATCAGATCTCCTCACGGGAAGGGCTGCCGTCGATCTCGATGTCGAACTCGGCGCCCGCGTCGAGCAGGGCGTCGAACAGGTACTGACCGGACGAGCGCTCGCAGTGCAGCAGGTAGCTGGGCACCCCGGCCTTGTCGTCCCGAACGATGTCGGTGACGAGTTTCGCCACCGAACTGCGGAATGCCGCGCCGTTCGGGGTGAACTCGCCCGCGAAGTCGATCCCGCACACCTTGGCGAGCAACTCGGCGCACCGCTGGCCGGACAGCCGGATCAGCGCGCGGCCGTGCGTGAGGTCGACGACCGTGGCGAACTCCCCTGACCGCTCGGCGCGCTCCCGCAGCACGGAAAGCAGCCGCGCGTCCGGCGCACCCAGCACCAGCCATTCGCCAGGCCCCGACCCGATCACTAGATTGCCGGACGGATCCCGGGTGGTGCGACCGAACCGGGCGCCGAGGTCGGCTGCCATCGTGCCGTCGTGCGGTGCCCGGATACCGATCTTGGTGAGCGGGCTGCGATCCGCGATGGTCACCGTGCCCGCCGCCGGTGCCGCCTCGCCCGATCGCCCGCCAGCCGCGATCGGGCTGCGGGCCACCGGCGTGGCACACGGCCTCGCAGCCGGAACGGGCCCGGTGATCTCCTGGCGTTTGCCTTCCGGGTCGACGTGTGCGAGGTGCTCGGTCACCCGCGCCCGGATGTCGTTGCCGTCCGGCAGGTGGACGGTCAGTTCGGTGCCGGGTTCGGCCAGTGCCGCGTCCAGCTGACCGAGGCAGATCGAGCGGCCGAGGGTGGGGGACATCCTGCTGGACGTGACCCGCCCGGCGATCCCGCCGCCGGCGGTGAGGATCTGGCTGGCCTCTGGCGGCACAACCTGACCGTCAACCGGCTGCAGCCCGACCAGCCGGGAACCACCGCCGGTTTCGGCCTGCCAGGCCAGTTCCGGCTTGCCGACGAAGTCGTCCTTGTCGAGTTTGATGGCCCAGTCCAGCCCGGCGCTGTAACCCTTGGTGAGCCCATCGGTGTCCTGCCCGACGATCAGATGCCCCTTCTCGAGCCGCAGGATCCGTTGCGCCTCAACGCCGAACGGCGTCACGCCGAGATCGGCGCCGTGCTCCATCAGGGTTTCCCACACGTGCAGCCCGTATGCCGTCGGCACGTGCAGCTCGTAGGACAGCTCGCCGGTGAACCCGATTCGCCACAGCACGCAGTCATCCACCCCGGCGATGCGGCCGGTGCGCACCTGCATGTAGCCGAACTCGTCCGGAGCGAGATCGACGCCCTCCACGAGCCGGCCGACCAGTTCACGGGAGCGCGGCCCTGCCACGTTGATGCTGGCGTACGCGGTGGTGACCGGGGTGACGTGCACCTGCCAGTCCGGGTGCTCGGTCTGCAGCCAGTTCTCCACCCACTCCCAGACCGCCGCCGCGCCCGACGACGTGGTGGACATCAGGTAGTGCTCCTCGCCGAGCCGCCCGGTAACACCGTCGTCCATCACCACGCCGTCGTCAGCGCACATCACGCCGTACCGCACCCTGCCGATGCCGAGTTTGGACCATTTGTTGACATACAACAGGTTCAGCAGCTTCGGGATGTCCGGCCCGCGCAGGTCCAACTTGCCGATCGGGGTGACGTCGATGATCCCGACACCGTCGCGCACCGCGCGCACCTCGGCGGCCGGATCGCCGTAGTCGTCCGGCCGGATCCACTGCCCGGCCACCAGCGGGGTGGCACCGTGGCTTTCGTGCCAGGGTTGCATCGGCGAGTACCGCACCGGCTCGAAGATCCGCCCGGCGAGCGCGCCGAGCGTGACCGGCGCGTACATCGGTCGCCACGTGGTGGTGCCGGTTTCCGCGACGGTCCGCCCGGTGGCCTCCGCGACCGTCGCGATCGCGTTGATCGTTTCGAGTTTGCCTTGCAGCGGGCCCATTGTGGCTGTGGTGTACCGCTTGGCGAGTTCCGCGGAGTCGTAGCCCTCCCGGACCGCGACATGCAAGTCCTTTGAGGACACGTCTTCGGAGAAGTCAACCATCCCGTGCGTGCTGCCGCGGAACAGCTCGGGGTGCTCGTGCACCGGAAGCTCGGGGATCTCCACCGGCTCCTCGCGCGGCGAGCCGGCCGATGGCGGTTCCGAGGTGGGGGTGGCCGCGAGCTGGCGGTGCCGGTGCGTCGCCGCGCGCCTCGCGGCTTCGGCGCCCACCGCGTCCGCGTGCGCGAGCAGCTCATCCAGGGTGCCGTCGCCGGCGATACCGCCCGCGGCGAACACGTTCTCGGCGGTCGCGCCGCCCGGCAGGAATCGTGCCGCCTTCGCGGAGTACACCGGCACGTCGCCCGCCATGTTCAGCAACGCGGTCGGCGCGGTCCACCCGGTGGCGGTGACGAACAGGTCTGCCTCGATCTTGCGGCCGTCCGCGAGCTCGACCGCCCGGACGCCACGCCGCCCGTGCACCCTTGCCACGTCGGCGCCCGCGCAGGCGTCCGCGATGTGTGCGATCCGCACGCCGGCCCGCTGCAGGTCCTCGATCGCGGCATCCCCGGACGGGTTCGCGGTCAGCACCACCGCGCGTTCACCCGGTTTCACGGCGTGCAGGTTGATCAGCCGGCGTACCGCGGTGGACAGCATCACGCCGGGTGTGTCGTTGCCGGCGAACACGTACGGCCGCTCGATCAATCCAGGAGCGACGACGAGGGAACGTGCCCGGGCCTTGATCAGCCGTTCCGGGATGTCGGGCAGATCGCGTTGCACCACGGCGATCCAGTTCTCGTCGTACCTGCCGAGCACCACCGAATTGGTGAGCACCTCGATGCCGTCCTGGCCAGACACGCGGGCGACGAGCTCGGCGGCCGCCGCCGGATCGGCCCAGCGCAGGTGCCCGCCGAGCTGGTGTTCCTCATCGACGAGCAGGACGCTGGCACCGGCGCGGGCGGCGGCGAGCGCGGCGGTCATCCCCGCCGGACCGCCGCCGGTGACCAGCACGTCGGGGTGCGCGTAGCGCTTGTCGTAGTAGCTGTGCGGGGTGTCCGGCGAGATCTCCCCCGCGTGCACGAAACGCTGCAGCACCTTCTCGTAGGTCGGCCACAGCCGTTCCGGTTTGATGAACGTCTTGTAGTAGAAGCCGGCCGGCAGGAACCGCCCCGCGAGCCGGTTGATGCCCTTGACGTCGAATCGCAGCGACGGCCAGGTGTTCTGCGAGCTGACGTCCATTCCGGACTCCACGAGCCGGTGCGCGCCACGCACGTTTGGCTCGTCGCCGACCTGCATCATGCAGCCCGGGTCGTGGAAGCTCGCGGTAAGCAGCCCGCGTGGGCGGTGGTACTTGAAGCTGCGGGAGAACACCCGCTCACCCGCTGCGGCCAGCGCGGAGACGATGGTGTCCCCGGGGTGCGCGGTGAACGAGCTGCCGTTCCAGGTGAAGGGCAGCGTGCGTGCCCTGTCGATCACCTCGCCTTGCTGCGGCGCCAACCGCATCCGGCCGATGCTGCCGACGGCGGGCTGGGTGCGCTGCTGGGTCATCGCGGCTCCTCAACGGCGTTGCTGTCGGTGTCCCTGCGCAGCTTGAAGAATTGTCGGCATCCTGCGCTGTGATACCAGTTCTCCTCGGTCCAGCCGCGCGGATTCCGGCGGACGTAGAGGTAGCGCCGCCACTGTTCGGGGGTGGCGGTTGCCGGCTGCGGGCGCGGCGTCACCTCGCCCGCGTAGCGGAACTCGCTGACGTTGCGCGGGCCGCACCATGGGCAGGGTAGCTGGATCATGGAAGAGTCCTCCCGAAACTCAGTGGCCGACCGCCGCGGCACCCTTTTCGCCGACCAGCTGCCCGGTTTCGAACCGGCCGGGGTGGAACGCGGCGATGATCTCCGGGGTGCGCTGGGTCGCGACGCATTCCGCCATCGCCTCGCCGGAAACCGGGCCGGCCTTGAAGCCGTAGGTGCCCCACCCGACGTCCACGTAGAACCCGTCGACCGGGGTGGCACCCATGATCGGCGAGTAGTCCGGCGTCATGTCGCACAGCCCGGCCCACTGCCGTAGCAGCCGCATCTTGGACAGTGCGGGCATCAGTTCGAGCACATGCCCGGCAAGCCCTTCGACGAACTCCAGCGAGCCACGCATGGAGTACGACGTGAACGGATCCACGCTGGCGCCGAACACCAGCTCGCCGCGGTCGGTCTGGCTGACGTAGACGTGCAGCGTGCCGGAAACCACCACGGTGTCGAGGAACGGCCGCACCGGCTCGGTCACCGCGGCCTGCAGCGGGGAGGTCTGCACCGGCAGTTCCACCCCGGCCATGTCGGAGATCACCGAAGACCAGCCGGCCGTGCAGTTGACCACGTTGCGGGTCGCGATGCGGCCGCGGTTCGTCCGCACCCCGATGACCCGGTCTTCGGCCACGTCGATCCCGGTGACCTCGGTGTTCTGGTGCAGGTGCACGCCGAGGGAGTCGGCGCCGCGCGCGTATCCCCACACCACCGCGTCGTGCCGGATGATGCCGCCCGGCGGGTGATACAGCGCGCCAAGGATCGGGTACCTGGTGCTGGTCGAGGTGTCCAGGTAGGGCACCAGCTTCGCGATCTCCTCCGGCCCGATTACCTCCGAGTCAACGCCCTGCAGCTTGTTGACCTCGGCACGCCAGCGCATGGTGCGCAGCGAGCTGTCGTTGTGTGCCAGCGTGAGATGCCCTCGCCGGGAGAACATCACGTTGAAGTTCAGGTCCGCGGCCAAGTGCTCGTAGAGGCGCATCGACCGGTCGTAGAACCGCACGCCTTCCGGGGTGAGGTAGTTGGAGCGCAGGATCGCGGTGTTCCGGCCCGATCCGCCGCCACCGAGGTAGCCCTTGTCCAGCACCGCGACGTTCGTGATCCCATGGTTGGCCGCGAGGTAGTACGCGGTGGCAAGGCCGTGCACCCCGCCGCCGATGATCACCACGTCGTAGCTTGGTTGGAGCGCCGGACTGCGCCAGGCCCGCGGCCATTCCGCGCGCGGCGCCAGGCCGTGTTTCAACAAGCTGAACGCGGAATAGCGCGGGGGCTTGCCCGGCTTCCGGTGGCCGTTCGTCGATGGATGCCCGTTCGACGGGCCGTTGTTGCCGCCTGCCACGTTGTGCCTCCCGAGCTCCGCTACCCGCAGCGTAGGTGCGCCGGTTCCGACCCGACAACCCTTCCGTACAACGAAGTTCACTCCAATGAAAAGAGAGTTGCTCTATGAGCTCGCGATCGTTGCTGCCGGTGAACTCTGTTTCCTGTAGTGAATCGCTATTTCATGGTCAAATCAAGTGCAAGGTCAAATCAAGCCCCGCGGTCAGATCAAGGTCAAGTACCTCTCGATTTCCCAGTCGGACACCTTCGCGTGATACTCCTCGAACTCGGCCCGCTTGACCTTGGCGTAGTAGTCGATGAAGTCCCCGCCGGGGACCTCGCCAAGGGCCTTGCGGAGCACGGTATCCGTGACCAGCTCGCCGACCGCGGCGTCCAGTGTCCTCGGCAGGTGCGCGATGTTCCGCCGCGCCACCTCCTCGGACGGTAGCGCGAACAGATCGTCGTGTACCGGCTCCCCTGGATCGAGCTCCCTTTCGACGCCGTCCAGCCCCGCGGCCAGCAGCGCGGCCGCCGCCAGGTACGGGTTCGCCGAACCGTCCACGCCGCGGTGCTCGATCCGGCCGCCTTCCGGAACCCGCAGCATCAGCGTCCGGTTGTTGCCGCCGTACGCCACGTAGGCAGGGGCCCAGGTGGACCCGGAGGTCGGCTTGCCGACGCCGATGCGCTTGTAGGAGTTCACCGTCGGGCAGATCATCGCGGCGACCGACCTGCCGTGTTCCATCAGCCCACCGAGGTAGCTGTAGGCCGTCTTGGACAGCCCCAGCCCCCGGCCGTCGGTGTCGTCGTCGAACAGCGGCTCGTCATCCAGCGACCACAGGCTCTGGTGCATGTGCATCCCGTTGCCGGTGACCGTGCTGAACGGCTTCGGCATGAATGTCGCGGTCATGCCGGCATCGTGCGCCAGCATGTGCACCATGTAGCGGAAGAAGATCGCGCGATCCGCCGTGGTCAGCGCATCCGAGAAGACGAAGTTGTTCTCGAACTGGCCGTTGCCGTCCTCGTGGTCGTTGGCGTAGTTGCCCCATCCGAGGGCGTTCATGCACTTGGACAGGTTGGAGAGGTGATCCCACATCCGGGTCAGGCCCTTGACCTCGTAACACGGCTTCGCGGATGAATCCAGCGCGTCCGCGATCTCCAGCTTGCCGTCCTCGGTGCGTCGTAGCAGCGAATACTCCGCCTCGACGCCGGTCATCAGCTTCCAGCCTCGCTCGGCTGCGAGTGCGTCCAGTTGCCGCTTGAGGATCACCCGCGGCGCGTATGGCCATGGCTCGCCGTCCACGTATGGATCGCAGTGCAGCACCGCGACCCCCGGCTTCCACGGCAGCGGGGTGTAGGAAGCCGGATCGGGCACCGCGGCCAGGTCGGGATCGGCCGGCGACTGGCCGAGATCCCCGGCGGCGAACCCCGCGAACCCCGCACCGCCGTCCATCAACATGTCGAAGCTGGACATCGGCACGGCTTTCGCGCACGGCTTGCCGTGCAGGTCGACGAACATCGCGAGAAAGAACTCGATGCCGTCCTGCTGTGCGCGTGCTTTCAGGTCCTCGTGCGGGTTTCCCATGGCACCTCCTTTGGTCCTGGGGTCACCGGCAGCCGCCCGAGCCGCCGGGGATCCAATCCGTTCCGGCCAGTGGTACGCCCGCCATCGCCGCCGCCTCGATGGTCAGCGCGACGAGGTCCTCTGGCTCGAGGTTGTGCACGTCGGACTTGCCGCAGGCCCGTGCGAGCGTGGTGAGCTCCATCGTCACCGACTTCAGGTAGTTGATCACGCGGCGCGCGCCGTGTTCCGGGTCGAGCCGCGCCTCCAAGCCTGGATCCTGGGTGGCGATGCCGACCGGACACATGCCGGTATGCATGTGATGGCAGAAGCCGGGCTCGGTACCGAGCGCTCGGTATTCCTCCGTGGCGTCGTGTTCGACGCCGTCCTTCCGGTAGGTGCGGCTGTTGCAGCCGAGCGCGATGAGCGGTGCGACGCCGACGGACACCGCGTCCGCGCCGAGTGCGAGTGCCTTGGCCGCGTCCGCGCCGGTGCGGATGCCGCCGGAGACGACCAGCTGTACCTCGTCGGCCATGCCGACCTCGCGCAGCGCCTCGGCAGCCTGGCGTACCGCCGGCAGCGTGGGGATGCCCGCGTTCTCGATGAACACGTCCTGGGTGGCGCCGGTGCCGCCCTGCATACCGTCTACCACTACCACATCGGCGCCGGCCGCGACCGCGAGTTTCACGTCGTTGGTCACCCTGGTGGCGCCGAGTTTGACGTAGACGGGCTTCTCCCAGGACGTCGCCTCGCGCAGCTCCTCGATCTTGATGCGCAGGTCGTCGGGGCCGACCCAGTCGGGATGCCTTGACGCCGAGCGCTGGTCGATACCGGCAGGCAGGGTACGCATACCAGCGACGCGCTCGCTGACCTTCTGGCCGAGCAGCATGCCGCCGCCACCGGGCTTGGCGCCCTGCCCGATGACCACCTCGATGGCGTCCGCGCGCCGCAGGTGTTCGGGGTTGAAGCCGTACCTTGACGGCAAGCACTGGTAGACGAGCAGGTGCGATGCCTCGCGCTCCTCCTCGGACATGCCGCCGTCGCCGGTGGTCGTCGAGGTGCCGACCGTGGTGGCCGCGCGGCCGAGCGACACCTTCGCCGCCGAGGACAGCGCGCCGAAGCTCATCCCGGCGATCGTGATCGGGATGTCCAGCTCGATCGGTTTGCTCGCGTGCCGGGTGCCGAGCACGGTTCTCGTCTCGCACTTCTCCCGGTAGCCCTCGAGGGGATAGCGGGACACCGAAGCGGAGAGGAACACCAGGTCGTCGAACGTCGGCAGCTGCCGTTTCGCGCCCCAGCCCCGGATCTCGTAGTGGCCCTCGTCGGCCATCCGCTGGATCTGCGCGATCGCCTCGGGTGGGTAGCTGTGGCTGCGCCGCCGCCCGTCGGCCGGCACGTCGGCCGGCACCTCGGCCCGCAGGCCCGGCCGCGGAAGCATCTCCGTCACCTCGTCTCCTCCCCGTCGCCCTGCGATCGAGGGGCACATTCGGGGCGTCCAGCCCCCGTAAGGTGGCCTTCACGGCAAAACACCGGTGCGGTGGGGGGCATCAGTACCTCTGGTCTTTCAGGGCATCGAAGTTGTAGAGCTGGCGGGCCGACGCGACGCGTTTCACGTTCTCGGGGTCGATGTGGTCGAAGCCGGCATACTCGGCGAGCTGCTTCACGGTCAACACGTCGTCCGCGGTGAGCTCCTCGATCCGCGCGTCCGAGCCGAGCGAGGCGATCCTCCCCGCCACGTAGATCACCGTCTCGTAAAGCGAATCGCCGAGCGCGTCCCCGGCATCCCCGCCAACCAGCAACACGCCTGCCTGCGCCATGAACCCGCTCATGTGCCCGACGTCGCCGCCGACCAGCACGGTGCCACCCTTCAGCGAGATGCCGGCGCGGGATGACGCGTCGCCGTGGATCACGATCGTGCCGCCGTGCGCCGAAGCGCCCGCGCACTCCGACGCGTTGCCGCGTATCCGCACCGAACCGCTCATCAGGTTCTCGCCGACCGACCAGCCGACGAACCCATCCACGGTGATGTCCGGACCGTCGCACAACCCGCCGATGTAGTAGCCGGCGTTGCCCTCGATACCCACCGCGATCCGGTTCGTGAGCCCGACCGCGAGGTTGTGCCGCCCCCACGGCTCGACGATCCGCGCCGAGGCGCCATCCGGCAGTGCCGCGAGCGCGGCGTTCACCTCGCGGGTGGAAAGTTCGGCGCAACTCAACGGGTCCACGTGTAGACCTCCTCCGGTGTCGGCTCGAACACCGTGGCCTCGCCGATACCGGGTAGCTCGGCGAGCGCGTGGTACTCCGAGGCCACCGCGACGTAATCGGCGGTCTCCGCGATCACCGCGGGCTTGCAGGCGAACGAATCGCGCAGCACGGCGAACTGTGTACCGGTGGCCACCAGCAGAGTGAAGAACCCGTCCAGCTCCTTGAGCACCATCCGCAACGCATCACCGAGATCCGCGCCGCCCGCGATCTGCCTCGCGATGTAGCGCGCCGCCACCTCGGAGTCGTTGTCCGTGACGAACCGGACGCCGTGGTATTCCAGGCGGCGGCGGACCGACGCGGGGTTGGAGAACGAGCCGTTGTGCACCAGCGCGAGGTCCGAAGCGGGAGCGAACGGGTGCGAATGGTCGGTCGTCACGGCGGATTCCGTCGCCATCCGAGTGTGCCCGATGCCCTGGAATCCGGACCGCTTCGCGATGCCGTACCGCTCGCAGATCTCCCTCGGCGCGCCCACGTCCTTGAACACTTCGATCGCCCTGCCGTGCCCGACGAGCACCACCTCAGGGACGATCCGCCGCAGCGCGGCGTGCAGCGCGGCTTCGTCGGCGGCCGCGCTGAGCACCGCACCGGTTTCGAACCGCTCGACGTCAACGGGCACCTCGAGGTCGGTGGCCAGCTGCTCACCGAGCAGGACCCAGTCGATCGGCTCGTCGCTGCGCAGCGAGCAACGGACGGCATCGGCGCTTTCCCGGTACAGCGCCAGCCCGGCGGAATCCGGGCCCCTGCTTGTCATGCAGTCCAGCATCGGAGCGAGCAATTCACCGAGCCGGGGATGCAGTTCCTGGTTCTTCAGGTGAAGGCCGACAATGCCGCACATCTGCCGCTCCTTCGAGGTATTGGTTTGAGGTCCGAACCTAGGACCTTTTAAGTATGCGACCACCGGTGGCCGCCGGTGTCAAGCCTGCCGGCCTACCGGGTTCCGGGTCGGCGCGTGTTCGCCGTTATCCCGACCGGCAGGTAACCTGCTGTTCATGAACCGCGTGGTCACGTCCATGACGTTGACGCAGGGCGTCGCGGAGCACATCCGGAACCTCATCCACCGCGGCGAGGTGGGCCCCGGCGATCGGCTGCCGGCTGAGCGCGAGCTCGCCGAGCAGCTCGGCGTCGCCCGGATCAGCCTGCGGGAAGCCATCAAGATCCTCCAGGACGACGGCTACGTGGAGGTGCGGCGCGGGGCGCACGGCGGCACGTTCGTCACGGAGCTGCACCGGCCGGTGGAGAACTGGCGTGCCAGGATGCGCGAGCAGTCCGGCGAGATCGACGACATCGTCGACTTCCGGATCGCTCTGGAATGCCACTCCGCACGATTGGCCGCACAGCGCCGCACCCGCGCGGATCTGGCCGCGTTGCGCTCCGCGATCAAGAACCTCGACCAGGTGGACGGCCGCGCGGCGTTCCGGCTGACCGATTCGCAGTTCCACAGCGGGTTGGCCCGCGCGGCGCGCAGCATCCGGTTGGAGAACGCCGTGCACACCGCGCGGGGCGAGCTGTTCAGCCCGCACGATCTGCTCCCGTTCGTCGAGCCGATCGAGGAGACCAGGAACGATCACCAGGCGATCTACGACGCGGTGCGGGACGGCGACGCGGACACCGCCGAAACCCTGATGCGCGAGCACATCGAGCGCGCCCGCGAGCAGCTACGCGTGATCGTTTTCGGCGCCCAGGGCACCGAGCGGCGCTCCCGTTCGAACGGGCGCCAGCGCCGAGGGTGACCCTTGACACGCCGATCACCGGGTGGTCTTATAACGATCGGTATTAGGTCCGAACCTTAGTCCAAAGGGCCGAGGGCTCAGTCCGTTACGTTCAGGTTGCTCCTAGTACGACGAGGTTCAAGGAGCGTTACTGGTATGCAAAACCAGGTCGAGTCCCTGACCGTGCTGTTCACCGAATTCTATTATTGGGTGACGGTCGTATTCATGTTCCTGATCCACGTCGGTTTCGCGACTTACGAGATCGCCGTGGTGCGGCCGAAAAACATGCAGCGCACGTTGATGAAGACCTTCGTCGTCATCCCGCTGGTTACCGTCACCTTCTTCTTTTTCGGCTGGTGGATCTACAACGCGTTCTCGAACGGTCCCGGAATCACCGGCGGGATCGCCGAAGGGGCCGGTGAGACGGCGGCACCGTGGTCTGAGTTGATGGCTCCGAATCTCGAGGATCGGATCAACGGCGTCTTCTGGGCTGCTTTCCTGCTGTTCTCCTGGACAGCCGCGGCGATCGTGTCGGGCGCGCTGCTTGAACGGGTACGTACCGCCGCGTTCCTGATCATCGGCACCATGGTCGGTTCGGTGCTGTGGATCATCGACGCGGCATGGGGCTGGCACCCGGAAGGCTGGATGGTGCAGGTGATGGGCTACCACGACGCCTACGCGTCGGGGGTCATTCATGCCATCGCCGGCGGCGCCACCCTTGCCGCGCTCATCGTGCTGGGGCCACGCATCGGGAAGTTCGGCCCCAAGGGCGAAGTCCGCGATATCAAACCGCACAACGTGTGGCTGGCCTGCGTCGGCCTGTTCCTGATCTTCACTGGATTCTGGGGTTTCTACGTCGCCTGCAACATCCCGATGCTGGATATCGGCCCGAACGGCGAATCCTACTTCTCGGCGACGAACATCTACCTGATGCCGACCACCCTCTCCGGCATCACGTTCAACTTCCTGATGTCGTTTTCCGGCGGAATCCTGGCCGCCTATCTGGTCAGCAGGGGCAATCCGTTCTGGACCTTCTCCGGTGGGCTCGCCGGGGTGATCGCCACCTCCGCGGGCAACGACCTCTACCACCCGATCCAGTCCATGATCCTGGCCGCGATCGCCGTGGTCATCATCTACAAGCTGCACTTCTACGTGGAGCGAAAATTCAAGCTCGACGATGTGGTCGGCGCGGTTGCCGTGCACGGTTACGCGGGCGTTTTCGGGGTCGTCACCGCTGGCTTCATGCTCTGGGGATATCCGGCCGCTGAGCCGGTGGACGGCGTGAGCGCCTGGTTCACCACCCCGGACGGCTGGCCGGCGATCAACCCGCTCGGGAACTTCCTCGGCGCGATCATCATGTTCGGCCTCGGCTTCGTTCCGATCTTCCTTATCGCGAAGCTGCTGAACAGGTTCGGGCTGCTCCGGGTGCCTCGTGCCGTTGAGCTGGTCGGGTTGGACGTGCACGATCACGCCTCCGCCTACCCGTACTTCCAGGGCAGGACGGACGGTGACGGCATAGCCGACGAGGAGCGTGCGCTCGCCCAGTCGATGGAAGGCACGGCGAGGGCACCGGTGGTCCCTGGAACGCCAGGCGCGGTGGCCCGTGAGGACAGGAGGTAGCTCAACCATGGGAACCGGTATCGACTCGTTCACCGACCCGCAGAACGTCGGGGCGCTCTACCCGTTCCCCGGTATCGAGGTGGTTCTCGCGGTGGTCGGCATCCTGCTCTGGCTCGGCTGGCACGTACACCAGACCAGGATCGAAAACCAGGAATACGCCCGCGCCATCGAGTTGTACAGGAGGGTTGGCACCGCGCGGGCGCTTGGCAAGGACGGCACCGAATGGCTGCCGAGCGAAGAGGAGTTCGCCGCGGAGGCCGAAGCGAAGGATCGCACCGGCTCGGGATGAGGTGTCAATGCAGCTCGGCGAGATCGATTCGGGCTGCAAACGGGTCGGCGGTATCCCATGTGCCGCTCACCGCACCGGAATCCTGGTAGCCGAACTCCTCGGTGAGATGGCATGCCACCAGCGAGACGGGCCGCTCGATGTCCACAATCCAGTAGTGCGGGATACCGGCATCGGCGTACTCGTGGCGCTTGATCACGTTGTCGATCCGGCGAGAACCGAGTGACACGATCTCCACCACCAGGATCAGCTCCGAAGCACGCAGTATGCCTCCCTCGGCTTCCACACGCTCCACCTCGGTGCGCTTCACCACGATCAGGTCTGGCCGTCGGGCGGAGCCGGGCTGGTCCCTCGGCACCAAGCCGAGGTCGACATCGATGTCTGGGATGACCTGAAGATCGCCCGGCACCTGGGGCAAGAGCTGCATCGCTAAGTGCATCGACGTAATCATGTGATTCGGCGTTGGACTCGGTGACATCACCAGGCTCCCCTCCTGGAGTTCGGTCCGCCCGTGCTCGTCCTCGCCAAGTGCCGCGTACTCATCGATGGTCAGCGGATGCGAAGGCGGTTGCGGCGACTGCGGTTGCGGTAGCGCGGTCACGACGGCCTCCTCACTTTCTTGCCAGCTATCCTTACACGGCGGGCCGACAACAGCCGGACACAAGTAATCTGGTGAACGTTGTCCACTAGTAAGAAACGTGGCCGCGGACTAGCCGCCCGGCGTCACCGACTTGATCGCCAGGAACTGGATCGGGAGCGAGATCAGCTCGCCGGGCCCGTGCATCACCTCACCGACGAATTGGATGGCGTCGCCCGGTTCCAGCAGGTAGCGGGAACTGCCGTAGCAGTACTCCATCTTGCCGGAGATCATGAAGATCAGCTCGGTGCCGGCGTGCTGGTAGAGCGGGAAAACCTCGGTGCGCTCGGTGAGCGTGACCAGCATCGGCTCGAGGCTGTCGTGTGGCGCGCGCATGATGCCAAGCATCTGGTAGCGATGGCCGGGCCCCGAGCCCTTGTGCTGGATGTCCAGCCCGCTGCCGGCCTTCACGAACACCACGTCCTGCTCCTCGGAAAGACCGCGGAAGAACGCGGTCACCGGAACCGCGAGGGCCTCGGACAGCCGGGCAAGGGTGGCGAGGCTGGGGGAGGCCTGCACGTTCTCGATCTTCGAGAGCATGCCCTTTGACAGGTTGCTCTCCTCGGCGAGCTTGCCAACCGTCCAGCCGTGCCGGATCCGGAACTCCCGCACTCGCTCGGCGATCACCGCGCCGAGCGCTTCCTCGAGGCCGGTGGCCTCGGCCTCCAGGTCCGTGTTCGTGACAGGGGCGAGCGCCGCGTTGTCGTCGTCGGTCATGGTGCCGCCAGATTAAGGAAAGATGACAGCGGACCTGGCACGCACGCCTCCCCTCGCCGCGCGGCCCTCGCTCCGGCGCAGGTCACCGCGGATGTGCATGAACCTACGGTAACCCGTTCGCGGGCGGTTGACCGAATCAGATTCCTTCGGGGTGTTGTCTCCTTCAATGAGACAGAGTTTACTGGGTGTGGATTAGAAGGCTGCCGAACGGTAGTGCTTCACGGGCCAACAGAGTCCCCACGGCCATGGTGCGCCGGACCAAGGAGGCCAACATGAGTTCCGATCTCGACCAGTTCGTCGCGCAACCGGGCCGGGACGACGAGATCAGCAGGATACGCCGCGAGATCGACGAGCGCGGTGTGGAGTATCTCTACTTTCAGTTCGTGTCGGTGACCGGCCGGATCATGGGCAAGGGCGCCCCCGCGGCGCATTGGGAGCGTTTCGCGCGAAACGGCTTCCAGCTGGTCTACGGGGCGACCGCGAACCTGTTCACCGACCGGCACGGCGACTACATCGGCTACGGCGCGGAAGCCCGCGAGCTGGTCGGCATCCCCGACGTGGAGACGTTCTGCGTGCTCCCCTGGGATCCCAAGACAGCGCGGGTTTTCTGCACGCTGTTCCGCGGCCGCGAGGAAGACGTCGAAGGCGGGGCGTTCCTGACCTCGGACTGCAGAGGCAATCTGAAACGGATCCACGCCGAATTCGAGCGGGAGACCGGGCTGCACCTGCGTGCCGGTACCGAGCCGGAAATGATGTGGCTGAAGCTCAACCCGGACGGCACGCCGTCGGTGGAAGGTAAGACAAAGCCGTACTGCTACCACATCGACCAGTTCGCCGAGCTGCAGCCGCTCATCCACCGGGTGATGGAGTACGGCAGGGCGATGGGCCTCGACATGATCCAGGGCGATCACGAGGACGCGCCTGGGCAGCTCGAGTTGAACTGGCAATTCGACAGGGCCGAGTTCACCGCCGACCGGCTGACCACCTACCGGCAGATCTGCAAGCAGGTCGGCCGCGAGTTCGACGCCTTCCCGTGTTTCATGGCCAAGCCGTTCATGGGGGTTTCGGCGAACGGCTGCCACCACAACATCTCGTTGTGGGAGGGCGAAACGAACGCGTTCCTGCCGGACGGGGACAACCCGAGGATGCCGAGCAAGCTCGGCCTCACCGCGATCGGCGGTGTGCTCGAGCACCTCGATGCGCTGACCTGCCTCACGTCGCCGACGGTGAACTCGTACCGCCGGCTGTGGGACACCGGGTTCTGGGCCCCGCTTTACGCGGACTGGGGGTTCCAGAACCGCACGACGGCGTTGCGGGTGAGTGCGCCAGGGCGATTCGAGTACCGCTCGGTGGATTCCACCGTGAACCCGTACCTGGCCATGGCGGGCCTGATCAAGGCGATGGGCGACGGGATCCGGCGCAACCTCGACCCGGGACCGCCGGAGGAGCGCAACATCTACGACGCGATGGCCGAGGGCAAGGACGTTCGCAACATCCCGATGACCCTTGGTGATGCGCTCCGCGCGCTGGCCACCGACGAGGTGGTCCAGAGTGCCATGCCGGGCGAGATGTACACCGTGTTCGAGCATTACAAGCGGGACGAGTGGGAACGCTTCTGCGCCGCCGTTACCGACTGGGATGTCAAGGAGTACCTCGACGTCTTGCCTTAGGACCGGGGAAGGAGTGCAGCACGATGTGTGGTATCGCCGGGATCATTCACAAGGGAGAGGGCGACCTACCGTTCAGCGGGGATGTTGGCCGCGAGATGACCAACATGCTGCAAGCGATGAAGCATCGCGGGCCGGACTCGTCGGGTTTCGCGCTATACGGCGAACCGAGCGAGCTGCTCGTCATGCGGTTCAAGCTCGCGGACCCCAACGAATCGGGGGACTTCGCGTACAGCGAGCGACTCGCGCGTAGCCGGCGGGAAGTGGAATCCCGGCTGGCCAAGATCGGCGCCGCGGTGGACCGGATGGATGGCGAATCGGAGTACGCCTACCGCGCGACCTTCCGCTACGAGGGTGAGCTCAAACCGCTGGCGGACTTCGTCGAGGACGTTCCCGGCGTCGAGGTGCTCTCGCTCGGCCACTCGCTTGAGATCGTCAAGGATCTGGGCGACGCCGAAACGGTCGCGCAGCAGTACCGGCTGGACAAGTTCCAGGGCACGCACGCGATCGGCCACGTGCGGATGGCCACCGAGTCCGATGTGGACATCGCGGGCGCGCACCCGTACTGGGCCTACCCGTTCTCCGACGTCGCCGTGGTGCACAACGGTCAGCTGACCAACTACCACCGCTGGCGCCGCAGGCTGGAGCGGCTCGGCCACCGGTTCCAGTCCGAATGCGACTCGGAGATCATCGCGGTGTACCTCGCGCAGCGGATGGCCGACGGGCTTTCCCTCGAGACCGCGATGAAGCAGAGCCTCGTCGACCTGGACGGCGTGTTCACCTACCTGGTGGTCACCGAGACCAGCCTTGGCATGGCGAAGGACGAGATGGCGGCCAAACCGCTGGTGCTCTACGAGGCCGACGACATGGTCGCGCTGGCGTCCGAGGAGGTCGCGATCCGGGCCGTGCTGAACCGTGAGATCGACACGTCCGACCCATATGAGGGGGAGGTGATGGTGTGGACCAGGTGACCCATACCGAGCCGCCGGAGCAGCACGGCGGACGCTACGACATCAGGGGGCTCGCCGAACCGGACACGACCGCGCCGAAGAGCGCCGTCATCTCGGGCCAAACCGCGGAGCTCGACGCGGCCGAGTTGTCCACCCGGCAGATCAACCTGGAGTTGCGTCGCCTCGTCTACACCGAAGGTGTCACCGAGGTGACCGTGCACAACCCCGGGGCGCGCCACTCGATCGCGGTGGGCCTGCTCGTCCGTTGCCGGATCCGGATCGACGGCAGTCTCGGCTATTTCGGCTGCGGGCTGATCGACGGTCCGGAGGTCAACATCACCGGCCGGGTTGGCTGGTCGGTCGCGGAGAACATGATGTCCGGCGTCGTCGTGATCGACAAGAACGCCGGTTCGCTGACCGGTGCCGCGCTGCGTGGCGGTGATCTCGTGGTGCGCGGGCATGTCGGTGCGCGCACCGGGATCGATCAGAAGGGCGGCACGATCGTCGTCGGCGGCAACGCCGGCTCGCTGACCGGATTCATGATGCAGCGCGGGCGCCAGATCATTTGCGGCGACGCGGGTAACGGCCTCGGCGACTCGATGTACGACGGCGCGATCTACGTCGCCGGCACGGTCGCCTCGCTCGGGGTCGACTGCGTTGAGGCGGAGATGACACCGGTCGACGACGAGCTGATCGACCGCAAGTTCCGGATCTACCGGCTCGACAGGCCCGCGTCGTTCCGCAAGTTCGTCTGTGGCCGCAAGTTGTGGAACTACGACAACTTGGAGCCCAACGAACGCAAACTCGTCCTTTAGGGAGCCACGCCGATGAGCACACCGAACGGTGAACCCGCGCACGTCCTCGGGCACAGCCGTATCTTCACGCCCGAGGTCATCGACGACATCCACACCAAATCCGAGCTCGGCCGGTACCGGATGCGCGGCTTCTCGATGTTCAAACCCATCCCGCACTGGGACGAGCTGATGTTCCTGCCCGGCACCCTGACCAGGTTCGTCATCGAGGGCTACCGCGAGAAGTGCGACACCAAGACCGTTCTCGGTAGCCGGTTCGCCAAGCGCCCGATCGAGCTGGACATTCCCGTCTATATCACCGGGATGAGCTTCGGCGCGTTGTCGCTGGAAGCCAAGATGGCGCTGGCCAAGGGTGCCTCGATGGCCGGAACCGCGACGTGTTCCGGGGAAGGTGGCATGATCCCGCCGGAGCGCGACCTGTCAACCAAGTGGTACTACCAGGTGATCCAGAGCCGGTACGGGTTCAACCCACACCACCTGATGCTCGCAGACGGCGTGGAGTTCTTCATCGGGCAGGGCTGCAAGGTCGGGCTCGGCGGGCACCTGATGGGCCAGAAGGTCACCGAGCAGGTCGCCGAGATGCGTTCCCTGCCACCGGGAATCGACCAGCGCAGCCCCGCGCGGCACCCGGACTGGCTCGGCCCCGACGACCTGTCGTTGAAGATCCAGGAGGTCAGGGAGGCCACCGACTACCAGGTGCCGATCCAGCTCAAGCTCGGCGCCGCGCGGGTGTACGACGATGTGCGGATGGCGGCCAAGTGCGGGCCGGACATCATCTACCTGGACGGCGCGGAGGGCGGCACCGGCGCGGGGCCGCACATCGCCACCGAGGAGACCGGCATCCCGCTGATGGCCGCGATTCCGGAAGCTCGCAGGGCGCTAGAGGACGTCGGACTCGCCGACGACATCGACCTGGTCGTCGCCGGTGGTATCCGCAACGGCGGGGACATCGCGAAATGTATCGCTCTCGGGGCATCCGCGATCGCGATCGGGCATTCCTCGCTGATGGCACTGAACTGCAACAAGGAGATCCCCGGCGTCACCGACTACGAGGGCACCGTTGGCGTCAAGGCAGGGCAGTGCTACCACTGCCACACCGGCCGGTGCCCGGTGGGCGTCGCCACCCAGGATCCGGAGTTGCGCAAGCGGTTGAGGGTCGATGAGGCCGCCGAGCGGGTGTACAACTTCCTGCACACCCTCACGCTGGAAGTGCAGATGCTGGCCCGTGCGTGCGGAAAGACCGACGTGCACAGCCTTGAGCCCGAGGACCTCTGCGCGCTGACCACCGAGGCGTCCGCGATGGCACGGGTGCCACTCGCGGGTACCAGCTACGTGCCAGGGGTGACAGAGGATCGGACCCTCGCCGAGATCAAGTCATTGCTGGAAAAGCACGTGGCGAACGATGGAATGCAAGGGGGCCAGGATGTCTGAGCAGTTCGACCTCGCACAGCGGCGGCTCTCCGGCGGGCAGGGCATCGACACCGAGGAGCTGACCGGCCGGACGTTCCCTTACCAGTTCGACCGATCCCTTGTGGACGATGTGGACCTCAACGAGGCCACGCCCGGCGAGGACATCAACTGGCTAGAGGACATCGAGTTGATGACCGAGGGCGGCGTCAATGCCGTCTTCGACCGCTACACCAACGCGTTCCTCAAGATCTACTTCGAGATCCCGCGTGGCAGGGAGAACGAGTACGCCCGCAAGGTGCTGATCAAGCACCTGCGGGAGGGCAACTCGTACGGCGTCTGGCTAAAACACAAGCATGCGAAGTTCGCGCAGCCCGAGCTCGGGTCCTGGCTGACCGGATCGGCCACGGTCGGGGAGAACTGGAGGCCGCCACAACTGGATGGTTGGCAAAAACCCGTAGGCCACTGAAATCAGGGGCGGCCAAGACCCGCGCCGCAGCAGGGGAGGGATCGGATCTCCGGGGCAACGGCTCCGGAGATCCGATCCAGATGTGTCAGTCCCGCGCAGCCGCGCCCATGAGAACGGCCGGGCAGCGGTAACCGCTACCCGGCCGTCTTTGATCGCGACCAGTTACTGAGTCTCGCCACCGTCTCCGGTCGTCGCGGGCTCGGGGCCGGCAGGTGTGCCGTCGCCGTCGCTCCGCACGGCGGTGCCCGGCGCCTGCTGGGGCTCGACGTCGTGCACCACGTCCCAGTAGTGCTGGTCGAACCCGCGAACCTCAACCGCTTCGGAAACCCGAAGGCCGCTGGTCCGCTCCAGGATGAACGACAGCACGGCTGCCGTCACGAGGCCCATGACGATGGCCACCGTCAGGCCGATCAGCTGCCACAACACGTTGACCTCGGCGTGCTGGAACGCGTAGGGGCCCGAGTCGATGCCGAAGTACCCACCTTGCGGCGTACCCCACTGGATCAGGCCGACCATGATGATCCCGTAGGAGGCGGCGCCAATGAACAGCGGACCGAGCTTGTGCTCGTCGTGCCCGCGACGCTGCGTCCACTCGTACACCCCGTAGGCGACCAGCGGGGCGACCAGCGCGACCAGGAACATCTGCCACGGCTGGTAGATGTCGAACGCCGGAGCCCCGGACAGGTAGCCGGCCAGCGGGCCGAGCAGCGTGTAGATGTACTTCTTCGTCCGGTAGGCGATCACCGCCCCGGTCAGCGCCCCACCGGCCCACGAAAGGGCGAGGTTGTTGAAGGCGATGCCGATGCTGGTGTCGGACATGTTGACGCTGACGAACAGCGCCTCCGGGTCGAAGAAGAAGCCGCAGGACAGGATCACCATCGGCAGTCCCGCGAAGACCACGACCACGCCGATGACGGTGAGACCGAGGTTGTAGTTGCGGTACTCGCCGAAGGCCGGGTGAGCTTTGAACATGCCGGCGCGTTGTCCCACCCGGTGCGACAGATACACACCGACCACGCCCGCGAACACGTAGACGAACGCCGAGCCGAAGAAGTCGTGATAGCCAAGGTTGGTCAGCGGTCCGGTCGATCCCCACGTCAGCCAGCTGAGCACGGAGGACACGATGGCTGTGAAGAACGAGATGATGTAGTACGCGGACGGCTTGATCCGTTCCTCGCTGCCGAAGTGGATCAGCATGTTGATGATCCCTGCGAAGCAAGCGAGGAAGAAGATGAAGATCTGCTGATTGTTCAGCGCGGCGCCCATCCCGGCTTCGGGATCGACGTTCTGTGCGAGGTCGTTGGCGAGCGTGCCGCCCAACCACCAGTCCGAGATGGACTGCCAGTACGGGTTGGCTATGTCGAACGCGGCATAGTACTGCCAGTTCCAGATCGCGAATCCGATCAGGAAGTACGTAGCGAACCCGATGAAGAATCCGAGAAGCTTCTGGGTGACTGCGTCGAACACGTTTGCCCGCCGGACCCCGCCGACGGAGACGAGCAGCAGTCCGGCAACGATAAAGATCGCGCCAACGGTGCCCGAGGCGTAGACGACGTTCTGCACGAGCGAATTCGTGGTCACCTGATCCGGAAAGTTTTGCTCCGAGAACAATTGCCCTTGAGTCCACAACGTGGATACCGCGGATGGCGCCATGGCTACTCCTCGCGGACGGTGGTGAGGTCGGCAGCGCGGCCGTTCTTTTGTGACTCAGATCATCCTGCTAGACACAGCCCCTGTAAACCCCTCGAAGGAAACATCGTTGCAGTTCGTTCAACATTGTCATCGACCTGCAATGGACCCTCACTGAACGAAAAGCCGAGGTAACTGGGGGGTTACCGGGCCGATCAGGGAGTCACCGGAATCCGGATCGGACGACTAAATCAATCAACCACACGAAAGGGTATTTCCTGAAGGTCGTTCGACGCCGCAAGCCTGGTCAGAACGCCAGGTGCGTGATGAGCGCGATCAGCGGGATCGCCAGCGCGGTGCGCAGCAGGAACAGCGTGACGCAGTCGCGCAGCCGCACCGGGATGTCGAGCTCGAGCAACAGCGGGATCGTCGCGGAGAAGAACAGGATCTGGCTCAACGACAGTACCGCGACGAAGAACTTCGCCTCGACGGCAACGCCGGTGGCAAGCAGGGCGGGCAGGAACATCTCGCTCACCCCGATGAGACTGGCCGGCGCGACGGTGTCCTGATCGGGGATACCGAGTAGCGACAGCACCGGTTCCAGTGGCGTGCCGAGCCAGGTGAACAGCGGCGTGTGGTTGGCGATCAGGATCGCGATCAGGCCGACCGCGAGGATCGTCGGCAGGATCATCAGTGCCAGCCGCAGCCCGTCGAGCAGACCCCGGCCGGATGCGCGCAGCACGCCACCAGACTCACGAGCCCGCGCGAGCGCGCGTTCGACCGCCGCCTTCCACAGGCTGCCGTGCACCGGCTGTTCGGGCAGCGGTTCGCCGACATAGCTGTCCGGTTTCCTGGACAGCGGCGGGATCCGGCACAGGATGACGCCGAGCACGAAGCACACCCCCACCACCGAGAACAAGATCAGCGGGAAGTAGGAGAGCAGGTCGAGGGTGGAGGCGACGACCGCGAAGAAGCCCATACTGACCGTGGAGAAACACGTCGCGATGATCACCGACTCGCGGGAACTGTACCGGCTTTCCAGGTACATCCGGTTCGTGACGTACAGCCCGACCGAGTAGCTGCCGACGAACGACGCGATCCCGTCGAGCGCGGCCCGGCCGGGAACGCGGAACAGCGGTCGCATGATCGGGCGGGTCAGCGTTCCGATGAACTCGATGCCGCCGAAGGCCACGAAAAGCGTCACGAAGACGGCGCCGATCGGCACGATGACCGCGACGGAAACGATCAACGTGTTGAACATCAGGCCGCCCGCGTCCTCGGCGAGCACGATGCCGGGCCCGATCCCGAAGAAGATCATGATCGCCGCGACCGCGCCGAGCAGCCGGAGGACGAGGAAAACCGGCCGGGTACCGAGCTGCAGGCTCTCGACGTGCCGGGAGCGGATGACACCCCGCCCGTGCAGTGCGGCGAGCACGGTCAGCACCGCAGAGGCGAGGATCAGCAGCAGGCTGTACAGCTCGACGGTGCCCGGCAGGCCTTCGGTGAGGGTACTGACCGCGACGTCGAACGGGATCGTCCAGGAATCGTCGACATACACCGGAAGCAGGAAGAACAGGCCACCGACCACAGTGGTGCCGACAAACCGCCATAGCGGGGCACGGTTCGTCTGCCGGGCATCGGCTGGTTCCGAGGTGTTCACGGCCGCTCCTTGATTGTCCGATACGGACGGAAAGGTTGGCCGCGAGTCCAGCCGGTGTCAAGGATGCGGTTGGCAGCGCGGGCATCGCACGGCGTCTACTTCGGACTGTCGGCGGGCCAGCGTGATTCCCCGCTGGCCCGATACATCCGAGTGGTGCGGGCCGGCGCCACCGGTGGTCGGCAGCACCAGCCCGCCACGGCTTGCCGATGTGCCGGCCGCGGATCAGCTCGCATACTCAGCGATTACCCGGTCCCGGCACGGTTCATCCCGTGGGGCGCGCGCATATCGGGCCGGATCGCCCTATAGTTCATGGCATGAGACGACGTCGCCCGGTCACCGAGGTACCCGATGTGGTCGGGTTGAACGCGGGTGATGCGTGCGACATCGTGCGGGCGGCCGGGTTGGTGCCGTACGGCCCGGAATACGCCGCCGAGCCGACCAGCGGCACGGTGACCGAACAGCGTCCGGTGGGTACCGCCGGTGCCGAGGAGGGCACGGCGGTTTTCCTGTGGACGAGAGGACACCCGGACACCGCCGACGATCTGGTCCCGCGCCCGCTCGAAGAGGCCAGCCCGGTCTAAGCACCACGTTTCCGCGCAGGCGCCACGGGTATACCCCGCACAAGGGGTGATACAGAGTGCCACAGCAAGCATGGAACACGAAGCAAGAACGTCAGTACGAACACATCAAGCAGCAGACCAGGAAGCGCGGCTCGAGCACCGAGCGGGCCGAAGAGATCGCGGCCCGAACGGTGAACAAGAACCGCGCCCGCTCCGGGCAAGCCGAACAACGAAGCAGCACATCCACCAAGGACATTTCGCCGCAACGGCGGGGTGGCATCCGCTCGGGGAACCGCTACGGACCCGGCGGGCGCACCAAGGAGCAGCTCTACGACGATGCGCGCCGGCAGAACATCAAGGGCCGCTCCAAGATGATGAAGGCAGAGCTGGAGAAGGCGGTAAGCAGGCGCTGAACCGGCACCGCGATGTGCCGATGAGGGTGCCTCATCGCGCGCCGGCGCGCGGGGGATGCACTGTGGCTCGTGATGACCAAGAGTAAGCGAGACACGCGAGCGAGGAACACACCGAATCGGGGATCGCTTGACGAGCTGAGCTCGCTGCTGGAACGGCTGAACGGCAGCGGCTACGGCAAGTACAAGTCGATCGAGGGAACCTGGGAAGGCGAAGGGTTCGCCGTCGACGTGCGCAAGGCGCAAACCGATCCGTTTGCCCCTTCGAGCCGCATCGAGGTGCGAGTGCCGGCCGGCACGGCCGGGTTCCCCGAGCGGTTGTGGCGTCCTCAGGTGCGGGCCCGCGGGCTGGCCGACTACGTGCTGCGGCGCATCGGCGCGCGGCTGCGGGGCACCCTGCTTTCCGCCGACGTCGGTGGCCAGGAGGTGCTGGACCGCAGTGCGTTGCGCGTCCGGGACGGCGCGCTGACCCTGCGGCTCGGCATCGATCTACCGGGGCCGCGGCGGCGGATCGCCGGTCCGGCGGCAAGTGAGGCGCTATGCGAGCAGCTGCCGCGCGCGATCAAGGACGCGGCGGTGTATGACGCGCTTGACCCGGAATCCGTTGAGGAGTTCGTGGATTCCGTTGAAGACAGCGCCGCACTGCGGCGGATGCTGCCGTCCCTCGGCTTGGTCGCGTTCGTCGCGGACGGCGCGATGCTGGCACGGCGCAGCGGAACGGACGATCGCCCGCTGACCGACGGCATTCCGTTCCGCTCTCCCGAGTCGCTGCGCACCGAGGTGACCCTGCCGAACCGCGGAACGGTCACCGGTATGGGCATCGGCCGGGGCACCACGCTGATCGTCGGTGGTGGTTTCCACGGCAAGTCAACGTTGCTGCGGGCGCTGGAGCGCGGGGTGTACGACCACGTGGTCGGCGACGGCCGGGAGCTGGTCGTCACCGACGAAACCGCGGTCAAGGTGCGCGCCGAGGACGGCCGGAGCGTACAGCGCGTGGACGTCAGCGCGTTCCTTGACCGGCTGCCGAACGGCGTGGATACCAGCGACTTCTGCACGGCGAACGCGTCCGGCTCGACGTCCCAGGCGGCGAGCACCATCGAGGCGCTCGAGGCCGGCGCCAAGGCGCTGCTGATCGACGAGGACACCGCCGCGACGAACATGATGATCCGCGACGAGCGGATGCAGGATCTGGTGGCCAAGGACAACGAACCGCTCACCCCGTTCGTCGACCTGGTTCGCCCGCTGTTCGCCGACCACGGCGTGTCCACCGTGCTGGCGATGGGGGGTTCCGGGGACTACTTCGACGTCGCGGATCGCGTGATCATGATGGCCGGCTACGAACCGAGGGACGTGACGGCCGAGGCGCACCGGCTGCGTTCCCGTGGTGGCACGCGAACGGTGGAAGCCGACGGGTTTCCGGAGATCCGGCACCGGGTGTGCGAGCCTGGCTCGGTCACTCCGGACCAGCACGGGCGGCGGCGTATCAAGCAGCGGGGAACGGACACGCTGGTGCTGGGTGGCGCCGATATCGACCTGCGCGCCGTGGAACAGATCGTGGACACCAGCCAGGTCATCGGCATCGGGCTGGCTTTGAGCCACGGGATCGAGACCGGCCTGCTCGACGGGGAGCGGACGATCGCCGAATTTTTGGACTTGCTTGACCGCGATCTCGAGTCCGGCGCCGACGCGATCCAGCGCGGCTTTCTCGGGGATTTCGCAGTGCCGCGCCGGTTCGAGATCGCGGCGGCGCTGGCACGGCTGCGCCCGATGCGCATCTCCGGCGCCGGGCGCGTCTCCGGTATGGGGCGCGCTTAGGCCGTAGCGGTAAGCCAACGGGACCGGCCGCGGTCGTCGCCGACCCAGCATCCGGTCGCCGCCCGCCGGGAAACCGACCGCTCGGCTGGTTCCTGGGCCGGCTGCTGTGCCGGCTGCTGTGCCGGCATAATGTCCGGCTGGCTGAGCACGGTGTCGATCACATCGTCGGCGGCGCCGCGGTACTCCCAGAGTGCGTTCTTCGGTCGCAGCACGTCGGTCTCGTCGGCGGGTGCCCTGGTGGCGATCGCCTCGTCCTCGCCGTGAACTCGCACCAGATCAATGACGTTGTTGTGTACCCGTACGCCGACGATCGCGACGACATCCCCGGCCGCATCGCGCGGATGCACGAATCTGTACCCCTTGCCGATGAGGGCGCGGAGCTTGTCGGTGATGGTGTCGATGGTGGTGGTCATGGACGGCCCCCGTGCCGCGTCGTAGTCGAACAGGTCCCATGCGGGTGGGCACCGGTAGGCAGTGCCCATCCGGGTGCCCACCCGCACGGTCAGGACGCGGCTTGGTCGGTTTCGCCGCCGTCGATGTCGGCGAGGCCGGTGAGGAACGCCGCCAGCTGGCTACGCCCGTAGATCAACGCCGGGCCGCCAGGGTGGCGGGAGTTGCGCACGGCGACGTCTCCGGTGGCCAGGCGGGCGAGCTCCACGCAGTTGCCACGGGCGCCACTGCGGCTGCTCTTGCGCCAGGCGGCATCGGCAAGGTCGGTGGCCTGCATGCCATTGCGGACCTCAATCATCTGAGGGTCCTCCTTCCCTTCCAGTGCATCGGGAGATGCATCTGCACGTGCATTCGAGCGTGCGCGAAGATTATCAGGCGCCGTACTGACGCGTAAATGCATGTGCAGCCGCACTCGCATCCGCTCGTTCGCCCGCACGTGCGGCGTAGTCGCCACTCGGGCCGATGCTAAGTCGATGACCTGCGCGGAAGCCCGAGTTACAAAGGCCCGAGGCGGCCCGCGGCCCGTTACACGGTCGACCGGTGATGTCGATCACTTCGGCGTGTCCCGCGCGTCCCACCTGCCGGCGTGGACGCGCCTGGATCGCGCCGTGAACCGAACGGGGTTCGCGCCTTCGGCGCGATCAACGCGTGCCGAGGAGCAGCACGGAGACTCAGAGCTCGTTCAGGGTCTTGCGGAGCAGCTGCCGGGTGTGGTCCGGCGTTTCGGCGTCCACCGCGAACCGGTGCGCGACCTGGCTGTAGAGCTCGACGTCTTCGGGCTTATCGATGTACAGCCCGCCACTGAGGTGCTCGATGTATACGACGTCCGGCAGCTCGCGGTCCGCGAATCGGAGCAGCGTGAACGCGCTCTCCGCGGCGTAGCCACCGAACTTGAATGGAATTACCTGAAGCGTCACGTGCGGCCAGGTGGTCACTTCGAGCAGGTGCTCCAGCTGCTGGCGCAGCACTCCTGGGCCGCCGATCGGGCGATAGAGCACCGATTCGTCCATGACCGCCCACAGCCGTGGCGCGTTCGGGCCGGCGAGCAGCTTCTGCCGGGCGATCCGCAGCGAGACCCGCCGCTCGACTTCCTCCTCGGAGGCGCCAACCAGCCCGTAGGAGGTGATGGCTCGCGCGTAGGCCTCGGTCTGCAGCAGGCCGGGCACGAACAGGACTTCGTAGGTCTGGATACGGGAGGTCGCTTCCTCCAGCCCCACGTAGTCGTTGAACCACGTCGGGATCAGGTCGCTGTAGCGGTTCCACCAGCCGGGCTGGTTGGACTGCTGAACCAGCTCGACGAACTTGGTGCGATCCCCATCGTCCGACACCCCGTACGCGGTGAGCAGATCGTGGACGTCGCGCTCCTTGAAGCTCACCCGTCCCAGCTCGATGCGGCTGATCTTGGATTCGGACGCGCGAATCAAGTAACCGGCGTCCGCGCGGGTGATACCCGCCTTCTCGCGGAGCCGCCGCAGCTGACTGCCAAGTACCATGCGGCGAGCTGTGGGCCCAGTGCCCGAGGGCTCGTCCGTGGTCATCTCGTGAGCCTCCTGGGAGACCGGCGGAACGTCAACGGTGCAGTGTAACCAACACCACCGTCGGAACGCATTCTGTTCACTGTTCGTGTGTATCGAGCGCTAAATCGGACACGTATTGTCACGGCTTACGGGCCACGGCGCCGATAAGCACCTCGTCGGCCGCGGACAGCGGGTTGAGTCGCGGTCCGTCCGGCCACCAGTCGTTCAGCCTCGCGATGCCCGGATCGACCAGCTCCAGACCATCGAAGAACGCCTCGATCTCATCCCAGCCGCGGAAGTAGCCGGAGCCCATCGAGCTGTTGCTGAAGACATCCTCGACGAACCGCGCTAGCTCGCTGGCCTCGCCGCCGTCCTGCGGATCGTAGAAGTGCGTCAGCGCGAGGTAGGAACCGGAAGGTAGCTGCTCAAGGTATCCCCGCACGATCTCAAGCGGTTTCTCGGCGTCCGAGACGTGATGGATCGTGCTGCACTGAATCAGGGCTATCGGCCGGTCGAAGTCGAGGAACTTCGCGACCGTGGGGTGGTTGAGTACCTCGTCCGGGTCGGTGAGGTCGGCCATCACCAGGTGAGTGCGGTCGTTCTCTTCGAGCAACGCCCGGCCGTGTGCCGCCACCACGGGATCGTTGTCGACGTAGACAACTCGTGCATCAGGGTTGATACGCTGCGCGGCCTGATGCGTGTTCTCCGCAGAGGGCAGCCCGGCACCGCAGTCGAGGAACTGATCGACACCGGCCGAGCCGGCCAGGAACCGCGTGACGCGAACCAGCCAGTTGCGGTGATCGCGCGCCAGCCCCTTCATCTGCGGAGCGACGTCGTCCACCTGCTGGAAGACCTGCCGGTCGACCTCGTAGTTGTCCTTGCCACCGAGGAAGCAGTCGTAGACACGAGCGACACTCGCCTTGCTGGTGTCGATCACGGCGGACTCGGGGATACCCGGCTCGGTGGCCTGTGACTTCAATGCGTCCCAACTCACTCTCGGTACGTTACCGGATTAGTGGCCGTGACCTGCAACCCCACGTGGTTTCTTTGGCTCGGTGTTATCTGGTAACGCGGCTTTCCCCCGCCGGGATCACAGGTCCCGCCATCCGTTGTCCGACAACAGGTAGGCCAACCCGACGGCTTCCTGGGCGAGCCGCTCGCCGGAGCTCAGCAACGACGTGACCGCTTCCTGTTGTGCCGGATCCAGCCAGCCGGCCAGGGCCCGCGCGGCATTCGGCGAGAGGCGCTTCTGACCGGACTGCGGCCGCCCGAGTCGAAGCAACGCATCGTAGAGCGGGACTGCCGGACGCACCGGGGAGAAGCCGGACGCCTGCCCGAGCTCGCTGGCGCTTGCCGGAGTGCGTAACCCGGCGCCGTCCAGATCGCCGAAATACCTGATCTCGGTGATTCGCCGGTCCAGCTGGCCGACGGACAGTATCGATGCCTCGAATCCCGTTCCCGCGCCCCAACCAACCAGCCCGATCCGCCCTGGCTCGGCGGCCAGCACGCGGGTCAGCGAGTCGAACGTGTCACTGTTCTCCACCACGAGCAGCACGTCACCGTCGCCGACGCTTTCCGTGTACATCCTCGGCACCGCACGGCGGACTCGCAGCAGCTCGGGGCGCAGCCGCCCTTCCGCGAACAAGCTGCCGCGCACCAGATCGTCCAGCACCTTCTCGTCCCCGAAAATCTCAAGCGACCGCTCCCGCACCGGCACCACGAGGTCGCCGCGGTTCTGGTGCAGCCAGGAATTGATCGCCGCCAGCTTGTCCACCTGGGACTGATTGAGGCTGGCATCCGGCACCCACCGCAATTCCGGATGCCAGACCGGTTCCCGCCCGCGACGTGCCGACGACGTGTCCTTTGGCACCGTGACGAAGTTCGGCAGCGGCGGCTGCTCGCTGTAGTCGTAGGAGCGCTTGGAAGGCAATCGCAGCACGGCTTCGGCCGCCAGCTCGTCGAGCAACCCGGCCAGAATCCTTCGACGCCGCAAGCTCATTCCGATTGACGGGTCCGCCTGCTCGAGCAACGACCACAGCTCACCGCGCGACACCCGCTTCCGCGGCCAAGCTCGCAGCAACTCCGCGAGTCGCTCGGCGCGCGGCGATAAATCGGCCGGCGTCACTCGGCCCCGACCTCGGCCGGGCGCACGAACAACCGGGTGGCATCCACCCGCCCGGTGCCGTCGGTTTCGCCGAGTTGCTCGAGCTCGCGGCGGACCTCGGAATCCACCGACAGGTACTTCATGCCGGCCCGCAGGTCCGCGTCGTTGCGCAGCCGGATAAGCAACGGGAACACGCTCAACGCTCCCGCGTCGAAAAGCGCGGTGGTGTACACCAGCTGTACCCCCAACGCCTCCGCGACGGCCAGCTGGATCTCCAGCAGATACCCCGCCGAAGCTCGGCCGATGGGATTGTCGAGAAACAGCACACCGGAGTGCCGGTTGCGCGCGCGGCCACGGTCGTTCGCACGCAGCGCGGCCATCGTGCAGTACAGAATGATCGCCGCGGTCAGTTGCTGCCCGCCGGAGAACACGTCGCGGATCTCCGAAACCCGCAGCCGTTCGGTGCGCAGCACCGCGTCGGGCTTCAGCATGTCCACCCGAAAACCCTTGAGAACAGCGGAATGCACGCCACGTAGCAGCAGCGTCATTGCCGTCCCGTTTGGCTGGCGTGCCGTCCTTGCCTTCCTTCTCGACCGTGGCGGCGCCGTCGTCGACCACCTCGCCGAGCCGCTCGGCGAGCAGCTGCTCGTCCGGCGAGTCGAACCGGAACCGCAGGAATTCCTGCCCCGACCAGTCGCCGAGGCCGTCCGGCAGCCGGGAGAGCCGCTGCGCGGAACGCAGCGTGCCGAGCGCCTGCACCACCATGCCCTGCAGCCGTTCGATGATCCCGCTCCGGTGCCGCTCGATCTGCTCGAGATCGTCTTCCAGTGTCCGCAACCGAGGCCGCAGTGCCTGCTCCCATTCGGTGGCGTGGCGCGGGAGATCCTGCTGTTTGACGCCGATGATCTGGCGCCGGACCGGGCTGCTGACTTGCTCGAAGCTGTCGCTGGTCGCGTAGTGGGTCAGCTCCTCGGCTGCCCCCTGGACGGCGCGCTCGGCGTTCTCGAGCAGCGTCTTGGCTTCGGTCAGGCCGGTCTGCACCTTGGCGCGCCGGCTCCTGGCCTCCTCGAGATCGCCGTCGAAACCCTGTGCCTCTGGCACCGGTTGATCCGGATGGTGATCCGAGAGCGCGTCGAGCACCGCCTGGAAGCCGTCCACGGTCTTGTCCAGCTCGCCGACCTTCTGCTCCGCGCTGGCCTTGCCTTCCCGCAGTTCGTCGTACTTGGCTCGGGCCGCGGTGTGGTCCGCGTTCGCCTGCTCCACCAGCTGCTCGCCGTGCTCGATGTCGCGGGGCCGGCCGTACGGATCGAGGGAGCGATCCTGCTGGGGGAACTGCTGCAACGCACTACGCAGCCCGCCGACCCGCTCGCGGGCGTTGCCCACGTCCTCGCCGAGCTTGTCGACGGTTTGCTGTGCCCGGCGGGTGGCCGCGTCCCTTGCCGGCGCGTCCGCCCCGTCCGGGGTGCCGAGGTATTCCTCCGCGAGCCGCCGCACGTCCGGCTCAACCGCCTCCACGCTGCCCCGGTTGGTGGACTCGGCGGCCTCCGCGCTTTCCAGCTCGGCGCGCAGATCGCTGCCGACTTCGACCATCGCGTAGGCGCGGTCCGCCTCCTGCGCGGCCCTGCGCAGCTCCCCGAGCGAAGCATCGGGCACCGGTTCGGATTCGTCCACCGAGCCGCCGCCGAGCACCTCGGCGAACTCTTCCCTGCACTGGGCCGCGGTGCGGCGCTGGTCGTCGGCGATGCGTGACTGGGCGGCCCGCTCGGACCGCCGCGCTTCGGCCTGTTCCTTCGCGTTGGTCGCCTGGTCTTCCGCGGTGCCGGCTTCCTCTTTGGCCGTCCGGCTGGCCGTGATCCATTGCTCGATGTCGGCCACCTGCTCGGCGAGCCGGGTCAGCCGGTTCGCGCGCTCGGCGAGTTCGGCTTCCCGCTCGCGGAGCCGGGGAATCCGTTCCTGCTGGGCGCGTTCCCGTTCCGCGGCCGTTTCCCGTGCTTCGGTGGTTTCGGTTACCCGGTCCCGCGCGGCGCGCTGCGCCCGCTCGGCTTCGGCGAGCTCGGCGTTCAGTGCGGCCAGCGTTCCCGGTGGGTATTCGTTCTGCCAGCTACGCAACCGGTCGGCCAGCGCGCGGTCATTGGACAGTTGGGTGGTCAGGGTGTCCAGTTGGGACTGTCGCGCGGTGTGCCGGCGATCGATTTCCTGCCGTTCCAGCTCGGCCGCGTCCTCGTCGTACATCGCCGGGTTGGGCGGCACAACGAAGCTGGTTCCGGCCGGAGCCGGGGCGTCCAGGTCCTTGATCGCCGCCGTGCTGCCGACCGCGATGATCGACGTCGGCAGCAGCTGGGCATCGCGCAGCAGCCGCTCGGCGCGTTCCAGGTGGTCGGGGTTGTTCAGCACCACGCCATCCACCAGCTGGGGATGCAGGCGCAGCACGGTACCCCGCTCGTCGGCCGGAATCTCGGAGAGGTACCGCCAGCCGGGCCACCCGGTGATGCCGTCGCCGGCGAGTACCTCGACGGCACGCGTGATGTCGTCCGGTGCGGGCAGCAGTCCCCCGTCGCCCAGCGCGTCGAGCGCCCGCTGGTCGGCGTGATCGGCGATGCGCAACTCGGTCACCTCGCGGCTGGTCGCGCTGATCGCGGACTCGAGCAGGTCGAGTAGGACGGGCGTATCGGGGTCCAGCTCGACGGATTCGGCCGCGAGCAGCGCGAGCAGCCGCTCTTCACGCGCGAGCGCGTTCGCGGTTTCCGTTGCCTTGGTCGCCTTTTCCCGTGCGGAACGGGCGGCCGTCGCGGCCCGGTCGGCTTCCCGCTCGGCATGGTGCACGGTGTTGGCCGCGTCCGTCCTTGCCTGGCCGAGGGTTTCCAGTTCGGCCAGCGCGTCGGCGACGCCGCGGCTGGCTTCGGCTGAGGCGGCGCGTGCCTGCTCGGCTTCCACGGCGACGTCCGCGCCCTTGGTGAGGGTGCCGGCGGCCACCTCGGAGGCCATCGCCTCGCGGGCCGTGCCGATGCGCTGCTCCGCGTGGCGCGCCTCGGCATGCCGCTGCTCCGCGGTGCGCAGCGCGGCGGAGTACGCCTCGTCCTGCTCGGCCGCTCGCGCCTTCAGCTCGTCCGCACGCGCCTCCGCCGTCGTGGCTTCGTCTTCGGCGCGAGCGACGGTGGCCAGCAGCCCGCGGGCGAGCGCTCGCGCGGTACGGGTGCGCGCCTCGAGCGCCGGGCGGGCCTTCTCCTCCTGGGTTTCCACCAGGGTGCGCAGTTCCCTTGCCTTGTTCACCGCCCAGCGGTACTGCAGCTCGGTGTTCGTTGCCTGCCACGCCGCGTGCCGGACCTTGGCCTCGTTCAGTTCGGCCTCAAGGTCGGCCAGCTCGTCTCGGGCTTTGGTGAGCCGCAACTCCGCGACCGACCGGCGAAGTCCTTGCACCACGCCGTTCAGCCGCCGCTGCTCCTGATCGGCCTGCTGCTCCGCCTCGGTCAGCTCGGTGAGGCGCGTGCGGGCCGAGGCGAGCCGGTCGACCTCCGCCGCGTGCCGGTGTGCCACCGAGGAGACGAATCGCTGCGCTTCCTCGCGTGCTTCCCGCTCCCGTTTGCGCGCCAGCACCGCCTCGGATTCCTTCTCCGTCAACGGAACGAGCAGATCGAGCGCGCCGGCGACGAAATCCCGTTCGGCGGTAAGCGCGCCGCGCTGCTTCAGCTTGTGCGCGTACCCGTCGACAACTTGCGCGAGCCCGTCCGGATCCTCCTGCGAGCTGACGGCGCGCAGCAGGAAATCCACGAACGCGTCATCGTTCTTGAACGAGAACGCGTCGGCCGCCTCGCCCTCGCCTGCGTTCATGGTCCGCTGGTAGCGGAACAACTCGGTGTCAAGGCCGAGGTTTCCGAGGTGCTCGGTCCATGCGGCCTGCCCGGTCTCCCAGCCGAGTTGCAGCTCCGGTTCCAGCCGGTGCGCCTCGGACAACCGGTCGTGGAATCCGGAGAGCGTGACGCGCCGATCGGATTCGGTGAACGGCAGAGTGTCCAAATTGAACGACACGGTCGGCCGGACCGAGTACCAGGCGTCGATGAGCTTCGCGGGGTCGTTGGACACCACGTGGCCGCGCCATTCGGAGACCTTCCCGGTAACCACCCGCTGCCCGGTTTCGGTGTGCTGCCACTCGCACGCCACGTGCGCGACATCCGACCCCTGCACGAACTTCTCGAGCACCCGGGTGCTGGTGGTACCGACAACCTGCCGCCTGCCGGGCAGCATGACCGAGAAGATCAGCTTGATCAGCACCGATTTCCCGCCGCCGTTCTCGAGGAACAGCACGCTCGCCGGCGAGGGCCGGCGCGGCACGTCGGTGCGTTCCGAGGCGAACAGGTCGCGCTGCTCGGGAGCCCGCACCGGCGCACCGACCCCGCGGAGGTCGAGCACCACGTCGCCGTATCGCGCACCGGGCGGGCCCACCGAATACAGACGTACTCGGGAGAGTTCGTACATCCAGTGCTCCTACAACGTTTCCGGTTCGGCGGCGCGCAGGCTTCCGGTCCCGTCGCCAACGGCTACCACGCCCAGGTCGAGCAATTCGTCGAAGGCGCGGGTCGCGGCCAGCTCTCGAACCTGGATCTGGTAGCGGGGCGTGGTTCGATACGTGCCGCCCTCTTCATTGTTGACATGTGTCAGGAATCCTTGCTCGGCAAGGAAACGCATCGCTTTAGTGATCATCCCGCGAGTACTGTCCGCGGCCAGCCTGCCGTCCTTGGTGATCGCCGTGGCTGGGCGGCGACTGTAGGCGCGCCAGGCACGCTCCAATTCGGGGGCGCTCTCCAGTGGATCGTTGTTCGCCTCGGCGTGCTTCGCGCGCTCGTCCAGCATCCGGCATGCTTCCCGTACCACGCCGTCCACCTGCTCGACGGACACCCGCCCGACGTAGGTTTCGTTGGCGAGATCATCCGGACGCGGGAAGCCCAGCGCGGCGACCGCGAGGTGGATCAGGCCGTGCAGGACTTTCTCCGCGCTCCGCTTCCCGCCGATAGCCGAGCGTTTCGCGTACTCGTCCATCTTGATCTCAAAAACCGAGTCCTCCGTGGACGCCAGCACCGTGCCACTCTGCATGGTCACGCCGAGCACCACCAGCCCGAGCCCGGCCGCGACGGCGTGTACCTGCTCCTTGAAGGCGTCATCCTGGGCGTACCGCTGCACCAGTTCGGTGTAGACGGCATCCCGTGATGGGCGTTGTTTCTGGCGCATCCCGAGCGCCACGAGTCGAGCGGCAGACTCGGCGTCCCGTACCGCTTGCGTCGTGCTCATGCCACCTCTTCGTCCTCTGTGGACAGCGTAGCCAGCTCCTCGACAGCTTCGCCGGCGCGGGCCACGTGCGCGGAGGCCACCAGCAGGTCCGTCCCGCCGAACTGCTCGTCGACGAGTTCGGTGCCGTCGTCGACGGCGATCAGCAGCTGCTGGTCACCGTGCCGGATGGCGGTACCCACCTCCGGGCCGTACGCGTGCACTACGCGCAACGCCACCAATCCGGCCAGGTCCGGATCGATCTCCCGTGCCGAAGCGAGCAGTCCGGAGAGCCTGCGCGGAGCCTCCGCCAGATCCAGCAACGAATCAGATGTGCGCCATTGCCATTCGGAGTACCGGTCCGGATCGGGCAGCGGAGCGAGATCCGGTTCGGTGATCTCGTCCCCGAGGTGTTCCCGATCCTGCGATGGGACCAGCAGCATCTCAACCAGCCCGGTCAGCCCTGGCACGCTCGGCGGATCGATGCCCGCGGCCGCGCCGAAGAACACGCCGGTCGGATTCGACGCGTCGGCCAGCGGTAGGTCGAGGCTGGGCACCAGCAACTGGCCGAACAGGTCGATGGTGGCGCGCCGGGCCGGTGCGGAGAACTGCTGCCGGTCCTGTTCGGTGCGAAACGTCTCGCCGGCATCCTGTAGCCGGGCCTGCAACTGGGTGTGCCGGCGGATGCAGTCCTTCACGATGTCCACCAGCTGCGCGGCGCGATGCTTGCGATCGAGTTCCTCGGCGTCGTCGCGCGCGGTGGTGATGTTGTTCAGGATCGCGTTCTCCGCGCGGAATCGGTCTTCGATGTGCCGGAGCGCCTCGTCGATCAGGTCCGGTACCTCGCGTTCCCAGTCCACCGCGCGCACGTCCCGCCTGGTGGCTTCCAGCTTGCGGCGCAACGTGTCCGCGTACTGCACGGTGCGGTAGCGGGCCTGCTCGGCCGCCAGCCTGGCGTCCGAAAGCCGGCCGCGTTTGATCAGGTTCTCCAGCTTCACCTCGGCCGCGATCTGCGCGGACTCGACGTCCGTGTCCAGCGCGCCGACCAGCACGTTGATCGCCTCGTCGGTGGCTCGCAGGTAGACGTCGCCCTCGCCGGAGACCAGTTCCACCAGCAACTTGAAGTCGAACGAGCGCCGCTGGTACTCGCCGGCCCCGCCGAACGTGCCGTAGACGGCCTGGAAACCGCGGTCCACGCTGCCCACGTTGATCAGATTGTCCAGCACCCAGCGGGCCACCCGCTCGTGCTCGTCGTGGTCGCGATCCGGTACCTGTGTGGCGATGAACGGGCACAGCCTGGCGACCACCTGCTCGTGGTTGGCTCCGCGGTCGAAGTCCATCGCGATAGTGACCTGATCGATCGCCTGCAGGGCGATCTCGGCCATCTGGTAATCGCTGGCGTCCGCCCAGTCCAGCCGGGTTTTTCGGTTGTCCAGGTCGTGCAGCGGCGCGGTGCAGGCCAGCGCCTTCATGCGCCTGGCAAGCCCCTCGTCAACCGTTTCGACGCCGGCCGGCTCGTCGTACTCCACCTCGCCGACGGTAGTCGTCCACCTCGACATCTGTGTAATCCGCTGTTCAGATGCCCTAGCGCCACTCACGGGCCGCGGGATGCCACTCGGCGCCGGTATTGGCGTCGCTCAGGATCGGATCGGCGAGCGCGGTAGCGGTCTCGAGAACGTCCGCGAATCGGGTGGGTAACAGGGCGTCGAGGCGTTGCCGCCGGCGCCAGGCCGCCCATCGGGACTGCGCGAGCTCGGCATATCGGGGCAGTGATCCGCGAAGCGGTGCGACGACAACGTCGCGATAGGCAGCGACGGTCGTGATCGCATCGGTGAGATCGCTGGCCTTGATGGTGTGCTGTCCGGCGATCAGATAGATGTCGGCGAAGTCGCGCCATCGGGTGTTCGCTTCACCGCGTTCGACGGCGGTCACGATCTTTTCCGCAAGCACCATGGGGAGCGGGTACCCGATCAGCTCGATGGGCGGGCCGTCGAGCAGCCGGGGAAGGGCTACCCGTTCCGGGGCGGGATGGACGGGATCACCGACGTTGAGATCAACATGGAGTGTGAGCCGAGCGGTGGCTAACGATCCCGGGATCGTGACCCGAACTCCGCTGTAGGTGTCCTCGTCACGAATGGTGTCCGCGGCGGCGGATTCGGTGTCGAAGTCGAGCCCGTCCTCGAGCTTGATCGCGGCGATGGCACAGGCTACCGAGAGCACCTCGTCCACGCCGTTGGACATCGATTGCGCTTGGAGATCTACATCCCTGGTAGGCCGGCGTGCATCGAAGGCAGCCATAAGTACGCCGCCTTTGAGAACAAGTTGATCGGCGAACGGGGACACCGTCAGCCGCGCGAGGAAGCCTTCCAGGGCATAGAGCTGCAGAAGCTCGTCGGTCGGCCGTTGGGTGCGACGCGCGAGGTTCTGCAGATCAAGGTAACGCCGACCCGCCAGGGTGGCTCGGGTTGGCCGAGAACGGCTCACAGCAGTATTTCCAATGCTTTCCGCAACGCGGGTTCGGCACGCGGAAACTGGCGCGCCATATCCAGCAGGCTCGCCGGTTGCGCACCAGGACGAGTCAGCCAACGGCGTAGCGCCGTGTGCGCCAGTTCCGGGCCTTCCCGATGCCGTAGCCGAAAGGCGTCGATGATGCAGCGTTGTGCGTCGTAGATCCCGATCGAAGTCTGCGCATCCACGGGAAGATCGTCGCGCCCGATGTGGAAGGTTTCCCGTGCGAACACATGCCAGGAAACCGTCGCCTGAGTGGCTGGCCGGCGTCGACCACGAGGGAGAGCGACGTCGATCGCCGGCGGGATGAGATCGGTTAAACCGTGCCTAGCCAACGCGCTGGCCAGGCACAGTATTGCCTCGGGTGCCCGGAAGGCGATCTCCAGCAGATCGACATCTGCAAGCTCGCTGGCGTCCGCACGACGATACAAACCACGCCCGATCGGCTCGACAGCACCGGCGTCGCGCAACGCGTACAGCCGCCGGTCGGACACGCCTCGCTGCTCGGCTTCCCGGTGGGTGAAAGTGTTTGGCAGACCGTCGGGCATACCCACCGCGTTCACCTCCTGGCATCGTGCTGACGGTTCGCAGGAAAGTGTACACAGAAGGACATCTTCTGTGTGCGATTTCCTCCATCCTGAATCATCGTTGATGAGAGCGCTCCCCAATTCGACGAGGCCGATTTCGCCGAGTTTGCCGTTTTGCCAGCGCAGATAACGCACGAAAACGGCTTCTTGACACCCGTGATGGCCAGGATCACACTCTCTATGTTGGGAGCGCTCCCAATCAACGCGATCGCTCCGTATCCATGACGACCCAATGAGGGGTTTCAGTGCGACAACAGCGAAGACGGGTATTCACCCGCACGGCGGCGTTGGCCGGGGCCACCATGCTCGTGGCCGCCTGTGGAGGTTCCGGCGGCGACTCGGCCGAAAATGGCGGGCAGATCGAGCTCACTATCGGGACGTTCACCGAATTCGGGTACGAGAAACTGCTCACCGAGTACGAGGCCGCGCACCCGAACATCAAGATCACCCACCACAAGACCGGTGAGGGCGGGCCGTATCACCAGACCCTGTTCACCAAACTGGGCTCCGGATCCGGGTTGGACGACGTTCAAGCCGTTGAAGAGGGGCACATCTCCGACGTGCTCGCGAAGTCGAGCCTGTTCCACAACCTCGAGGAGATCGGGCCGAAGAACGTGACGGCCGATCGATGGCTGGACTGGAAATATCAGGCCGGAAAGGCCAAGGACGGCAGCTTGATCGGATATGGCACGGACATCGGTCCGCTGGCTATGTGCTACCGCAAGGATCTGTTCAAGGCGGCCGGATTGCCCTCCGACCCGGAGGCCGTCAAGCCGTTGTTCGAGACATGGGACAGCTACTTCGCGGCAGGCGATAAGTTCGTGCGGGCAACGGACAAGGTTGCCTGGTTCGATTCGTCCGCGCAGATCTTCAACGCCATGCAGAACCAGCTGGATGTCGGGTACTTCAACCGGGACGACAAGCTCACGATCGAAACCAACCCGCGGATCAGGCAGAACTGGCAGCAGGTCACCGCGGCCGTTGATCGCGGGCAGTCGGCGGGACTCGTCGCCTTCAGTAACGAATGGACCAGTGGCTTCAAGTCCGGTTCGTTCGCTACCAAGACCTGCCCGTCCTGGATGCTCGGCGTTGTCGAGGAGAGCGCCGGACCGGGGAACAACGGCAACTGGGCGGTAACCGACGCGTTCCCCGGCGGTGGCGGTAACTGGGGTGGCTCGTTCCTTACCGTTCCGCAGCAGAGCGAGCACCCCGAGGAAGCCGCCGCGTTGGCCGCTTGGCTGACCGCGCCGGAACAGCAGATGAAGGCGTTCCTGGCGAAGGGCACGTTCCCGAGTCAGGTGAAGGCGCTCGAATCGAAGGAATTGCTGGACACCACAAGCGAATACTTCGGTGGGGTCAAGATGGGGCAGCTGTTCGCGGACCAAGCCCGGAAGGTGACCGAGGCGCAGTACAAGGGCCCGGGTGACGGGAAAATCCAGGAAAACGTGATCGCCCCGGCGCTGGCGTCCGTCGAGCAAGGGACGCCGCCGCAACAGGCCTGGGACAAGGTCGTCGCGGACGCCGAGAAGATCGCGAGGTAAGGGGGAGGGGTGCGGGACGGGCACGCGTGCCCGTCCCGCACCGGGCAGTATCCGGCAGAGGGGAGGTTCAGGTGACCGCCGATCTCGACACTGCGAGCAGCGGCAAGCAAGAGTCCGCCGCACAGCGTGTCTCCGGTGGGCGAGTGCCACCGCCAGGGATCTCGTTTCGGGATCGGCTCTCCCGGTGGGATTTCAAGTATTCCCCGTATCTCTATGTCGCCCCGTTCTTCATTATTTTCGGCATCGTCGGGCTGTTCCCGCTGCTGTACACGGCCTACGTATCGCTGTTCGACTGGGAATTGATCGAGGACAGCCCGTCGTTCGTCGGGCTGGAAAACTACGTGCTGCTGTTCAGCGATCCGCAGTTCTGGCGGACGCTGGTCAACACCGTCAGCATCTTCCTGCTCTCCAGCATTCCCCAGATCATCATCGCGATATTGCTCGCCGCGATGCTCAACACCCGGCTGCGTGGACCAACCGGTTGGCGGGTGGGCATTCTAATGCCGTACGTGGCCAGCCTCGTTGCGCTCGGCATCATCTTCGCCAACCTGTTCGGGCCGAAATTCGGCCTGGTGAACGGGATCCTGGAAACGTTCGGGCTGGAAAGGATCGACTGGCAGGCCAACCGGTTCGCCAGCCACGTGGCGATCGCTGTGATGGTGAACTGGCGGTGGACCGGTTATAACGCGCTGATCGTGCTGGCCGCCATGCACGCGATTCCGAAGGAGTTGTACGAGGCCGCGATCGTGGACGGAGCGGGGGCCATCCGGCGGTTCTTCAGCATCACCCTGCCGTTGCTGCGCCCGACACTGATCTTTGTCGTGGTCACGTCGACGATCGGTGGCCTGCAGATATTCACCGAGCCAAAGCTGTTCGACGCGATGCCAGGTTCGAACAACGGGGGTTCGACCAACCAGTTCCAGACGATCACGCTGTACATGTACCAATCGGCGTTCGAGGATCAGGACTTCGGCTACGCGTCTGCGATCGCATGGGCGCTCTTCGTGATCATCATTCTCGTCGCACTGATCAATTTCGCACTCACCCGGCGGCTCGCGTCAACCGGGGAGGAACAATGACGACGATCGGATTGCCCTTCCCGCGACGCGCGCGAGCGGGTAACGGCGCCGGCGGTCGGCTGGGGCGGGCGAGTTTCTGGATCTACGGGCTGCTCATCGCCTTCGTGCTCGGTTCGGCTTTCCCGTTTTACTGGTCATTCCTGGTGGCAAGCCGGGACAACTCGATGCTCACCGAACGGATACCGCCGCTCATTCCCGGCGGGAACTTCCTGGCCAACGCGCAGCGGGCCTTCGAGCTGTCGCCGTTCTGGAAAGCGCTCGGCAACAGCGTGCTCGTTTCCAGCACGGTGGCGTTCTCCACGGTGTTCTTTTCCACGTTGGCCGGATTCGCGTTCGCCAAGCTCCGCTTTCGTGGCCGCAACGTCTTGTTCGTGTTCGTGGTGGCCACCCTCGCGGTGCCGACCCAGCTCGGCATCATTCCGCTCTACATGGCGATGTCCGAGTTCGGCTGGGCGAACCAATTGCAGGCGGTGATCGTGCCGAACCTGGTTACCGCGATCGGGGTGTTCTGGATGCGCCAGTACACCGTGCAGGCCGTGCCGTACGAATTGATCGAAGCGGCACGGGTGGACGGCTGCAGCATGATCAGGGTGTTCTGGCACGTCTGCCTGCCCGCGGTACGGCCGGCGGCGGCGTTTCTGGCCATGTTCACGTTCATGACGTCGTGGAACGATTTCCTCTGGCCGCTGGTGGTGCTGAACGCGGATAACCCCACGATTCAGGTTGCCCTCGAGAAACTGCAGAGCGGCTATTTCGTCGACTACTCACTCGTGCTGGCCGGAACGACCCTGGCCACCATTCCGGTTCTGATCGTGTTCATCGTACTCGGCCGGCAGTTCGTAGCCGGGATCATGCAAGGCGCTGTGAAGGGATAGCCGTGTCCATACTTCCTGACGAAACCGATCCCGCGCTGGCCCGGCCGGAGCTCCCGTTCCCGCCCGGTTTCGTGTGGGGTGCGGCTACGGCGGCGTTTCAGATCGAGGGAGCCACCACTGTGGACGGTCGCACGCCGTCCATCTGGGATACCTTCTGCCGGCTGCCCGGTGCGGTAACGAACGGGGACACGGGTGAACCGGGCGCCGACCACTACCGGCGGATGGCCGAAGACGTCCGGTTGATGACCGATCTCGGGTTGCGCGCCTACCGGTTCTCGATAGCGTGGCCGAGGGTGCGACCGGACGGCGGCGCGCCGAACCCGGCGGGGATGGACTTCTATCAGCGGCTGGTGGACACCTTGCTCCGGCACGACATCACGCCGTGTGCGACGCTGTACCACTGGGACCTTCCGCAGGTGCTCGAGGATCGTGGCGGGTGGGTGAATCGGGACACCGCCTACCGGTTCGCCGAGTACGCCGAGACGGTGCTACAGCGGCTGGGTGATCGCGTGCCGCACTGGACGACGTTGAACGAGCCCTGGTGCTCGGCGTTCCTCGGTTACGCGCGTGGCCGGCACGCCCCCGGGCGGACCGAACCGGAAGCCGCGGTGGCTGCCGCCCATCACCTGCTGCTCGCGCACGGCCTCGGCACCGCCGTGATCCGCCGGCACGCGCCGCACGCGAGCGCAGGCGTGACGCTCAACCTCTTCCCGGTGCACGCCGCGGATCCCGGTGATCCCGGCGATCTCGATACGGCGCGGAAGGTGGACGGCTTGCAGAACCGGATGTTCCTCGCCCCGGTGTTGCTCGGCAGCTACCCGGACGACGTGCTCACCGACCTCGCGCCGTTCGGCCTTGCCGAGCATGTTCGGCCCGACGACCTCGGCACGATTTCCGCACCGCTAGATATGCTCGGAGTGAACTACTACCGGGATCTGCACGTGTCCAGCCGGCCGGACGAACGTTCCGGGCCGCCGTCCGAGTGGGTTGGGGCCGAACATGTCAGCTTCCCGAGCCGTGGCCTGCCGCGCACCGACGTTGACTGGGAGGTAACGTCGGAGGGGTTGACCGAACTGCTGGTGTCGCTGCACGAGAAGTATCCGCGGATTCCGCTCTACATCACCGAAAACGGTGCCGCTTACCCGGACAGAGCCGGGCCGGACGGAATCGTGCACGACGTCGACCGGATCGGCTTTCTGGACGCGCATTTACGCGCGGCGCACGCGGCCATCGAGCGCGACGTCGACCTGCGCGGCTATTTTTACTGGTCGTTGCTGGACAACTTCGAGTGGGCGGAAGGATATGCCAAACGGTTCGGTTTGGTGCACGTCGATTTCGCCAGTCAGCGGCGGACACCGAAGCAGAGCGCGCTGTGGTACTCGGGCGTGATCGCCGGCAACGGCCTGCGAGCGGTGGGAGAGTGATGACCGAACCAGGTGATGCGGCGGCCGTCGAGGAACGTGTCGCGCCGACGCTGGAGGAGGTTGCCCGGGTAGCGGGAGTTTCCCGCTCAACCGTCTCCCGGGTTGTCAATGATTCGCCTGGCGTCAGCGAGCGGGCGCGCCGTGCGGTGAACCGCGCCATCGAGAGTCTCGGCTACGTACCGAACGAGGCAGCCCGCAGCCTGGCGAGCAGGCGGACCAACTCGATCGCGCTGGTGGTGTCCGAGCACGGCGATCGGGTGTTCAGTGATCCGTTCTTCGCGGGCGTGCTCCGCGGAATTTACGCCGGGATGAGCGGTAGTCGGCGTCAACTGGTGCTGACAATGAACCAGGAGGACGACGGCGAGCAGCTCGAGCACTACCTGTGTGGCGGGCACGTGGACGGCGCGCTGGTGGTCAGCCTGCACGGCCGCGATCCGTTGCCACAACGGCTGGTGGCCGCCGGGTTGCCGGTGGTCGTGGTCGGGCGCCCGCTGAGCGGCGCCAACGTCCCGTATGTCGACTCGGACAACTTCACCGGTGGCCTGCTCGCCGCGCGGCACCTGATCTCAACGGGGCGGACGCGGATCGCCACCATCGCGGGCCCGTCGGATATGGCTGTGGGTATCGACCGGCTGGTCGGCTGGCGGCGGGGGCTCGCGGAGGCGAACCTGGTCGCGGGGGGAGAGGTGCACAGCGATTTCACCGTGCAGGGCGGGGCCACCGCGATGGCCGAGTTGCTCGAACGCAAGCCCGATCTGGACGGGGTGTTCGCGGCCGCGGACATCATCGCGGTCGGCGCGATGCGCACGTTGCTCGCCCACGGGCGGCGCATCCCGGACGATGTGGCGGTGGTCGGCTTCGACGACTCGGTGCTGGCCACGTCGGCGACGCCGCAGCTGACCACGGTGCGCCAGCCGATCGAGGAGCTTGGTAGTACCACCGTCTGGCGATTGCTCGCCCAGCTGGCTGGCGAGGACCCGCTGCCTCCGTCGGTACTACTGCCAACCGACCTCGTCATCCGCGAAAGCTCGTGAGTCTTTTTGGGTGCTATAACACCGAAAAAGACTCACGAGCCACGTCGGCGCCCGCCGACGTGGCTAACAGTCGAAGGACCTGCTGAGCGGCTGTCTCGGCGTCCAGCCCGGCGGTGTCCAGTCTTAGCTCGGGGTGCTCCGGCCGCTCGTATACGTCGTCCACCCCGGTCAGCCCGGTGATCTCGCCGGCGGCCGCTCGCGCGTACAGCCCCTTGGGGTCGCGGCGGACGCATTCCTCCAGGTCGGTGCTGACGTGCACCTCGACGAACGGCGTTCCGCGCCGCTGGTGGTGTTGCCGCACCGCCGCACGGGTCTCGGCGTAGGGCGCGATCACCGGCACCAGCGTGAGCACGCGATGCCTGGCGAGCAGTTCGGCGATGAATCCCACCCGGCGTCCCTGCTCGTCGCGGTCCTGGCGGGAAAACCCGAGATCGCTGGAGATCGTCTTGCGCACCTCGTCGCCGTCCAGCACTTCGACTTCCACCGCGTCGCCTACCAGGGAGGCGACCGTGCGGGCAACGGTCGACTTCCCGGCGCCTGGCAGGCCGGTCAGCCACACCGTCACTCCGTGGCTCAGCCGCAGCACTGAGGGCCGTGACATCCGCAGTCCTCCTCATGTCGGGGCCGGGGGACTTCTATCGCGCAATACCGGCCCACTACCCTCTCACGGTTATGGCTCCTCGTTCTCGCCGGATCTACTTGCACGTTGGGTTGCCGAAGACCGGTACTACCTCGTTGCAGGAACTCCTGTGGCACCACCGGGACGCTGTCGCTGACGACGGCGTGCTCTATCCGGGTTACGACCGGGCAACTCAGCATCGGGCCGTCATCGACGTGCACCCGGAACGGTACGGGCGATGGCAGGAGGCGGGGGTCGCCGGGGTGTGGAGCTGGCTCGTCGAGCAGCTACGCGCCTGGCAGGGCAACTCGGTGGTCTCGGCCGAGCTGCTCGCTCCGGCCAGCCAGGAGGAGGTCGCCCAGGTGCTGTCCGACTTGTCCTTCGCCGAAGTCCATCTGGTCTGTACGGCCCGTGATCTGGCCCGCCAGATCCCTTCGGTGTGGCAGGAGAACATCAAGACCAGGGACACCACGAGCCTCCCTGAGTTCCTTACCGAGCTGCGCCGTGAGGACCTCACCGAGGTCAACAAGCGGTTCTGGGACTACCAGGATCTGCCGAGGGTGCTGCGGGTATGGAGCGAGAACCTGCCGCCAGAGCGCGTGCATGTGGTTACCGTGCCGCCACGCGGCACGCCGACCAGCGTGCTTTGGCAGCGGTTCACGTCGGTGATCGACATCGACGCCGACAAGTTCACCACTGACGTTCCGCATCACAACTTTTCGCTGGGTGTCGCCGAAACCGAGCTGCTGCGCCGTCTCAACGAGTCTCTCGGCGACGACATCGACTGGCCCAAGTACGCCATCATCGTCAAGGATCAACTCGCCGCGGACATCCTGTCGCACCTGCACGGGCCGTCCCATATCCCGTTGCCGGCCGGTGACTACGAGTGGGTTGTGGATACCGCCAAGCGCTTCATCGACGAGATCGCGGCTGCTGGCTACCACGTGGTCGGGGACCTCACCGACCTACTGCCCGCCACGCCGTCCGAGCAGTCCGGCGGCAAGTCGCCAGCCACGCCAACCGATTCGGAGATGCTGGACGTCGCCGTCCAGACGCTTGCCGGGTTCGTCAAGAACATGCCCACGCCCGAACCGCCGTTGTCGAAGAGGCAGCGCCTTACCCGTTCGGTGCGGCAGCGCGCCGAACAGTACCCGCAGGTGCTGACCGCACGCCGGATGTATTGGCGCGCCAAGGCTCGGTTGCGGCGACCGCGCTAGCCTCGTGGTCCACAAGGGACGGTCTTGGTTCGCGCACGCTGATCGGCTCAAACTCGGTCTCAGGGACACCGGCCGCGACGGGGCGTGGCCGACGTTGGTTACACTGCTGGCTGCGGGCCGTTAGCTCAATTGGTAGAGCTGCGGACTTTTAATCCGTAGGTTCTGGGTTCGAGCCCCAGGCGGCCCACCCATTTCACCTCGGTTTTCTTCCTCTCCTGATGATCGCGCGTAAGCGTCATGGGATTCATGGTGGGTGCGAGTACCCTGGAACCGTGGCCAAGCGGACGAGTAGCAAGACCCGGACGCGCGGAACTATCGAGCGCCGCGGCAACTCGTTCCGCGTCAAGGTCTACGCCGGGGTCGACCCGCTGACCGGCAAGCGACTGTATCTGCGGGAGTCGACGACCGACGAGGACGAGGCGCAGCGGATCTTGAACACGCTGCGCGCGCAAGTCGACGAGCAGCGGCACGCTCAGACGAGAGGGACGCTGCGAAAGGCGTTCACCGACTGGTTGCGTGTGCACGAAATCGAAGACAACACGCGAGTTAGCTACGAGAGCTATCTACGGCTTTATATCGGCCCAGCGTTCGGCGACGAGCCCATCGGCAAGGTCACCCCAAGGGTCCTCGAGGAGTTCTACGCCGAGTTGCGTCGATGCAGCGTGCGCTGCGACGGTCAGCCGTTCATCGAGCATCGCGTAGAAGGCGAGCACGAGTGCCGGACGGTACGGCACCGCCGTCCGCCCGGCCGCCCGCCAGCCGCCGGCGACAAGCCGCACGACTGCGAAAAGGCAGGCTGCGAGGTCATCGAATGCAAGCAACATCAGTGCCGGCCGCTCTCGAACTCGACGATCTCGAAGATCCACTTCGTCCTTAGTGGCGTTTTCTCGGCCGCGGTGCGATGGGGCTGGATCACCAGCAATCCCACGGATGTCGCGAAGAAGCCGCGCCAAACAGCACCGAGGCCCAACCCACCAACCGCCGATCAAGCCGCCCGAATAATTGAGGCGGCGTGGCAGGACGACGAGACCTGGGGAACCCTCGTTTGGTTGGTGATGGTCACCGGACTCCGTCGCGCTGAAGTACTGGCACTGCGCTGGTCAGACTTCGATCTGGCCAACGGCTATGTGACGATTCGCCGCAACTACGTGCGCGTCAATGGCCGATCGTTCGAAAAGGACACGAAGACGCACCAGATCCGCCGCATCTCGCTCGACCCGGCAACGGTCGAGGTCTTGACCGAACACCGGCAGCGTTATGAGGAGTTCACGCGGCAGGTAGGGACCGAGCCGACCGACGCAGCGTTCCTGTTCTCGTACGAGTCGACGTTCGACCGGCCATACGACCCGGACGGCGTCACACACCGCTACTCGCGCATGTGCAAATGCATCGGCATCGACAGCCACTTGCATGCCCTGCGCCACTACTCGGCAACCGAGCTGCTGACCGCTGGCATCGACCTGCGCACTGTGGCCGGCAGGCTCGGCCACGGCGGAGGCGGCGCGACCACCCTTCGCGTGTACGCGGCATGGGTCGGCGAATCGGATCGCCGGGCAGCCGAGCTACTTGGGAGCCGCCTTTCGCGGCCGGAACCGCAAGCATCCCAAGTGGCCATTCCCGACGCCACGGTGCAGTCTGTGTGCACCAGATGGCCGGAGAGCGGACAACGATGGGCGACGTCGGTCCGCGCCGAGTTGGCCGAGTTGTGCTCGCGGTATCGCGCTCGGCCGGTGCGGATCATGGACGCGCGTTACGGCTTCGTGGTGTCGGTCGAGACTAAGGACGACCGGTTGCTCGTGCTGAAGTCGACACCAGACCCGGCCGGAGGGTTGCAAGCCACTGCTGCCAAACAGCTTGCTGAGTTGGGGATCGGTCCGACCGTGCACGAAGTCGTCGAATCGATGAGCGGCACCTGGACAGTGTTGGACCAGGTGCAGCCCGGCACTCACGTTGACGCGACAGCATCGGTCGAAGAACTTTGCGAGTTGCTCCGTCCTTTGAAGGACGGCGCCCCCTCCCCGCACGAGTTCCCGCCGATTTCGGCGTGGCTTCGCGAACGGCTCGCGCAGACCGAACCTGTCGACTTGCCTCCAGAAGCCGATGCGGTGAGTCTAGAGGAGCGCGCGGCTGCGCTCCCGTTGCTCGAAAGCCTGGTTCCCGACGAATCCCGTTCGCTATGTCACGGTGACGCGTCCTGCGGCAACATCCTGCGAGCTTCCCGCGGTTTCTTCATGGTCGACCCGCGAGCGGTATCGGGCGATGTTGAGTATGACGCAGCTGTCCTCAGCCTCAAGACTGGCGTAGCGCACGAAGAGTTGTCGCAGGGCTTAGAGCTTGATATAGAAAGAGTGACTGCGTGGAGGCTGGTTGCGAGCGCAGCCCAGGTATGAATTCCGCGCAGCGGTGGAAAGGTAGACATCCGATGTCGTCCCTGCATGCTGGTTGCCGTCGCTAATTTCTCGTATGCCGCCCTTGGCGGTCAGGTTTCTCGTTCGGAACGAGCATGATCGGGCGCAGTGGTCCACGTTGGGTCGTAACGCACCGGCTCTGGGTGCTGATTACCGAGTATGGCCGACGAAAACCCCGGATCTGACCCCGATTTTCTCTCTCGAACTGTTGGCTCAGTCAGTAGCGCGATTCTGGGACTGGTCGGGGCTACCATTTTCGGTCCTGTAGGTGCCCTCATTGGAAGTGCGACCTCGCCGCTGCTCGCGGACGGGGCCAAGGGCTTGCAGCGTGTAATGAGTCGCCGCATGGACCGGGTTGATAAGGCGGCGGCAATCGCTGAGGGCATTTCCGGGAGGTCGTTCGACGACCTGGTTGAGCGGGCTGCAGGCTTCGACGACGACAGGCGCCTGGAAATCATCGGTCGAGCGCTGCAGGCGGCCGCGCTGTCCGACTACGAACCTGCTATACGAGCGTTAGGGCGCGCACTTGCGACTGGTGCTTTGGCTGAGGATTCGGCCAAGGTCGATGAGTCGCTGCGCATCGTGTGAACGTTGGGCCAGCTTGATGCGGTCGACATCAAGGTGCTGGACCGGATGAACCAGGAAGATCGCGGATGGCACGTTCGCCCAGATCGGAAGGCCCGGGTCCCGTCCTTGGAAGAAGTGATGCCCGGCATAGCACTCGTGCTCGAGCACGTACTCGCACGACTATCCACGCACGGGCTTGTAACGCGTCCCGATGGAAGTGGCTTGTCGTTCGGCGGCAATCCCTGGACAGTGACCGAATTTGGCAAACTGTGCCTTGACACCATGCGTATCGCAGGGGGCGCGGAGTAAGAAGGAACTCGGTGGCGTCATCCAGCCGAATTCGCGGCATGGCGTGTGGAGATCGCCGGTGCCCACGGAGCTGTGGAAGATATCGCCAGCACGAGTCGATGGCATCTTCGCACGCCCGATCACGCTGCCCGGCTACTGCCTCGTCCGTTCCTGACGGAGTAGATCTGTCATGTGGTCGATGATGGCCGTCGGCTCGACCACTGCGAACCGTTCGCGCTTTCCGGGCTTATTGGCGTACCCGATCGCGGGGCATCCAGCTGCCCGCGCCGCGTCGATGTCGGTGAGGGAATCGCCGACCATTACGCAGGTGCTGGGTTCCGCCCGGAGCAGTGCGACGGCGTCGTGGAGCAAGTGCGGGTTTGGTTTCAAGAGCCCGGGGTCAGGTTTGGTGCGCGCTGAAACCCCGGCTACGTATGAGCCGAGCGCATGTTTCCGGAGGTAGACGTCGATGGCGCTGGCAGAGTTGTTGCTCACTACGACAACTCTGCGACCGGCATCAGCGAAGTAGCGAAGAACCTCTGTGGCTCCGCTGGTTGGTGTCGCAGTTGAGACTGCCTCGATTTCCAACTGCGCAAGCTCCGCCTCGACAGCGGAGGCTGCGGACAAGCCTTCCTGTGCGACGTAATTCAGCAACTCGAAGGGTTCATTTGTCTCCGGAGCGTCGATTCCGTCCAGCCGGGTTCGTAGTTCCTTCGCGACTGCCATGGGCGTGAAGTGGCTGAAGACCGAGCAGATAGGGCCGTCGAAGTCGAGCAGGACATTCGAGGTTCTGGCGAGTACCGAGTCGAGTGCCTCGCTGCTCACTGCTTGAACTCCCTGCCGACCGACGTCCAAATCGAGTCGAACCACATACGGGACTGACGGATGTACTGGGACCCGAGCGAGTCCTCGTCACCGTCGGCGCAGTAGTGGAAGAGGGTCGCGTCCTTGCCCATGAGGTCCCAAATGGCTGTCTGCTCGCCGTCGAGCGTGACCTGGTGCTCTTGCACCGGGTAGTAGCCGAAGAACGCGTCCGTGTCGTTGATGAGATAGAGCTTGAACAGCGGCATCACCGGGTTGACTCGGACCTGGGCGTGAGCCTTCGGAAGAAGGCCGAGGTCCGCCAACTCGTTCACAGCATCTACGAGGGCAAAGGTGCTGCGCTGCATGATGCGCGTCGCGCGCTCCCGGAACGCCGGGCTGTCGCCGAGGTCGTCGACCCGGCTCGGCAAGGCCCACGGTTGGCCAGGGTCCGGAACGAGGAGCCGCACGGACAGCGACTCCGGTCGCAGCCGGCCGTCGCGGATCTTGTCGAGTGGCTCGGTGATCGCGCCGTTTAGCGTCTCGCCGGAGAAACCCGCGAAGTCGACGGCAACGTCAGGTTCCTCGAATGCGCGCTCCAAGTGCGAGCGCAGGTCGACCGGTCGCTGGGTGCGCTCCCGGACGTAGACGCCGCTTCCTTGCCGAGAGATGACGAGGCCCTCGTCGCGCAGCAGGCGAATCGCATGCTGAACGGTCATGCGCGCGACGTTGAAGCGCTGCGCAAGTTCGGGCCCGGACGGCAGCTTCTCACCTGGTTGAAATGTCCTGGTCAAGATGGCGGCACGCAGAGAATTCGCCACTTGCTGATATGGCGGCCGCGGGTCCTCTGGATCGAGCTCCATGCCCCAACTCTATGCCCCCTGACCGATCCAGGCTAGCCAGCCTAGACAACCTGTTGACATGGCTAGCCAGGCTAGGTAGCTTCAAACATGCCTAGCCAAGCTATACAAGTTGGTTGGGTGAAAACGCCAAAAAGGCGACGGCCCGAGCGGGGAGGCCGCCCCGCCCGGGCCTTGCACCCGACACATGGAGTCCCAGATGCAGGAACAAGTTACGACAGACCAGACCGGGGTCGGACAAGCGCAGTGCCGCGAGTTGATGCGCGACATTGCGCTACGCAATGCGTTGCAGAAGCGGGCGAACGGCGTGCCCACCTACAAGGTTCCAGAAGCCGCGGCACTGCTGAGCGTCTCCCAGGAGTACCTGTACCGCCTCATCCAGGCCGACGTCTTTCCCGGGTTGTGCATGCGGCACAGGCGAGGTCAAGGCCGGTACGTCATTCCGGCGAAGGCAGTCGAGCAGCTGCTCGACGGAGCGTGCGCCGAGGGTAGGTGCCTTGACGTCGGGGACTGGACAGCTGAGTGGAGAGCTCGGACGTCCGGAGGTGCCGCATGAGTGGGGGTTCGAGGCAGAAGCGGTCGCAGGTGTTGCGGCGTGTGGTGTTGGCTGGTTTGGGTTTGTTTGTCCTGGGCTGGTTGATGGCTCGGATGCCGGAGGAGACGCCGGGGCAGGTTTATTGGCCGTGGTTGATGGTGGTCGGTGGCCTGCTGGTCGGTGGTCCGCTGGTGATTGTGGCGCGGCGGCGTACGGGGACGCCGGGCACGGTGAATCGGTGGTCGCGCCGGTCGAAGCGCAATGACGGTGTGGCGTCGCGGTGGACGATTTTGCGCGTCGCGTCGGGGTTGGCGGTGCGCAGCAAGGCGAGTGTGTTGCGCCCGAGCTTGTCGGGGTTGCCGTGGTGGCGGCGGTTGATGGTGCCGCTTCGGGAGCTGGCCACACCGTTAGCGCGGGTCGGTTTGTTGCGGGTGTGGTCGCCGGTCGAGGACGTGACGCTGCGGATCGGTGGCCCGCGCACGGGCAAGACGGGTGAGTTGGCGGGCCGGATTCTGGACGCGCCGGGCGCGGTGATCGCCACCAGCACCCGGACTGATCTGGTGACGCTGACCGGCCCGTGCCGCGCCCGTAGTGGCCCGGTGGGGGTGTTCAACCCGTCGGGGTTGGGCGGACTGGACTCGTCGGTGACGTTCGACCCGCTGTCCGGCTGCGCCGAGCCGGTCACGGCGGCCGCGCGAGCTGAGGACCTGCTGTCCGGGTCGGCCGCGCCGGGACGCGGTGGCGACATGGAGTTCTGGCACAGCCAGGCCCGGCGCGTGCTGGCCTCGCTGCTGCACGCCGCCGCCCTGGGTGGCGGCTCGATGCGAGACGTGCTCGCCTGGGTCGCCGATCCGGACCAGGCCGGCACGGAGGTGCAGCGGTTCTTGCGCCGCTCGCCGGAACCGGCGTATGAGCAGGACGCACTGCAGTTTTTGGGCACGAACGACCGCACCCGCTCGTCGATTTGCGCCACGATCATGCCCGCGCTGGGCTGGTTGACCGACGGCACGGCCTCGGCCGCGGCCACCGGCGGGGATTTCGATGTGGCCGAGCTGCTGGCGAACCGGGGCACGGTGTACCTGCTGGGCGCCCAAGATGCCCAGGTCGCGCCACTGGTGACCGCGTTGACGGGCCATATCGCCCGCGAGGCCCGCCGCCTGGCCGCGTTCGAGGCCGGGGGCCGGCTGGATCCGCCGTTGACGCTGGCGTTGGACGAGGCGGCGCTGATCTGCCCGATTCCGTTGGACGAGTGGACCGCGGACATGGGCGGGCGCAACGTCACCATCCACATCGCTGCCCAGTCGCGGGCGCAGCTCAAGCAGCGGTGGGGCGACGACGGCGCGGCGGCGATCCTGAACAACGCCGCCACGTTGATGATCTACGGCGCCACCCGGGACCAGGACGACCTCGCGGCGTATTCGTCGTTGACGGGCGAGCGCTACGAGGAGGTGCCGACCTTCGACGAGGACGGCGGACTGCGCTCAATGTCCAGTCAACGCGTCCCGGTCCTCTCACCGGCCCAGATCTCCCAGCTACCGCCCCGCCGGGTGCTGATCATCCGCCGGAACATGCCGGCCGCGGTCGGGCGGGTGCAGATGGCCTGGAAACGCCGCGACGTGCGGGCCGCCGCGCGGGCGCAGCGGTGGGCAGAGCGCGTCGAACGCTGGAGTGATGGGTGGCACCGGTTCGCCGGCCGGTTCGAGGAATGGCTGGGCCAGGACCGGTTCGCCACCACCCGGCACCGGCTGGGCATTCACCTCGAGGTGGACCGCCACCACACCCGCGTGGATGCGGACACCTACGGGGGTGAGCGGCGATGAGCAGTCTTGCGATGTTCGCGCCACTGGCCACGGGTGCGGTGAGCACGGCGGGGTGGCTGTTGTCCGCCCGCGCGACGCGGCGGTTGCGGCACGAGCTGCGGACCGACCGGCTGACGGGGCTGGCCAACCGCGATGCCCTGATCGACCGGTTCACGCAGACCACCCGGCCCGGCGGCGCGGCGGCGGTGGGGTTGTTG
>WHSZ01000115.1 GCA_009379845.1 Pseudonocardiaceae bacterium | reverse complement strand
GTCAGCGGCCGCCCACCGCGGTGGATCCCAAAGGTCGCGGACGCCGCCGCGCTGAACGGCTACGCGGTGTGCGCGAACGGAGCGGTGCTTTACGAGATCGGCACCGACAGCGTGCTCTCGGTACGCGGCCTCGATCCGATGCTGCTGCACGACGTGGTCGACGCGCTGGAAAGCGTGCTCGACGGGGTGTCGTTCGCGGCTGAGCGGGTCGGGGCGACGGCGCACGAGGCCGATGTACGGCAGTTCGTCACCGAACCCGGCTATCGCAATCCGTGGGACGACGCGGAGGGCCACACCCAGGCCCGCGCCGAGCTGCTCGGGCACACCGCGGTGAAACTGTTGGCCAGCAAGGCGAATATGACCAGCGACGAGATGGCCATGGTCGCGGCCGAGGTGCTCGGCGACGCCGTGGACATCACGTTCTCGACCGGGGACGGGCTGATCGAGGTGTCGGCGCGTGGCACCACGAAGGCAGCCGGACTGTCCGAAGTGGCCGATCGGCTGAACATCGCTCCTGACGACATCATCTCCTTCGGGGACATGCCCAACGACGTGGAAATGCTGCGCTGGTCGGGGCACGGCGTGGCGATGGCCAACGGTCACCCCGAGGTGCTCGCGGTCGCGGACGAAGTGACCGCGACGAACTCCGAAGACGGGGTGGCACAGGTACTAGAGCGCTGGTTCTGACCGGTGAGTCAGCTGGCGCAGCTGGCGGGTCTGAAGCGGGAATCGGCAGCCAGCGATGCGGTCAGCTCGGATGCTTCGCTGGCACGCAGGTAGAGCGACACCCAGTTCTTCGTACCGTTCACCCGGAACGTCGCCTCGACGTAGTTGCCCCTGAACGCCTGGCTGATCCCACAGGATTTCGTGGTGCCGTAACCGTTTCCACTGGTGACGACTACGGATGGCCTCCGGGTATCCACAATGTACTCGTAGTCATAGGCCATATGGCCCACCACGCCCGCGAGGCGGCGCTTGCCGTCCCGCGCGATGTGCTCGTCGGTCAGCCCAAGCTGATCGACGACCGGCAGCTTGGTCCCCGCGTAGTAGGACAGCGAGCCGTTGGCGAACGTGGAGATCACCGTTCCGCTCGGCAGCGTGCTGTTCAGCCAGCTGCCGATGGCGCCGAGCTCGGTGACCTGAGCCCGCCACTCTCGCACCGCGGCAAGCATCCCGTCGTGCGAAACCGACACCGCGATGGAAGCCGCGCACGCCGCCGCGACGAGCGCGGGCGCGACGCGGGCGCGCAGCAGGCTCGAGTCCGGTATGGACACCAAGGCGAGCCCGGCCGCGGCGAGGCTCGCGAGCAGTGGGCCGATCGGGGCAAGCAGTCGCCACGCCGGCATCCAATCGCCGCCGACCAGCACCACGAACGTCCCGAACGTCGCGCACAGCGCGCCGAGCAGGGCGAGCTGGGCGGCCGCGTCCGGATCGAGCAGGGCACGCCGCCTGATCAGCAGCACCACGCCACCGACGGCGAGCGCGAGCAGGGCGGGAAACGCGATCACGTAGCTGGTGACGTACTCCCAGCCCTGCTGGACCTGCCAGTCGAACTCCCCACCGTTCTTCGCGGCCAGCGTGTTCGGCACCAGGTGGCCGTAGAACGTCACCCGCCATGCGGTCCACGGCAGCGCGAGCACCAGCGCGCCAAGCACGAACGCGGTGAGTTTCCACCAGCTCGCCGCCCCACGTATCGCCCTCAGCAGCAGCCAGAGCCCGATCACCGCCGCGACGACCAGACCGTCCGGCCTGGTCATCACGGCGAGCGCGACAAGCAACCCGGCCATCACCCAGTGCTCGTAGCAGACCGCCAGCAGCACCCCGAGCAGCAGGAACGCGAACAGTGAGGTCTCCAGGCCGGACGGGCCGTACACCGCGAGGCTGCTCGCGGCCGCGGTGAGCGCGGCGGCCAGCACCCCGGCCTGCGGCCGGCTGGTCAGGCGCCGCACCAGGAAGTAGGCGGCGAGCACGCAGCCGAGCGTGCAAAGCACCCCGAGCACCCTGGCGCCCACCACGATGTCGACGCCGAACCCGGCGCGCAGCCCGGCCAGCGTCACCATCAGCAGGAAGTTGGAGTAGCCCTCGACCGGTTCGCCGACGTTGAACACCGGGCCGTGCCCTTCGGCGATGTTGGCTGCGTAGCGAAACGTGATGAACGCGTCCTCGGCGATCGTGTCGAACAGCAGCTGGTACGCCAAGGAAAGACCGAGGATCAGTAACAGCGCGGTGCTCCGCCATGCGCTCGCGGTAGCGAGCCGGGGCCACGCGACCACCAGAACTAGCGCGACGGCAGCCCAGAGCGCGAACACCGCACCGACCACAGAGGCCCCTCCCCTCGTGAGTCCTTTTAGGTGCTATAACCCCCATAAAGACTCACGACCGAACCGTTACACACACGGTAGCTGTGTCACGCGTTCGTTGGCATGTGGTCCCGGATACATCACGGTTCGGCGGATCGCGATGATGAGGCTGAACGGGTACCCCGGCGCGCGCCCTTCATGCCCCCGAGAGGGTAATTAGCTCCGAGCGTGGCGAACCGGGACCGTTCGCGGTGCGTGACTAGCCTAGGGCGCACCCAGCCCCCAGCCCGAGCCCCTGCCCGACCGCGACCGATGCCGACCGACCGGTGGAGAAGTGCCGACCAACGCCAGCGTGCTGTTCCAGGGCAGCACGATCGCGATCTACCTACTGGTGACGTTCGCGCCGGGGCTGCTCGCCGGGTTCGCCGCGGGCTTGCGCGGCTGGGTGCTTGCCGGCCTCGCCCCGATCCTCACGTTCACCATCGCCGGGCTGGCGGGACCGTGGCTGTCCACGATGGGCTTGCGGTTCACGGCCGGCAGCTTCGCGATCTGTACCGCGCTGGTCGCGGTGCTGTGCGCGGCGCTGCACTTCGGCACCCGGTACCTGCTCTCGCTGCGCGGCTACCGTCGCCCACCGTGGCCGACGCCGTGGACAACGCCGGGGCACCTCGCGGCCGGCGGCTGCCTCGCACTGGCCGCTGGGGTCGGTATGTACACCGTGCTGACCGGCCTCGGCAAGCTGAACGCCATCCCGCAGGGCTTCGACGCGGTGATGCACGGCAACGGCATCCGGTACATCGCGGACACCGGCGACGGTGGGCTGTTCGGGATGGCAACCATCAACTGGTACGGCGAGGGTGGCTCGTTCTACCCGAACGGCTATCACCTGGTCGGCGCGCTGGTCTACGAGCTCTCCGGCGGGTCGGTGCCCGCCGTGATCAACGCGAACACCGTGCTGATTCCCGGGCTGCTCGCGCTGTCGCTTGTGACGCTGATCCGGCAGTTCCGTGGCCGGGCGATGCTGGCGTGCTTCGCCCCGTTGATCGCGGTGGCGTCCACCAGTGCGACGTACGAGTCGATGTACCGAGGCCCGCTGCTGCCGTTCGTGCTCGGGCTCGCACTCACCCCGCTTGCCGCCGTCGCCATGCAGCGCTACCTGCAGCGACCGGGCGGCGACACCGGGTTCGTGTTCGCCGCGAGCATGGCCGGGTTGCTCGCGGTGCACTCCAGTGCGCTGTTCGGCGGCATGCTGTTCTGCGTGCCGCTGCTGGTGCAGCGCTGGGTCATGCCGGGCGAGTGCGGGGTGCGCTTCGGCCGGTGGCGACGGTTCGGTCGCGAACTGCTGCTCCTGCTGCCGGTCACCGCGCTCGGCGCGGGGCTAGCCTGGCCGCACCTGTCCGGCGCGCTGGCCCTCGCCGGTGGCGACTACCCGTACAGCGGTTGGACGGCGGAGTACAACGCCGGCCAGGCGTGGTGGCGGCTGGTGTCCTTCCAGCACGTCTGGGATCACCCGCAGTGGGTGCTGTTCGTGGTGCTGGTGCTCGGGTTGGCCGGGTTCTGGCGGCTGGGTGCGCTGCGCTGGTTGGTCGGCTCGGCGCTGCTGTTCGGGGAGTTCTTCGTACTCGTCGCGTCCGATGACGGCGGCTGGGTGATGGACCTCGCGCGGCCGTGGTGGGACGACCGCTTCCGGTTGATCGCGCTGGCCTGCGTGCCGATGTCGGTGATCGCCGGGCACGGCATCGCGGAGTTGCAGTACTGGTTGAGCGCTCCGGTGCGGGCGCTGCGGGCGGTCGCCGCGCGCGAGCGGCGCGGGATCGCCGTGCACGGGGTGTTCGGCGCCGGGCTGGTGGTGACCCTGCTGCTGACCACCGGCTGGCTGTACACCGACGAGCACTCCACCAGCCTGAAGCCTGCGTATCAGGGCCGGCCGGGCGAGGATATGCCGGTGAGCCCGGACGAAGCGCGCGCCATGCTGGTGCTCGGCAACCTGGTAAAGCCGGGCGAGTGGGTCCTCAACGACCGCCCGGACGGCTCCGCGTGGATGTACGCGATCGCCGGTGTGCGGCCGATCTCCGGGCATTACGACGGCAGCATGCCGCCGGACGACCAGCGGGTCCTCAGCCAGCGGTTCAACGAGTATCAAACGGATCCCGAGGTGCGGCGGATCGTCGCGAAACGCAACATCCGGTACATCATGCTGAACACCGGGAAGATCCCGGCGACGTTCGTTCGCTCGCCGGGATTGACCGGGATGTACCGGCAGCCGTACGTCGAGGAGATCTACCGTAATCGCGATTCGGTGATCTACCGGTTGATTCCCGAACCCGGGCAGCTGATGCGCCGGTGAGTACTTCGTATCGCGACAGCAACCAACGGCGTCCATTGGCTCGACGCTGGCAAGCAGGTCTCGGCTACTCACGGGTGGTGCCCGTGGTGGTGATGCTCGGCGTGATCGCGGTGGCCGCCGCGCTGCCGTTGCTGCGTAACACGATCTTCTACTACTGGGACGACACCGCCGCCGCGGCCGTGCCGCAGTGGCGGCGGATCGCGGAAACCGTGCTGCACGGCGATTTTCCACTGTTTCATGTGGACATGTGGCGCGGCGGTAACTTCGCTGCCGAGATGGCCACCGGGATCTGGAACCCGGTGGTGCTGATCCTCGCCGTCGGCACGTACTGGATCGACAACATGGCGTTGGCGATCACCATCGTCAAGACCGCGTTCCTGATGATCACCGCGGGCGGGACCTACCTGCTCGCCCGCGAGTACCTGGCTCGCCGTGGGCTGGCTGCGGTGATCGGCGTCGCGTTGCCGCTGTCCGGTTACTCGTTCTTCATGGACACCACCTCGTGGATCAACGCGTTGATGGTGACCGCTTTCCTGCCGTGGGTGTGGCTGGCCGCGCGGCGTGCGGTGCGGCGCGGCGGTTCGCTGCTGTGGGTGGTGCTTGCCGGTTACCTGTGCTGCTCGCTCGGCAACCCGTACGGCTTTCTCGGCACCGGCCTGGTGATCTTCGCGTTGATCGTGGAGGCACTCGTGGAGCGCCGTCGCTGGCTGGCGCTCGGTCTCGCCGGTTCGGGAATCGCGGTGCTGCTGCTGAACGTGGTGGTGTTCCTGCCGTTCCTGCTCACCTCCCCTGTCGGGTTCCGGGCCGGCTCGACGCTGCTCAACGACGAGTTCTTCGCGCCGAGCCTGTCGGATCTCGCGATGCTGTCCACTCCCGGCGCGCAACCGTGGATCACCGGTTTCGGCCTGCCGCACCTGACTTTCCCCGGCGTATACCTGGCGTGGTTCGTGCTGCCCACCCTGCCGTGGTTGCGGTGGGGCGTACTACGCCATCGCTGCCGATCGTTGACGGGGCTGTTCACCTTCGGCGCCGCGGTGCTGCTGCTGGTGCTCGGACCGTCCGAGATCTGGATGTTCCGCTGGCCGTTGCGGCTGATCACCATGTTGTGGTTGCCGCTGCTGCTTTTCTGGGTGGTGGTGGCCAGCGCGGGTTTCGCGCGCAGCAGGATTCCGGTTCGTGGGGCGCTGTCCGGGGCGATCATCGTGTTGGGCGGCTACCTGGCGTGGGCAGACCTGCCGATCAACCTCGCGCGGATCGTGCCGAGCGTGGTGCTGGTCGCCGGGTTGCTGGCGCTGCTGGTGTGGCGTGGCTTGGGGACTCGCTCGGGTATCGCCGTACTGCTTGGCGGCACGCTCGTGGTGCTGTCCATGCAGTTGCTGTTCTATCCAGGCAATCGGGGCGTGACGAACTACCAGTTCCCCACCGGTCAAGCGCAGCTCGAACAGCGCTTCGCCAAGTACAGCGGCGTCACCGTGCAGATCGCCGATCTCGGCACCATGGACGAGGACGACCGGCTGCCCGATCGGGCATACCGGGACATGCTGTTCGGCGGGATGTATGGCGTGGCAGGGGTGGAAAGCCTCACCGCGTATTCCGGGATCGGCTTCACCCCGCTGGACTCGCCGCTGTGCATGATCTACCAGGGCGCGGTCTGCCCCGGCGCGTGGGATGCCTTGTGGCGCGTTCCGCGCGGTGCGGCGGCTCCGCTCGCCGATCTGCTACGTGCCGAGACCATCGTGGTGCAGAACGCCATGATCGATGTGCGTTCCCAGCGCCCGCCGCCCGGCTGGCGACGTGCCCCCGATGCGGAATCGTCCGGGCTGGTCACCGTGTGGAAACGGACGGATGAACTACCGTGGCCGCGCGGGCGCGTGTCGTCTACTTCGGACGGTGTGCGGATCGTCTCGGATGTGTCCACCGGGAGCGAGGAGGCAGTACGCTTCGCGCGGACAACCACTACCGGGCCGGCATCGCTGACGTTCGCCCGGCTTGGCTGGCCGGGCTATTCGGCCACTGTGGACGGTCGGTTGGTGCCGGCGCGCCGGGGTCCGGCCGGGCTGCTCGTCGTCCAGCTCCCGGAAGGCGTGCGATCCGGGCAGCTGGACGTAACCTGGCGAATGCCGGGATGGGAGGCATCGTTGGTCGCCGCCGGACTCGGCATCGTTCTCGTGGTCGCGCTGGGCGCGGCGCCGGCCGTACTCCGCAAGCGCCGCACCGAGGAAGCCGATGCCTGATTCCGTTGAGCCGCAGGAAAGGCCCCTGGTCACGCTGATCGCGCCGGCATTCGACGAGGCGGCCAATGCCGAGGCGCTGGTGGAATTCTTCCGGCGGGTACGAGCAGGGCACCCGGACCTCGACTTCGAGTTGATCGTGGTGGACGACGGCTCAACCGATGCGACCGGCCGGCTGGTACGGGACGCGGCGGCACCCGACGAGGCGGTGCGGGTCCTGACGCTGTCCCGGCGGTTCGGGTCGCATGTGGCGTTGAGCGCGGGCTTGGCTTCCAGCAAGGGCGATTGCGCGATCAGCGTCAGCACGGACATCCAGGAGCCGGTCGAGGTGATCGGGCGGTTCCTTGACTCCTGGCTTGCCGGGCACGACATCGTGTGGGGCGTGCGCGCGACCAGGGCGGACGGCAGGTGGGTGCGCAACCTGTTCTCCAGGCGGTTTTCCCGGGTTTTCCAACGGTTTTCCGGGCTGCACAGCTATCCGGCCGAGGGACCCTCGCAGGCGTTGCTCTCCCGCAGGGTGGTCGAGCTGCTCACGCGGCTGCCGGAACGGAACCGGAACCTGTGGGCGATCTGCGCGTGGCTAGGCTTCGAGCAGGCCACGATCTCGTTTCACCAGCTGCCTCGGCACGCGGGGCAGAGCAAGTGGAGCACCGCGGACCGGCTGAAGCTGATGGTGGACTCGATCGTCGGGTTCTCGGTGAAACCGTTCGTGATCACGCTGGTGCTGGGGCTGCTGCTCGGTTCCGGCGGCCTGATCGCGCTCGCGGCGCTGCTCGTGGTGGGCCTTATCGCCGGTTCACTTGCCGGCTGGGGTCTGGTGCTCGCCGTGGTGTTCCTGCTCGCCGGCGTGCAGTTGACGGTGTTCGGCGGGTTCGGGCTGTACCTGTGGCGGGTCGCCGAGGACACCCGTTCCCGCCCGCTCTACGTGCTCCGCGACCCGTGAGCACCGGCGGCCCGGCCACGGAGCAGGCGGCCGAGCAGCACGCCGGCGGCGAAGGCGGCCGCCACCGGAACGAGCCGGGCGAGTAGCGGGCGGGCAACGAGCCCGACACCGTCCAGTGCCTCCGCTGCCTCCGCGTGTTCGGGTTGCGGCGGCGCGCCGGTGCTCGATGCGGCCAGCTCGCGTTCCACGTTGTCCGCGAACTGGCCGATCAGTCGCTGGCTCACCTCTCCGATCACGCCGCGGCCGAACTGGGCGACCTTGCCGCGCACCAACAAGTCGGTCTCGATGGACACCGTCGCGCCATCGCCGTCCGGCCGCACACGAGCGATCACATGCGCGTCCGCGTTGCCCTGGCCGCCGCGTTCCTTACCGGATGCCTTCAGTACCAGCGTGTGCTCGTCCCGCCGCACGTCGAGGTAGCGGACCGTCCCGGTGTAGGACACCCCGAGCGGGCCAACCTTGACCACGACCTCGCCAGAGTAGGTGTCCTCGTCGAGTTTGCCGGTGAGCTTGCTGCCCGGCATGCAGCTCGCGACCCGAGGCACGTCCAGCAGCATGCCGAACACGTCGGCCGGTTGCCGGGCGATGCGGACCTCGTTGGTCAGCTTCATCGGCGCTCAGATATCCATCAACGCCTTGCGCTGCCCGCCGTCAACCGGGATGTGCGCACCGTTTAGGAAGCTGGCTTTCGGGGAGGCGAGGAAGGTGACGAGCGAGGCGACCTCGTCGGATTCGCAGATGCGCCCGAACGGAATCGAGTTGACGGCCAGCTCGTGCGCCCGCGCCTGGTCGACCTTCTTGTCGCGGGCGAACGCCTTCTCGAGCCCGTCCCAGCGATCGGTGTTCACCGGGCCGGGATTCACCGTGTTGATCCGGATGCCGTGCCGCCCGTACTGCTCAGCGGCCGAAGACGCGAAGTTCAGATCGGCGGCGTTGGCCGCACCGGCCGTCATCTCCCAATAGCTCGGCTTCAGGCCGTCGTTGCCGACCACCAGCACGATCGATCCCGCGCCGCGCTCCCGCATGTGCCCGATGACCGCGCGGACCGAGCGCACGTAGCCGAGGAACTTCAGGTTCATGCTAGCCAGCCACTGCTCCTCGGTAAGTTCCTCGAGCAGCCCGCCCGGTGAGCTGCCCGCGCAGGTCACCAGCACGTCAATGTGACCGAACTGCTCGATGGTGGCCGCCACGCAGCGTTCCACGTCCTCGGCGACGCTCATGTCGCCGGCCATCGGCACGATCTGCCGCCCCGTTTTCGCGGCGATCTCCTTGGCCGTGACTTCCAGCGCATCCGCGGTCCGCGCGGTGATCACCACGTCGGCGCCCTCGGCGGCAAGTTGCTCGGCGCTCGCCCGGCCGATGCCCTTGCTCGCGCCGGTCACGAAGGCCACCTTGTTCGTCAACTGCAGGTCCATGGTCACTCCTCGCGTCGCTCGTGGTATTTGGTATATCAAATATCCACCGCGCTGTCACCACCTAGTTCGAATCGGTCTCACCCACGCGGCGGTCGCTCTCCATGCACGGCCCTGGTGCGTGGCGACCGTTTTCCCGGCCTACCGATGTTCATGTGGCCCCGCGACGACTTCGACCGCAAACGGGCGGAACCGCAACCAGCGAGAAGAGCGCGGAGGACCGAAGCCATCGACACGCGAGCGCGCCGACCAGGCTACGACTGGGTCATGATGGGTCTGACCGCGGCGAGCGTACTCATCACGCTCGCGTCCTTCTTGCGAAGCGTCCTCGCCAGCCAGTGTCCTGCGTCTGAAGTTCGTTGAAGAATTGTGGGTTGTCGGATGGCGGGTAGGGGTCGGCCGGCGGCCGAGGTGGTGTTGTCCGATGAGGAGCGCGAGACGTTGCAACGGTGGGCGCGGCGTGTGGGGAACTCGCCGACGCCCCGCGAGTCGAGGCGCGCGAGCCGGTTCTGGTGTGCGCGGCATGCGGGCGCCGTGCGCCGTTTCGCCGGTTGCCGCTGTTCTGTCTCACCGGGCCGAGCGGCACGGGCAAGTCCACGGTTGGGCGCCTGCTGTCGGCCTGGCTGGGTGAACGTGTTGTGGTGCTCGAGCAGGATGTGTTGTGGCTGGCCGGATTGCGTGATCCGACCGATGCGCATCGCCAGTTCCGCTCGACGTGGCTGCGGCTGGTTTCGACGCTCAACCAGAGTGGGCGCCCGGTGTTGCTGTGCGGCACGGTCGTGCCGGAGGAGTTGGAACGGTTGTCGGAGCGTGTGTTGTTAGGCGAGATTCGGTATCTGGCCTTGGTGTGTGAGCGTGCGGAGCTTGGCGCCCGGCTGCGGCGTCGTCCAGAGTGGCGGGAGTGGGACGAGCCGCGGATCGCCGAGATGCTCGATTTCAAAGATTGGTTGCGGGAGTCCGCGCCGTCGTTGTGCCCGGCCGTCGAGTCGCTGGATACCACTGATCGATCCGTCGATGAGACGGCACGGCAGGTGTATTCGTGGGTGCTGCGTGGACGTGGCGCCACCCACCGAATTCGGCAACTACGCCGGACAAGGTTTCGCCGTACCGCTGGCGTTATGCGGCGGGGGTGTTGATGGGGTTGCGTCTGGGTTTTCGTTCGGGGTCGATGACGGCTGGTGGCAGGAATTCGGGTCGTCCGTCGGTGGCCATCCGGACTTGCCACGGGCTGTTGTGGAGTAGTCGGTGGTGAAATCCGCACAACAGGCACGTATTCGCCAGTGAGGTTTCGCCCATGTGTTCCCACTCGGTCAGGTGGTGAACCTGGGTGAGATGCGGCGGGCGGTCGCAGCCGGGGAAGCAGCATCCCCGATCCCGCGCCACCAGG
>WHSZ01000137.1 GCA_009379845.1 Pseudonocardiaceae bacterium | reverse complement strand
GACCAACGGCCTCGATCCGGAGGGGCGCCGGTCGATGCTGAACCTGATCCACCGGATCGGTACCGAGTTCGGCATTTCCGTGGTCGTCTGCTCGCACCTGCTCGGCGAGATCGAGCGGATCTGCACCTCGCTGGTGGCGATCGACGGCGGGCTGCTGCTGCGCTCCGCGTCGCTCTCGTCCATGACCCAGCACAGCGACCTGCTGATGGTGGAGGTGGACGAGGGCACCGAAGCGCTGGCGACCCGGCTCGCCGAGGCCGGGCTCGACGTGCGCCACGACGAGCGGGTGCTGCGCGTGCAGCTGGCCACCGAGCGCACCTACGACCTGATTCGCGACGCGGTGGCCGAGCTGGATCTGTCCCTGCACCGGATCGAACGGCACCGGCACCAGATAGCCGAGCTGTTCCGGTCCGGCGACGCCCCGGTGTCCACTGTGGAGGATCAGTATGTCCCGACCGCATAACGCCGGCAGTGTCATCCACGACATCGGCTACCAGCGCTACCAGGGTGTCCGGTTCGGGCGCCGGTATTCGGCACGCTCGATGTACGTGCACAGCCTGCGCACCGCTTACGGATTCGGCCGCAGCGCGCGAGCGAAACTGTTGCCGTGCGGGATTTTCGCACTCGCCTGCATCGCCGCGCTTGTGCTCGTGGTGGTCAGCACACAGTTGCCGGAGCCGGTGCTGAGCTACGTCGGCATCGTCGCGATCTTCAGCTACGGTGCGACCGCGTTTGTCGCGGTGGTGGCTCCCGAGCTGGTGTCCCGCGACCTGCGCAACAGCCTGCTGCCGCTGTACTTTTCCCGGCCCCCGCAACGAAGTGACTATGCGCTGGCCAAACTCGCCGCGCTGGCCACCGCGGTGTTCGCGCTGTTCGCCGGCCCACTACTGATCATGTTCGTCGGGCTGGCCTTCAGCGGGACGAGCGGGCTGAGCGGGATGCTCGAGCAGAGCGGGTTGCTGCTCGCCGGGATCGTGACCGCGGTGATCCACGCGATCGTGCTCGCCGCTGTCGCCCTACCGCTCGCCTCGCTGTCCGGCCGGCGGGTGTTCGCCACCGGCATCATCATCGCGTTCTTCCTAATCGCCGCACCGGTTTCCGGGGTACTCCGCGAGATCGGCCCCGGCGCGCTCGCCGACCTGGCCGGCCTGCTCGACACGGTCAGCCTGCTGAACGGCGTCGACCGGTGGCTGTTCGACGAGGGTTTGGTGCGGGTCGGCTCGTACGGCCCGGTGTACGGGCTCGCGGCGGCGGTGCTGGCCGCTGCCGGCACCGCTCTGCTGACGTTGAGGTACCGGAAGGTGAAGATATGACGACCACAACGGTCGAGCTGACCGGAGTGTCCCACTGGTACGGCAATGTGGTCGCGGTCAACGACATCACGCTGACCGTCGGCGCGGGCGTAACCGGGCTGCTCGGCCCGAACGGTGCCGGCAAGACCACGGTGCTGCACATGATGGCCGGGTTCCTGCCGCCGTCGCAGGGCGAGGTGCGCCTCGGTGGGCACCCGAGCTGGCGAAACCCGGAGATCTACCGGCAGCTCGGGTTGGTCACCGAACGGGAGAGCATGCCAGGGTTTCTGACCGCGTGGGAGTTCGTGCTGGCGAGCGCGAAGCTGCACCGGCTGGCCGATCCGCGGCAGGCGGCCAGCCGCGCGCTGGACATCGTGGAGCTCGGCGAATCACAGCACCGGCGGATCTCCACGTACTCGAAGGGAATGCGCCAGCGGGCCAGGGTGGCGGCCGCGCTGGTACACGATCCGGCTGTGCTGCTGCTCGACGAACCGTTCAACGGTATGGATCCGCGGCAACGGCTGCACATGATGGATTTGCTGCACCAGATGTCCGAGGAAGGCCGCACCATCCTGTTCAGCTCGCACATCCTCGAGGAGGTCGAGCAGCTCTCCGGCACAGTGCAGGTGATCGTCGCCGGCCGGTTGGCCGCGTCCGGGGACTACCGGCACATCCGGCGACTGATGACCAACCGACCGCACGTGTTCACCATCCAGTCATCAGACGACCGTCTACTCGCGACAGTCTTGATGCGCCAGGAATCGGTGTCCGGAGTGGAGCTGGAACCCGCCGGAATTCAAGTACGGGCCAACGACTACGGCACGTTCACCCGCGCGCTCGCGAAGGTCGCGCGGGACGAGCATGTCCGGCTGATCGGGCTGCAGCCCGCGGACGAATCCCTGGAAAGAGTCTTCTCCTACCTGGTGGCGACATGAACCTGACGATCACGAGAATCACCGCGCGGGCGCTGCTCGGCAGGAAAAGGGCGCTCCTGCTGCTGCCGATGCCCGCGCTGCTGATCGGGCTCACCCTGCTCGCGAACGGCACCGGCGTGCCGGCCGCGGATTGGGGCCCGATCGTGCTCGGCGAGATGGGCATCACCGTGATCCTGCCGCTGACCGCGCTGATCGTTGGCAGCAGCGTGCTCGGCCTCGAGATCGAAGACGGCACGATCACGCACATCCTGGCCAAACCTCTGCCGCGGCGGGAGATCGTGCTCTCCAAGCTGTTCGTGGCCTGGGGCGTCACGACGCTGGCAGCCGCCGCGCCGCTTGCCGTCGCCGGCGCCATCGCCGGCGGCCCCGGATTGGCGCTCGGGTTGCTCGGCGGTGCAACGCTCGGCGCGCTCGCCTACTCGGCGGTGTTCCTCGCGTTCAGCTTGCTGAGCAGGCGACCGGTCGCGATCGGACTGATCTACATCATGCTGTGGGAGAACCTGCTGGTGCGATTCGCCAGCGGTGCCAAGGTGTTGAGCGTGCAGCGGTACACCACGGCGACCGCCGACACGATCAGCCCCAGTGAGCTGCTGAACGCCACGCTGCCCGGCGTGGTGGCGGCCGCCCTGGCGGTGGCGGTGATCGCCGCCGGCACGATGCTCGCCACCATGCGGCTACGATCCTTCGCTCTCACCGGGGAAACCAGCTAATCGGCTAGTGTCCTGCGCCAGGAATTCGATCAAGATATGAAGCGAGGCGGTCGAGGATCTCGTCGGCGTCCTTGGTCCACACGAACGGTTGGGGATCGTCGTTCCAGGTCTTGATCCAGTCTCGAATGTCGTTCTCCAGAGCACGCAGGGATTGG
>WHSZ01000128.1 GCA_009379845.1 Pseudonocardiaceae bacterium | reverse complement strand
TCCGTTGACCGGTTTGGCGAATCGGAGTTTGTTTCACGAGCAGTTGCGGCGTGCGTTCACGGACGGGGCCGGTGGTCGTATCGGGTTGTGTTTCCTTGATCTGGATGGGTTCAAGGTGATCAACGACAGCCTCGGGCACGAGATCGGCGATCAATTGCTGGTGTCCGTCGCCGCGCGGCTGAGTGGTCTGGTGGCTGGGGAGAACCAGTTGCTCGCCCGGATGGGCGGGGACGAGTTCCTGGTGCTGATCGAGGGCAGCTCGGGGACGGCCGAGCCGATCGAGCTGGCCGAGCGGATCTTGCGGTGCCTTGCCGAACCGGTGCACATCGCCGGCTACGAGCTGACCGTGTCGGCGAGCATCGGCATCGTGGAACGTGCGGTGGACGAGACCAGTCCGGCCGAAGCGCTCCGGGACGCGGATATCACGTTGTACTGGGCGAAAAGTGACGGCAAGAACCGGTGGAAGACGCACGACGCGGTACGCAGCGCGCGGGAATTGACCCGCTTCACACTGTCCGCGACGATGCCGTCCGCTTTGGAACGCGAAGAGTTCTATGTGGACTACCAACCCGTGGTCCGGCTGTCCGACGAACGGCTGATCAGCGTCGAGGCGCTGGTTCGCTGGCGGCATCCTTCGCTCGGGGTGCTCCCTCCGGATCGGTTCATCGATCTCGCCGAGGAGACCGGGTTGATCGTGTCGCTCGGCCGCTGGGTGTTGCGGACCGCCTGCGCGCAGGCGCGTGCCTGGCTTGATCGCTACGGCGAGGACGCCCCCGTTGTCAGCGTGAATCTGGCTCCCCGGCAGGCACGGGATCCCGGACTGGTCGGGGATGTCGCCGCGATACTCCGGGAATTCCAGCTGCCGCCTGAGCGGCTGCAGCTGGAGATCACCGAAAGCGCGTTCCTTGGAACGTCCGGCGAGACGCACATGTTGCGCACGTTGCGCGATAACCGGGTGCGGATCGCGATCGACGATTTCGGCACCGGCTACTCGAATTTGGCTTACCTGCGGCGGTTGCCCGCACACGTGCTCAAGATCGCCGGAGAATTCGTCACCGGCTTGCGTGCCGAGGGCAAGCCGGACGCCGAGTTGGACGTGAAGGTCGTGCAGGCGCTGATCGAACTGGCTCATTTGCGTGGTTGGACGGTGATCGCGGAGAAGGTTGAAACCCTTGAGGAGCGCGATCAACTGCGCCGGATGGGTTGCGACGCCGCACAGGGCTGGCTGTACGCGAAGGCCGGATCACCGAGCGCGATCGATGAGCTGCTGGCGCGCGGTGGGCGATTGGCGAGCTAGCGAGGGCTACGCCGAGCCGCCCCGGTCGGCGGCGATCAAGTGCTCGACCGGAACGATCGCGGTCACCACGCCCTCCGGATTGAGCACCAGGGGATGCTCGCCGAGCAACGGGATGAGCTCCTTGCCGGACAGCTCGCGGGACCCCGGCCACTTCACGGGAACCTCGTCCTCCGCGGTGCACGCCGGCACCAGGACGCGGCCGTCCTTGGCGCGAAAACCGCTCAGCTGCGGGCCGTCCCCCGACTTGGCCCCAGCCGGCTCCTCCGGATCGGAGTACACGTGCAGCCTGGCTGTCAGGATGGCCGGCGGCAGTACCGACGTCGGCTCATGCTTGGTGTGCACCAGCTGCATCAACCGCTCCAGCTCGTTGGTCGGGAGCGGCAGGTTCAGCGCCTGCGGTGAGGGAAGGTACTGCTCGTTCGGCTGGAAATTCGGCTCGATCTCGCCATTGGCATCGACCGGGTAGGCGCCGACGACACCCCACGGCGGCACGTTGTCACCCGCCTCGAAGGCCGGATCCATGACGTAGAGCCAGCTGTTCGGGTTCTCCTTGGCGCTGGCCCGCATGTCATCGGTGATGTCAGGGGGAGGACGGTCGTCCGTGGCTTGGTCCTCGGTTATTCGCGACGGTGGCATTGCTGTCCCCTCGATTTTGTGTCGTCTCGCGCAACGACGCCGTAACTATCGTACGGGCCAATCGTTATTCGCACCGCCCGGACCGTGGCCCGGGTTGCCGGCCCGAGCATGATGATTCAGTGCCCATTTCGCGATCCGTCGAAACCCACGAGTTGCGTGCCGCGTTGGAAACCGTGCGTGACTGGGTGCTCGGCGATGACGGCCCGGAACCGCCGCGCCCCGAGCTCGCGAAGGCGGTGCGGTTGAGCCTGCGGGTACTCGCCGAGCAGGCTCCCGGGCGCAGCGTGGAGGTGCGCGTGCCGCCGCACGCCGCCGTGCAGTGCGTCGCGGGACCACGGCACACCAGGGGAACCCCGCCGAACGTGGTGGAGACCGACGCGCGCAGCTGGCTGCGGCTGGCCACCGGAGCGCTGCGATGGGCGGACGCCGTCGCGGACGGCCGCGTTCAGGCATCCGGGACCCGCGCCGACGTGTCCGCCTGGCTACCCCAGGTAGGTCTCTAGGTCACTCACCCGCGCGAGGGATTCACTACCTCGGTGTGCAGGACTCGCCGGTGGCGCGAGCCACGTTCCAAACCATCGGGGGCGCCCTACACTGGAGGCGGCCAACCTCCCAGCCCTTCAAGGAGCGCTTCGGTGGAATCCGGCGCGGTGACCGGTGTGGACCAGGAACCACGGGAAGAATGCGGTGTCTTCGGCGTCTGGGCGCCGGGCGAGGAAGTCGCGAAACTCACCTACTACGGGCTCTACGCCCTGCAGCATCGCGGCCAGGAAGCCGCTGGCATCTCGGTGTCGGACGGATCGCAGGTTGTGGTGTTCAAGGATCTCGGGCTGGTCAGCCAGGTCTTCGACGAGCAGGTGCTCACCGCGCTGCGCGGGCACGTCGCCGTCGGCCATTGCCGCTACTCCACGACCGGGTCGACCACCTGGGAGAACGCCCAGCCGACGTTTCGCACCACGGCGGCCGGTAGCGGGCTCTCCCTCGGGCACAACGGGAACCTGGTGAACACCGCGGAGCTGCGGGAACGCACCCGCGAGGCGGGGCTGCGCGATCTGGTCGGCGCCACCACGGATTCGGACCTGGTGTGCGGGCTGCTGGCGGCCACGGCCGTGGACATCGGCCTCGAGCAGGCCGCCCTGGATCTGCTGCCGACGCTGCGCGGCGCGTTCTGCTTCACGTTCGCCGACGAGACCACGCTGTACGCGGCGCGCGACGCGCACGGGGTGCGCCCGCTGGTGCTCGGCCGCCTCGAGCGCGGCTGGGTGGTGGCCAGCGAGACGGCGGCGCTGGACATCGTGGGCGCCTCGTTCGTGCGCGAGGTGGAGCCGGGCGAGCTGCTGGCGATCGACGAGAACGGGCTGCGCTCCTCGCGGTTCGCCAGCCCGCAGCCGAAGGGATGCGTGTTCGAGTACGTCTACCTCGCCCGCCCGGACACCACGATCGGCGGGCGTTCGGTGCACGCGGCGCGGGTGGACATCGGCAAGCGGCTCGCCGACGAGCACCCGGCGGAGGCGGATCTGGTGATCCCGGTGCCGGAGTCCGGTACCCCCGCGGCGATCGGCTACGCGCAGTCGTCCGGCATCGCGTATGGCTCGGGGCTGGTGAAGAACTCGTACGTCGGGCGCACGTTCATCGAGCCGTCCCAGACCATCCGGCAGCTGGGCATCCGGTTGAAGCTCAACCCGCTGCGTGACGTGATCCGCGGCAAGCGGCTTGTCGTGGTGGACGATTCCATCGTGCGCGGCAACACCCAGCGTGCGCTGGTGCGGATGTTGCGCGAGGCCGGGGCGCTCGAGGTGCACGTGCGGATCGCGTCGCCGCCAGTGCGCTGGCCGTGTTTCTACGGCATCGACTTCGCCTCGCGGGCCGAGCTGGTGGCGAACGGCGCGGACATCGAGGGGATCCGGCGATCCATCGGCGCCGACACCCTCGGTTACATCTCCCTTGACGGCTTGGTCGCGGCCTCCGATCAACCACGTAGCCGGTTGTGCGCGGCTTGTTTCGACGGCGAGTACCCGATCCCATTGCCCGAGGACGAGCTGATCGGTAAGCATCTGCTCGAGGGGCTCGCGGATCCGGAGCCGGTACTGCCGCTGACGGGGTACGGTGCCCAGGACGCGGTGCAGCGACCCTGATTCGCCGCGCAGCCTCCGCGCCACGTGGCGCGCAAGGCACGGTTGCATGACTTGGAGACTCGAGAAGTGACCACGCCACCGGAAAAGGCGACGTACGCTTCCGCGGGTGTTGACATCGCCGCTGGTGAGCAGGCGGTCGAGCGGCTCAAACCGTTGGCGGAAAAGGCCGGGCGCCCCGAGGTGCTCGGCGGAGTCGGCGGTTTCGCCGGGCTGTTCCAGCTGAAGCTAGACCGCTGGACCGAACCGGTGCTCGCCTCCTCCACAGATGGCGTTGGCACCAAGGTCGCCGTCGCGCAGGCCCTGGACGTGCACGACACGGTTGGCATCGATCTGGTCGCGATGGTTGCCGACGATCTCGTTGTCTGCGGGGCGGAGCCGCTGTTCCTGCAGGACTACATCGCGATGGGGCGGGTCGTGCCGGAGAAGGTCGAGGCGCTGGTTTCCGGCATCGCGGAAGGCTGCGTGCGAGCCGGTTGCGCGCTGCTCGGCGGGGAGACGGCCGAGCATCCAGGGCTGATGGCCGACGACGCGTACGACCTGTCCGCGACCGGCGTCGGCGTGGTTGAGGCCTCGGCGGCGTTGGGGCCGGAGCGGGTACGCCCTGGCGACCTGGTGATCGGGATGGGCTCGTCCGGGCTGCATTCGAACGGCTACTCGCTGGCCAGGCGCGTGCTGCTGGACATCGGCCGGATGCCGCTGTCCGGGCATGTCGAGGAGTTCGGCCGCACGCTCGGCGAGGAGTTGCTTGAGCCGACGCGGATCTACGCGCGCGATTGCCTCGCGCTCGCCGCGGAGGCGGAGGTGCGTACGTTCGCGCACGTCACCGGCGGCGGGCTGGCCGCGAACGTGGCGCGGGTGATCCCGCACGGGCTGGTGGCCAAACTTGATCGGAGCTCGTGGACACCCGAGCCGGTGTTCGCGGTGATCGCCAGGCGCGGCCGCGTTGAGCGTGCCGAGATGGAGAGCACCTTCAACATGGGCGTCGGGATGGTCGCGGTGATCGCGCCGGAGGACGTGGACCGCGCGCTAGCGGTGCTGACCGCGCGGCATCTGCCGGCCTGGGTACTCGGTGAGGTCCGCCCCATGGAGAAAGGCTGCGGCGCGGACACCCCGCGCGCCAAACTCTGCGGCGATCATCCCCGTTTCTGACCGTCCTCCCGTCACCGGCCGGGTTCGCCAGGGATGTGTCCTGCCCGGTGATCGAAATCGGTCGCGGAGACCGAGCAACCCGGCGCGTCGCCGACCGCGTTGAACGCGCGGTCGTGGTGTTGCGCTACTGGAAGGACCTGCCGGTCGGCGAGACGGCCCGTCGTGGCATTCGGCTCCGGCTGGATCTCGCTCGCCATCTGGGTGTCGGTCGCCGTCCTGGTCGTCATCCTCACAGCGACCGCGCGCCGCGATCCGGATGCCCGACCCGCCGGACGTCGGGTCGCCGATCATCTTCCCTGAACAACCTGGTAGGGGTCGGCCGGCGGCCGAGGTGGTGTTGTCCGATGAGGAGCGCGAGACGCTGCGATCCGGCCGATGCGCATCGCCAGTTCCGCTCGGCGTGGCTGCGGCTGGTTTCGATGCTCAACCAGAGTGGGCGCCCGGCTGCGGCGTGAGGAGGACGCGGGTGACTGGCCGCGCCGGTGAGTCTTTGGTCGCGTTATGCGGCGGGGGTGTTGATGGGGTTGCGTCTGGGTTTTCGTTCGGGTCGATGACGGCTGGTGGGAGGAATTCGGGTCTCCCGTCGGTGGCCATGCGGACTTGCCAGGGGCTGTTGTGGAGTAGTCGGTGGTGAAATCCGCACAACAAGCACGTATTCGCCAGCGACGTCTCCCCCATCTGC